>NZ_JBYJEF010000004.1:0-295410 GCF_057732375.1 Tenacibaculum sp. M1.3A | reverse complement strand
ATTGTTACCAATCCAAGATTGAATAAATTCTTTTTTAGTAAAAGTGATGAGCCCGTGTGCAGGATCAGAAATATAAACAGTATCCTTTTTTATTTTATAAAGAACTACATAATGATTTTTATTCCAATGAAGTATACATGGAAGAGGCGCTTCTTTAAGTTTATTAAAAGATAGTTTAATACCCAGCGATTTAAACCCCATAGACTCTACAGCATCACTTAAACCAAGTAAACTACTACCTTCACGAGTGGTTTCACTTAAGCTTCGTAATTGCTGTGTGTTAATAGTTTTACCATAGTGTTTGGCTATGATTTTTATACAGGTAGGACCACAATCTTTGGCTTCTGTTTGTTTGTAATTTGGAAATTTTTTCACTCTTGATATTTAATTAGAACAGTGAAGTTACCTCCACTGTTCGTTATGTTGAAATTTCTTTTGTTAAAAATCTTCACAAGAGATGTTGAAGTACCTACATAGACATTCTTTTCTAGGTATTTCAGTTACTTGGTTGTCACAAAAATCAGGGCGTCTAAGTTTTTCTAAACCACCGAAAATGTCTTTTTGCGCAGCTTTATTCAAAGCTTTTCCTAAATTTAAAATTGAATTTTTCATAATTTAAAATAATAATAATTTTTTTGAGGTGAACATTTAAAGACACTCACCGTATGTGTCTATTCTTCGCGAGAAAATATTATTCAAAATGCAAAGCACTGTTCTTAGGGCTTTGTTATTTAATAAGTTTATACCATTACTAATGGTTTAATGTTTTCTTCTAATTCTTCAATAAAGAAAATTAAGTCTGTTCTGTTGTATTCTTTTGGAAAAGATCTACCATTAATTAAAACATCTGGTGTAAAGTTTATAGCATTAGCTTTACACCATTTGTTTTCTTTTTCTAATTCATATAAATATTCTTCTTTTCCATTACAATTCCCCCATTTTTCAAACCAAATGTTTGGTTTTCCGACTTCGTATATTTCTGTCATAGCATTTAAACATTCTTCTTTTCCTTTTTCATTATATATTTCTAATAATTTAGCTGTTACTTTTACGGCTTCACT
Source organism: Tenacibaculum sp. M1.3A (assembly GCF_057732375.1). Classification (NCBI taxonomy): domain Bacteria; kingdom Pseudomonadati; phylum Bacteroidota; class Flavobacteriia; order Flavobacteriales; family Flavobacteriaceae; genus Tenacibaculum; species Tenacibaculum sp. M1.3A. The sequence goes on along the minus strand of NZ_JBYJEF010000004.1, from coordinate 294,349 downwards.
ATTTTTATCTTTAGTATTTATATTAAAACGGATAATTACTTTTACATTTTGATGGTATCTATGTAGTATTTCTTCAATATGTTTATGAACAGGTTTGCAATGCCCACAAAAAGGATTGGTTACAAGTACGATCTCTAGGTTAGAATTAGGGTTACCAAAAATAATTTCTTTACTGTTTTCTACTTGCGTATTTAATTGTGGTGATTTTTGCAGTAAACTTTCAAATAAGGTGAAGTTTCTCTTAAATTTTACGTTTTCAATTTTTTCTTTTTTTAGCTGATAAATATCAGTAAATAAAGGTTTTATATAGTCCCAAGATAACCAAGTTACTAACGTTACTATACTAAAAACAATAACATCTGTAATTATAATATCAGTAAGATAAGTACTTGTAATTACGGGAGCTAAAGCTTGTAGCCATAAAACACCAACAATACTTAAACAAAGTAAACACCATTTTTTTACAACTGCATACTGATAGTATAAAGAGTATAAAGTAACAGGAATCGCGATTAAACTTATGGTGTATGAAATTGCAGGATTAGCAGTTTGAAAAAAAGTTAAGAGTGTTAACCCAGTAAAATATAAAATACTAAAATCACTTAGTTTATAACCTTTAAATATTTCAGCACCCTTTGAAGTTAAAACGGCATCACAGTCTTTTTTGTCATCTGTTCCTGAGCAAAAAGCATCTCCTATAACTGTTTTTAACCCTAATTCTTGCTTTACGATAGCGACACTAATTATAATACCAATGATAGATAGTGTTAAATATATAGGGACAGATAAAGAAATTGTATTTTTATAAATTACAAATGAGGCAAGTATAGCTAAAGCACTCAATGCAATAACTTTGGTGAAACTAGAACTTGTTTTTAGTAGCGTACTATCTTCAGATTGTTCTACAACAACAATGATACCTGTAAATTTTTGAAGAAAATTATTTTCTGAAATTTTCTCTTTTTTGTTTTCTGCGTTATATATACTATAGTTAATTTCCTTTCTCTCTACAATAACCAAATCTTTGCCTTGTATAGTATTAACCTGTGCTAAAAAACAATTAGGTAATTGTAAAAGTGTTTCTTTATTAACAGGAACATCGGCAGCTACATTCTCGATATTAAAATGATCAAGCACTCCTGTTATAGCATGTAAACTTGGGTACGAAGGATGACTCTGTATCTGAAAAGAAAGTTCTTTTTTATCAAAAGAAATTCGATTTCGCTTCAGTAATCTTTCTACTAAGTTATTTAATGAATTTTTCAATGTATAAAAATGTTAGTTTCTATACTGTTACAAAACTTAACTTATGTTACCCTCTTTTTTTGTTTTTTTAAATAAATAAATGTTATTACAATTAATAATGTAAGTAATAGTATGTAAAACAGGTAGTTATTATTGGTTAAGTTTATGCAATTTGCATCACCAATTAAGACAAAAGAAGACCAGTAGTAGGGTGATTGTTCTGATAATGAATGATTTTTTAAGTATTCTAGTTTCGCATTAGTTAAGGCTAATGATTTTGTTTGACCCTTTTTTAAGTTTTTATAAAAATCAGTCATTATAAAGGTTGTAGCCTTGTCATTTACGTTCCATAGAGAGGAAACTACTGATTTTGCTCCTGAATAGAAGAAACCTCTAGCCAAGCTTAATACACCTTCTCCTTTTTTTATTTCCCCTAAATTTGTTTCACATGCACTTAATACAACTAAATCTGCATTGTTCTTATAAGTATATAGTTCGTGTAGATTTAATTTTTCATCAAAAAATTGAATATTTGGATTTTTAGAGGCATTGGCATGAGTTGCTAAATGAATAATTTTAGAGTCAGACGTTTTATTTAAAAAGTTAGCTTTTGTAGCTAAGTTTTTATGATAAACCTCTCCTTTAATATGTTTATTAATAGAATTGATTTCTTTTTGTGAGTTTTCTAAAGGTAATTGTGTGCTGTTTTTAAATTTAATGGGAGCAAAAAGAGTTAAGTTTTTTGAAGTTTTTCTTTTGATATTATTATTATTAAACGTAGAGAAAGATACTGAATAAGCGTAACTGATATTGCATTTTTCAATTAGATAATTAAGCTCATTTTTATTGGTGCTAAATGCTTCAAAAGGAATGTTCTCTAAGTAAGTATCAGTAATTATGGTAAGGTTTTTGTTTTTAATGAGGTTTTTTATTTCTAATGAAGGGAATAAACCATTATAAAGAAAATAAGATACTTCTTTAAACCTTATAAGTTCTTTTTGTTTTGTTAATGGTTTTGAAATTAAATTTTTATACTCACTTAAAAGCTGTAATACCTCATTCGTGTTTTCAATTTTAAAAAGAAGCTTATTTTTATTAGAAACTAATAAGCCAAAGAGTATTTTTTTATTGTTTACTTCTGTGTTACTTAATGAATAGTATAAAATTATTTCGCTTTTTTTAAGATTTTTTTTAGTGCTTAAAAGGGTTGTAGTTTTTATGTTCTCGTTAAAATTTAAATTACTTTTTGGAAACTTATTTTTAGTTTGAGTTAAAAAATATTGGTATTTCTCCTTTAGATTAAATAAGGAATCTCTTTTACTGGTGAGTTCATTTTTTAAAAGCTCAGATGTTAATGAAAAAATTAATTTTTTATAGGTTATGTTTTTTTGTAAAATATCTTCAGGTAAACCTAAATTAGCTCTATTGTTATTAATATCTTGGGTTAACAAAAAAGCTTTGTTTTTTTCCATAAACTCAAACATAACTGAAGAGTCGTTTAATAAATAAGCAGTTTTAATTCCTAAACCAAATATTTTAGAAACTTCTTCTCTCCATAAAAAGCGAGTCTTATTTTCGGCATTATAACTCGCTAAAACAGTTGTTAGCTTACTTGTAAACCGAACTGTTTGTATGGCTTTGTTTAAAAATTGTTTATTATTAGTTGTATTGTAAAGTTGTATAAGTACTTCTGTTTTTGTCTTTAAGGCTTGTACTATAGATCTCTTGTCTTTGGTGTTAGTTAATTTTTCAATTGATAAAGAGTTTATTTCTGTAATATTTTTAACGTTAAAATTATATTTTAAGGAATTATTAATATTTGTTAAGGCTTTTCTAAAAAGCGTATTCTTTTTATAATATCTAGCAATATTTCTATAGGTTTCGTGGTAGTCATATTTTTTATTAACATCATATTTTAAACTCTGTTTTAAAAAAAAAATACAGCTATCTTTCTTTTTGTTTAAGTATAGTTCACCAATATTTAAATAGGAGTTACCTATGGTGATACTATCATTTTCTAATAATGCATTTTTTAAATTATAGTTATAGTAATATTTAGCTTTATCAAAATTATATTTGTGGTTAAGTGAATATAAGTTAGCAAAAGAATTATTTAAAGGGTAACGGATGTTTGTAGCAACTTTTAAATTAGGCGTGTTTTTAATGAGGCTATCTGCTTTTTTTAAATAAAAAAGACCCAATTCAGTGCCTTTTTTTGAGTCCATTTTATTACAAACATGAGAGAGTCTAATATATTGAATTATAATACCTGTTTTAGAACTATGCTTTTCCATGAGAGGTAATCCTTTTAAATAATAATCAATAGATTTATAAAAATCTCCTTTTCTATAATAACATTCACCTATTTTACAGTAGGATATTACAGTTTTTTTAGGTAAATATTTAGAAGTTGTAGCTCTTTTAAATTTTTTAATAGCATTATCATATTCCTTTTTTATATAATACATTTTTCCTAAATTAAATAGGGTATTAGTATGATCTTCATTAGTAATATTTAAGCTATCTAATATTTTAAGTTCAAGAGTTCCGTATTTAATACCCAAATCATAGTCCTTCTTTTTCTTGTAAAAAAAGAAGGAAAAATCATGAGTTATGCTAGCAAATAATGAATCTTTTTTTTGAATAGAGGTAAGAATACTATCTACCTTTTTTTCTTTAAGAGGAGCTAATTTGTCTGCTGCTATAATTTCTTCTAGCTGATATTGACCAATAGCTTTCTGATTTATTAAAAATAAAAAAATAAAAAAAAATAAGTGTTTAAAAGGCATACTTAAAGTCGCTAAGATCATTACAGTTATATCTGTCTGTAAGTATAATTATTTCACAGTTATTGGTTATTTGATTTATAACATTGTTGGTAAGAATAATTGTACCAGGTTTTCCTTCTATTTCGTCATCATCAGGTAATTTGCTGCTACCACCTGTTCGAGGGAACTCTATACGATGAGCAAGTGTTAAAATTTCTCCCTCAGGGTTACTTTCACATACCTCTCTGTTAATAATATATGTTCCTATTGCAGAAGCTACACATCTGCTACGGCTTGTTCTTTCAGCTTTGCTAGTGCTATATGGGTAGGTAATTAATATTTTATATGTACCAGAGACGGCAATGGTATTATTTAAAGAGATGTTATCTTTTTTATTAGGTGTGTTTTTTGTTTTTAGCACGAAGCCGCAGCAAAGAAGGCAGGTAAAAAAAATGACTACTAATTGATTAATCTTGTATTTTTTCATAATATAAAATATTTTGTATTCTTTTTAGTTCAGCAAAACTTAAAAAGTTACCCGCTCAAATATAAAAGTTTTATTTTAGCACATCAATAATTATTAAAGTTAATGGAAAATATTTTTTTGAAAGGACTTGTTGATGGAGATTCTAAAAAGATAGTTGTTGTTTACCAAGAGAATTTTACTTCTGTAAAAAAATTTGTACTTCAAAATAAAGGAGAAATTGCTGATGCTGAAGATATTTTTCAAAAAGCATTACTGCAAATTACAGTTAGGTATAAGAAAGAAAAATTTCAAATAAATACAAGTTTTAATGCCTACTTATTTACTGTTTGCAAAAATTTATGGCGTAGAGAGTTAAATAAATCAAAAAACAAGGTAACAAACAACGAAGTTATTGAACTAGTAAGTGAAGATAGCGATAACTCTTTAGCGTATTTAGAATTAAAAAGGCAAGAATTATTTGTAGAAAAGCTAGGTGAAATGTCAGATAATTGTAAGCAAATACTAACATTATTTTTTGCGAAAACACCTTATACTGAAATTGTAGAAACTACCAATTATAATTCAGAAACTGTAGTGAGACAAAGAGTTTTTAAATGTAAAAAAAAACTTACAGAATTAGTTAAAAGTGATAAAAGATATAATTCATTAAAAGAGTTATGAGTTTAGAAGAAGATATATTAATAGAAAATTATTTAAAAGAAGTGCTTTCGGAATTTGAAAAAAAAGATTTTTTAAAGCGAATGAGAAAGGATGTTAGTTTTAGAGAAAAAGTTCTTTTCGAAAAACATCTCTTCGAAACATTAAATGAAAAGGATTGGAGTTTTATAGAAAAGACTAATTCTGAGGAGTTAAAAACGCTAGGAAGTATTTTTAAAAGTGATGATGTAAAAAAAACAAAAGAAGCTATTGCAATGGCTTATGAAGAATATAAAAAGCCTAAAAAAAGGGTTTTGAAATTTTCATATGCAGTAGCAGCTAGTATAGCGATACTTATTGCTGTCTATAGTTTGTTTTACACAACAAGTTACTCAAATAATGAATTGTACGCGGCTTATATAAAATCAAATGAATTGCATTCTAATATCAGTAGGGGTGAAGCGAGTAGTATTATAGCTTTAGCTAAAGGTGAAACTTACTTTAATAATAAAGAATACAGTAAAGCCTTACCTGTTTTTGTAGGGGAATTAAATAAAAACAATGCTTTAGTATATTTGTATACTGCAATTTCTCAAATTGAGTTAAGTAAATATGATGAAGCAAAAATAACACTAGAAGGTTTAATTAATAGCGATTTAATTGATGCTGAAAAAGGGTATTGGTATAAAAGTTTATTATATGTAAAATCGAACCAATTAAAAGAGGCTAAGGAGCAATTAAAATTTATTATTAAGAATAAATATTTTAAATATAAAGAAGCCGAAGAACTATTAGGCAAGTTAGATATTTAGTCATAGCAAAAAAAAGACAAATGAACTTGGCACTTATTACATGTGTTTTAAAATAATAAAAACATGTAATAAGTATATATTAGAGCTCTTTCTTTAAAAACTTAGCGGTATAACTTGTTTTATGTTTTGCTACTTTTTCGGGAGAACCTGTTGCTAAAACATTTCCACCGTTTTTTCCACCCTCCATACCGATGTCAATAATGTAATCGGCAAGTTTAATTACATCCATATTATGTTCAATAATTAACACGGTATTTCCTTTGTTGGCTAATTCATTTAAAACATCCATTAAAACACGAATATCTTCAAAATGCAGACCGGTAGTAGGTTCATCTAAAATATAAAAAGTGTTTCCAGTATCTCTTTTCGATAGTTCTGACGCTAACTTAATACGTTGAGCTTCTCCACCTGATAGTGTGGTTGATTGTTGCCCTAAAGTAATATAACCTAAGCCAACATCTTTAATTGTTTTAAGCTTGCGATATATTTTAGGTACCAGTTCAAAGAAATTGGTAGCTTCATTAATAGTCATATCTAAAATGTCAGAAATCGATTTTCCTTTATAACGGATCTCTAAAGTTTCTCTGTTAAAACGTTTTCCTTGGCAGGTTTCACATTCTACTTGAACATCAGGTAAAAAATTCATTTCAATAACGCGAACTCCGCCTCCTTGACAAGTTTCACAACGTCCTCCTTTAACATTAAAACTAAAACGACCAGGTTTGTATCCACGAATGGCAGCTTCTGGAGTTTTAGCAAATAAACTACGAATTTCCCCGAAAGTACCTGTGTATGTTGCTGGGTTAGAACGTGGAGTTCTACCAATAGGAGATTGATCGATATCAATTACTTTATCGATATGTTCTAAGCCCTCAATCTTTTTATAAGGCATTGGTTTTTTTACGCCACGATAAATATGGGCATTTAAAATAGGATATAATGTTTCGTTTATCAAAGTAGATTTTCCGCTTCCTGAAACTCCGGTAACACAAATCATTTGCCCTAAAGGAAACTTTACAGATACATTTTTTAAGTTGTTCCCTGATGCTCCAGAAAGTTTAATGAAATTTCCGTTTCCTGCTCTTCTTTCTTTCGGAACAGCAATTTCTTTTCTTCCTGTTAAATAGTCGGCAGTTAAAGTATCATGCGATTTTAAATCTTCAAAAGTTCCTGCACTTACAATTTCACCTCCGTGAACTCCTGCACCAGGACCAATATCGAAAACAAAATCGGCTTGTTCAATCATGTCTTTGTCATGCTCTACAACTAAAACCGAATTACCAACATCACGTAATTTAATAAGTGAATTTATTAGTTTTTCATTGTCTCGCTGATGTAAACCAATACTTGGCTCATCTAAAATATATAAAACACCAACTAATTGCGAACCAATTTGTGTTGCTAATCGAATTCGTTGTGCTTCTCCACCAGAAAGTGATTTCGAAGTTCTATCTAAGGTTAAATAATCTAAACCGACATCTAATAAAAACTGAATTCTAGTTCGGATTTCTTTTAGTATTTCAGAGGCAATTATTAATTGTTTTTCTGAAAGACTACTTTCAATATCTTTAAACCAAGCAGCTAGCTCGGTAATATCCATTTGCGCTAAATCACTAATGTTTTTATCAACAACTTTAAAATGAAGCGCTTCTTTTTTTAGTCTTTTTCCTTCACAAACAGCACAGCTAACTTCATCCATAAAGTCTTTTGCCCAGCGTTTAATAGAAGTGCTTTCTGCATTTTTATATTGATTGTCGATAAAAGCGATAATCCCTTCAAAATCTATTTCGTAATTTCTAGTTACACCAAGATCTTTAGAATTGATTTCAAATTTATCATTACCACCGTGTAGAATAATATGCATCGCATCTTGCGGAATTTTATTTATCGGGTCGGTAAGTTTAAAATTATGTCTATCAGCAATTGTTTGTAATTGCTTAAAAATCCAACTACTTTTTTGTTCTCCTAAAGGAATAATTCCGCCTTTTTTAATGGAAATGGTATGATCTGGAATTACTTTTTTCTCGTTAATTTCATTGGTAATACCTAGGCCGTTACAATTAGAACAAGCACCTCTTGGCGAGTTAAATGAAAATGTATTTGGCTCAGGATTCGGGTATGCAATTCCGGTTGTAGGACACATTAACTCGCGACTAAAATAGCGTGGTTTTTCATCGTCAACATCAACCACCATTAAAATATTATTGCCAGTATATAAAGCTGTTTTTATAGTTTCTTCTAAACGTTTTTCTGATTTTTCGTTTACAATTAAACGATCGATAACCACTTCAATATCGTGAGTTTTATATCGATCAAGTTTCATTCCTTTTACAATTTCTTTTATTTCTCCGTCTACACGAACACGTACAAAACCTTGTTTAGAAATTTGTTCGAAAAGCTCGCGATAATGTCCTTTTCTGGCTCTAATTAAAGGCGCAAGAACTGCGATGCGTTTTTCGTTAAAATCTTTTAAAATTAGTTGCCTGATTTGTTCATCAGAATAACTCACCATTTTCTCGTTTGTGTTGTAAGAATATGCATCCGAGGCACGAGAAAAGAGTAAACGAAGAAAATCGTAAATCTCGGTAATAGTTCCTACGGTAGAACGCGGACTTTTATTAGTTGTCTTTTGTTCGATAGAAATTACGGGCGATAATCCATCAATTTTATCAACATCAGGTCTTTCTAATCCGCCTAAAAACTGACGAGCATACGCAGAGAAGGTTTCAATATATCTACGCTGTCCTTCAGCATATATAGTGTCGAAAGCTAATGATGATTTTCCACTTCCGCTTAAGCCAGTAATAACCACTAACTTTTCGCGAGGTATTTTTACATCAATGTTTTTTAAATTGTGAGCTCGTGCTCCATATACTTCTATATACTCTTGTTCTTTCAAAGTGAGATTTTTACGAAAAGCAAAGTTACAGAAACCAAATTTATTTTAAAGCCGATGTTATAAACAAATGATTGTAAATTGGTATCTTGCAATAAAAACAAGTTAATTATGAGTTTTATTCATTCTGCGCGACATTTTTTTGAGCGTCATGGTTTTGGTGTGTTCTCGAGATTGGCAGATAAACTTGGTATGAGGGCTAAAAGTGTTCGTATATATTTTATTTATGTTACTTTTTTTACCGTTGGTTTGTCATTTGGGTTTTATTTAACTTTAGCATTTGTATTAAAATTAAAAGATTTTATTTATACAAAAAGATCATCTGTTTTCGATTTATGATAAATACCGTATTTAAATCAAGATTATACAAAGCAATCTTATTTTCAGTATTAATTTTATCAATAGGGGTAGGAGGATATTTAATATTATTCAATTATTCTTTTATTGATGCTTTATACATGACTATTATTACCATAACTACTATTGGTTTTGGAGAAGTTCATCCCTTTGGTACAGGAGAAAAAATATTTACAATATGTTTAATATTATCTAGTTTATTTATTTTCGGTTATGCAGTATCCTCATTTTCTGAATATTTAATAAGTGGCCAGTTTTTTCGTCAATTAAAAATAAAAAGAGTGCAAAAAAAAATAGAAAAGTTAAAAGGGCATACTATTGTTTGCGGCTATGGTAGAAACGGAAAACAAGCAATAGCTAAATTAAATAGCTATAAAAAAGACGTTGTTGTTATAGAAATGCATGAAGATATTATTAAGCAATTAGACGAAAAAGGAATCTTAAATATAGAAGGTGATGCAACAACCGATGAAGCATTGCTTAAAGCAGGTATTTTAAATGCCGCTAATTTAATCACCGTTTTACCTTCAGATGCTGATAATTTATTTGTGGTGTTAACGGCAAACCAATTAAATAAAGACTCAAAAATAATTAGTAGGGCATCTAAAGAAACTTCTTATAGTAAGCTTAAAATAGCAGGAGCAGATAATGTAATTATGCCTGATAAATTAGGGGGTGCGCATATGGCATCTTTAGTGGTTACACCAGATGTTATAGAGTTTGTAGATAGATTAACGATAGAAGGCGATACTACGGCGAATTTAGAAGAAATAGCGATTGATAACTTACCTAAAGAGTATTTAAATAGCACTATTTTAGATTTAGATTTGCGTAAAAAAACCGGATGTACTGTAATTGGCTATCGAACTACGGATAAAGAGTATATTATAAATCCGGATGCTTCGGTAAAGTTAACAGCAGGTGCAAACCTAATTGTTTTAGGTCGTCCAGAGCAAATAATTAAATTAAGAGAGTTGTTTTAATGAAAAATATAGTTGTTACCGGAAGTAATGGTTTACTTGGGCAAAGCTTAGTAAACCTTTTATTAAAGGATAAAGAAAAATATACTGTAGTTGGATTTTCTAGAGGAGAAAACAGAAGTGGAAGAAGTGATTTTAAATATATTTCTATTGATCTTACTGATAAGAAAACACTTCTTAAAAAGCTAACAGTATGCAAACCTGATGTTATTGTTAACACAGCAGCAATGACAAATGTTGATGCTTGTGAAGATGATAAAAAAGCATGCGATCTATTAAATATAGGTGTTGTAGAATCGTTAAAAGAATATTCAGAAGTAAATAACACACATTTGATACATATATCTACCGATTTTATATTTGATGGTGAAAGTGGTCCTTATAAAGAAACCGATACTCCAAACCTGCGAAACTATTACGGAGTATCTAAATTGAAATCAGAAAATATTTTAACAACCTCTAAAATAGATTATGCTATTCTTCGCACTATTTTGGTATACGGCAAAGTGTTTGATATGACACGAAGTAATATTGTATTGTGGGTAAAGAAGAGTTTAGAGGATAAAAAAGAAATTACAATTGTTAAAGATCAGTTTCGAATGCCTACCTATGTTGAAGATTTAGCGCAAGCGTGTAAAATAGTAATAGATAAAAAGGCTACAGGGATTTTTAATATTTCATCAAATACGTTATTAAGTATTTATGAGATTGCACAGCAAATAGCAGGTGTTTTTAAATTAGATAAAAGCTTGATTAAACCAATATCAACAAATGATTTAAATCAAAAGGCAATTAGGCCATTTAAAACAGGATTTGATTTGTCTAAAACAAAAAAGGAATTAAATTTTCAACCAAAATCATTTAAAGAAGATTTGCGAAAATTTAAAGAAAAGATAATGTAAAGCCACATTTAACGCATAAAAATTGTCGGAAGTGCATTTTTTTTAGGATATTGCGCATTACAAAATATAAAAACTAACATATTTATTATGAAGAAAAGACTTCTTACGTTGTTGTTATTAATAACACCGTTGTTAACATTTGCACAAAGCAGTACTACAGATAAAATTGATACAATTTTTAAAGATTATACAGGTTGGTTTGTAAAAGCTATATTCTATGAAATTCCTTTCTCAGAAACTTTTCAAATACCTTGGGTGCTTATCGTGTTAATAGGAGGAGCTTTATATTTTACTTTTTATTTTAAGTTTATTAATTTTACTGGTTTTATAACAGCAATTCAGGTTGTTAGAGGTAAGTACGAAGATATTGAAAAGCACGGAGTAGATAAATTATACGGAGATCAAACTCCAGGAGGAGATGTTTTTGAAACAATTAAAGACGAAGGAGCAGATGGAGAGGTTTCTCACTTCCAAGCATTAACTGCTGCCTTATCTGCAACAGTAGGTTTAGGTAATATTGCAGGAGTTGCAGTAGCATTATCAATAGGTGGCCCTGGAGCAACTTTCTGGATGATCGTAGCTGGTTTATTAGGTATGGCTTCTAAATTTGCAGAATGTACTTTAGGTGTAAAATATAGAGATGTTGGTGAAGATGGTACTGTTTATGGAGGTCCAATGTATTATTTATCAAAAGGATTAAAAGAAAAAGGAGCAGGAGGATTAGGTAAAGTATTAGCGGTTTTATTTGCAATATTTGTTATTGGAGGTTCTTTTGGTGGTGGAAACATGTTTCAAGCGAATCAAGCAGCTGCACAGTTTACCAAATTATTTGAATTAACAGGGCCAAATGCAGGAATGTACTTTGGATTAGTAATGGCTGCATTAGTAGCTGTAGTTATTATTGGAGGAATAAAAAGAATTGCCTCTGTAACAGAAAAAGTAGTGCCTTTTATGGCAGGAATATACGTGTTAGCAGCTTTAATTATTTTATTTGCTAATTTTTCATTGATAGATGATGCTTTTATGTTGATATATGAAGGAGCTTTTTCTGGATTAGGAATTGCGGGTGGTTTAATTGGAGTAATGATTCAAGGTATTAGAAGAGGTGCTTTTTCAAATGAAGCAGGTGTAGGTTCTGCAGCAATTGCGCATTCAGCAGTTCGTACAAAATATCCGGCGAGTGAAGGTATTGTTGCTTTATTAGAGCCATTTGTAGATACAGTGGTTATTTGTACAATGACAGCTTTGGTAATTATTATTACAAATTTCGACGGGCAGTTTATGCAGTATGGTGTTGAGATTAAAGAAGGAGTTGAATTAACGGCAATAGCGTTTGATTCTGTAATACCTCACTTCTCAATAGTATTAACAATTGCAGTTATTTTATTTGCATTTTCTACAATGATCTCCTGGTCTTATTACGGTATGCAAGGATGGAAATTTTTATTCGGTAAAGGAAAAATTACTGATTTAGTTTATAAAGTATTATTCTTAATGTTTGTAGTTGTAGGAGCTTCTATTAGTTTAGGTGCAGTAATTGACTTCTCTGATGCAATGATTTTTGCAATGGTTGTACCAAACATTATAGGTGTAATTATGTTATCTCCGGTTATTAAAAAAGAGTTAATAAAATACACCAATGCTATTAATAAGAAAGAAGAAGCAATTGAAGATGGCGCTGTAGATGTTAACGATCATATGTAAAATTCTTTAAGATGAAAATATTTAAATCCCATTTCTGGTATAACAAACGCCAAAGAAATGGGATTTTCTTTTTGATGTTTATTATACTTATTCTTCAGTTTGTTTATTTCTTTTCAGATTTTTCTTCGGATGCAATAACTGATACAAGTTCAAAAGAGTTACTAACTTTTCAGCAACAAATAGATAGTTTAAAGAGTGTTGAGCTAGCAAAAAGAAAACCTAAAATTAATCCTTTTAATCCTAATTATATTACCGATTTTAAAGGAGAGCAATTAGGAATGTCTCTTCAAGAAATTGATAGATTACATGCTTACCGAGCGCAACGTAAATTCGTAAACTCAGCTCAAGAGTTTCAGAAAATAACAAAAGTGTCAGACAGTTTATTAAATAAGATTTCACCTTATTTTAAATTCCCAGATTGGGTTATAAAACGTAATAAGTTAGCAGCAAATAATAAATCAAAAGTTAATTCAGTGTATAAAGAGACACCGAATAAAAGAGCTTCAGTGACAACTGATGATGTAAATAAAGCCACTCAGCAAGATTTTGAAACTATTAATGGTGTTGGTGAAGTGATTTCAGAAAGAATCATAAAATATCGAAAAAAACTACAAGGTTTTTCTTTTACATCACAATTATATGAAGTTTGGGGAGTTGATAAACAAACTGTGGCTAGAGTTATAGAAAGGTTTAAGATTTATCAAAAACCACAAATTCAAAAAATAAATATAAATACGGCTACTTTTAAGGAGGTTTTAAAAAATCCATATATCGATTACGATCTCTGTAAAAAGATTTTTGAATATAGAGATGAGGTAGCTGAGCTTCAAAATATAGTAGAAATAAAAAACATTGACGGTTTCCCTATTGAGAAATATGACAGAATAGTTTTATATTTGAAAGCAGAATAAACAAACAACAAACAGAATATATAATTATGAATAGTATGTACTTTACTGAAGAACATGACTTTTTTCGACAGAGTTTTAAGGACTTTTTGCAAAAAGAAGTTGTTCCTCATATAAATAAGTGGGAAAAAGACGGAACCGTTGAGCGTTTCATCTGGAAGAAATTTGGAGAAATGGGTTATTTCGGATTAAATCAACCAGAAGAACACGGTGGTTTAGGTTTAGATCTTTTTTATACCGTGATTTTTTTAGAAGAATTACAAAAAGTAAATTCAGGTGGTTTTGCAGCAAATATGTGGGCACACGCTTACTTAGCAATGACACACTTAAATAAAGAAGGAGACGACAGAATCAAAAAGGAATATTTAACTCCGAGTATTAACGGAGATATGATAGGATGTTTATGTATTTCTGAACCTTTTGGTGGTAGTGATGTTGCTGGTATGAGAACTACTGCAATTAAAAAAGGAGATACCTATGTAATTAACGGGTCTAAGACTTTTATTACAAACGGTATTTATTCTGATTACTTAGTAGTTGCAGCAAAGACAAATCCGGAGGATAAACATAAAGGAATGAGTATTCTTTTAGTAGATAGAAATACCCCAGGTATATCATCAACAAAGCTAGATAAACTAGGATGGAGAGCTTCAGATACAGCAGAAATTGCATTTGATAATGTAGTAATTCCTGCAGAGAATTTAATGGGTGAAGAAGGAAAGGGCTTTCCGTATATAATGCAACACTTTGCTTTAGAGCGCTTAATAATGGCCATCAATGCACATGCAAGAGCAGAGTATGCGGTAGATTATGTGATAACATATATGAGTGAAAGAGAAGCTTTTGGTAAAACATTAGATAAGTTTCAGGCATTGCGTCATAAAGTAGCAGAAATGGCATCTAAAGTTGATATGTGTAGAGAATATAACTATTCGATTACAAAGAGGCTAAACGAAGGTATTTATGTGGTAAAAGAAGCAAGTATGAGTAAAATGTTGTCTACCAAAATGGCAGATGAGGTTATATATGATGCATTGCAATTACTAGGAGGTTATGGTTATATGGAAGAGTATCCGTTAGCGCGTTTATTACGTGATAGCCGTTTAGGGCCAATTGGTGGAGGAACTTCGGAAATCTTGAAAGAAATTATCGCAAAAATGATAATCGACAAAAAAGAATATAAGCCAGCAACCTAATTTTTAAATTACTATATAAAAGATATTTTGGGCATTCCCTTTCAGGTCGCGCTTTACACTATATCTTTTTTATTAAAAAACAAAAAAGGATGCCGTTTCAATCGCTAATGCGGTAATAAACTTTAAAATAAGTAAAAAATTAATTGTTAATTAAAAAAGACTCAGTACATTTGCAGTCCTAAAAATAAAAATTTAGAGACTACAATGAAGGGAGGTGCTAACACATGTTAATTATTCCAATTAAAGAAGGAGAGAATATCGATAGAGCGTTAAAACGTTATAAGCGAAAGTTCAGAGACGTAAAAATCTTAAGACAATTACGCGACAAAAAACAGTTTAACAAACCATCTGTCGTTAAACGTGCTCAAATGAAAAAAGCGTCTTACGTTCAAGGATTAAGAACGAAAGAAGAAGTAAGCTAGAAATAGTTTATAAAGAGTAATATAAAACCTGTGTTGATTTATCAATACAGGTTTTTTTTGTATATTTATTTCAGTAAAAAACAAAACGAATGCTTGTAGCAGCTTTTTTAAAATATTTAGAGCACGAAAAAAACTACTCTATAAATACCATAAATGCTTATCGAACGGATATTATAGCATTTAAAGATTTTTGTGTGGCCGAATTTGAGCAAGAAGAGTTAACGAGAATTCATTACAATCAAATTAGAACATGGATAGTTAGCCTTGTTGATAAGCAAATTTCGAATAGAAGTATAAATAGAAAGGTGAGCTCTTTAAAAACATTTTACACCTTTCTTCAGAAAGTAAAAGAAATTAAGGTTAATCCGTTAGCAAAACACAAAGCGTTAAAAGTTCAGAAAAAAATACAATCCCCTTTTGATAAAAAAGAAATACAAAAAGTATTGGCTATTTTAAATGAAGAAGTAGGTTTTGAATCAGTAAGAAATAGGTTAATTGTAGAGTTGTTGTATTCAACAGGTATGCGAAGAATAGAGCTTATTAATATCAAAGAAAAAGATATCGATTTAAACAAACAATTAATTAAAGTTTTAGGAAAAAGAAATAAAGAGAGGTTTGTAGTCTTGTTACCATCTGTGTTAGTTACTTTAAATCAGTATTTAGCGTTAAAAAAAGATAAAGAATTAAAAGAAATAGAGGAGCTTTTGATAACCCAAAAAGGGGTTAAAATTTATGAAACTCTTGTGTACCGAATAATTAATTTGTACTTTAGTAAAGTGTCTACAAAAGCAAAAAAAAGCCCACATATATTAAGGCACGCTTTCGCAACACATTTACTTAATAATGGTGCGTCGTTAAATTCGGTTAAAGAATTACTAGGGCATTCAAGTTTAGCCGCTACCCAAGTGTATACGCATAATAGCTTGGAGCAGATAAAAAAAGTGTTTAACAAGGCTCACCCTAGAGAGTCAAAATAAAGATTTAAAAAATTATGAAAGTATTCACGCAGTCAGTAAACTTTACAGCAGATAAAAGTTTGATAGATTACATTGAAAAGAAGATAGAAGGTTTAGAGAAGTTTCATGATAAGATAGTTGATGTAGAAGTTTTTTTAAAAGTTCAGAAAACAAGTGAGAAAGAAAATAAAATTACAGAAATAAAAATAAATATTCCAGGAAACGAATTGATGGTTAAAAAACAGAACAAAACCTTTGAAGAGGGTGTAAATATTGCTATTGACTCATTAAAAAGAAGCTTAAAAAAATCAAAAGAAAAGCATAGAGATTCATTAGTATCATAAAAAGATAAAAAATAATCTAAAAAAGCTTTAGAATATAAAAATTACTTTATACATTTGCAATCCGTTAGAAATAGCGGATTGTTTTTTTATGACAATAAAAGCCGATGTAGCTCAGCTGGCTAGAGCAGCTGATTTGTAATCAGCAGGTCGGAGGTTCGAGTCCTCTCATCGGCTCAAAATAAAGAAAGTTCTTTAACATAGTTTTAAATTACCAAAGGGGAGATACCAAAGCGGCCAACTGGGACGGACTGTAACTCCGTTGTCTTACGACTTCGCAGGTTCGAATCCTGCTCTCCCCACTTTTTTAAAACCGATTAGTCAATATGTCAAGCTTCAACTTTTGATTATTGATGAAAGGTTTTAAAAATACGCGAAAGTAGCTCAGTTGGTAGAGCGTCAGCCTTCCAAGCTGAATGTCGCCAGTTCGAACCTGGTCTTTCGCTCTATAATAATTATCCAGGCCGGTGTAGCTCAGTTGGTAGAGCGCATCCTTGGTAGGGATGAGGTCACCGGTTCAAATCCGGTCATTGGCTCTTTTTTAGAGTTTTTTTAAAAAAGAATTTAAAGTAACACTAAATATATTTAACTAAGAATTAAAATTAATAATCATGGCAAAAGAAACTTACGATCGTTCGAAGCCCCACTTAAACGTTGGTACAATTGGTCACGTAGATCACGGTAAAACTACATTAACTGCTGCTATCACTAAAGTATTAGCTGATGCAGGATTCTCTGAAGCTAGAGATTTTGATCAAATCGATAACGCACCAGAAGAAAAAGAAAGAGGTATTACAATTAACTCTTCTCACGTTGAATATGCAACAGAAAACCGTCACTACGCGCACGTAGACTGTCCAGGTCACGCCGATTACGTAAAGAACATGGTAACTGGTGCTGCTCAAATGGATGGAGCTATATTAGTAGTAGCTGCAACAGATGGTCCAATGCCACAAACTCGTGAGCATATCTTATTAGGTCGTCAAGTAGGTATTCCACGTATGGTTGTTTTCTTGAACAAGGTGGATATGGTTGATGATGAAGAGTTACTTGAGTTAGTTGAAATGGAAGTAAGAGAATTATTATCTTTCTATGAGTATGATGGAGATAATGGTCCTGTTGTTGCTGGTTCTGCTTTAGGAGCTTTAAATGGTGAAGAAAAATGGGTTAATACTGTTTTAGAATTAATGGCAGCTGTAGATTCTTGGATCGAAGAGCCTTTAAGAGAAACTGAAAAGCCTTTCTTAATGCCTATTGAAGATGTATTCTCAATTACAGGTCGTGGTACTGTTGCTACTGGTCGTATTGAAACTGGTATCATCAACTCTGGAGATCCTGTTGAAATTATCGGTATGGGTACTGAGAAGTTAACTTCTACAGTAACTGGTATTGAAATGTTCCGTCAAATCTTAGATAGAGGTGAAGCAGGAGATAACGCTGGTATCTTATTAAGAGGTATTGCAAAAGAAGATATTAAAAGAGGAATGGTTATTGTTAAGCCAGGTTCTGTAACTCCACACGCTAAGTTTAAGGCTGAGGTGTATGTATTGAAAAAAGAAGAAGGTGGACGTCACACTCCATTCCATAATAACTACCGTCCACAGTTTTACGTTCGTACAACGGATGTAACTGGAAACATTATGCTTCCTGATGGTGTTGAAATGGTTATGCCTGGAGATAACTTAACTATTACAGTTGATTTAATCCAACCAATTGCATTAAACTTAGGTTTACAGTTTGCTATCCGTGAAGGTGGTAGAACAGTAGGTGCAGGTCAGGTAACTGAAATTTTAGACTAATTAATTTACATTATAAAAAGGAGTCTCTTAAATGAGAGACTCCTTTTAAAATACGGGCGTAGTTCAGCGGTAGAGCACTGGTCTCCAAAACCAGGTGTCGGGAGTTCGAATCTCTCCGTCCGTGCATAATCAAAACGAGTTGCGATTAATATCGTAACTCGTTAAAAGGATAAGAAAATGAATAACTTTATACAATATATTAAAGGTTCTTTTGAAGAACTAAATACAAATATGACTTGGGCATCTCGTGAAGAGGCACAAAAGTCTACTGTAGTTGTTGCGGCATTTACAATTGTTTTTGCTTTAGTAGTAGCAGGAGTAGATAAAGTTTTTCAAACAGGGTTAGATAACTTCTTTAAAATGTTTTAATGATGGCTGATTCAGTAATGAAATGGTACGTAGTTAGAGCTGTAGGAGGACAGGAAAATAAGGTTAAAGCCTATATTGAAACTGAAATCGCTCGTTTCGGATTGTCAGATTATGTAAACCAAGTAATTGTACCAACCGAAAAAGTTATACAAGTAAGAAACGGAAAGAAAGTTAACAGAGAAAGAGTTTACTTTCCTGGTTATATAATGGTAGAAGCTAATTTAGCAGGTGAAGTTCCTCACGTAATAAAGTCTGTAACAAATGTTATTGGTTTTTTAGGTGAAACTAAAGGAGGAGAACCGGTACCGATGCGTAAATCAGAAGTAAACAGAATGTTAGGAAAAGTTGATGAACTTTCTGTAAGAGATGAAAATATTGCAATTCCTTTTAATGTAGGAGAAACAGTAAAAGTAATCGATGGTCCTTTTAATGGTTTCGACGGAGCAGTTGAAAATATTAATGAGGAGAAGCGCAAGTTAGAAGTAATGGTTAAGATTTTCGGAAGAAAAACTCCATTAGAATTAAACTATACGCAAGTAGAAAAAATATAATCGTTACACCTATATTTAGATGTGTTTGAAGCTTCCATTTTAAACATATCATTAAATCTTAAACAATGGCAAAAGAAATAAGTAAGTTAGTTAAACTACAAGTAAGGGGAGGTGCTGCGAATCCGTCGCCACCAGTTGGACCCGCTTTAGGTGCTGCCGGTGTTAATATCATGGAGTTCTGTAAGCAATTTAATGCACGTACACAGGACAAACAAGGTAAAGTTTTACCTGTCGTGATTACTGTTTATAAAGACAAATCTTTCGAGTTTGTTGTAAAAACACCACCAGCTGCAGTACAATTATTAGAAGCGGCCAAAATTAAGAAAGGTTCAGGAGAACCAAATAGGAAAAAAGTAGCAAGTGTTTCTTGGGATCAAATTCGAGGAATTGCAGAAGACAAAATGGTTGATATGAATGCCTTTAAAGTCGAATCTGCAATGAAGATGATAGCCGGAACTGCTCGTTCTATGGGATTAACAGTAACAGGTGATGCACCTGCTTAAACTTTAAAAGAAATTTAGAAATGGCAATTACTAGAAAGCAAAAAGAAGCTCGTTCTAAGGTAGATAGCTCTAAAGTTTACAGCTTAAAAGATGCATCAGCTTTAGTTAAAGAAATTACAACTGTAAAGTTTGACGCTTCAGTTGATTTAGCAGTACGTTTAGGGGTAGATCCTCGTAAAGCAAATCAAATGGTACGTGGAGTTGTAACATTACCTCATGGAACAGGTAAAGATGTTAAAGTATTAGCATTAGTTACTCCAGATAAAGAAGCAGAAGCTACAGCAGCTGGTGCAGATTATGTTGGATTAGATGAATACCTTCAGAAGATTAAAGGAGGTTGGACTGATGTTGATGTTATTATTACTATGCCTAGTGTTATGGGTAAATTAGGTCCTTTAGGTCGTGTTTTAGGACCAAGAGGTTTAATGCCTAACCCAAAAACAGGTACAGTAACTATGGATGTTGCAAAAGCAGTGCAAGAAGTTAAAGCTGGTAAAATTGACTTTAAAGTTGATAAAACTGGTATTGTACATGCTGCAATCGGAAAAGTATCATTTGATGCTCAGAAGATTCAGGAAAATGCAAAAGAGTTAATACAAACGTTAATTAAATTAAAGCCAACAGCGGCTAAAGGAGATTATATAAAGAGTATTTTTATCTCTTCAACTATGAGTCCTAGTGTTGCTGTAGATGAAAAATCTGTGTCTTTATAGGCCGTTAAACTTTTAATTATGACAAGAGAAGACAAATTACAAGTAATAGAAGATTTAACAGCAAGATTAGCAGATACAAGTACCATCTATTTAGCAGATATTTCTGGTTTAGATGCAGTTACTACATCTAACTTACGTAGAGCTTGTTTTAAAGCTAATGTAGAATTGGCTGTTGTTAAAAACACGTTGCTTTCAAAAGCAATGGAAGCTTCTGATAAAGACTTTGGAGATTTACCAAATGCTTTAAAAGGAAATACTTCAATGATGATTTCTGAAGTTGCAAATGCACCTGCAAAAGTTATCAAAGAGTTCAGAAAAAAATCAGACAAGCCTTTATTAAAAGGAGCTTTTGTTGAAGAGTCAGTTTATGTTGGAGATGACCAATTAGACGCACTTGTTAACATTAAGTCTAAAGAAGAACTTATTGGAGATATTATCTCATTATTACAATCACCTGCAAAGAATGTTGTTTCAGCATTACAATCAGGAGGTAATAAACTATCTGGTATTTTAAAGACATTATCAGATAAATAATTTAGCGCACTAATAAACTAATAATAAAATTTCAAAAAACAATTAAAATGGCAGATTTAAAAGATTTCGCAGAGCAATTAGTTAACTTAACAGTAAAAGAAGTTAATGAATTAGCAAATATTTTAAAAGATGAATACGGTATTGAGCCAGCAGCAGCAGCAGTAGCAGTAGCAGGTCCAGCAGCAGGAGGTGATGCAGCAGATGAGCAAACTGAATTTGACGTAATCTTAAAAGCAGCAGGTGGTTCTAAATTAGCTGTAGTAAAGTTAGTTAAAGAATTAACTGGATTAGGTTTAAAAGAAGCTAAAGCAATCGTTGATAGTGCACCAGCACCAGTAAAAGAAGGAGTATCTAAAGATGAGGCTGAAGGTCTTGTAAAGTCATTAGAAGAAGCAGGAGCAGAAGCTGAGATGAAGTAATTCACACTCCCAGTTTAACTGGGTAGAACAATTAAGGTTTAGGTACTAAAAACACATGTTTTTAGTCCTAAACCATTTTGTGTATATATTCGTTCTATATTTATTACAGCATTAAAGCGGTAATAGTTCGATTATAAAGAGCTGATTTTAAGTCAGCAAAGCAATTAAAATTGCATTATTGAAACGAATAAGTTTCAAAAAATAATATTTTTAATTTAAAAATAGCATCTCTTTTGGCAACGATAAACACTACTGAAAGAATTAACTTCGCATCATCGCAATTAGGTACCGAATATCCAGATTTTCTGGATATACAGGTAAAGTCATTCCAAGACTTCTTCCAATTGCAAACTAAAGCAGATGAGCGTGGTGAAGAAGGTTTGTACAAAACCTTCATGGATAACTTTCCGATTACAGATACACGTAATCAATTTGTATTAGAATTTTTAGACTACTTTGTAGATCCACCAAGATATAGCATTCAAGAATGTATTGAAAGAGGATTAACACATAGTGTACCTTTAAAAGCAAGACTAAAGCTTTACTGTACAGATCCTGAACACGAAGATTTCGAAACAATTGTTCAAGATGTGTATTTAGGTACAATTCCTTACATGACTAATTCTGGTACCTTTATTATTAATGGTGCAGAAAGAGTTGTGGTTTCTCAGTTACACCGTTCACCTGGTGTTTTCTTTGGGCAATCTTTCCACGCAAACGGAACCAAGTTATACTCTGCAAGAGTTATTCCTTTTAAAGGATCTTGGATAGAATTTGCAACTGATATCAATCAAGTAATGTATGCTTATATTGATAGAAAGAAAAAATTACCAGTAACTACGTTATTCAGAGCCATCGGTTTTGAAAGAGATAAAGATATATTAGAGATTTTTGATTTAGCTGAAGAAGTAAAAGTTTCTAAAGCAGGGTTAAAGAAAGTGTTAGGGCGTAAACTAGCAGCTAGAGTTTTAAAAACTTGGCATGAAGATTTCGTAGATGAGGATACAGGAGAAGTTGTATCTATTGAGCGTAACGAAATAGTTTTTGACCGTGATACAATCATAGAAAAAGAACATATTGATGAAATAATCGATGCAGGTGCTAAAACTATCTTATTGCATAAGATAGATAATGACATGGCAGATTATGCAATCATTCACAATACATTACAAAAAGATCCTACCAATTCTGAAAAAGAAGCAGTAGAGCATGTTTATAGACAACTGCGTAATGCTGAGCCGCCAGATGAGGAAACAGCAAGAGGAATTATTGAAAAATTATTCTTCTCTGAGCAGCGTTATAGTTTAGGTGAAGTTGGTCGTTTTAGAATGAACACCAAGTTACAGTTAAACGAACCGATTGATCAGAAGGTATTAACAAAGAATGATATTATTACGATTATCAAATACTTAATTGAGTTAATTAACTCAAAAGCAGAAGTAGATGATATCGATCACTTATCTAACCGTCGTGTAAGAACTGTTGGTGAACAATTAGCAGGTCAGTTTGGTGTAGGTTTAGCTCGTATGGCTCGTACTATTCGTGAAAGAATGAATGTACGTGATAACGAAGTTTTTACTCCGATTGATTTAATTAATGCGAAGACCTTGTCTTCAGTAATTAATTCGTTTTTTGGTACCAATCAGTTATCTCAATTTATGGATCAAACCAATCCATTAGCAGAGATTACGCACAAACGTCGTTTATCTGCATTAGGACCTGGAGGTTTATCTAGAGAAAGAGCAGGTTTTGAGGTTCGTGATGTTCATTATACACATTACGGTCGTTTATGTCCGATTGAAACGCCAGAAGGGCCGAACATTGGATTAATTTCATCTTTAGCCGTATTTGCAAAGGTTAACAGTTTAGGTTTTATTGAAGCTCCTTATAAAAAGGTAATTGAAGGAAACGTAGATTTAGATCAAGAGCATATATATTTAAGTGCTGAAGAAGAAGAGGGAATGAAATTTGCACAATCTAATTTAGAGATTAATGCAGATGGAAATTTCGTTGGAGATAAATTAATTTCACGTGAAGGGGGAGATTTTCCTGTAGTTAAACCTACTGAAATTGATTATATGGATGTTGCTCCTAACCAGATAGCATCTATTTCAGCGTCGTTAATCCCTTTCTTAGAACATGATGATGCCAACCGTGCATTAATGGGATCGAACATGATGCGTCAAGCAGTTCCATTATTACGTCCAGAATCACCAATTGTAGGTACAGGGTTAGAACGCAGAGTTGCAAAAGATTCTCGTATCTTAATCAATGCTGAAGGCGCTGGAGTTGTTGAGTATGTTGATGCTAATAAGATAAAAATTAAGTATGATAGAACTGATGAAGAGCGTTTAGTAAGTTTTGAATCTGATGATATTTCATACAACCTAATTAAGTTTAGAAAAACCAACCAAGGAACAAATATTAACCTTAAACCAATTGTAAAAGTTGGTGATAGAGTTGAAGAAGGTCAAGTACTTTGTGAAGGTTATGCAACACAAAAAGGAGAATTAGCTTTAGGTAGAAACATGAAAGTAGCCTTTATGCCTTGGAAAGGGTATAACTTTGAGGATGCTATTGTAATTTCTGAAAAAGTTGTTCGTGAAGATATTTTTACTTCTATACATATCGATGAATATTCTTTAGATGTCCGTGATACAAAATTAGGAGCAGAAGAATTAACAAACGATATTCCTAACGTTTCTGAAGAGGCTACAAAAGACTTAGATGAAAACGGGATGATTCGTATTGGAGCAGAAGTAAATCCTGGTGATATACTAATTGGTAAAATCACACCAAAAGGAGAATCTGATCCAACTCCTGAAGAAAAATTATTAAGAGCTATCTTTGGTGATAAAGCAGGTGATGTAAAAGATGCATCATTAAAAGCTTCGCCATCATTAAGAGGGGTAGTAATTAATAAGAAATTATTCAAGCGTGCTGTAAAAGATAAAACAAAACGTGCTCGTGATAAAGAGGCAATTGCAACTTTAGAAGCATCTTACATACATAAGTTTGAAGATTTAAAAGATGTATTAATTGAAAAATTATTCAACTTAATTACAGGAAAAACTTCTCAAGGTGTATTTAATGATTTAGGAGAAGAGGTTTTACCAAAAGGTAAAAAATTCACTCAAAAAATGTTAAATTCAGTAGGTGATTTTACACACTTACACGGTGTTTGGACTACTGATAAAGATTTAAATAGATTAGTTGTTGAATTAGTTCACAATTATAAAATTAAAGTTAACGATTTACAAGGTGCTTTACGTCGTGAGAAATTTACTATTTCTGTAGGAGATGAATTACCAGCTGGAATCTTAAAACTTGCAAAAATTTATGTTGCTAAAAAACGTAAATTAAAAGTAGGAGATAAGATGGCAGGACGTCACGGAAATAAAGGTATTGTTGCACGTATTGTAAGAGCAGAAGATATGCCTTTCTTAGAAGACGGAACACCTGTAGATATCGTATTAAATCCATTAGGGGTACCATCTCGTATGAATATTGGTCAGATTTATGAAACTGTTCTTGGATGGGCAGGTCAAAAATTAGATCAGAAATATGCAACACCAATTTTTGATGGAGCAAACATAAACGAGATTAATGCCTTAACAGATGAAGCAGGAATACCTCGTTACGGACATACATATTTATATGATGGAGGTACAGGAAAACGTTTCGATCAACCAGCAACGGTAGGTATAATTTATATGATTAAGTTAGGTCACATGATTGAAGATAAGATGCACGCGCGTTCTATCGGACCTTATTCATTAATTACACAACAACCATTAGGAGGTAAAGCTCAGTTTGGTGGACAGCGTTTTGGAGAGATGGAAGTTTGGGCACTTGAAGCATATGGTGCATCAAGTATCTTACGTGAGATCTTAACAGTGAAATCTGATGATGTATTAGGTAGAGCCAAAACTTACGAGGCAATCGTAAAAGGTGAAACTATGCCAGAACCAGGTTTACCAGAATCTTTTAATGTATTAATGCACGAACTGAAAGGTTTAGGATTAGACGTTAAATTAGAGGAATAACAAACAGTGAAATATTAGTAGGCAATTATTCTAATTACCTACTAATAAATCATTTTAAATATACGTCTCATTAGAGGCAAATTTTTAATTCGAATCCATTACTCATTATGGCAAGAAAGAACGAAAAATACACTGTTAAAAAGTTTAACAAAATTTCAATTGGTTTGGCATCACCAGAGTCTATTTTAGGCGCATCAAGAGGTGAGGTTTTAAAACCAGAAACTATAAACTACCGTACACATAAACCAGAAAGAGATGGTTTATTTTGTGAACGTATCTTCGGTCCTGTAAAGGATTATGAATGTGCATGTGGTAAATACAAAAGAATCCGTTATAAAGGAATTATTTGTGACCGATGTGGTGTAGAAGTTACTGAGAAAAAAGTACGTAGAGATAGAGTAGGTCACATTAATTTAGTGGTACCTGTAGCTCATATTTGGTATTTTAGATCATTACCTAACAAAATGGGATACCTTTTAGGTTTACCATCTAAAAAGTTAGATATGATTATTTACTACGAACGTTATGTAGTAATTCAACCAGGTGACGCTAAAACTGTTGACGGAGAGCCATTACAAAAAATGGACTTCTTAACAGAAGAAGAGTATTTAGATATTTTAGATACACTTCCACAAGAAAATATGTATTTAGATGATACAGATCCTACTAAGTTTATAGCTAAGATGGGAGCTGAGTGTTTAATCGATTTATTAGAAAGAATCGATTTAGAATCATTATCATTTGAATTACGTCATAAAGCAAATACTGAAACTTCTAAGCAACGTAAAAACGAAGCATTAAAGCGTTTAAATGTTGTTGAAGCTTTTAGAGATTCTCAAAAAAATAGAGAAAATAATCCAGAGTGGATGATCATGAAGGCGGTACCAGTTATACCACCAGAATTACGTCCATTAGTACCTTTAGATGGTGGTCGTTTTGCTACTTCAGATTTAAATGATTTATACCGTCGTGTAATTATCCGTAACAATCGTTTAAAGCGATTAATGGAAATTAAAGCACCAGAGGTTATTTTACGTAATGAGAAACGTATGTTACAAGAATCAGTAGATTCATTGTTTGATAACACGCGTAAATCATCTGCAGTAAAAACTGAATCTAATAGACCATTAAAATCTTTATCTGATAGTTTAAAAGGTAAACAAGGTCGTTTCCGTCAAAACTTATTAGGTAAGCGTGTTGATTATTCTGCACGTTCGGTAATTGTTGTTGGGCCAGAATTAGCATTATCAGAATGTGGATTGCCAAAAGATATGGCAGCAGAATTATACAAACCTTTTGTTATTCGTAAGTTAATAGAAAGAGGTATTGTAAAAACTGTAAAATCTGCAAAGAAAATTATAGATAGAAAAGAACCAGTTGTTTGGGATATTTTAGAAAATGTAATTAAAGGGCACCCAGTTTTATTAAACCGTGCACCTACATTACACAGACTTGGTATACAAGCATTTCAACCAAAATTAATTGAAGGAAAAGCAATTAGATTACATCCACTTGCTTGTTCTGCCTTCAATGCCGATTTTGATGGGGATCAAATGGCAGTTCACTTACCGTTAGGACCTGAAGCTATTTTAGAAGCACAGTTATTGATGTTAGGATCACACAATATCTTAAACCCTGCAAATGGTGCGCCGATTACGGTACCATCTCAGGATATGGTATTAGGTCTTTACTATATGACAAAAGAAAGAAAGTCTACTCCAGAAGTTCCTGTTAAAGGTGAAGGGTTAATTTTCTATTCTCCAGAAGAGGTAATTATTGCTTTAAATGAAGAGAAAGTAGATTTAAATGCAGGTATTAAAGTGCGTACTCACGATGTTGAGGATGGGCAAGATGTTATTAAGATTATAGCAACTACGGTTGGTAGAGTTTTATTTAACGAAAAAGTACCTAAAGCAGCAGGATATATTAATGATGTTTTAACAAAAAAATCATTAAGAGGAATTATTGGTGACATTTTAAAAGTTACAGATATTCCTTCAATAGGGAATTTCTTAGATGAAATTAAAAACATGGGTTATAGATATGCCTTTGAAGGTGGTTTATCATTCTCATTAGGGGATATTATTATTCCTCCAGAAAAGCATACAATGATTGCTGAAGCTAATAAAGAAGTAGATGCAGTTGTTGGAAACTATAACATGGGTATGTTAACGCAAAAGGAGCGTTATAATCAGGTAATTGATATTTGGGGAAGAACCAATAATCAATTAACAGAGTTATCTATGAAGCGTTTACGTGAAGATCAACAAGGATTTAACTCAGTATATATGATGTTAGACTCTGGTGCACGTGGATCTAAAGAACAGATTCGTCAGTTAACAGGTATGCGTGGATTAATGGCAAAACCTAAAAAGTCAACTGCTGGTGGTGGAGAAATTATTGAGAATCCGATTCTTTCTAACTTTAAGGAAGGATTATCAATTCTTGAATACTTTATCTCAACACACGGTGCACGTAAAGGATTAGCCGATACCGCATTAAAAACAGCCGATGCAGGTTATTTAACACGTCGTTTAGTAGATGTATCTCAAGATGTAATTGTAAACGAAGTTGATTGTGGTACTTTAAGAGGATTAGAAGTTAGTCCACTAAAGAAAAATGATGAAATAGTTGAATCTTTAAGTGATAGAATTACAGGTCGTACTGCATTACATAATGTATACGCTCCTAATTCAGATGAACTTTTAGTAGCATCAGGAGAATTAATTACTTTTAAATTAGCAGATGCTATACAAGCAGCTGGAATAGATAAAGTAGAAGTTCGTTCAGCATTAACATGTGAATCTCAGAGAGGTATTTGTGAAAAATGTTATGGACAATCTTTATCAACAGGTAAAAAAGTTCAAAGAGGTGAAGCAGTTGGTGTAATTGCAGCACAATCTATTGGAGAGCCTGGTACACAGTTAACATTACGTACATTCCACGTTGGTGGGGTTGCAGGAAACATTTCTGAAGAGAATAAGTTGATTGCAAAATTTGATGGTAAAGTTAAGATTGAAGATTTACGTACAGTAAGTGGTAAAGACAACGAGGGTAAAGAAATTGAAATCGTTATATCACGTACAGCGGAAATTAAAATTATTGATAAAAAGACTGATATCGTATTAAGTACAAACATTATTCCTTACGGATCGATTATCTTTAGTAAAGATATGAAAACCATCAAAAAAGGGGATGCAGTATGTCAATGGGATCCGTTTAACGGAGTTATCGTATCAGAATTTGGAGGTAAAGTTAAGTTTGATAATTTAGAGCAAGGTATTAACTACTCTGTTGAAATTGATGAACAAACTGGTTTCCAAGAAAAGGTAATGATAGATTCTAAAAATAAGAAAATCATTGCTTCATTAATTATTGAAGATGCTGATGGTAATGCTTTACGTTCGTATAGTTTACCGGTAGGTGCTCACTTAATGGTTAGTGATGGCGACAAAGTAGCGTCTGGTCATACTTTAGTTAAGATTCCACGTAAGTCTGGTAAAGCAGGGGATATTACAGGAGGTTTACCACGTGTAACAGAATTATTTGAAGCACGTAACCCATCTAACCCAGCAGTAATTGCTCAGATTGATGGTGTAGTATCTTTCGGTAAAATTAAGCGTGGTAATCGTGAAATTATTATTGAATCTAAAACAGGAGATATTACTAAGTATTTAGTAAAATTATCTAACCAGATTTTAGTTCAAGAAAACGATTTCATTAAAGCAGGTATGCCGTTATCTGACGGAGCAACAACTCCGATAGATATCTTAAATATTAAAGGGCCTTCTGCAGTACAAGAATACTTAGTAAACGAAATTCAAGAAGTATATCGTTTACAGGGTGTGAAAATTAATGACAAGCATTTCGAAGTAGTAGTTCGTCAAATGATGCGTAAAGTTAGAATTATTGACTCTGGAGATACTTTATTCTTAGAGAATCAATTAATTCATAAGAACGACTTTATCACAGATAACGATGCTATCTACGGAATGAAAGTTGTTGAAGATGCTGGAGATTCTGAGAATTTAAAACCAGGTCAAATGGTTTCAGCTCGTCAATTAAGAGATGAAAACTCAATTTTACGTAGAGCAGATAAAAACTTAGTAGCAGCTCGTGATGCACAACCAGCAACAGCTGAACAAGTATTACAAGGTATTACTAGAGCTTCGTTACAAACGAAGTCGTTTATATCAGCAGCGTCATTCCAGGAAACTACTAAAGTGTTAAACGAGGCCGCGGTAAACGGTAAGATAGATACCTTAGAAGGATTAAAAGAAAATGTAATTGTTGGTAAGCGTATACCAGCAGGAACAGGAATGAGATCTTACGATCGTCAGATTGTAGGACCTAGAGATGAAATGGAGAAAAATTTATAATTTCTAATACAAAAGACCTCTAAATTTTTAGAGGTCTTTTTTTTTAATTTTTATGATGGAAGAAAATAAAGATCCACAATTAAATATTGAATTAGATCAAGATGTTGCTGAAGGAACGTATAGTAACCTAGCAATTATTAATCATTCAGTGTCTGAATTTATAGTAGATTTTATAAATATAATGCCAGGTGTACCTAAGGCAAAAGTAAAATCAAGAATTATTTTAACACCACAACATGCTAAAAGACTTACTAAGGCTTTAGCTGAAAATGTTCGAAAATTTGAACAAGCGCACGGTGAAATAAAAGATTATGAACAGGTGCCTATTCCGATGAATTTTGGAGGAACAACCGGTGAAGCTTAAAAATTTAAAACGTCTATTATTAGGCGTTTTTTTTGTTTTAAATAGAAGTTTAAAATCCTGTAGAAATATCTTTTAAAGCTTGAATATCAAGAATAAAAACTTCTTTACCTTTTAAGTTTATTATTTTTTTCTTTTTAAATTCAGAAAGTAATCGAATTGCCGATTCGGTAGCTGTACCAATAATATTAGCAATATCTTCTCTAGATAAAAGTATATCTAATGCCCCATTTTCATTTTTAGCAAATCTTTCATCAAGTTTTAATAATGTTGAGGCTAAACGCTGTTTAACCGTTTTTTGAGCCATATCAACAATAAAATTATCAGCTGATTTAAGCGTTAAAGCCATATTTTTAAGAATATCCATTGTAAACTTAGGGTTGCCTTCTAAATCTCTAACGATTTCATCTTTAGGAATAAAACAAACTTCCATGTCATTTATAGCAATAGCTTTTAAGTTAGAAGCTTCATTGTTTATTAAACTCCGTTCACCAAGTATGTCTCCTTTTCTAACCAAATTTACAATTTGGTCTCTACCGTTATCACTCATTTTAGAGACTTTACAAACGCCGTCTTTAATACAAAAAACCCCATTTATATGTTCACCTTCTTCAAATAAAACCGATCCTTTTTTTATTATTTTAGAAGTTTTACAACCAGCAATTCTAACTAATTCATCTTTTGTAAGAGATTTTAAAGAATTGAATTGACGAATAATGCATTGTTCACATTTGCTCATAGTAGTAGTTTGCTTGGAAGATTCAAATGTAATCAAAAGCTGATAAATATCATATTTTAATAATTGATGATAGTAGATATTTGTACTAGGCAAAAGAGTAAATATGGAAAACACATTATGTTTTCATTGTGGTAACGAATGTGACACTGAAACTATCTCTGTAAATGAGAAGTTTTTTTGTTGTAATGGATGTAAAACGGTTTTTGAAATTTTTTCAGAAAACGATTTAACATGTTACTATGATTTTCAAAACAATCCAGGTGCTATTCCTGAAGAAATTAAAGGAAAATACGATTTTCTAGACAACGTAAATATTGTTGATAAACTGTTAGAGTTTAATGATGGTAACATAAATGTTGTAAATTTATATATTCCACATATACACTGTAGTTCGTGTATTTGGGTATTAGAAAATTTACATAAGTTGCAAAGAAATGTTAGTGATTCGCAAGTTAATTTTCCTAAAAAGACAGTACGGATTACGTATAATTCTGAAACCATTTCATTAAAAGAAGTTGTAGAGCTGTTAAGCTCTATAGGCTACGAACCTTATATTAGTTTAGAGGATTATGAAATAGGTAAAAAGAAAGTAGATAGAAGCTTGATTTATAAATTAGGCATCGCTGGTTTTTCTTTTGGAAACGTAATGTTTTTATCATTTCCAGAATATTTTGAAGTATCAGGTTTTTGGTTAGAGCATTACAAAGTAATATTCCGTTGGTTAATGTTTGTATTCTCATTACCTGTAGTTTTTTATGCTGCGCAGGATTATTTTATTTCGGCTTATAAAGGCTTGCGTTCTAAAATTTTAAATATTGATGTTCCGATAGCTTTAGGTATTGCTGTTTTATTTATCCGAAGTTCGGTAGAGATTATTTTTGATTTGGGAACAGGTTTCTTTGACTCTTTAACAGGATTGGTTTTCTTTTTATTATTAGGGAAGTTTTTTCAGCAAAAAACCTACAATTTCTTGTCTTTTGAGCGTGATTATAAATCGTATTTTCCGATTGCTGTTACAAGGATTTCATCCGAAGGAAAAGAAGAAAATGTACAGATATATGATATTGAAAAAGGAAATAGACTGCTAATTAGAAATCAAGAATTAATCCCCGTAGACGGAATTTTAATAAACGGTGATGCTAAAATTGATTATAGTTTTGTTACAGGAGAAGCGATTCCTGTATCAAAGAAATCAGGTGATAAATTATTTGCTGGTGGAAAACAATTATCTGGAATTATAGAAATGGAAGTTTTAAGGTCGGTTTCACAGAGTTATTTAACACAATTATGGAGTAACGATGTGTTTAAAAAAGATAAATACTCGTCTTTTAAAACATTAACAGATCGTATTAGTCAGCATTTTACAATAACAATATTATTAATAGCTTTTATTGCTACTGCATTTTGGTTATATTTTGATGCAAGTAAAGCGTTAAATGTATTTACGGCAGTGTTAATTATTGCATGTCCGTGTGCCATTGCTTTAGCTGCACCGTTTACTTTAGGAAACATGTTGCGTATTTTAGGTAAGAAGAAATTTTATTTAAAAAATGCTACTGTGGTAGAGCAATTAGCGGCAATTGATAGTGTAATTTTTGATAAAACAGGAACTTTAACAACCAATAAAGAAAATCAAATTGATTATAAAGGTATCGAGTTGTCATCCGAAGAAAAAGCACTATTAAAAAGTACGTTACGAGCGTCAAACCATCCGTTAAGTAGAATGTTATACGGTTCTTTAAAAGAAGAAATGATTTCTGTGACTAATTTTAAAGAGTTTACAGGAAAAGGGATTGAAGCTACATCAAAAGAAACCAAAATAAGAGTTGGCTCTTCTTCTTTTGTAAAAAATACGGAAGAACAAATTAATCTAGATACCTCTGTTCATATTCGTGTAAATGATGAATATAAAGGAAAGTATATTTTTAAAAACGCCTATAGAAACGGTGTTGGAGATTTGTTTTCGGATTTAAATTACAACTATAATTTAGCGGTTGTTTCTGGTGATAATGAAGGAGAAAAAAAGTTTTTAGAAACATTATTGCCAAAAAAAACGTCATTTTTATTCAATCAAAAGCCAGAAGATAAATTGCATTATGTAAAAAAATTACAAAATAAAGGAGCACATGTAATTATGATTGGTGATGGATTGAATGATGCAGGAGCATTGGCACAGAGTAATGTTGGTATTTCATTATCAGAAAATATCAATGTGTTTTCACCAGCATGCGATGCTATTTTAGATGCCTCTAAATTCGATCAAATAGCGAGTTATATGAAAGCTTCAAAAAAAGCAATCAAAATAATTAAGTATAGCTTTTTGCTTTCTTTATGTTATAATTTAATAGGATTGTATTTTGCAACAACAGGTCAGTTAAAACCTGTTATCGCAGCAATTTTAATGCCTTTAAGTTCTATTAGTATTGTGGTATTTACAACTGTTGCAACAAATTTATTAGGAAGAAAAATAAAATAGTAATTACGAAGTCTTTAATAGACATAAATAAAAAAATATATGAAGATAGTATCATTTTTAGAAGAGGTAAGTTTCAATGAAAAGAAGCCATCAGTGTCATTATTACTAGATACTAATTTTTCGAAAGAAATACGAATAGTATTCAAAAAAGGACAGATAATGAAAGATCATCAAGCACCATTTGCAATTATTGTTCAGGTATTAAAAGGTTGTATTGGTTTTGGTGTAGAAGGAGAAGTGAAACAATTAAATACAGGTGATTTAATTTCATTAGAACCAAAAATAATTCATAATCTTACAGCTATAGAAGAAAGTGTTGTGCGATTAACTTTATCGAAATCAGACACTATAAAGAGAGTTAAAAACATATAAATTATGCAAATTAATAAATATATAGATCATACATTATTAAAAGCAACAGCTACAAGAAGTGAAATTATTCAATTGTGTCGTGAAGCAAAAGAGCATGCTTTTTATGCTGTTTGTGTAAACGGATCGTATGTTAAATTAGCAAAAGAAGAGTTGCAAAATACAGATGTAAATATTGCGGCTGTAATCGGATTTCCGTTAGGAGCGATGACCACAGAAGTAAAAGTTTTTGAGGCACAAAACTGTATTGAAAACGGAGCGTCAGAAATTGATATGGTTATTAATATAGGTAAATTACTAGATGGCGAATTTGCGTATGTTGAAAATGAGATTAGATTGATAAAAGAAGCGATAGGTAAAAATGTTTTAAAAGTAATTTTTGAGAATTGTTATTTATCAAAAGAACAAATTAAGAAGGTATCGCAATTAGCGGTAAATGCAGGAGCAGATTTTATAAAAACATCTACAGGGTTTGGAACAAGCGGAGCAATAACAGAAGATGTTGAAATTATGAAAGAGGTTACGAATGGTAACGTGCAAATTAAAGCGGCAGGCGGAGTAAGAGATAAAGAAACAGCTGAGAAATATATTAATTTGGGTGTAACACGTTTAGGAACATCATCGGGAGTGTCTTTAGTTACAAAAGGAGTTTCAGATAAAGATACATATTAATGAATTCACTTATACAAAAATATAATATTCCGGGTCCAAGATATACAAGTTATCCAACGGTACCGTATTGGGATAACGATACGTTTTCGAAAGGAAACTGGATTGAAACATTTAAAAAATCATTTACGGAAAGTAACTCCACAGAAGGAATTAGTATTTATATCCATTTACCATTTTGCGAAAGCTTATGTACTTTTTGCGCTTGTCATAAACATATAACAAAACGTCATGAAGTAGAAGAAGATTACATAGATACTGTTTTAAAAGAATGGAAATTATATACGAATCTAGTAGATGAAGCACCTATTGTAAAAGAGATTCATTTAGGAGGCGGAACTCCTACTTTTTTTTCAAAAGAACAATTAAAAAAACTAATAGACGGATTATTTATTAACGCAAAAAGACATGATAAATACGAATTTAGTTTTGAAGGTCACCCTAATAACACTACAAAAGAACAACTACAAACCTTGTTTGATGTTGGCTTTACACGTGTAAGTTATGGTGTACAAGATTATAATGAAAAAGTACAAAAAGCCATTCAC
Organism: Tenacibaculum sp. M1.3A; assembly: GCF_057732375.1. NCBI lineage: Bacteria > Pseudomonadati > Bacteroidota > Flavobacteriia > Flavobacteriales > Flavobacteriaceae > Tenacibaculum > Tenacibaculum sp. M1.3A. Next base: position 259,264 of record NZ_JBYJEF010000004.1, on the reverse strand, counting down.
AGAGTACAACCTTTTAAAAATGTAGAGAAAGTAACTCGTTGGGCAAGAGAAATAGGATATACGTCTGTTAGTCACGATTTAATTTTCGGATTACCATTTCAAACTAAAGAAAATGTAATTCACACTATTAATAAAACGAAAGAATTACAGCCCGATAGAATTTCTTTTTACAGTTACGCGCATGTGCCATGGGTAAAAGGTGTTGGTCAACGAGGGTTTAATGATGATGATTTACCAAAAAATGAAGAGAAGCGTAAACTGTATGAAATAGGTAAAGAATTGTTTGCCGAAATGGGCTATGTTGAAATAGGAATGGATCATTTTGCTTTAAAAACAGATTCTTTATATAAAGCAACTCAAGAAAAAACATTACATAGAAATTTTATGGGCTACACAGCAAATAAAACACAGTTAATGGTTGGTTTAGGAATGTCGGCAATATCAGATTCTTGGTACGGATTCGCGCAGAATGTAAAAACGGTAAAAGAATATCAAAAAATAGTAAACGAAGGAGAAATTCCTGTTTTTAGAGGACATATTTTATCCGAAGAAGATTTAATTATCCGAAAGCATATTTTAAATATTATGTGTCATTTTTCCACTTCGTGGGATGCTGAGCATTTACAGATTAAGAATATTGATGTTTTTTTAGAAAAATTACAAGAAATGCAATCAGACGGTTTGGTTTCTATAACAGGAAATAGTTTAACGGTTCCAGAAAAAGCAAGACCTTATGTACGTAATATTTGTATGGCGTTTGATAAACGATTACATGAAAATAAGCCAGAAACGAAGTTGTTTTCAATGACTATTTAAATAAAAACTCGAAGAATTTCTTCGAGTTTTTTTATGTAAAAAATAAGGAAACATGACAAATATCATATTTTAAGAAAAGCTTCACAATTATCTTTGATGTATAATTATCAGGCAAGATATGAGCGTTATTTACTTACTACTTACACTAAGTATTTTAGTGGCACTAATTTTTTTTATTGCATTTATTGTTTCAGTAAAAAATGGGCAGTACGATGATTCGTACACGCCATCTGTTCGTATGCTTTTTGATGACGAATTGGTCAAAGATGAAACAAAAAATCAATAACTAACAATAGATATTAAATTCAATTAAATTATGGAAATGCAACAATTTTATTACGATAATAAGATCGTAAAAAAATTCATTTACGCCACATTACTATGGGGAATTGTAGGTTTTTCAGTAGGTTTACTACTGGCATTAATGTTTTTATTCCCAAATATTACAGACGGAATTTCGTGGTTAAGTTTTGGTCGTTTACGTCCGTTACATACCAATGCGGTAATTTTTGCATTTGTAGGAAATGCAATTTATGCAGGAGTTTATTATTCGTTACAACGGTTGCTAAAAGCACGTATGGCGAGTGATTTTTTAAGTAATTTTAATTTCTGGGGATGGCAATTAATTATTGTTGCAGCAGCTATAACACTTCCTTTAGGTTATACAAGTTCTAAAGAATATGCAGAGTTAGAATGGCCTATAGATATTGCAATTGCATTAGTTTGGGTTGCTTTTGGTGTAAATATGATTTGGACAATTCTTCAAAGAAGACAACGCCATTTATACGTAGCTATTTGGTTTTATTTAGGAACTTTTGTAACTGTTGCAGTATTACATATATTTAATAGTTTAGCTTTACCAGTAGGGTTTTTAAAGTCTTATTCTGTGTATGCGGGTGTACAAGATGCCTTGGTGCAATGGTGGTACGGACATAATGCCGTAGCTTTTTTCTTAACAACGCCGTTTTTAGGGTTGATGTATTATTTCGTTCCGAAAGCAGCAAACCGTCCGGTATACTCGTATCGATTATCAATCGTACACTTTTGGTCTTTAATTTTTATTTATATCTGGGCAGGACCTCACCATTTATTATATACCGCTTTACCAACTTGGGCGCAAAATTTAGGAGTGGCATTTTCAATTATGTTATTAGCACCGTCTTGGGGTGGAATGATAAACGGGTTGTTAACACTTCGTGGAGCTTGGGATAAAGTGCGTACAGATCCTGTTTTAAAATTCTTCGTAGTGGCAATTACCGGTTACGGTATGGCAACTTTTGAAGGACCAATGTTATCACTTAAAAATGTAAATGCAATTGCACATTTTAGTGATTGGATTATAGCACACGTACATGTAGGTGCATTAGCATGGAACGGTTTTTTTACCTTCGGGATGATTTACTGGATGGTACCAAGATTATTTAAAACAAAATTATATTCTACAGCCTTAGCAAACTTCCATTTTTGGATTGGTACTTTAGGAATCATCATGTATACATTACCAATGTATGTAGCAGGTTTTGTACAAGCTTCTATGTGGAAACAGTTCAACTCAGACGGGACATTAGCTTATGGTAACTTTTTAGAAACAGTAGCTGAAATAATACCAATGTATTGGATGCGTGCTATTGGAGGTAGTTTATTTATTATTGGAGCATTTGTAATGTTGTACAACATGATAAGAACTGTAAAAGCAGGTAGCGATGTTACTGATGATTTAGCAGAAGCAGCTCCGTTAACAAAAGTTTCTAAAAACAGAACAAAAGGAGAAGGATGGCACACTTGGTTAGAAAGAAAACCAATTAAATTAACCATTTACGCAACTATAGCAATTTTAATAGGAGGTGTTGTACAAATTGTACCAACGTTGTTAGTAAAATCGAACATACCAACCATATCAAGTGTAAAACCATATTCACCTTTAGAATTAGAAGGACGTGATATTTATATTCGTGAAGGATGTGTAGGATGTCACTCGCAAATGGTACGCCCTTTTAGAAGTGAAGTAGAGCGATATGGAGAATACTCTAAAGCAGGTGAGTTTGTATACGATCATCCATTTTTATGGGGAAGTAAACGTACAGGACCAGATTTACATCGAATCGGAAGTAAGTATTCAGATAGTTGGCATTTAAATCATATGTATGATCCGCAAAGTACCTCACCAGGTTCTATTATGCCAGCATATCAATGGTTGGTCAGAGATAAACTTGATAAGAGTAATACAGAGGGAAAGATGAAAGTAATGGTTTCTCTTGGTGTTCCTTATTCAGATGAAGAGATAGCAAATGCGCAAGCCAATATGGATGCACAAGGAGCTAAAATTCAAGAAAACTTACATCAAGATCCTGATTTTGCTAAGAGCTATGCTTCAGATAAAAAGTATGCAGCCGAAAATGGGCAAGTTTTCATAGAAATGAAAGATCGTGAAATTGTCGCTTTAATTTCTTACCTACAAAGATTAGGTACTGATATAAAAGTAAAAGATGTTCAAAAACAATTGAGTAGACAATAGCCTAATAAATTATAAATAACATTTAATAATAATTATTAAAATATTAAAAACTCACTTAGTGAGTAAAAATTAGAAATTATGTTAAAATTCGTAAAAAACCATATGGAGAGCATTACAGGTATAGAAATATACCCGATGATTTCATTAACAATATTCTTTACCTTTTTTATGGTGTTATTTTGGTGGGTGTTTACTGCCAAAAAAGAATATATAAATAAGGTAAGTGATTTGCCTTTAAATGACTAAAAACAAAATAGTATGAAAAAATATATTCAATCAATAGTATCTTTTCTTTTTGTTTTTTCAATGCCATTTATTTTAGCAGCGGCATTTAAGGCATATGAAGAACCTTTTAATTTTTTAGAAAATTCATTAGTCTGGTTTATTGCAATTGGTTTTGGTTTGGTGGTCCTTTTAAAAGAAGTTTTATCGAACACCGTTGTAAATAAAGCAAATGAGTTAATACCAAAAAATTATACAAGAGTACAATCTGTAACCTCATTTTTGTTTACATTTTTAACACCTTTTGTATTAGCGAAGGCTATAAGTTCTTATGAAAATCCGTATAGTTTCTTAGAAAACCCTTTAGTTTTGTTAGGTCTTATTGCCTTTGCCTTTGTTTGTATCGCTAAAGAAATACTTACAATTACTGGTGTTAAGAAAATAGAGGAAGTTGCTATGATTAAAGCAGGAGTAAGTCCTGATGAAGTAGATCATTGGGCTTGGGCTAGAAAGTTAATTACTAAATGGACAGAAGCTAAAGCAGTAGAGCAAGAGGAAGAAATTATTTTAGATCATAATTATGACGGAATTAAGGAACTCGATAATAATTTACCGCCATGGTGGGTATATATGTTTTATGCGACCATAATTTTTGCAGTAGTGTATTTAGTACGATTTGAAGTCTTAGATGGTTATACGCAAGAGATGGAATATGCAGAATCTGTAGCGGTTGCTAAAAGAGAATTAGCAGCTTATAAGTCAACCTCAAAAGATGCAGTTATAGATGCTGAAACAGTAACGGTTTTAACATCAGAAAGTGATTTAAAAAGAGGTAGAGCTGTGTATAGTTTAAACTGTGCTGCTTGTCATATTGGAGATGGAGGTGGAGGAATAGGTCCTAATTTAACCGATGAATATTGGTTGTTGGGCGGCGGAATTAAAAACGTTTTTACAACGATCACTAATGGTGGTAGAGATGGAAAAGGAATGGTTGCTTGGGGTAAAACATTAAAGCCTGTAGATATTCAAAAAGTAGCAAGTTATATAATGTCTATGCAAGGAACAACACCTGCAAACCCTAAGCCAGCACAAGGTGATTTGTATAAAGACGAGTCGCAACAAGTAACAGAAGAAGTTACAGCAATAGTAAAAGATAGTGTACAATAATAGTATTTGGTTTTAATAGTTAATAATGGAGACACCCAAGAACGAACAATTTAGAGATAGTATTGGTACCATCAATAATGAAGGTAAGCGTGCTTGGGTATATCCTAAAAAACCAAGCGGACGTTTTTATAAGTACAGATCGTACGTTAGTTATTTTTTATTACTGATTTTATTAGCTGCACCATTTATTAAAATTAATGGAAACCAGTTTTTATTATTTAATGTAATAGACAGAAAATTTAATATTTTCGGATTTCCTTTTTGGCCACAAGATTTTCACTTATTAGTGGTTTCAATGATTGTGGGTGTTGTTTTTGTAATTCTATTTACCGTTGTTTTCGGACGTATTTTCTGCGGATGGATTTGTCCGCAAACCATATTTTTAGAGATGGTTTTTAGAAAAATAGAATATTGGATTGATGGAGATAGAGGAAAACAAATCCGTTTGGAAAAACAACTTTGGAATGCAGAAAAAATTAAGAAACGACTATTAAAATGGTTCCTGTTTTTTATCATTTCATTTTTAATTGCTAATGTGTTTTTAGCCTATTTAATAGGTGGTGATACAGTTATTGATTATGTAACAGGTAATCCTTTAGATAATACAAATACCTTAGTTTCTTTATTAATATTCACGGCAGTTTTCTACTTTATTTTTGCATGGTTTAGAGAGCAAGTATGCATTATAGCTTGTCCGTATGGTCGGTTGCAAGGTGTTTTATTAGATAATAAAACAATTAATGTTGCTTATGATCATGTGCGTGGAGAGGGAGAAACAGGAAGAGCAAAATTCAATAAAAAAGAAGATAGAATAACAAGTGGTAAAGGAGATTGTATTGATTGCTTTCAATGTGTAAATGTATGTCCAACAGGAATTGATATTCGCAACGGTACGCAATTAGAATGTGTAAACTGTACCGCTTGTATTGATGAATGTGATCATATGATGGAAAACGTTGGTTTGCCAAAAGGATTAATTCGTTTTGCAAGCGAAGAAAATATCGAAAAGAAAACACCTTTTAAATTTACGGCCAGAATGAAAGGTTATACTGCCGTTTTAGGAATTTTAATAGGCGTTTTAATAGGGATGTTATTTTTAAGAAATGATGTTGAAGCAACTATTTTGCGATTACCAGGGCAATTATATCAACATAAAGAAAACGGAGTTATCAGTAATATTTATACCTATAAAGTAATTAATAAAACAACAAAACAGATTGATGATGTAAGTTATAAATTACTTTCTCATAAGGGAAAAATAGAAACGGTAACACACCAAAGTTTTGAGGTTCCGAAGCAAGGATTAGCAGAAGGAACTTTGTTTATAGAGCTGCATCAATCAGAAATGAAAAAAGAAAAAGTAAATCTTAAAATCGGAGTGTATAGTGGCAGTAAATTAATAGAAACTACTAAAACTAATTTTTTAGGACCAAGAAGCTATAAATAATAATTTTGCCTAGTCGAGAAAGCATGACAACGAAATTTCATAATAGATTGCTTCATTTTATTCGCAATGACGGTAAAATAAATAATTGTCATTACGAAGGAATATGACGAAGTAACCTCATTATAGAGAACAGATTGCTTCATTTTATTCGCAATGACATATAAAAACAACAAACATGAAACTAAACTGGGGCACGGGTATCGTAATTACAATTATTGCATTTATGAGTTTTATATTGTATTTCGTTATATCAATGAGTACAGGTAAAAATTACAATCACGATTTGGTAACTGAAAAATATTATCAAAAAGAATTAGAATTTCAAGAAAATATAGACGCAACAAAAAACGCAAAAAATTTAAAAGAAAATATTATAGTAAAAAGAGTACCAGAAGGTTTAAAAATCTACTTTCCAACAGAATTTAATCCTACTGATATTAAAGGAAAAGTGTTCCTATATAGACCATCTAATAAGCAATTAGATTTTGAAATACCTATTTCAATTTCTAATACATATTTGCTCGTGCCTGAGAAACGTTTGTTAGGTGGTCGTTGGAACATTACAGTTTCTTGGAACTCTAAAAATAAGACATATTTATATCAAAAAGAATTAATTTATTAATGTTTATATCTGCACTCATATTTGGTTTGGTAGGTAGTTTTCATTGTATTGGTATGTGCGGGCCGATTGCTTTTATGTTGCCTGTTGATAGAAATAATCAAGTAAAACAATTTTTTCAGATTATCAGTTATCATTTGGGTCGCTTATTTACCTATAGTTTAATTGGTTTGTTATTTGGTTTTTTAGGGAAAGGGTTTTATTTCTTCGGATTTCAACAGCAACTTTCAATCGTAGTAGGTATTTTAATGATTTTGGCTATTGTTTTACCAAAGGCTTTTCAGAAATATAATTTTTCAAAACAGCTGAATAGATTTGTCATGAAAGTTAAATCAGCTCTTGGAAAAGAATTAAAAAAGAAAGGAAATGATACTTTTTTTACAATAGGATTTTTAAACGGATTCCTTCCTTGCGGATTGGTGTATATGGCTGTTTTCGGCGCGCTAGCAACAACCAATGCTTTATCGGGAAGTTTATATATGTTTATTTTCGGATTGGGAACAATTCCGTTAATGACAGCAGTTGTTTATGTAGGTAACTTTGCCAACCGATTAGTGCGAAAAAGAATTCAACAAGCAATTCCTTTTGTAGTTGTTTTTATAGGCATTTTATTTGTGTTACGAGGTTTGGGTTTAGGAATTCCTTATGTTTCACCTATACCTGTAACCAAATTAGTAAACACAATACAAGGTTGCCATTAAGTTAATTACGTATTGAAAACCTTCTTTTTTTAATATAAATTTAGTAACTTTATAGAAGGCTTTAAATTTTAAAAAACATATTATGAAAAAAATAATAATCCCTGTCGATTTTTCGATTCATTCAGAAAATGCATTGCAAACAGCTGCTTTTTTAGCAAAAGAAAACAACGCAGAAATTGTGGTAGTTCATATGTTAGAACTTTCAAATTCATTGGTAAATCAATCAGGTGAATCCTCTAATCAAGAAACTTTTTTTTATTTAAAATTAGCAGAGAAAAAATTTAAAGAATTTCTGCAAAAAGAGTATTTGTCGGGTATTAAAATAACGCCTATAATTAAGCATTTTAAAATTTTTAGCGAATTAGATGAATTAGCTAAAGAAGAAAATGTAGATTTAATTGTAATGGGGTCGAAAGGAGCAGACGGATTAAAAGAAATGTTTATTGGTTCTAATACCGAAAAAGTAATTCGCCATGCACATGTACCTGTAATGGTTATTAAAGAAAAACCGATTACTAAAAAAATAGAGAAAGTGGTTTTTGCATGTGATTTTACAAACGATGATGTATCTCCTTACATAGAAGCTAAAGCTTTTTTTAAAAAATTAGGATCTAGTTTACAGTTGGTTTATATAAATACACCTACAACAAAATTTAAAAGTAGTAAAGAAGTAGAGGATGAAATGAAAGCGTTTTTCTTAAAAGTAAATGAAGATGCAAGTGCTATAAATGATGTTAAAATAATTTCTGATTATACCGTTGAAAAAGGGATTTTATATTTTGCAAATACAAGTAATGCTGATATTATTGCTGTAGCGACCCATGGTAGAAAAGGTATTTCTCATTTTTTTGAAGGTAGTATTTCTGAAGATATTGCTAACCATAGTAAATTACCAATAGTTTCATTTAAAATATAGTGTTAATCTAATTTTGTATCTTTTCCAGTATTAAATTACTACAAAGATGAAACTAAGGTTAATTACAATTTCAGCTTTAGTTTTTACTTGTTTTTTACAATCGTGTAAAGAAGAAGTAAAAACTAAAGTTATTTCTAAAGAAGAAATTTCGCTACATTCAAAAAAAGCAAATACTTTTTTTGATGAACAATTTAAAGGACATTTAGATCGTCATCCAATGTATCAAACCTACTTAGGTATTAAAAAAGATGCAGATAAATGGAATGATATTTCTGATGCATTTGCTAAAGAAGAATTAACACATACCAAAAATGCATTAACATGGTTAAAAGATTCTTTAAGCGTAGAAAAATTAGACGCAAGTACTAAATTAAGTTACGATTTATTTAAACAACAGCTAGAGAATGAAATAGCAGATTTTAAATATCGTTTTCATACTTACCCAGTAAATCAAATGCACGGAATGCAATCTGAAATTCCAGCATTTTTAATAAATATGCATCAAGTAACGTCAACTAAAGACGCTGAAAATTACATAGCCAGATTACGTAATTTAAAACCTTTATTTAGTCAATTAGTTATCAACTTAAAAGAACGAGAAAGCAAAGGCATTATGCCTCCTAAATTTGTTTTTGCAAAAGTATTAGAAGATTCAAAGAACTTAATAAAAGGAAAGCCTTTTGATGACTCAGACAAAACAAGCACACTGTTAAACGATTTTACAAATAAAGTGAATAAACTAACGATTAATGCCGAAGAAAAAAAAGCCTTGATAGAGGAAGGAGTTGTGGCATTAAAAGAAGGCGTTTTACCTGCATATAAAAACTTAATATCAACTTTAGAGGCTCAAGAAAAAACAGCAACAACAGATGCTGGTGCATGGAAGTTTCCTGAAGGAGAAGCTTTTTTTAACAATTCTTTAAAAAGAACTACAACAACGAACTTAACATCAGAAGAAATTCATGAAATAGGTTTAAAAGAAGTAACTCGTATTCATGATGAAATGCGTGTTATAATGAAGAGCACAGGTTTTGAGGGATCTTTAAAAGAATTTTTCGAATTTATGAAAAAGGATAAGCAATTTTATTATGCCGATTCTAAAGAAGGAAGACAGGTTTATATGAAAAAAGCAACTCATATGATTGATAGTATGAAAACTCGATTAGACGAGTTGTTTATCACAAAACCAAAAGCTAAGTTAGTGGTAAAAGCGGTAGAGTCTTTCAGAGAAAAATCTGCAGGAAAAGCATTTTATCAACAACCAGCATTAGATGGATCAAGGCCTGGTACTTATTATGCTAATATGTATGATATGGAAAGTATGCCATCTTATCAAATGGAAGCTTTAGCTTATCATGAAGGAATTCCTGGTCATCACATGCAAATAGCAATTGCGCAAGAACTACAAAATGTACCTATGTTTAGAAAGTTTAGTAGTTACACTGCCTATATAGAAGGTTGGGGATTATATTCTGAATTTATTCCGAAAGAAATGGGTTTTTATGCAGACCCATATTCTGATTTTGGTCGTTTAGCTATGGAGCTTTGGAGAGCTTGTCGTTTGGTTGTTGATACAGGTATTCATACTAAAAAATGGACACGTGAACAGGGAATTAAGTATTACACTGATAATACTCCAAATGCAGAATTAGATGCCGTAAAAATGGTAGAACGTCATATTGTAATGCCAAGTCAGGCAACGGCTTATAAAATAGGAATGTTAAAAATATTAGAGCTTCGTAAAAAGGCAAAAGAAACTTTGGGTGATTTGTTTAACATTCGCGAATTTCACGATGTAGTTTTAACGAATGGTCCGTTGCCTTTAAATGTTTTAGAGAGTTTGGTTGATGCGTATGTCAATAATAAAAAAAGTAAGTAAAGAGCAATTGTAACATAATTATTAAACTAAAAAAACTCGATACAATTAGTATCGAGTTTTTTTAGTTTATAAAAAGAAGCATTTATTATTTAGCACCTTCTTCAGCTTTTATACGGTTGATAAACTTGTTTAAGCGTTTACCATAATTTGAGTTCTTAACTTTATCGGTTAAATTATTATTAATAGTATCTAATAAAATAATATTAGCATCAAATAATTCGGTTAAAGCAATGTAAGGAGCAGCTTCACTATCAGCATTGTTTTTAGCAAACTGGGTAGTAAATAAAAAACGCTTACGTATCATTTTTTTGTAATCTAAGTCTAGTTTTTCAATCAGCTCTTCGTCATTTGCTTGACGAGCTTCTATGTTTTTCTTAACAAAATCTAAACGTTGATCTTTAAATCTTTGGTCAAAATCACGGTACTTATTCATTACATCTTGATTTTTAGATCCTTTTATTTCTGGACTAAAACCAAACTCTTCTAATTTATCGTTTATTGTAATTTCTCCTTTCTCACCAAAAAACATCAATCTTTTTTCATTGGTGTTTCCATCAAAAGTTAAATAATACATTTCAGGAGACTCAACATTATCGGTTAAAATAAATTTATCATCGCCTAATAATGCAACAGAATCTACAGATACTAATAAAGTATCGTTCATTTTCTGAAGGTATAATGTACCTTTTTTTAATCCTTTAATTTGACCTTTAACAATCATGTTTCCTTCTTTTTTAGAAGAACAAGCGAAAGCTAATATTGAAAACGCACAAATGGCGATAAGTTTTTTCATGTTATTTAAAATTTTGAGTTGCAAATATGCAGAATTCTCTTATAAGGTTGCGGATAATTCCATTAAAATTGTACACAAAATTGCTCCATATGTACCAACAACATAACCGAAAACGGCTAATAACACCCCTACTGTAGCTAAAGATGGGTGAAAAGCAGCTGCAACAACAGGTGCAGAAGCGGCAGCTCCTACGTTTGCTTGACTACCAACGGCTAAGAAAAAATAGGGTGCTTTTATTAATTTGGCAACTAATATTAGTAAACCAGCATGAATACCCATCCAAATAACACCAATTATTAATAAACCTGGGTTATCAAAAATAGTTGTTAAATCCATTTTCATACCAATCGTAGCAACTAAAATATAAATAAAAACACTACCAATTTTACTTGCTCCTGCACCTTCATAATTTTTAACTTTAGTAAATGATAACAAAATTCCAATAAGAGTAGCTATAGTAACCATCCAAAAGAATTTTGAAGAAAAAGATGATAAAGAAGATGTTTTATCAGCAACAGCAGCAAAGTTTGAGGTTAAATAACTTGATATATTATCAGCTCCAAAATGAGCAATTCCAACAGCACTAAAAGCTATAGATAATATAATTATTATATCTGTTAGTGATGGAACACGAGTTATGTTTTCGGTAAATTTTGAAACTCTACTTTTTAGTTTTTCTATAGCAGTTGTATCTGCATTTAACCACTTGTTTATCTTGTTGTTTTTTCCAATACCAATTAAAAGAATAGCCATCCAAATATTACCAACAACAATATCTACTAATACCATTTTACCATAATTAGCAGGGTTGTATTGATAAATTTCAAGCATAGCAGCTTGATTTGCTCCTCCACCAATCCAACTTCCGGCAAGTGTTGATAAACCTCTCCAAACTGCATCAAAACCAGCACCACCAACTGTTTCTGGAGATACAATAGAAATTAATAATATAGCAATCGGTCCTCCAATAATTATACCTACAGTTCCGGTAAAAAACATAATTAATGCTTTTGGTCCTAAATTGAAAATTGCTTTTAAATCAATACTTAAAGTCATTAATACTAATGAAGCTGGTAAAAAATATCTACTAGCTATAAAATAAGTTTGCGTTTTGTCAGCAGAAATTAATCCTAAAGAATTAAAAACAGAAGGAATTAAATAACACATTAGAACTCCTGGAACAATCTTATAAAACTTAGGCCAAAACCCTGAAGTTTTAGATTCTGTGTAAAATACAAGTCCTAGTGAAAACATTAGAATTCCAAATACTATTGCATCATTAGTAAAAGTGGGTGCAGTCATCTTTAAATTAGTTTTTTGCTAAAATAGCTTTTTATTTCTTTTTACGATGGTCTGTATTAATAGCAATACCTAAAAGAATTCTATTAAAATTACCGTCACCATTTACGTTTATTCTTTGGTAACCAACTTTAAATGTTGTTTTTTTAGATAAGTGATATTTAAAACCTGCGCCTAACCAGTTTTGATTGTAAGCTTCGTCATCAAAATCAAAAAATACTTCATTGTATAAATAAGTACTCCACTTGTTGTTTAAAGGATGGTTTAACCCGATTTGATAACGTAAAAAATGAGAAGTTGTTGAGCTAAAAAAACGTTGTTCAGCTCTAAATCTATGCGCAAGACTAAGTTTGTTTATTTTATGTTTTAAATTAAAATCTTCATAAATACGGTGTTCATTTACATTACCTCCATCTGCACCAAAAGTAGCATCGGTGTTTAAATACGAATACCCTAAAGTAGCGCTCATTTTTTTATTGATTTTGTAGCTTGCTCCTAATCGACCAATAAATTGTTGCATATCGTCACCAATTTCAAAAAAACGAAAATGAGTCATTGTTTTTAAACTAAACTTATCAGAAATTTGATGAGAACCGTTATACATATACCAAGCTCCTAATTCATTTTGAGGAGTGTTCTGTGCGGTGTTTTTTAAAGAAAATAAAATAATAAAGATAAAAATTGCTTTTTTCATAATGTATATAATATTAAAATCTCCTACGCTATTCGCAGGAGATTTTTTAAATTTAACTAATTTTCAAAAATAATTAATTTATAGAAAAAGTACTCGTTTTTTTGAAAGGAGAAATTTCAATTTTTTCAACAATTGATTTATACTTTTCCCAATCTTCAGAAAAGAAAATATTTGTTTTTTCTATTCCTGTATTATAAGATGTTTTAAACTGATTTATTAATTGCTTTTCCGTTGCTGTTTGTTTACCAAATCGACTACCAACATACCAACGAGCAGTACTAAAACGATTATTTATTGTAACTTCTGGGTTGCGAGTAATTCCTTGCCTTTTATCAATTGTACCTAAATACATAGCTATTAAAGTATCAATTTTTTTGATGATTTCTTTTGATGCTTTTATTTCTGTCTTGTATTTCTTTTTATCTTCTTTTGTAAATTCCGATTTTAAAGAAGTTGCTGTATTTTTACTTTCCACCAATTGTTTTACAACAGTTGCAATTTTTTCTTGATAAGTTTCTAGCTCTTTGCTAGCATTGTATTTTTGATTAATAGCTTCATCTGAAATTTGTAATCTAGGATCAAATTCAACGTTAATATCTTGTTCAGAAACAGCATCACCAAAAGTCATTTTTAACTTATAAATTCCTGGTTTAACAGAAACGCCTCCTGGCTCTCGAGTTTGTTTTCTGATACTTCTAGAAGCTCTAGTAACACCTTTTTCTCTTAAATACCAAGTAGTTTTGTGTAATCCGTTTTCTTTCGGAGTTTTAAATTTTAATGTTCTTATTTTTCGAGTTCCATCAAAAATTTCTAGTTTAATAGAATCGTGTTTAATCTTGTTTTCCTCTTTTTTAGAGTTATCGGTTGCTCTCGAACTGACATCTTTTTTGTTTTTCGTTTTGTCTTGTTTCTTGCTTTTATCTTCTTTTTTCTCAACTTTCGGCTTGTTGATGTAATAAGAAATTTGTGCACCACGTTTTCTGTTTTCACCTTGATACATAGCATCGGCACCAAACCTACTTCCTGTTGGTTGTTGGCTAGCTGCCTGATAAGCTGTTGGAGGAGCAAACAGCGTTAATTTTTTAGAAGTAACATTGTTATTAGCCATTGCTCGTAACGGACGAATATCATCTAAAACCCAAGCCGCTCTTCCAAATGTACCAATTACTAAATCGTGCTCACGAGGGTGAATTATTAAATCTTTTACAGGAACGGTAGGAAAACCGTTTATCCATTTAGTCCATTTTTCACCAGCATTTAAAGAAATGTATAATCCGTCATCGGTTCCCAAAAATAATAAATTTTCATTTTCAGGATCTTCAATAATACAAAGCGTATAGCTTTCTACATCATTCTTATCAACAATACGTTGCCATGTTTTTCCGTAATCTTTAGTTCTGTATGCATATGGTTCGTAGTTAAAACGTCTGTAGTCGTTGGCAATTAAAAGTGCTTCCCCTTTATTTTTATTAGATGCTTTTATTTGTGTTATCCAAGAGTTTTTAGGTAAGTCTTTAATATTGTTAGCAACGTTTGTCCAAAATTCACCACCATTTTTTGTGATGTGAACTTGTCCGTCATCAGTAGCAGCCCATAAAACATCTTTTTGTAAAAGAGAAGGCTCAATAACTAAAACGGTACAGTGATTTTCGGCACCAGTAGCATCCATAGTTAAACCACCACTTTCAGCTTGCTTTAATTTTTCAGGATCATTGGTAGATAAATCTGGTGAAATCACTTCCCAAGTTAATCCTTTGTCGGTTGATTTGTGCACAAATTGACTTCCAAAGTAAATGGTTGAATTATCAAAAGGATCAATATTAATAGCCGAATTCCAGTTGAAACGTAATTTTACATTCGCATCCTTATGTGTTGGTTTTACATTGTAATTATTACCTGTTTTATAATCGTATCTAGAAACCGAACCTTGCTGACTCATCGTCCATCCATAACGCGAATCATCTTTATCAGGAACCACATCAAAACCATCACCAAAACTAATTTCTTGCCAATAACTATTTCTAATTCCTTGTGCTTTCCAAACATAAGCAGGGCCTCGCCATGAACCGTTGTCTTGCATTCCGCCATATACGTTATACGGATATTCATTATCAACATTAATATGATAAAATTGAGCTACGGGAAGATTACCTATAAAACGCCAAGATTTTCCGCCATCTTTGGTAATATTTAATCCACCATCATTACCATCAATCATAAATTTTCCGTTTTTCGGATGAATCCACCACGCATGATGATCAGGATGCACTCCGTTATCAACGCCGTAAGCAGGCATTAATTGTTTGAATGATTTTCCGCCATCTTGCGAAACATTGATGTAGGTAAAAACGGTATATAATCTGTTTTCGTTTTGCGGATCTACATAAATTTCAGAATAATAAAAAGGACGATTTCCAATACCAGGCTTATCGTTTATTTTTTTCCATTTAAATCCGCCATCTTCACTTTTATAAAGCGCGTTCTTTTTAGCTTCAACTAAAGCGTAAATCACATCTGGATTGTTAGGAGCAATGGCAACACCAATTCTACCTAATTCTCCTTTTGGGAAACCTTCTTTTTCGGTAATTTGCTTCCAGTTTTCACCACCATCGTGTGTAATATACATTCCACTTCCTTTTCCACCAGACTTAAAAAACCAAGGATCGCGTTTGTGTTCCCACATAGATGCAATTAACTTATTAGGATTCGACGGATCCATAATTAAATCGGCTGCACCTGTTTTTATATTGTTGAATAAAATTTGTTTCCAAGTTTTACCACCATCAGTAGTTTTGTAAACACCACGCTCTTTATGCTCCCCCCAAGGCGAACCAATGGCACCAACATACACAATATCAGGATTTGTAGGGTGAATAATTACACGATGAATATGACGTGTTTTTTCTAATCCCATGGCTTTCCAAGTTTTACCAGCATCTAACGATTTGTAAATTCCGAAACCACCATTTAAGCTATTTCTAGGGTTTCCTTCACCGGTTCCTGCCCAAATAACACTTGGATTTGATTGCTGAATGGCAATAGCACCAATAGAAGCAGTTAATTCTTTTTCGAAAATAGGTTCCCATTTAATTCCGCCCGAAGTAGATTTCCAAATTCCTCCTGATGCAGTACCAACGTAGATGATTTCGGGATTCGATTCTACAACATCAATGGTTGTTACACGCCCCGACATTCCTCCAGGACCAATGTTTCTAGGTTTCATATTTTTAACTAAATCCATCGAAAATTCTTGAGAAAATACAAGCGATGTAATAAGTAAAAATAAGACAGAAAATATTCTTTTCATTATAGTTAGTTTGATTTGCAGAACAAGTTACAAAATAGAAAACTACTCAATATTTACTGAGTAGTTTTTAACATTTTATTAAGGTTCTTAGAAGTAAATAGAATTGCTTCAAAAATTAAATTTACTCTTCTTTCTTTTTAGGTTCGCGTTTAGCTTCCTTAAGCGCTTGCATAAGCATCCATTCTATTTGTCCGTTTGTAGAACGAAATTCGTCAGCAGCCCATTTTTCAATAGCTTTAATCATATCTTCGTTTACGCGAAGCGCAAATGCTTTCTTTTTTGCCATGGTTATTTTTTTACAAAAGAAACAACGGTTTTAATCAATTTATCGGATAAAGGATAATCTTCAGAAAAATAAGAATTCATGTTATTTTCATCTTTATCAATATGTTTTAACACATGATTCATGTTTTCTATAACTACTAATTCAGACTTCGAATTAGATATATGTAATGTTTTTGCATCTTCTATTGATACTTGTAAATCTTTCGTTCCGTTAATAATTAATATAGGAATATTTATTTTTTTAATTTCTTCGGATGGATTGTATTGCATCCAGCTTTTAAAAAAAGGTGTATTCTGTGAGTTAAACATTGTTACTAAAGAAGGATTTACTTTTCTTATAGTACCAGTTTCTTTTAATTCTTTAAAATGTTCTTGTAGCGTATTAACAATAAGCGGGTTTTTGGTTTTCATTTGATCAACTATTTTCTGATCTATAAAACCAGACGGCCCTGCTAATGAAATGTATTTATCACTGTTTTTACTGGCTAACATTGCTACTAATGAACCTTGACTGTGACCGATTAAAACAATTTCTGAAAACCTGATATCATTTTTAAAATGAGAGATTACTTTTTTTGCATCAGAAATAAAAGAATCAAACAAGATTCCTTTTTTTAATACTGGCATGTTTTTTTTATTTGCAGTTCTTTTATCATAGCTAAAAAAAGCAATATTATGTTGGTTAACGCTATCGCGGAATTGTTTTATATAGTTGGCTTTAACATAAGGAAGTTGATTTCCGTTTCGGTCAACATTTCCAGAACCGTGAATCCAAATTAATAGCGGAGTTTTATTCTCAGAATACGTTAAAGTTCCTGGTAATTCAATTCCGTTATTTTTTATTAATATTTCTTCTGATTTTACTTGAGCAAAAGTAACTACAATACTAAAAGTATAAAAAATAATAAGCGCGATTATTCTAATCATGATAATTTGTTTTTATAGGTTTCTAAAACACGAGTAGCCTCATTTTTTTTCTGAGAACCAATTAAGAATTTTTTACCATTTTTAAACTCGAATAAGATGCCAATATTTCCTTTTACAGTATATGAATTTAGCTTAATTCCCCATCCGCCGTAATCGATAATTGGTTTGTATTTTATCACTCGAACAGTTTTAATAGTTTCCCATTTAATTTTCTTAAATTTAGATTGAATAGGAGAAAAACGATAATATATTCCGGTTTCATCTATTCTTGTTTTTAATTTTAAATAGAAGAAAAACACCGTAACTAGTAAAAAAATACCGCTAGTAATTATTAAAAAATTATTTGATGTAGGCTTGCTTCCAAAGGGAGTATCTAAAAATAATTGCTGGTAAATACCATAGAATAAAAATAGGTTTAGGCCTAAAAATAAAAGCCAAATCCACCATTGTGTAAAACGTTGTTCTTCTTTAAATATTTTCATTATTACCTGTTCTTGTTACGTTCAAATATAATGCCCCCAGTACTTTGAAATATATTATTTACAACCCAACCATCTCTTGCATATTGATTTAAAAGATCTTCGTATTTCTGAGTTCTATTTCTTATTCCTAATTTTGGTTGTATTACTTTATATTCTTTCATTATTATTAATGGTTTAAAGTCCCCGCGTTTACTACTGGAGACGCTTCTTTATCACTACATAAAATAACTAATAAATTACTAACCATAGCAGCTTTACGCTCTTCATCTAATTCAACAATTTGTCTTTTATTTAATTCGTCTAAAGCCATTTCAACCATTTCCACGGCTCCTTGTACAATTTTATGGCGCGCAGCAACAATAGCCGTTGCTTGTTGGCGTTTTAGCATGGCGCTTGCAATTTCTTGTGCATACGCTAAATACCCAATGCGGGCTTCTAAAACTTCAATTCCTGCAATAGCTAAACGTTCTTCTAATTCTTTTTCTAAAGCATCGCTTACCTCATTTACGCTAGAACGAAGTGTAATATCTTCATCGTGTCCTTCATCAGCAAAATTATCGTAAGGATACATACTTGCTAGTTTACGTACTGCTGCGTCTGTTTGTACACGAACAAAATTTTCGTAATTATCAACATCAAAAGCAGCTTTATAAGTTTCGGTAACTCGCCAAACTAAAATTGTAGAAATCATTACCGGATTTCCTAATTTGTCATTTACTTTTAACCGCTCGCTATCAAAATTACTAGCTCTTAATGAAATTATTTTCTTTTTATATAAAGGATTTGCCCAATACAAACCATTATCCTTTATGGTTCCAACGTACTTACCAAAAAGTAAAACTACTTTAGAGGTATTTGGGTTAACTAAAATAAATCCAAACAGTCCAATAAATCCGATGAGCGTAGCAAGAAGGTAAATAGGAGTTTCATCTATTATACTCATTACAATTCCTACAAAGAAAAACGTTAGTGTAACTAATAGCATTAAATAACCATTTGCTGGTTTTATTATTTTTTCTGTCTTCATTTTTGATTTAGTTTATATTGATATCATTTTGATATCGTAAAGGTATGTTTAAATTTTTGTTAAATCCAAATTTATAAATGAATATTTTATATTTTAGCAAAAAATTAAGATGCTTTTATTTATGAAAACGAAAATATTATTAGTGTTATGTGCTTTTTTTATAAGCGCTTCATCTATTGCCAATAATGATGATGTTTGGGGGCAAACAGGTCATAGAGCAACAGGTAAAATTGCTGAAAATAATTTAACAAAAACGGCAAAAAGAAAAATAGCGAAGTTATTACAAGGTGAAAGTTTGGCTTTTGTATCTACGTATGCAGATGAAATAAAGTCTGATAGAGAAACATATGGTAAGTTTTCTACTTGGCATTATGTAAATATGCCTTTTGATGTTAAATACGAAGCGTCTGAGAAAAATCCGAAAGGAGATTTAGTAACAGGTATAAAAGATTGTATAAAGATTTTAAAAGATAAAAACAGTTCGTTAAAAGACAAGCGTTTTTATTTAAAAATGCTAGTACATTTAGTAGGGGATTTACACCAACCAATGCATATTGGAAGAAAGGAAGATAAAGGAGGTAACGCTACTCAAGTTCAATGGCACGGAAAAGGGTCAAACTTACATAGAGTTTGGGATACCGATATGATTGAAGGTTGGAAAATGAGTTATGTTGAGTTGGCAGACAATGCTAAAGATTTATCAAAAGAGCAAATCAAACAGATTCAAAAAGGAAGTTTAGTTGATTGGGTACATGATACACACGGATTAACTAAAAAAGTATATGAATCAGTTAAATCGGGAGATAAATTACGTTACCGTTATTCGTATGATTATTTTCCTGTTGTAAGAGAGCAGTTACAAAAAGGAGGTTTACGTTTGGCTAAATTGTTGAACGATATTTTTTGCTAAAAATCATTTTTTTAAAATAAATACAAAAAGCTCGAAGGTTTAACTTTCGAGCTTTTTAGTTGTTAATGTTTCGTTAATTAGCTTTGTTTAAAAATATAATCAATTAATTTTGAGATAAATAAAAATGAATCATGTATAAATTTCGATTTTTAATACTTTTTGTTTTGATAATTTCTTCTTGTAAAAAGATTCAAGAAACAAAAGAAGCATCAACAAAGCAAAATGAAATAGTCACATTAAATTATAAAGAGTTAAAGCCATTTTTGCATAAAAATGATGATAAAACGTATGTGATTAATTTTTGGGCTACATGGTGTTTGCCTTGTGTAAAAGAATTGCCAGCTTTCGAAAAACTAAATAAAGAGTTTAAAGATAAAAATGTTGAGGTTATTTTAGTGAGTTTAGACTTTTCAAAACAAATAGAAAGTAACCTGATTCCGTTTATAAAAGAGAAAGAAATAAAATCGAAAGTATTGCACTTCGAAGATAAAAATGAGCAATTCTGGATTCAGGATATAGCAGATAGTTGGTCGGGATCAATACCTGCAACACTTATTTATACTAAAAATAAGAGAAAATTTTATGAGCAATCGTTTCATTACGAAACCTTAAAGAATGAATTACAAACCTTTTTAAATTAATAAATATGAAAATTTTTAAAATAGTATTAATATTTGTTGTATTTGCTGCAATTTCAGCATTTACAATAAATGAAACGAAAGGATATAAAGTAGGAGATGTAGCGTCAGACTTTAATCTTAAAAATGTAGATGGTAAGATGGTTTCTTTGGCTAGTTATAAAGATGCTAAAGGTTTTATTGTTGTTTTTACATGTAATATGTGTCCATATTCTGTAGCAAACGAAGATCGTTTAAATGCTTTGGATAAAAAATATAGTAAAAAAGGATATCCCGTAATTGCTATCAATCCAAATGATCCTGAAGCATCAAAAGGAGATAGTTTTAACGACATGAAAATTCGTGCAAAAGAAAAAGGATTTACTTTTCCTTATTTATTTGACGAAGGTCAAAAAGTATACCCAATGTACGGCGCAACAAAAACGCCACATGTGTATATTTTAAATAAAACAGCAGGTAAATTAATGGTTGAATATATAGGTGCTATTGATGATAGCTCTAGAGACGAAAGCAATGTGTCTGAACGTTTTGTAGAAGACGCAGTAGATGCTTTATTAAAAGGTGATAAACCTGTTAAAAAATACACCAGAGCAATAGGCTGTTCAGTTAAAGATAAAAGATTTTTAAAGTAAGGGAAGCAAATTTATAAATTCTTTAAAAGAATAAAATACTACCTAAAGACTATATTAAAATTATAGCTTCTAGGTAGTTTTTTGTTTTACCTTTGGTGTGTAAAACGATAAAGAAGAACAAATGTTAGATTATGTAATAATTGGAGGAGCACAAGCAGGATTATCGATGGCTTACCATTTAAAAAAAATGGGAAAAAAGTTTTTAGTTGTTGATAGTGAAAAAGAGATTGGTGCTTCTTGGTTAAATAGATGGGATTCTTTAAAATTATTCACGCCTACAGAATACAATCACTTGCCAGGTATGAAGTTTAATGCCTCAAAAGGACATTACCCTACTAAATTTGAAGTAAGTAATTACTTTAAATTATATGTAGAAAAATTTGAGATTCCTTTACAATT
Source organism: Tenacibaculum sp. M1.3A (assembly GCF_057732375.1). Lineage (NCBI taxonomy): Bacteria > Pseudomonadati > Bacteroidota > Flavobacteriia > Flavobacteriales > Flavobacteriaceae > Tenacibaculum > Tenacibaculum sp. M1.3A. The sequence goes on along the minus strand of NZ_JBYJEF010000004.1, from coordinate 237,589 downwards.
AGATACGTTAATTACCTCCGTAAGAAAAAGCGAAAAAGGATTTTATGTTTCTTATAAAGGTGGTGAGATTCAAACCAAAAATGTAATTGTTGCCACAGGGCCGTTTCATATTCCGTACACACCGCCGTGTCATACGAAAATATCAGAAACTGTTTGTCAGATGCATAGTAACTACTATAAAAGAGTAGATCAATTACAAGAAGGAGATGCGTTGGTTGTTGGAGCAGGAGATTCAGGATATCAAATTTTAGATGAAATATCTAAAGATAAAAACAGAACCGTTTATTTTTCAGGAAACACAAACGTAAAATCATTACCACAACAGTTTTTAGGTAAAACCCTTTGGTGGTGGTTTACCTTAATCGGTTTTTTAAGTTATAGTAAGTATAGTTGGATCGGAAAACGTATAAATTCATCAATACAACCAGTTATTGGTACAGATGTTAAAGAAATTTTGTCTAGAGAAAATGTAATTGCTGTTGGTAGAACAAAAGATGCTTTAAATACAGAAATAGAGTTCGAGAAAGATAAAATATCAACAATTAAAAACATTGTTTGGGCAACAGGATATCGCCCAAATTTTAAATGGATAGAAGGTTTGGAGTTAGACGAAGATGGTTATCCTAAAAATTATAGAGGCGTAAGCAATATAAGCGGCTTGTATTTTATTGGTTTACCTTGGATGTTTACTCGTGGTTCTGCAACTTTAGGTGGCGTTTCAAAAGATGCCAATTATTTGGCAGATATAATTAGTAAGAAAAAATAAACAATAATACTTTAAGAGTATGCAACAAACTACTAATACTATTTTAATGGTTCGCCCGGCTAGTTTTAGAATGAACGAGCAAACAGCTATAAATAATTATTACCAACAAGAATTAGCTGGTATGCTGCCCGCTACAATTAATGCAAAAGCACAACAAGAATTCGATGCTTTTGTAATTAAGTTAAAAGCTGTCGGTGTAACTGTTATCGTTGTTGAAGATACTAAAGAGCCTGATACTCCAGATGCTTTGTTTCCTAATAACTGGATTTCTTTTCACGAGAACGGAGATGTTGCTATTTATCCGATGTTTGCTGAAAATAGGCGTTTAGAAAAACGAGAAGATATATTAGAAACATTAGAAGAAAAAGGTTTTGAGATTAAAAATGTAATTGATTACTCTGAAGCCGAAGAAGAAGGTGTTTTTTTAGAAGGAACCGGAAGTATGATTTTAGATCGTACAAATAACAAAGCATATTGTGCTTTATCGCCAAGGGCGGATGAAGAATTATTCATCGAGTTTTGTGAAGATTTTGAATACACGCCTGTTATATTTACAGCAAATCAAACTATAAACGAAAAACGAGAAGCTATTTATCACACGAATGTAATGATGTGTGTGGCAGAAAATTTTGCAATCATCTGTTTAGATGCCATTGATGATAAAAAAGAGAAGAAAAATGTGTTAAAACATTTGAAATCGGATAAAAAAGAAATTATAACTATTACCGAAAAGCAAGTAAATCAGTTTGCAGGTAATATGTTACAAGTAAAAGGGGTTAATGACGAACGCTATTTAATAATGAGCTCATCAGCATATAAGTCCTTGACAAAAGAACAGTTACAAAAATTAGAAAAGCACAATGCAATTATTCATTCATCATTAGATACAATAGAATTTTGTGGAGGAGGAAGCGCTCGTTGTATGATGGCAGAGATATTTTTAAAATAACAAGGGGTGTTATACTATAAGAGATAATAGTGCGTTTAACATTACTTAAACTATTAAAAATAATTAATAATGAAAAAAATATCCCTTCTATTAACTGTCGCAATTATTGCAACATCTTGTGTTTCTAAAAAAAAGTATGTTGAGTTAGAACAACGATATACCAACACTAAAGGTACTCTTCAGAAAACAACATTAGAAAAAGAAGAACTTGAAGCTAAGTTTGCTAAAATTGAAAAAAGAGTAGACAACTACAATAGTAAAATAAACTCTTTAAAAGGAATCAATTCAAACCTTAAAAAAGAAAATGATGTGAAATTAGATATGGTTGAAGGAGCTGTAATATCTAATTCGATGAAAGTTAAAATGCGTAAAACTCTAGCAAATGTTGATGCTGCTGAATTAGCAAGCGCTAAAACATTAAAAGATTCTATGAATTTAGCAGTTTCTTATAAGCTGAAAAAATCGATAAATGTTCCAGAATTACAAAACTCTGACGATATTAATGTAAATATCGATAAAACGGTAGTAATGATATCTATTTCAGATAAAATGCTATTTAAAACAGCTAGTTATAATGTAAATAGTAAAGCTTATAAAACATTAAAAAAATTAGCAGAGATTATCAAGTCAGAACCAAGTATGGATGTAATGATTGAAGGACACACCGATTCAAGAAAAATTCATAATGATGTAATATTAGATAATTGGGATTTAAGTGTAAAAAGAGCTACATCAATAGTTCGTATTTTAGAAAATAAATATGGCGTAAGTTCTAGTAGATTAATTGCTTCGGGTAGAGGTTCATCTTTACCATTAGTAGATAATAAAACAAGCGCAAACAGATCTAGAAATAGAAGAACAAAAATTGTTATTTTACCTAATTTAGATAAGTTTTTTGGTTTGTTAGCTGAAGAAGAAGTGCTTCAACCATAATATATAATATAAAAAAGCCTCCGATTTTAATCGGGGGCTTTTTTTTGTGCTTTAAAATTGATTTATAACCTAATTACAATATATTATACATTGCTAATTACTGGTTTGTAGTTTTTGTAATACTGCATTAAAATAAAAGAACAAATAACAGAAGAGGCAATCCCTTCAATAGCTAAAGCGAAAACAATTAAACCTAAGCTTAAATTTTGTCCCCAAAAAGCAGAATCTTCTAATATATTTATAAGAGATGGGTTTATAAAATCTACATAAATAATTAAACCAATAATCGTAAACCCAATAGCAACAATAGAGGTTGCTATGCCAACAGAAAAATTATTAAAATATAAAGATTCTTTATTTGCATTGATATTCGTTTTTATGGCATTGTTTATTCCCCAAAGAACAAAGGCAAAGTTTAAGAAACGTAGTTCAGAAACTTCATCTAGACCTAATATTTTCATCAATAGAAAAAAACCGACAATTCCTGCAAAAATTAATAAAGCATTGTTAATTATTATTTTAGTACTACTCATAACATGGTGTTTTAAATTAACATATGCTTAAAGTACAAAATAAAAACATGATTATCAATTAATTATGATAATGCTTCTTTTAAAATAGTAATAGGGTGTTTGGCTATGCGTTTGGTTCCGTCATAAATTTGATGACGACAACTTGTTCCTGCAGCAGCAATTTCTGTACTCGCAGAACAGTTTCTAATTTTAGGAAATAGTGTGTCTTCGCCAACTTGCATACTTACTTTATAATGCTTTTTTTCGTATCCAAAACTACCTGCCATACCACAACAACCGGTATTCATGATGGTAACTTTGTAGTTTTTTGGGATATTTAACATTGTAAAACTAGCATGTGTTGATGATAATGCCTTTTGATGACAATGCCCGTGAATTTTAAGTTCCTTGCTTTCTAAAGTAAATAATGAGGTATTAATGTTGCCTTTTTTAATTTCAGAAGCTAGAAACTCTTCAATAGTAAAAACATTTTTAGCTATTTTTTCTGCGGATGATTTATCGTCTGCTAAACGAATATATTCATCTCTAAAAGTTAAAATAGCAGAAGGTTCGATTCCTATTAACGGAGTTTCTTCAGAGATTATATCTTTAAAAATAGTGATATTTTTATTTGCCAATTCTTTAGCTTCTTTTAAAAATCCTTTAGAAATATGACTACGACCGCTTTCTTCGTGATTATTATATTTTACTTCGTAACCTAATTTTCCTAAAACGGTTACAGCATCTTTACCAACTTCGGCATCGTAAAAATTGGTAAACTCATCGTTAAATAAATAAACAGTTTTTTTAGTAGCCTTCTCGTCTGTGCTCGAAGTGATAATTTGTTTTTTTAGCCAGCTATCTAAAGGCTGCTTTCCTAATTTAGGAACAGAGCGTTGTATGGCAACTCCCATTATTTTTTTAGCCAATAATGTATTGGTTAAAAAGTTTGTTATTGTAGGGAACTTGCTACCTAATTTATTATATTTTGCATTGTTGGCAAATAAATTACTTCTAAAAGAATAACCGTTCGTTTCTTGGTATTGATATAAAAACTCAGCTTTCATAGAAGCAATATCAACATTACTAGGGCATTCTGTAGCACAAGCTTTACAGCTTAAACAAAGGTCTAAAACCTCTTTTAGTTCTTTAGAATCGAATTTGTTTTCGGAGGTGTTATTTGTTAAAACTTCACGTAACATATTGGCTCTTGCTCGTGTAGTTTCTTTTTCGTTTTTGGTAGCTCTGTAACTCGGACATAATGTTCCGCCTGCTTCAGGAGATTTACGGCAATCACCAGAACCGTTACATTTTTCAGCTAATTTTAAAATACCTTCGCTTTCAGAAAAATCCTGTAATGTTTTTATAATAGGCTCTTTTCTGTCGATTTCATAACGTAAGTTTTTATCCATCGGAAAAGCATCTGTAATTTTTCCTTTGTTAAATACGTTATTAGGATCGAATGCTTTTTTTATTCGGCGTAATAACTCGTAGTTTTTATCGCCAATCATTAACGGAATAAACTCTGCACGTACAATTCCATCTCCATGCTCACCACTAAAAGAACCTTTATATTTCTTTACAAGTTGAGCCGTTTCAGTAGTTATCTTTCTAAATAAAACAACATCGGCCTGTTTTTTTAAATTCAGAATTGGGCGTAAGTGTAATTCCCCAGCTCCAGCATGTGCATAATACACAGCATCTTGCTGATATTTATCCATTATTTGGGTAAACTCTTCAATATATTCAGGTAAGTCGTTTAAAGCAACTGCAGTATCTTCAATACAGGCAACCGCTTTCATGTCTCCCACAATATTACCTAGCAAACCTAAACCAGCTTTACGCAAATGGTGAACTTTAGCAATGTCTTCTCCATATACTTTCGGATAATGATATCCGAAGTTATTTATTTTTAAATCTTCTATTAATTTATCTGCTTGTATTTCTGCTTCTTCAAGGGTGTTTGCAGAAACTTCTAGCATTAAAACAGCTTCAGGATCGCCTTGTAAAAAGAAACGATTTTTAGCTTGTTCTCGGTTGTTTTTGGTGCAATCTAAAATTACTTTATCCATCAACTCACAGGCATATAACTTGTGATTCATAGCTGTTACTGTACCTTTTAAGCTTTCGTTTACGCTGGTAAAATGCGGACAAACCATAATACTATAAGTAGGCGGTAAGTCGTCTAGTTGAATAGTGATTTCGGTAGAGAAAACTAATGTTCCTTCACTGCCAGATAAAAATTTTGCGGTATTAATAGTAGGTTCTTTTCCGCCGAACAAATCAGAGGTTAAAAATTCATCTACTGCGTAACCCGTATTTCGTCTGTGAATTTCTGGTTTCGGAAATTCATTTATTATTTCTTGTTGAATTGCTTCTTGAGAAAGTTCTGTATAAATGGTTCTGTAGATAGTACCTTCTAAAGAGTTCTCTATTTTTTTTTGATTGAATTCCTGTGAAGTAATTTCGGTAAAAAGAACATTACTTCCGTCAGATAATAACCCTTCGATAGCCAACACTTTGTCGCGTGTAACTCCGTAACGAATAGAGGTGCTCCCTGATGAATTATTTCCCACCATTCCGCCAATCATACAGCGGTTAGAAGTTGAGGTATTTGGGCCAAAAAATAGTCCGAAAGGTTTTAAAAATCTATTTAAATCGTCTCGTATAATTCCTGGTTGAACAGTGATGGTTTTTTGCTGCTCATCAAAAGCTAAAATAGTAGTAAAATGTTTAGAAACGTCAACAACAATACCATCACCAACGCATTGGCCTGCTAAAGAAGTTCCTGCGGCTCTCGGAATTAAAGTAATGTTATTTTCTGTAGCAAAATTAATTAAGGTTTTAAGATCTTGATTATCCTTCGGATAAGCTACAGCTAACGGAATTTTACGATAAACAGATGCATCGGTAGCATATAAAGTTTTGTGTAAATCATCAAAAAATAATTCACCTTTTAAACTCTTTTCTAAATCTAGTAATTGTATTTTTTTTGCCATTATCTAAGCACCTAAAAGGTTTATAGTATCGTTTTTAAATAGTAATATTGATCGTTTTTAACAACTTCAATTTTGTTTACTATTATTTTACTTTTAAAAAAGGGAGCATTTAAAACCATAGTGTGATATTCTCCGTTTTCCCCACAAATATCAATATTTAATTTCTTTTTTAAATCATTAATAGCAATTTTATCGAGAGTTCTCCCAATCCAATCACTACTTAAATTTTCTTTTTTCACTAATGAAAATACTACTGTAAAATCATTCATAATTAATTCGTTAAGCAAATAGGTTCTATCTTTTTTCCACAAAGGATTAAATACTTCTATGCCAGATTTTAGCGAGCATTCTTCAATCCAATTAGTATGTCCGTCAATTTCATCAATATCACCAGTAATTAAAGTATCAATCTTATAAAAATCTTTTAATTGTTGGATAGTATTTTCGTAACTTTCTTTTATCGGAGCTGTTACTGTTAGTAATAAGTGAGGAATGCTAATAGCCTTTACTTGTTCTTTTATCAAGTGAATTGGATGTGCTTTAAAGTCTGGGTTTTTAGGTGCAAAAGTTATTAAGTGTGTAATAGTGTAACCTGCTTGTTGCGCCTTAAAAAAAGCTAAAGCACAATCTTTTCCGCCTGTCCATAAAACTGCAGCTCTTTTATTTGTCATTATTCTATCGGTATATTTCTCTTAAAACAAGTATCAAAACAAATAAAAGTATCGGTTCCTGCAACCCCATTTATTAGGTGAACTCTGTCGTACAATATTTTTTGTAAATGTTCATTATCTGTAGCGTATACTAATATAAAAATAGCGTAAATACCCGATACAAAATTACACTCGGTAATTTCTGGTATTTTTTTTAGCTCGTTCATTACCTCTTTTGCAAAACGAGCTTCCCGTAAACGAATACCAGTGTAAGATTTTGTTTTGTAACCTAATTTGTTTTCTTCTAAAATAAATTCAGCATTTTTAATTACACCTTCAGAAGTAAGTTTTTTTATACGTTGATGTACTAAAGAATTGGAAACTTTTAATTCTTTAGCTATTTGTGAGTAGGCTTTACGAGCGTCTAACCTTAGTTTTAATAATATCTGCTTGTCTATATAGTCAAATTGATTTTTCAAAAGAATGATTTTGTTATGTTCTATTAGCGTGAATTCAAATTATAAAGGCACAACTCTTTTTATATTAAAAATGTAGTCGCATAGTATCTATGTGACTACATTTTTAATGTTAAGCATTTATTTGTGTTAAACACTTTTCAATTGTTTCGTCTTGCGTATTTTCATACCAGGTTGTCAATTTAAATACAGGTTCTCCTAGATGTTTTTCAAACAATAATTGATTAGAGGTTTCTTCGTATTCTCGTTCGGCATCATCTGTACCTAGGTTTGAAGCGAAAATTCCTGCTGCACTTACAGGTAAGAAATCTTCATAAACCATTGGTTCAGTAGTTAAATAGCCATCTTTTAATAATTGGTTTACATCTGATTTTGTATGCGTTTTACCTTTTGATAAGCTTTTTATTTTATCAGTAGTAAAGTAATGAAAATAGGCTAACTCTTCTGATTGTAATTCTTTATAAGTATCAGGAAAATTTTTAAAATTTTCTTTTAATAATTGGTTGTACTCTAGAGCATTTTCAGCATTTGGAGATCCACCAATTGTTTTACGTGTTTTACCTAATAACTCATTATATAAGTCTTGTCCTTTTTTTGTTAATGCCACGCCGCGTTGTTCGATTTCGCCGAAACGTGCTTTATGTTCTCCTGTTTTTTCAGTTCCAGTTTTACCTTTAAAAGTTACTTTTTCGGTTAAAGCTTTAAAACTTGTTTGACGTAATAAAATTGGGCATTTTCTTGTTGGTGGTCCTTCTATAATGTCTTTTGGTGTAATATTGCGAGCTTCCATAGTAGTTTGCACCTTGTCAATATCTAAAGTTCTTGGTGTTAGGTGATTGATATGAGGGCCTTTAAAAGCAACCACGTCAGCAATTAATCTGTGCTGACCTACTAGTGCTTCGTACATTTGGTGATTTACTGTAGCAGTTTCATGCCAACGAAAAGTTTCTAGCGCTTCTTGAACAAAAGTATCAGCATCTTCTTTATTTAAACCGCCTTCTTTTTCATTTTTTTCAATTAATTCCAACGCTTTTTCAGTGAAAATTTGACGGTTTTCTAAAATAGTTTCAATATTGGTACGCAGCTTATCATCATCAATTAGATCTAAACGTAATAAAGAAGTGAAAACTCTAAAAGGAGCTTGGTTAAGTGCGGTGTTTTCTATTGCTCTAAACGCTGTTGAATGAACAGGAACACCTGCTGATGCCAAATCGTAATAACCAAGCGGAAACATCCCCATAACTTTAAATAAGCGCCTTATTGTAAATAGCTCATAAGGTTTACCTAAACGAATTGCTCCGTGACGCTCCATATTTAGGCGAGTAATTTCTCCAGTACGTTCTAATTGCTCTTTTATTTCTTTAGATTCTGCAATAACATTGTTGTTAATTTCCTGAACCAAATCAAGTAGTTCACCGTAAAGAGGTACTTCGTTCTTATACATGTCAGACATAATCATAGAGAAGCGATTACGAATGTATTCTGGAGAGACAAATGTCTTTTTAGTATTTAAACTTTGTACAATGTTTCTTGATGACATAATTTATTTAATTTTATTACAAAATAAACAAATTTAATCTTTAATTTATGTTTTTAAAATGAATTTCACTTTAAAATAACTCATTATGTATTTGTTTAGTTTTTTTTTATCTTTTTTTGAAGTAGACAAACAATTTTGATTACAAAAGAGTTTTTAAAAAAATCAATTTGACTTTATTCTAAAAAAGAACGCTATAAGTGATGAGGTGAATAAATGTTTTAGATTTATTTTTAATTAATTATTGATGGTATAGCTTGTAGCTTTCCCTAATTCTAATAATTGAATCATTGTTTTTCTTTAAATATCTAGTTATCAGTTGTGTAGCTATTTGTGTTAAAATTCTCTTTGTACAAGTTTATATGTTTTTTTAGTTTATGAATAGACTGTGTTTGATAAGATTACCATAAAATATTATTTTGAAATAAGATTCTTAATCTATTGAAATAGCATTTTGTGATTTAATATATTTGTTAACTTGTTAAACAACACAACAAATGAAGAAAGTTTTTTTACTATTATTGATTTTAGTATCAGTCTCTATAACTGCACAACAAAAATTAGATTTATCATATTATTTACCTACCGATGTTACGTATGCTAAAAATATACCCACACCAAAATCGGTTACTGGTCATGAAGTAGGTGAGTGGCACATTACACACGATAAGTTGGTAGAATATATGAAAGCGTTGGCAAAAGCTTCTGATAGAGTTTCTTTAGAAGATAGAGGAACAACATACGAAGGTAGACCATTATTGTTGTTAACGATTACTTCTTCTAAAAATCAACAGAATTTAGAGCAAATAAGAAAACAACATATTAATGCAACAGATGATGCTTCTATAGATATTTCTAAACAACCAGTTGTTGTTTATCAAGGGTTTTCAATTCATGGAAATGAACCTAGTGGAACAAACTCAGCATTGGCATCGGCTTATTATTTAGCTGCTGCCGAAGGAACTAAAATTGATGAGTTATTAGAGAATACAATTATTCTGTTCGATCCATCTTTGAATCCTGATGGGTTGCAGCGTTTTGCGTATTGGGCAAATACGAATAAGGCTGCGAACATAAATCCTGATCCAAATGACAGAGAATATCATGAAGTATGGCCTGGTGGAAGAACAAATCACTATTGGTTTGATATGAACCGCGATTGGTTGCCAGTTCAGTTACCTGAAAGTGCTGCAAGAATAGCATCTTTTCATAAATGGTTGCCAAATATTTTAACCGATCATCATGAAATGGGTACGAATTCGAGTTTCTTTTTTCAACCGGGAGTTCCGAGTAGAACAAACCCGTTAACGCCACAAATGAATCAGGATTTAACCAAAGAAATTGCAACCTATCATGCAAAGGCTTTTGATAAAATAGGGTCTACTTATTATTCTGAAGAGAGTTTTGATGATTTTTATTACGGTAAAGGTTCAACGTTTCCAGATATTAACGGAAGTATCGGTATTTTGTTTGAGCAAGGAAGTTCTCGCGGACATGCACAAGAAAGTGAAAACGGAGTGTTAACTTTTCCGTTTACAATTCGTAATCAATTTACAGCTACTTTGTCAACTTTAGAAGCTGCTAAAAATATGCGCGTAAAAATCTTAAAATACCAACAAGATTTTTATGAGGAATCTCGAAATTCAGGAAAAAACAAAGCGATTGTTTTTGGTGATGAAAAAGATGCTGTAAAAACGTATCATTTAGCAGCAGTTTTAAAAAAGCATCAAATAAAAATACACGAATTAAAAGCGGATTTTACATCAAAAGGAAAAAACTTTAAAAAAGGTTATAGTTACGTTGTGCCAATGAATCAGAAAAATAACCGATTGGTAAAAGCAATGTTTGATGTGCGAACTACTTTTAAGGATAGTTTATTTTACGATGTTTCTGCATGGACATTCAACCATGCCTTTGGTGTTGATTTTGCTGATAATATTTCGTTATCAAAAGCAGGAGCAGAAATTATTGATTTAAAGAAAAAAGAAGGAACAATTAAAACCCAAAGTAGTGTTGGGTATTTGTTTTCTTGGAATGAATATGAAACTCCGAAAGCGTTATATGCAATTTTAGAAAATGGATTGCGTGCGAAAGTGGCAATGAAGCAGTTTAAAAATAATGGTGAATCGTTTGATTACGGAACTATTTTTATTCCAGCTCAAAATCAGAAATTAAACAACTCAGAATTATATGAGTTTTTAAATAAAGTTGCGGTTGAAAATCACATTAAAATTTCGGGAGTATCTACGGGATTAAATGACGGAATTGATTTAGGTAGTAGAAATTTTAGAGCAATAAAACCACAAAAAGTAGCAATGTTAGTTGGTAGTGGAATGACGAGTTACGATGCTGGTGAAATTTGGCATTTATTAGATCAGCGTTTTGAAATGAAATTAACCAAGTTAGATGTTTCGTATGCTTCAAGAATAAATTTAGAGAAGTATACAACGATTGTTGTACCAAATAGTTATTCTGTGGATAAAATATTAGAAGATAAATTAAAAATATGGGTGCGAAATGGCGGTGTTTTAATAGGATATAGAAATGCTGTTAATTGGTTGTCGAATAAGAAGTTTATCAATTTAAAATTTAATAAGACTAAGATCGATACGGTAGAAAACATATCGTTTGAAAACAAATCATTACAATCAGGTGCACAGGTAATCGGTGGTGCAATTTTTGAAGCGAAAATTGATCGATCACATCCTGTAAATTTTGGATACAAGAATGATAAAATAGCATTATTTAGAAATACACGTCAGTTTATTCAGGCAGATAAAAAGAGCTATAATAATCCGATACAATATACCGATAGTCCTTTATTGAGTGGTTATGTCTCTAAAGAAAACTTAAAGGTATTAAAGAATACGGTTCCGTTTAAAGTTAATAGATTAGGATCGGGGAGGGTTATTGTTTTTACTGACAATACAAACTTTAGAGCTTTTTGGTTTGGAACGAACAAGTTATTAATGAATGCTATTTTCTTTGGAAATTTAATGTAGAAATTAGTAGTTTTTTAAAAAAATAAAAAGTCCGCTTTATATATTTATAAAGCGGACTTTTTATAGAGTAAGTTTAGCTTAGTAGATTAAAGAAAAGTGCGATTTAACTTGTTGTTCTACTCCAAAATCATCGGTGTACGATAAGATAAACCAATAGTCGTTTTTTGGCATTCTTATACCATTATAAAACCCATCCCAACCTTTAGAATTTTTAGTTAAAGTAAATAGGGGTTTACCATACCTATTTGCTATTTGAATTGTTGGTTTAGTTAGGTATTCGATACCTATAATTTGCCATGTATCATTATGCCCGTCATTGTTTGGGGTGAAAAATCTTGGATAATCAATAATTGTTTTACTGATACTTGTTTCTCCACAACCATTTTCATCTAAAACATAAAAAGTGTTAAAACCAGCAGGAACATTTTCGAAAATTGGGCTTTCTTTAAAAGGCTCATCATTAAGTCTGTAAATATACTTTCCTCTACCAAATGCGTTTACAGTTATTATGTGATTGTTGGCAAATAATTCTGAATTTAAAAATAAATCTAATCTATCTGGTTCTCCAGAAGGAATAACTTCAGCTTCTTCAGTGATAGAACATCCTGTAGATATTGTAGTTACTTTTACTTTATATGTCCCTGCTGTATTAATAAAAATGTTAGATGTTGTTTCACTTAATAAAACATCATTTAGATACCACTGAAAAGTATATAAACTGTTATTTAAATTTGTATCAATTTCAGGTGTTATAAAATTGTCATCCGTAGTTTTACATAAAAGAAAATTCGCTATTTCAAAATCAACAGGAATATTTATAAATATAATAAATGGTTCTATTTCATAACATTCGGTTATGTTGTTTTTAATTTTAGCAAATAAAGAATAAGAAGGTACACCGCTAGTGGTGTAGCTATTTTTATCAATGTCTATGTTATTATTAGCATCATCTATAGAAGAATGGTATGATACTGAATATTCAGAGGGATTTAGAGTGCCTAACGCTATAGAATCAATAAAGTTAAGTTGAATATTTGTAATAAAATCAAAATCAACATCACAAAAAGATTGATTAGCTATACTTGTTGTGCTAAATGGAGTTGTTCCGTTTAGATTAATGATATCAGTAGGAGTTTTAGAGCATGTAGAAGATACGTAAGCTAAGCTAAAATCTGAAAAAGTGGCGTTAGAAAGATTATTTATATCAATTTCTCCACTACTATTAGGTGTATAAACTGTTTCAGAAACAGCTATTCCGTTTATTTTGTAATTAACTATTGTTTGTTCCCCTGCTACCAACCCAGAAATAGTTATACTTCCATCGTTTCCACTACAGTTTGTGGGATCTATACTGCTAAATAGAGGGGTTAAAGGTGTTGGAGGGCTTAGTTTATAGGTAGAAGTAAGTTGGTTAACGCAACTTTTATAGGTTATTTTAAAGTCAAAATAATCACCTTCTTCTAGATTAATAATTTCAATTTCACCTAAATTATTTGTAGCAAAGGATGCATCAGGGATTAACGTTCCATCTTTAATATAACTAATAATGTAATTTTCATCAGCATTTAAATCGCTTAAAATTATGCTTCCATCATTTCCATCACATTTCGTAGGGTTTTTAGTTAAAAATGTAGGATTTAACGGAGCAGGTGGATTTAGGGAGTAGGTTGTGTCTAATTTGGAAGTACAAGTTGTATCTCCTATTTTAAAGTCAGAATAATCACCCACTATTAAGTTGGCGATTTCAATATTTCCTAAATCATCAGTTGTATATGTTTTTTCTGGAATTTGAATTCCGTTTTGACTATAGCTAATTTTATAATCTTCATTAGCGTTTAAACCAGATAAAAGTAAACTCCCATCATCTCCGTTACATTCTGTGGGATTAGATGTAGATATGTTTACAATTATAGGAACAAATGTTTTATCTACTTCTTTTAAGAAATAGTAATAAACAAAATTTTTAGTTTCTTTTGGAGCAATATTTCCTATTTTAAAAGAGATAGACATGGCAATGTCTTCGAAAGTTGTTGCTCCAACAGTATTGGTTACAGAAGTGCCATTCCATATATCACTAGCACTTCTGTTAGAAAAGCCACCAAAACTAACTTTAGCTCTTTTATCATTTGCATAAAAACTAACAGCAGACCCATCAGTATCTTCACCACCACCAACAGCATCTTGAGTTGCCATAACAAGTGCTATGTCATCACTGGCACTAGGTTGACTTAATATTTCTAAATTTGTAGAATAATTAGAGGATAGAGCAACATTATTGTCAGGATCTACATTATGCATAAAAAAAATATTCTTTTTTATGTCATTTGATGTATTACTAATTGAAGTGATCATTTGAATAAACGTTCCGTTTTCAGTAACACTGTAAGCTCTTTTTATTTGCAGACCATCTACAGAACCTTCCCATATAATTTGTGCTAAACTTTCGAAGCAGTCAGATTCTATTTTTTTACTACTAACTATTCCTCCCATAACACCATCAAAGAAGGAAACGTTATTATTATTGTGATTTATACCGTCTATTTCAACAGAAAAACCTTCTTCAGCTTCACCAGGGGTAAAGAAATCACCATCATAGTCTACCCAATTATCTTTCTTAGGGTTTGCTATAAAACCAAATAATAAATTACTAAATTCTCTGTTTTCATGAAATGATGTAGGTTTGTTATTCTTTTTGGTACCAAAAACACCTTTTTCATTAATACCTATTTCAACATAATTACCTTTTGCCCAACCTTGGTTTTCGATTAAATGGGCTTCTAGTTGAGCAAATAAATTTAAAGATGATAAAAGAAGTAAAGTGTAAATTAATTTTAAAGGTGATAGGTTTTTCAAAGCTTTTTTTTAGCAAATATAAACTGTTGAATAATTACAGACAATGGATAATTACAAATATTTTGTGTTATAATATTTGTAACAATTTTTAAGAACAGTAGTCTTTATTATATATTAAACTAACTAAAAATTAAAATGAGTTTATTAAGAGTTTTATTGGCTGTTTTTTTTCCGCCATTAGCAGTAATAGGAAAAGGCTGTGGTTCAATTATAATAGTATTTCTACTAACTTTATGTGGTTGGGTACCAGGTGTTATTGCAGCACTTATAATATTAAATAATCCAAAATAAATAAAAATGTGACTTTTTGTGAAATTATGTTTCTAACTAATTAGAAAACAAATTTATAACAATATGATTTACATTTTTATTATACTACTTACTGTCATTTTTTATAATTATATAATTAAATCAGATAATAAAAAAATGAGTAAGATATACTGTAAGGTTAAGAATAAAAAAAATAGTTAAATAAATACATATATCTACCCCTTCTGTGTCATAGTTCTACATCCTATTTAAATTAAAAAAAGCGCTTATTGAGCGCTTTTTTTAGTTTAAAACTTCTTCTATAATTTTACCTGTAGAACCGTTCGGAAACTCTATTTGCAATAAATTTGAGATTGTAGGAGCGATATCTATAATTTCATATTTCTTTTTTGATGCACCCTTTTTTATTCCGTTACCATAAAAAATAATGGGTATGTGAGTGTCATAAGAATACCCTGAACCATGTGAGGTTCCACCATCTTTATAATAAGTACTTAGTGTAGATGGATTGGGAACTAGTAAAATGTCCCCAGAAAATTTTTGATTATAGCCATTTTGTAATGAATTTAAAATTCCGTTTGTAAATGTTGTCGTTTGTAATGTTCTTGCAGTGACAGTTTTGTATATTCCTTTAAAATTAATAGCTTCATCTGCAATTTTTTGAGCGATAGTATTTGTATCTAAATTTAGTTCTTCAATTTTTTCTTTATTTAAGAAAATTTGAAAGTTAGAAATATTTTCGATTAATTGATCAGACTTAAAATATTTCAAAGTAATATTATTTACATACTCTTTAAACTTTTTGTAGCTAAAATAATTAGCAGGAATCTTAACTGATTTTAAATACTTAGGAACCTGAACAGCTGCATGATCTGCTGTTAAAAACAGAGTGTAATTTTCTTCTCCAACTTCTTTGTCTAAAAAAGAAAAGAAATCAGCTAAATCTTTGTCTAAACGTAAATAAGTATCTTCTACTTCTTTAGATGCGACCCCAAATTGATGACCAACATAATCGGTAGAAGAAAAACTGACAGCTAAAAAATCTGTATATTTCCCTTTTCCTAAGTTTTCGTTAATTATTGCTGCTTTGGCAAAATCGGCAGTAAAAGTATTTCCAGCAGGTATTGCTTTTATAATACTGTAACTATTATTTTTACTTTTTAACTTAGGGATGTCGTGAGGAAAAACTGGTTTCTTTTCACCTTTAAAAGACATCTCAAAACTATTATCATCAGCAATACTTTCTGTATAAGTTTTAATATCATATAAAGTTACCCAAGGTTTGCTTAAATATTCATCAGCTTTTCCATTTTTATTAAAATTCCGAACCCATCCAGGGAGTTCGTTCATGTAATAAGAAGAAGAAATCCATTGTCCTTTAGCCCCTCCATCAAACCAATAAGCAGCATTAGCTGTATGACCAGCTGGTAAAATAGCAGAACGATCTTTAATTGCAATACCAATAGTTTTACCGTTCATGTTTTGTGCCAATCTTAATTGATCTGTAATGGTAGTGGTAAGCATTCTGTGAGGTGATTTTTCTCCACCATTACCATCATTTCCAACAGTTTTGTAATTGCTGTCATCAACACAGTAAATAGTTTCTTTTAAATATTTATCATACCAATTGTTGCTAATAATAGCATGATTTACAGGTGTTGTACCAGTATAAATAGAGGTATGACCAACTGCTGTGAATGTAGGTATATAGTTATAATGTGCATTTTCGAGTGAAAACCCACCATTTAATAAACGATTAAAACCGTCTTTACCATATTTACTAGCAAAACGAGTAAGGTAATCATAGCGCATTTGATCGATAACAATACCAACAACTAGTTTTGGTTTTTTAGGGTCTTTTTTTTTAATTGGAATAAAACTGCATAAACAAATTGTAGCGATAGCAGCTAAAGTAACTAATTTTTTCATTCTGATTTTAGAAATTATAAAATCAAAGGTAAGTAAATGAACACTAAAATAGATATTAAAGCAAAGAGTTAATGGTTTTTTAATACTTTAGCAAAAAGAAAAATAGATTAGTTTAATGAACTACATTGAGCATATAGGTAAGTATTTTGGAATGCTAAAACAAGTATTTACAAAACCACAGCGAGCACGTGTTTTTAGAGAAGCTTTGTTTAGAGAGATAGATGAATTAGGTATTAAATCTTTGGGTATTATTTCTTTTATATCTTTTTTTATTGGTGGAGTAATAGCATTACAGACAGCATTAAATTTAGAAAGTCCTTTTATACCAAGGTCTCTAATAGGTTTTGCAGCCAAAAGATCTATAATATTAGAATTTGCTCCTACGTTTTGTTCTATTATTTTAGCAGGGAAAGTAGGTTCATATATTACTTCAAGTATCGGAGCAATGCGTGTTACTGAACAAATTGATGCCTTGGAAGTAATGGGGATTAATTCTTTAAATTATTTAGTATTACCTAAAATAATAGCTACGGTATTCTTTTACCCTTTTTTAATAGTTCTGGGGATGTTCTTAGGGATTTTCGGAGGATGGTTAGCGGGGGTGCTATCAGGATTATTTTCTGGAGTAGATTATGTAGCAGGTGTACAGATGGATTTTAATCCGTTTTTACTAACCTATGCAATTATAAAAACATTAATTTTTGCCTTTCTAATAGCTACGGTACCCTCTTATCACGGATATTATGTAAAAGGTGGTTCCTTAGAAGTAGGTAAAGCAAGTACGCAATCTGTTGTTTGGACAACCGTTCTTATTGTTATCGCTAATTATTTATTAACTCAAATGTTGCTAACCTAATGATTGAAGTAAATAACCTACATAAAGGGTTTAGTGGTGTTGAAATTTTAAAAGGAATTTCAACTTCATTTTCTCCAGGAGAAACAAGTTTAATTATAGGACAGAGTGGTTCAGGTAAAACAGTTTTTTTAAAATCATTAATTGGGCTACACATTCCTGAAAAAGGTAGTATCGTTTATGATGGTCGTGTTAATAATGAAATGTCTATAGAAGATAAAAGAGATTTTAGAAAGGAGCTAGGAATGGTTTTTCAAGGAAGCGCATTGTTCGATTCACAAACTGTAGAGGAAAATGTAATGTTTCCTTTAAAAATGTTTACAAAACAACCAGAAAGCGAAATGTTAGATAGAGTTAACTTTGTTTTAAAGCGAGTAAACTTAGAGAATTCAAATAAAAAGTTCCCTGCAGAATTATCAGGAGGAATGCAAAAACGTGTTGCAATAGCACGTGCTATTGTAATGAAGCCTAAATATTTGTTTTGTGACGAACCAAATTCAGGTTTAGATCCGCAAACATCAATTGTAATCGATAATTTAATTAAAGAAATTACAGATGAGTATAGAATAACAACTGTTATTAATACGCATGATATGAATTCTGTTATGGAAATAGGAGATAAGATTGTTTTTCTTAAAGACGGAATAAAAGCATGGGAAGGCTCACATAAGGAAATTTTTAAAACGGATAATAAAGCAGTGGTAGATTTTGTATATTCCTCTAATCTGTTCAAAAAAGTACGTCAAGCATATTTATCTGAAAAATAATTTGAGTGTTAAATTATTGTAGAACAAAGAACTAAAATTAATATTGATAAATTGGTTTTTTTTTTGATAAAAAGGTTTTGTAGAAGTAAAAAAAGAGTGTATATTTGCACCCGCTAAGGAGAAAAATAAATGACCTGGTAGCTCAGTTGGTAGAGCATCTCCCTTTTAAGGAGAGGGTCCTGGGTTCGAGCCCCAGCCCGGTCACAAAAAGCTTTTCTTATTTAAGAAAAGCTTTTATTTTTTTCTAAAGCTTTGGGGAGATACCAAAGCGGCCAACTGGGACGGACTGTAACTCCGTTGTCTTACGACTTCGCAGGTTCGAATCCTGCTCTCCCCACAAAAACCTCAATCTATTTAGATTGAGGTTTTTTTATTACACGTATTTTGTTTATTTAAGATTGTTTGCTTGATGGTATTAAAAAAAAAGCTACTTATACATAATCGAATACCATTTATACATTAGTTGTTTAGCAGCGTATTGTTTCTATGTATATTGGAATATAATACACAGGGGTTTATTATTGATCAATTGGGGGATTAATCAATAATACAAAAAACAAAAAAGCATTACTAAAATTTTAGTAATGCTTTTTTGTTTTTTGCCGTGTATAGATGATGTAGTAATAAGTTCCAAAGTCGTAATTAAACTATATGTAAACTTGAAGATTGTTTTTTATAAAATATTATTTACAACTAACATTCAGATAATCAGTCTTGTTTAATTTTTAGTTTTATTTAAGTAGTTTATTTTTAATAAAAAAGTTTGTAGAAGTAAAAAAGGAGTGTATATTTGCATCCGCTAAGGAGAAAAATAAATGACCTGGTAGCTCAGTTGGTAGAGCATCTCCCTTTTAAGGAGAGGGTCCTGGGTTCGAGCCCCAGCCCGGTCACAAAAAGCTTTTCTTATTTAAGAAAAGCTTTTATTTTTTTCTAAAGCTTTGGGGAGATACCAAAGCGGCCAACTGGGACGGACTGTAACTCCGTTGTCTTACGACTTCGCAGGTTCGAATCCTGCTCTCCCCACAAAAACCTCAATCTTTTTAGATTGAGGTTTTTTAACTTTAAAAAGCACTTTGTTTATCTTTTTTTATTTTTAATTAAACAATGTTGTATTTTTGTTAAATCTTAACGATTCCAATTATGAAAAAGCTAATACTATTTATTTTATTATTGCAGGCATTTGTATCCCTAGGTCAAGGAGTAATTACAGGTAAAGTAATCGATGAAAAAACAAGAGAAGTTATTCCCTTTGTAAACGTATTAATTTATGGAACATCTATTGGAATGGCATCTGATGAGGAAGGTAATTTTAAAATATCCAACGTTCCTTTAGGTTACAATAAATTGCAGGTTTCTTTTATTGGTTATGAAACATTAATATCAGACGAGTATTTGGTAACAAACGATAATGCTCCTTTTATTGTGATCAAGTTAAAAGAAAGTAGTACTAATTTAAAGGAGGTAGAAGTAAAGGCTAGCTTATTTAAAAAATCATTAGAAAGCCCATTATCATTGCAATCCTTAGGAGTTGCAGAGATAGAAAAAAATCCGGGAGGAAATAGAGATGTTTTAAAAGTGATTCAGTCATTTCCAGGAGTAGCCTCAAACCCAGGTTTTAGAAATGATATTATAATAAGAGGAGGAGCGACATTAGAAAATAAGTTTTATTTAGATGGAATAGAAGTCCCGGTAATAAATCATTTTCAAACACAAGGAGCTACTGGCGGACCTGTAGGAATCATAAATGCTGATTTAATTCGTAAGGTTGATTTTTATTCAAGTGCTTTTCCTGCAAATAGAGGTAATACATTAAGTTCTGTAATAGAATTTACACAAAAGAAAGGAAACCCTACAGCTCTTAATACAAGAGCAACTTTAGGAACTTCGGATGCTGGTATAACTTTAGATGGCCCTATAGGAGATAAAACTACCTTTATGCTTTCTGTGCGTCAATCTTATCTTCAGTTATTATTTAAGTTAATTAAATTGCCTTTTTTACCTACTTATAATGATTTTCAATTAAATGTTAATTCGCAATTGTCTAAAAACAGTGAGTTGTCTATAGTTGCGTTAGGAGCCATTGATGATTTTGAATTAAATACATCAGTTAATGATGGTGAAACAGATGAAGAAACAATAAAAAGTAATAAAGTATTTTTAAATACGGTGCCTGTAAATAGTCAGTGGAATTATACAGTAGGAGCGAGTTATAAATATTTTGCAGATGATGTTAATCATTTATTTGTTTTAAGCAGAAATGAGCTTAAAAATAAGGCTGTGAAGTATTTTATGAATGAGGAAACACCAGAGAACTTATTATTAGATTATGATTCTAAAGAAATAGAAACTAAATTTAGATACGAGAATAATTTTAGTACTAAAAATAATTATAAAGTTAATATAGGTACCAATTTAGAAAAAGCGACTTACATTAACAATACTTATAGAAAAGTAGCTAATTCAAATGGTGTTTTTGAAGATATATTTAATTCAGAAATTGATTTTATAAAGTATGGAGTGTTTGGCCAGGTTTCTAAAGAATATTTAAATAATAAACTAGGAGTTTCTTTTGGATTTAGATTAGATGGAGTTGATTATAATAGTGAAATGAAAAACCTTTTAAATCAATTTTCACCAAGACTTTCTTTAAGTTATAGCCTTAATGATAAGTTGTCTTTAAATTCATCAATAGGTCGTTATTATCAATTACCATCTTATACTGTTTTAGGTTTTAAAAATAATGCTGGTGACTTTTCGAATAAAAAAGGTTTGAAATACATACAATCAGATCACTTTGTAAGCGGATTAGCATATAGGCCAAACACGAGTTCTAAAATTACTTTAGAAGGTTTTTATAAAGCGTATAATAAGTATCCTTTTTCAGTAAGAAATCAAATAAGTTTGGCAAATTTAGGGGCAGATTTTGGTGTGGTAGGTAATGAAGAAGTTGTTTCTAATTCTAAAGGAAGAGCGTACGGATTTGAAGTGCTTGCGCAAAAAAAATCATATAATGGTTTGTACGGAATAGCATCTTACACCTTTGTAAGGAGTGAATTTAAAAACACACTAGGTAATTATATTCCGTCTACTTGGGATAATAAACACCTGATAACCATAACAGCGGGTAAAAAATTAAAAAGAAACTGGGAAATAGGTGCTAAGTTTAGATTAGTTGGTGGTAGACCTTATACACCTTACGATAGAGATGCTTCATCATTAAAAGAAAATTATGATGTTGTAAATAGGGGTATTTTAGATTACACAAAGTTAAATGGCCAACGTTTTGATAGTTATACACAATTAGATGTTCGGGTAGATAAAACATGGTTTTTAAAAAAAGCAGCGATTAATTTATATGTTGATATTCAGAATATTTATGCAAGTAGCTCAAATCAGCAACCATTTTTATTACCAATAGAAGACGAAAACGGTAGAGTTTCAGATCCTAGTGATAATTCGAGGTATTTGTTAGAAGAAATTGAAAATACATCAGGAAGAGCTTTGCCTAGATTAGGTGTAATTGTAGATTTTTAGCAGGTTGAAATTTTTAATGTTATTATAAAAATAGTAAATTGCTCTATTAATAAAATTCAAACATGAAAAATTTATTTATAGGAGCCGCTTTTAGCGTTTTAAGTATGGGTGCTATTACAGCTCAAAAATATGAGTTTGCAACCATAAAAGATATCGAAAACACGCAAGTGAAAAGCCAAGGGAATACGGGTACTTGCTGGAGTTTTTCTACAACATCATTTTTAGAATCTGAAATTATACGGTTAACAGGTAAAAACATCGATTTATCAGAAATGTATACAGTTCGTAATACATATTCAGATAAAGCTAGTAATTATTTATATCGCCAAGGAAAAGCACAGTTTAGTGAAGGTGGTTTAGGTCATGATGTTATTAATTCTGTAGCGAGATACGGGTTGGTTCCTGAGCAAGTTTTTTCGGGATTAGATATGGGACAACAAACTCATAATCACGCTGAGGTTGTAGCTGTTTTAAAATCGATGTTAGATGCGTATATTAAAAATCCGGCTAAAGAATTAAGTCCGAAATGGAAAAAAGCAATAGAAAGTGTTTTAGATGTTTATTTAGGCGAGAATAAAGAAAAGTTCCAGTTTGAAGGTAAAGAGTATACGCCAAAAAGTTTTGCAGAGTATGTAAAGATAAATCCGTTAAACTACGTAACAATTACTTCTTTTAAGCATGCTAAAATGTATGATGATTTTGTTTTAAACATTCCTGATAATTTTTCAAACGGATCATTCTATAATGTTTCTTTAGATGAATTGGTTGTTGTAACAGAAAATGCTTTAGAAAAAGGCTTTACGATTGAATTAGATTGTGATGTTTCTGAAAAAACATTTTCATCAAAAAACGGAGTTGCATTTATACCTGCAAGTAGTTTAGATAATGAAAAAGGGTTAAAAGAAATTATTAAAGAAAAAAAGATAACGCCAAGTTTTCGTCAATCAGAATTTGAAAATTTTAATACTACTGATGATCACTTAATGCACATTGTAGGTTTGGTTAAAGATCAGAAAGGAAATAAGTATTTTAAAGTGAAAAATTCTTGGGGAACTAAGCAAGGAAACAACGGATATGTATACATGTCTATGCCTTATTTTAAATTAAAAACTATTTCTGTTTTAGTTCATAAAGATGGTGTTTTAAACGATTTAAAAAAGAAATTAAATATCAACTAAATAAAAATATATTAGAACGAATAAAAGCTCAAAGAAACATCTTTGGGCTTTATTTATTTTTAAAAAATAAATAAGGAATTTTGTATCTTTCGCAAGTTATAAAACAACATAAATGGAAGAAAAACTAAATCAAGATGAAAGTGTAGAACAATCTAAACAAGCTATTCAAGAAGATGCAAAAGGTTTGTGGGAGAGCTCTAAAAAGTTTATTGTTGAGTTATTAGATTTTCGTGAAGATACCGATCAAGAGGCAACAATTGAAGCTATAAAAGTTGATATTCCGTTTAAAGGAGCAACTGCATGGATTTTAATATGTTCAATATTTGTGGCTTCTATAGGTTTAAATGCAAACTCAACAGCAGTTGTAATTGGTGCCATGTTAATATCGCCTTTAATGGGACCAATTTTAGGAATAGGAATGTCTATTGCTATAAACGATATTGACACCTTAAAAAAATCAATGATCAACTTAGCAACGATGATTGTATTGAGTTTATTAACAGCATTTTTCTTTTTCTTTCTGTTTCCTTTAAAAGAAGATACGTCTGAGTTGTTAGGTAGAGTAAAACCAGATATTAGAGATGTGTTAATCGCCTTTTTTGGAGGTTTGGCTTTAATTATAGCACGTACAAAAAAAGGAACAATAGCTTCTGTTATTTTTGGTGTTGCAATTGCAACAGCATTAATGCCACCTTTATGTACGGCAGGTTATGGTTTAGCAATTGGTAATTTCGATTACTTTTTTGGTGCCATGTATTTATTTATTATTAACACCATATTTATAGCATTAGCAACATTTTTAGTTTTAAAATTATTAGGGTTTACAATGATTCGTTACGTAAATTCTGTAAAAAGAAAACGAATTGCACGTTTGGCATCTGTTGTAGCCTTTTTGGTTATGGTGCCTGCAGTTTTTACGTTTATCAGTGTTTATAAAGAAAGCGTTGTAAACGCAAGTTATAAGAAGTTTTTAAAAGAGAAAATAGAGTCTAATAAAGATTTGTGGTTGCAAAGAGAAAAAATTCATAGAGATACTAAAAAAGTAAACTTGTTCTTTAACGGAGATGTAACTGATGCTACAGAAACCTTTTTAAGAAATGAATTAAAAACCTATGCAAAGTTAGACACTTATGAGCTTATAATAAATGAAAACAAAGCACGTAGTGTAGATAGGGTAGTAGATGCTTATGATAGAGCAATTACAGATTTAGATTTAAAAGACAATATAATAAAAGGATTACATCGTGAAATTGAAGATTTAAAAAGTACAATTTCAACGTTAAATACTAATATTGAACAAAACGCCTTAGATAGAGATAAAAATAGTGTGCCATTTAGTAAAGTGGCAAAAGAGGCTAAAATTAGATTTAATGATATTAAAGAAATCAGTTTTTCTAAAAAATTATCTTCTAAAGATTTTATAAAGGTTGATACAATACCTGAGCTATCAGTAAGGTGGAATCCTAAATTGTCAGATTCGATTGTAAAAAAGAACGAAAATGAACTTAAAACATGGTTGCAAAAAGAACTTAAATTAAAGATTACTTTAGTGAAGTAAAAAAACCTATTTAAACAAAAAAACCGAGCATTTGCTCGGTTTTTTTGTTTAAATTAAAAGAAGTATTTTATAATTTATTAAGATATAAACTTTTTATAATTCCATCAGAAAGTCCTATTTTAGGAACAAATATTTTTCTAGCTCCACTCCATTTCATTGCAGAAAGATAAATTTTTGTTGCAGGAACAATAACATCTGCTCTATCAGGGTTTAAACCTAATTCAGAAATACGTTCTTTATAGGTCATCTTCTTTAAAAACTGATATTGAGCATTTAGGTATATGTAAGAAATTGGTTTGCCAATATCTCTACCCGACATTTTAAATATTTTATTAATGTTTCCGCCAGAACCTATTAAAGAAATACGTTTATATATTTTAGTGTTCCCTTCAATCCATTCTTGTACTTCTTTAAAAATAGCTTTGTTTTCTGTTTTTTTATTGTTGATTAATCGCACGGTACCTATTTTAAAAGATTTCGATTTAATAATTCGCCCTTTAGAAAATAAGGTGAATTCTGTACTACCACCACCAACATCAACATAAAGATACGTTAAGTCTGATTCTATTAACTGACTTAAATCAGTTGCAAATATAATAGCCGCTTCTTTTTTACCATCAATAACATCAATTTCTACATTTGTTTTCTTAAAAATAGTATTTATTACTTCGGTTCCGTTCTTGGCTTCTCTCATGGCAGAGGTAGCACAGGCTTTATATCTCTCAACTCCATGAACTTTCATAAGTAATTTAAAAGCCTCCATGGCATCAATCATTCTGTTGGTGTTTTCTTCAGAAATAACACCAGTAACAAAAGAATCTGTTCCTAAACGAATAGGAACTCGTACTAATGATGATTTTTTAAATTGAGGCTCTTTATTTTTTTCTTCAATAACATTTGCTATTAAAAGTCTTACAGCATTCGAACCTATATCTATTGCACCGTATTTTTTAATTTTCAAACTATATAGATTTATCTATGATTTTTAGGAAATTCAACTAAACTTGTACTTCCTTTTTTTATGTTTTTCCAATGTTTTTCTTCAAACTGAATACCAATTACACCGCAAGTAGATACGTGAGCAATTGGTTTATCACCAAATTTATTTACAAAACTATTAATACCATGGTCATGGCTAAAGATAATTGCACTGTCAAAACTATCATCTAACGCTTTTACAGTTTTTACTAAATACCCATCGCTAAAACTATATAACTGACGTTTTATTTTAAGGTTTGCAAGCGGGTATTTAAAATTTTCGCAAAAAATAACAGCAGTATGTAAGGCCCTATTTGCACTACTAGATACAAATACATCGGGTCTTTTTATTTCTTCAGATAGGTATTTCGATAAAAGATGCGCATCTTTAATACCACGTTCTTTTAAGGGTCTATCAATATCTTCTACGCTTTCGTATTCCCAAGAAGATTTTGCGTGGCGAACAATATAAAGTGTTTTCATTTAATTTTTATAGCTGTGTAAATATAAAACTAAGGAGCTAAACGTTCAAGTTTCCAAGAGAAATCTTTTTGCAAGGTATATCTTATACGATCATGCATTCTGTTAGGGCGCCCTTGCCAAAACTCAATAGATATTGGTTTAACCATAAAACCGCCCCAATGTGGGGGCCTTACAATTTCTTTACCGTTAAATTTTTCTGTTGTTTTTTTTAGTTGTTCATCAAGTTCTTTGCGAGAAGTAACAACATCACTTTGATTAGAAGCCCAAGCACCTAACTTACTTCCATCAGGTCTTGATTCGAAATAACCATCAGATAAGTTTTTTGATAACTTTTCAGCTTTTCCTTTTATAATTATCTGCTGCTCTAAACCAGCCCAAAAAAAAGAAAGACATACGTTGTTGTTATTCAAAATTGCTCTTCCTTTTTCAGAATTATAATTGGTGTAAAAAATAAAACCTTCCCAAGTGTACTTTTTTAATAATACAATTCTGCTTTTAGGAAAATCATCTAAACCTATCGATGCAATAGTCATTGCATTGGCTTCATCTACCGTTTCAGATTCATCAGCAATTAAAAACCAATTTCTAAATAATTCAATAGGGTTTTGTGGGCAATTTTCTTTTAAAAGTTCTTGCTTTTCGTAAGATTTTCTATGGTTGCTTAAATCGTGTGACATTATGATTTTTTATACTATGTAAAAATACAGTTTTAATGAGTTTTACAGCTTATTATAGTCTTAAATTTTAAGAATTCTTGTAAATAAAAGAAACGGTTTTTATGTGAATAGTATTTAATTTTTGATAAATGAACAATTGGTCATTAAATTTATACAGTTGAGTATGTCTTTTTATGTTAAATTTTAAAAATGAAGCAATTTTGAGCTATCAAACAACAAAACAATGAAAAACTTAGTATTTATTTTATGTGTATTTATTCAGGCGTCTATAATAGCACAAACAACAATTTCTGGAACAGTCACAGATAAAAAAGGAAATTATATTGAAGGAGCAAATGTGTATTTAGACGGAACATATGATGGTGTAGCAACAGATTTTAAAGGGAATTTTTCTTTTTCAACATCAGAAGAAGGAATAAGAACATTAATAGTTTCTTTTATCTCTTTCGAAACATTTTCGAAATTAGCAGATGTAAAAGAATTTAATAAGTTAAAAATTAAATTACGTGAAGATGTAAATACTTTAGATGCCGTAACTATAAACGCTGGAACTTTTGAAGCAGGAGATAACGCAAAAGTAACTGCTCTAAAACCACTAGATGTCGTAACAACAGCAAGTGCATTGGGTGATTTTGTTGGCGCTTTACAAACCTTACCAGGAACATCAACTGTTGATGAAGATGGGCGCCTTTTTGTTAGAGGTGGTGATGCCGAAGAAACCCAAATTTTTGTAGACGGAATTAGAGTATTTAAGCCGTATTCGCCATCAGCAAATAATATTCCTTCTCGTGGGCGATTTTCTCCATTTTTATTTAAAGGAATCACTTTTTCTACCGGAGGTTATTCTGCGGAATACGGACAAGCATTATCGAGTGTGTTGCTATTAAATACAACGGATGAAGTTGTTGAAGAAAAAACAGATTTATCTTTTATGACAGTTGGTTTAGGAGTTGGTAATACACAAGTTTTTGGTAAAAATTCATTAAGTGTAAATGCATCGTATATTAACTTGGCACCATATCAATCGGCTTTTCCTGACAGAAATATGTGGCATAAACCAGTGCAATCGTTAAGCGGTGAGGTAGTATATCGTTTTAAGTTTAAAAACGAATCGCTATTAAAAGTATACGGAGCGTTTAGTTATACTGATTTCGATTTAACGCAAGAGGATATAAATGATGAAAAAGGTGTGCGCTTCGGATTAACAAACAGAAACTTATATTTTAATAGCTCTTATAAGAATAGTTTTGGTGATGGATGGAAAATTGCCACAGGTGTAAGTTTTACAAATGATCAGGCTATTATTAATGTTGTTGATGATGAAATTACTGATGAAGAAAATTCAGCACATTTTAAAGTAGCGATGAAAAAACGTTTTTCGAATCGATTTAAGTTAAATTTCGGAGCGGAGTATTTTGTCACCGATTTTAAAGAAAATTATAAGAACGTAACTAACGAAACTTATAAATACGGATTTGATAATAATATTTTAGGAACTTATGCAGAGGCTGATATATTTTTTTCTAAAAAGTTGGCATCAAAAATAGGTATTCGTGGTGATTATTCTGAGTTGTTAAATGAGTTTACCATTTCGCCAAGAGCATCTATTGCTTATAAATCAGGAAAAAATGCACAGTTTTCTTTTGCCTATGGGCGCTTTTATCAGAACCCTAAAAATGATTATTTAAAATTTAACACTGATTTTAAAGCAGAAAACACGTCACATTTTATAGCGAATTATCAATATGTAAAAAACAAACAGATTTTTAGAGTAGAAGGCTATTATAAAAAATATCAAGATTTAGTGAAATATGATACGGATTCTTTTTTACCAACGACTAATTATTCGAATTTAGGAACAGGTTATGCAAAAGGAATTGATGTTTTTTGGAGAGATAATAAGAGTATAAAAAATACTGATTATTGGATTTCATATTCGTTTTTAGATACTGAAAGAGATTATAAAAATTACCCAACAAAGGCTACACCAAATTTTGCATCGGCACATAATTTATCAGTGGTGGGAAAATATTTTATTAAAGATTTAAAAAGTCAAGTAGGCTTTAGTTACAATTTTGCTTCTGGTAGAAATTACACGAATCCTAATAAAATAGGGTTTCTGAATAACAAAACTAAAAATTATAATTCGGTAAGTGTAAATTGGGCGTATTTAATTAGTCAACAAAAAATATTGTATTTTTCTGTAAACAACGTTTTAGGGCATCAGAATGTATTTGGTTATAATTATAAAAACACACCAAATATGAACGGTGTTTTTGATAGACAAGCAATTGTACCCAATGCAGATCGGTTTTTCTTTGTTGGTTTCTTTTGGACAATTAGTGATAATAAGAAAGATAATCAATTAAATAATTTGTAATAAAAAGAAGCTAAGTAAAAACAATACAGATCAGTTGCCAAAACCTACAACTGAGTAAAATGTTTTGGCGAGCCTTGTTAAAATAAAAGATATTTGAAGTATAATATATAAATAATGAAAGCGATGAAAATTAACATAACAATTTTATTACTATTTGTTTTTCAGTTTGTAAATGCGCAATTCGAAGACAAATTTTATTATCCTAAAAAAGAATGGAAAGAAGTTAAAATACCTTTTTCAGAAGATTTTATTTCAGTAGAAAAAGATACAATTCACACCGCTTTTTTTCAGCCAAAAACAACTCCGAAGGCAACAATTTTATTTTTTCATGGAGCCGGAGGAAATATATCAACTTATATGTACATGATTAAACCTATGATAGCTAATGGATACCAAGTGTATGCGGTTGACTTTAGAGGTTATGGTAAGTCAACTGGAAAGGCAACACATAAAAATGTACAAGAAGATGTAATTATTGTCTTTAATAAAATGAAAGAAAATAAAGAAATAAAAGGTACAAAATTAATTGTATTAGGAGCGTCTTTAGGTTGCCAAATTGCTGCAAATTTTGCTAAAAATAATCAAGAAGAGGTTGATGCTTTAGTTTTAGATGGAGGTTTTTCATCCTTTGCAGATGTAGCTAAACTGTATGCGCCAAAACCAGCACATATATATATAGAAAGTGTTTTAGGAAAAGTATATCCATCTAAAGAAGAGATCAAAACAATTAAAAGCATGCCTAAATTAATAATACATGGTAAGGTAGATAAAACGATTCCGATAAGTCATTCACAGGTTGTTTTTAAAAATGCACAAGAACCTAAAACTTTTTTTACTTCTGATAAAGGGCATTTAGAAGCTTTTAGCCAAGAAACAAAAAAGATATTTAAAGAAATTGATAAACTTTTAACGGTTGAGCAATAAAAAACAACAATTCGGCGCTATTCTTGATAAAAAAAGAAAGAAAGTCAAGATATTTGAATCATCAATAAAAAACCAAAACAATGAAAAAAATAATTTTAGCAGCAATTTTTATTTTAAGTGGAGTTTTAAGCTCTACTGCTCAAGAAACACAAACCGTAACTATAGAATTTAAGGGAATGAAATCAGACAAAGGAGATTTATATATCGCTTTATACAATTCTGAAGATTCTTTTTTAAAGAAACCTTTAAAAGGAACAATTGCAAAAGTTATTGATAAAAAAGCAACCATAGTATTCAAGGATATAACAATAGGAACTTATGCTATTTCTGCCTTTCATGATGAGAATGATAATAAAAAAATGGACACTAATTTTTTCGGAATTCCAAAAGAACCAATAGGTATTTCTAATGATGCAACAGGTTTTATGGGGCCTCCAAAATATAAAAATGCAAAGTTTGAAGTATCAAAAAATATAAAATTATCAATTAATGTAAACTAAAAAAGATGAAAAAAATAATCACATTATTAGTATTACTATTGGCTATAAATTTAGCAGCGCAAAGTAAATATGAAAAAGGAATGACCAAAAGTTTAGAGCTTTGGCAATCAAATAAAACAACAGAAGCTAGTCAGTTATTTGAACGTATTTCTAAAGCAGAAAAAGAAAAATGGTTACCTCCATTCTACGCCGCAACGATTGAAATTGTTGGAAGTTTTGGCGTAAAAGACGAAACTGTTTTAAAAGCAAAACTTAACAAGGCACAAGAGTTTTTAGATGCAGCAACAGCTGTTTCACCTAATAATCCAGAAATTTTAATAACACAAGCATTATTAAATACGGCTTATATGGCTTTTGACGGGCAGAAATTCGGAATGTCAATGTCTATGAAAAACGGAGCGTTATATTCAAAAGCATTTAAACTAGCGCCTAACAACCCAAGAGTTATATTTAGTAAAGCGCAAGCAGATATCGGAGCTGCTAATTTTTTCGGACAATCTACAGCGCCTTTTTGTAAAGATATTAAAAGAGCTATTGAACTAGGTAAGAAAGAAAAAATAACAGAAAAATTTTATCCTAAATTTATGTTTGATAGGGCAGAAGAAGTATTAAAACAATGTGAGAAAAAATAATAAGAGGTTAAAGAGCCAATTGCTTATTTTTGTAAAACAACACAAACTAAACACAATGGCTTTAAAAGCAGTTTTATTCGATATGGATGGTGTAATTGTAGACACTGAACCATTACATAAACAAGCATATTTTTTAATGTTTGCTAAAGAGGGTATCGAAGTTTCTCAAGAATTATACAATGCGTATACCGGGCAATCAACCATAGATATTTGTAAAGATTTAGTTAGTAAGTTTAACTTATCGATAGCAGCTACAGAATTAGTTGCTTACAAAAGAGCTTTTTTTAAAGAGCTCTTTTTTTCTGATAAAAATGATTTGCAATTATTAGAAGGTGTTTTAGATTTAATTAAAGATTATTATGCAAACGGAATAACACTCGTTTTAGCATCATCTGCCTCTATGGTAACTATTGATAATGTTTTTAATAAATTTGATTTAAACAAATACTTTAAAGGGAAGATTAGTGGAGCAGATTTAAAGGCTTCAAAACCGCATCCAGAAATTTTTTTAAAAGCAGCTGAAATTGCAGGTTTTAAGAAAGAAGAATGTTTGGTTATAGAAGATTCTACAAACGGAATAAAAGCTGCTTATGATGGCGGAATTTATTGTGTAGCGTATAAAAGTGAGCATTCTAAAGCGCAAGATTACACATTAGCACAGAAAATAATATCTAATTACACCGAAATTAAATATAATTTAGTAAAAAACATCGTTTAGTTTTTATCAATTATTACTACATAAAATAATTGGTTTAATAATTTTAAGGTATATAATTATGTTATTTACAATAATAGCAGCTTATAATTATTAGTGTAATAATTTACAGGTAAGTGTTTTGTTTTTAAACATTTAGCTTTACAATAATCTTAACAAAGAGTATTTGTTGGTGGTTGTTTGTTTTTGTAAATTTGCAGCATGGTACAGAAAAATACTGAACAACAAAATTCACGAGTATTAACTTTTAATTATCTGGTTTTTAGAAATCAATCAGATAAATTCATACCTCCTGCTTCTTAATTTACAAGCCAAGTCTTGTAATAATTTTTTTCTGTTAAGAACAGTCGGCCTTTAATTAGGCTATCGCTACATACTTTAAAAATATTGCAATATTACCTATTCAACTTATTAAGTTAAGTAAGAATAGGTGTAAAAGCACTTTGTTACTTTTCTATATGTTTATGGCTATTATTTAGCTATAACAGCATGATTCCTTTATAAAAATAATATTAATTAAAAATAATTATATGAAACTGATATACATCAAAAGAAAAACTATTCAAGAAAAAAGATACAGTATTCCTATGGGTGAGCTAACAACAAAAGTAACATACATTAAAAAATATTTACTTGGGTTGCCTCTTAAAACCGTACATAAGTACAGAGAAACATATTATGGAGAAGTAAAAGATTGTGAAGACTGTATGTTATTCGTATAGTACATTTTTAAATCAACAGTTTAACTTATTCAAAAATATAAAAACACATGAAAGTACTTGTAATTGGTGCAGGAAATATGGGGTTAACCTATGCAGAAGGAATGTCTAAATCTAAACTTCTTAAGAAAAAGAATATTATGATTTTAGATAAATCTGAAGAAAAACTTAACGAGCTTCATAAAATAGCACATTTTGATACTTTTGAGAAACTAGAAGATTGTGTTTCTAAAGCTGATATTATTTTTATTGCTGTAAAACCACACCATGCAATTAATGTGTTTAATACTATAAAGCCACTTGTGCAAAACGAGCAAATAATAGTATCTATAATGGCAGGTGTTACTATAGAGTCTATTGAAGAATTAACAGGCTTAAAAAAGATTGTTAGAGCAATGCCAAATTTACCAGCACAAATAGGTAAGGGTTTAACATCTTTTGTTGTTTCTGATGAAGTATCTAGAATAGAAATGCTAACGGTAGAAAGTTTATTGGCTACTACAGGTAAATCTATTCAGGTTTCTAGTGAGAAATTAATTGATGCCTCTACGGGAATTTCAGGAAGTGGACCTGCCTATGTTTTTTACTTTATGCAAAGTATGATGGAAGCAGCACTAAAAATGGGTTTCTCGAAAAAGGATTCTACAGTATTAGTTACTCAAACATTTGCAGGCGCTATCGAACTTTTTAATCAATCGAATATTTCACCTAATTCTTGGATGGAGAAAGTAGCCTCAAAAGGTGGTACAACGCGTGCAGCATTAGATTCTATGGAAGATAATAATGTAAATGAGTTGATAAAAGAAGCGGCTTTTGCAGCATTTAGTAGAGCGGTAGAATTAGGAGAAGAGCATTAAAAATAGTTTAATACATTTTGTTTTTAAATTATTTATTTAGGTTTTTTAGCTGAATAATTTGAGCAGCGATACTAATGGCAATTTCTTCTGGAGTTTCACTTTTTATTGATAAACCAATAGGGGCATAAACAGCATCTAACTCTTTTTGCGAGTGTTTTTCGTTTTGTAAAACCTCCCACATTGTTTTTAATTTAGCCTTGCTGCCTAAAACACCAATAAATTTATAATCGTTTTTAATCAGTTTACTTAAAACCAATTTATCATCGGTGTATTTGTTGGTCATAATAGCTACATAACTTGTTTTTCTTTCAGGAATATGGTTGTTGATATCATTATAATCAACAACTAATTTTTTATGTGCGAAATTATTATTTTCTAAGGTGTTGAGGTTTTCTCTGTTGTCAAAAACAACTACATAAAACCCAAGTTTTACAAAAGTTTCTGAAACAGCTACCCCAACATGCCCTCCGCCAACAATATATAAAGTTTCTTTAAAACCTATATGTTCATTAAAATACCAATCAGTATTTGAATTAATTTGATAATTAAATTGATTTTCCTGTTGTTTTTTTGAAAAACAGAATGAGTTAGGCGTTAAATTTAATATTCCGTTTTGTCCTGTTTGAATACAGTTTAAAATACTTTCAATTACAGTTGTATGTTTAAAATCTAAACAATGAAAAGCAATTGTTTGTTCACCAGAACAGATCATTCCAGATCCGTTTTCTATACTACCTTTATGAATTTGTTTTTTTATAAATATTGGTGAATCTTCATTTTTTAAAAGATTTTGAACCTCTTCAACCAAAGTAAATTCCATTACACCACCACCAATAGATCCAAAGATAAATCCGTCTTGTGCAACTAGCATTTTAAAACCTTTTCGTCCCGGAGAACTCCCAAAGTTTTCAATAACTGTTAAGATATATACTTTTTGATGGTTCTTGATTTTATCTAATACGTATTTCCAGAATCTCATTGATTGTTATTACCGTCATAGCGAATAAGTATGATGAAGTTATCCTTTAAAGAATACTACAACATCTTATTCTTAATGATGAGTTAATTAAAAATTGTTTCACTTAAAGCGTAATAAATAGCCATTAAAGCAGAGAAAATTGCACTGGCTATAAAACGCCAATTTAAATGTATTTTATTTTGGATGATAAAATTAACAGTAAAAGATATAGGAATGTTTACCGTAAAAGAGAGCAATGCAATCGTTAATAAATCTGCATTTATTTGATTATAATTACCTGTCAATAATTTAATAAAAGCTAAGTGCCTAAAAACCCATACTGGATTAAAATATGCGATAGCCAAACCCGTTTTTGCTACCGTTTTTTTTATGCTGGTAAAAGCAGCTGTTTTTTTATCAATCCAAATAAAATAATTAGGAATTTCAAAAGCATATATAGTTGCTCCGATCAACATCATTCCGAGTAATCGATATATAGAAAAATCGTTTAATAAAAGTGCCGCAATCGTATCTCCGGTGCTATAAATAATAGCACCTTTTAATATGTTTTGTTTGGTGTATTGTAGTTTGATTGATTTTTTATTTTTAGAGTTTATTGGCAAAAGAATCTATAAATATTAAATAACTGTTATTGGTTTTTGTACAAACCCATTAATACTTTTTCTGGCGTAAAAGGCGAGTGAAACTTTAAATTATAATTAGGATTAAATGCTTTAACAGCCTCCTGAATAGCAAAATAAGTGCCAATTCCGTACATTAAAGGAGGTTCACCTACGGCTTTCGATTTTTGTATAGCCATATCATTTCCTACTGTTTTAACGGGAATCGTTTCTACTATTTTCGGCGTAGAAAAAATATCCGGAACTTTATACGTAGATAATGCATTTGATAATAAACGTCCGTCAGAATTGTAGGCAATTTCCTCCATAGTCATCCATCCAATTCCTTGCGCTAGGGCTCCTTCAACTTGACCGATATCAATTCCTAAATTCATAGACTTACCAAAATCGTGTACAATTTTTACGGCGTCAATTTCATAAGTTCCTCTCAAACAATCTACCGTTGCAGTAGTAATTGCTGTTCCGTATACATGATACGCAAACGGATGCCCTTTTTCTTTAGATTTATCAAAATGAATAATAGGTGTAGCATAATGAGCATTTTCAGTTAAAGCAACACGTTGCATCATGGCTTGACTAATTACATATTCCCATGAAATAGTAGATTTTTTACCATTAATAAAAACAAAATCCTCTTGAAAAGAAATGTTTTTTTCTTCGGATGAAGCTAATGTAGCAGCAACTTTCGTTAATCTTTCAATTAATGCGTTACAAGCCATTTCAACGGCTTTTCCGTTTAAATCTGCAGTAGAACTTGCTGCAGTTGGCGAAGTGTTTGCAACACGAGTTGTATTGGTAGTTTCTAGCTTTAATTTAGCGACTGAAACGCCTAAAACAGTTTGCGCAACTTGTAACATTTTAGTGTTTACACTTTGTCCCATTTCTACAGCTCCTGTAGAAATCCCCACACTACCGTCTTGATAAATATGAATCAATGCACGGGCATGATTCATCTGTGTGTTTGTAAATGAAATACCAAAAGTAATTGGCATTAACGATATTCCTTTTTTAAATCTATCATTTTCTTTATTAAAAGAAGTTTTTTCAGCTTCTAATTTTTCTAAATCAAAAGTATCTTTAGCAGTAAACCATGTGTTTTTAGCCTCTACTTGTGTTGCAATTTGTCCGTATGAAAACTCATCATTTTCAGCTAACAAATTAACTTCTTGTATTTGTTTTTTATTGATGCCTATTTTATCTGCTGCATCGGCAATCGCACTTTCTATAACAAACATTCCTTGTGGCCCGCCAAAACCACGAAAAGCAGTATTGGGCGGTAAATTAGTTTTACAACTAAATACAGTAGTGCTTACATTCGGAATAAAATAACTGTTAGTGGCATGAAATAAAGTTCGTTCTGCAATTGCTGGAGATAAATCGGCAGCTGCACCAGAATTTTGTAAAAACTCAACTTCAAAAGCTTTAATTTTTAAATCTTTTGTCAATCCTATTTTATAGAAAGACGAATATGGGTGGCGC
The DNA here is from genome assembly GCF_057732375.1 of Tenacibaculum sp. M1.3A. Lineage (NCBI taxonomy): Bacteria > Pseudomonadati > Bacteroidota > Flavobacteriia > Flavobacteriales > Flavobacteriaceae > Tenacibaculum > Tenacibaculum sp. M1.3A. The sequence continues at coordinate 200,880 of NZ_JBYJEF010000004.1, read as the reverse complement.
TTACCAGTCATACGTAAATCGTCATGACGGTTCAGCATATATTTTACTGGGCGATTTAAATGTTGCACAGCAACAGCTGTCATAACTGCCCAAGGAGTTGCTTGATCTTCTTTACCACCAAAACCACCACCTAAGCGAATAACATCTACTTCAATTTTATGCATCGGAATTCCCAATACCTTAGCAGCTGTTTTTTGTACTTGCGTTGGTCCTTGGGTAGAAGACGTTAGCTTTATGTTTCCGTTTTCTAACGGAACAGCATAGCAACCTTGTGTTTCTAAATATAAATGTTCTTGTCCGTTAGAGAATGTTTCACCTTCAAAAACATAATCACATTCAGAAAAAGAACCAGATGAATCACCAAGCTTAAAAGAGCGAGGTGCGTTAATAAAACTATTTTTTTCTTTAGCCTCTTTTGCTGTTGTAATTACAGGAAGTTCTTCAATCTCAATGGTAATTAAAGCTCTTGCTTTTTTAGCAATAGCTTCTGTTTTAGCAACAATAAAAGCAATTGGTTGCCCCCAGAAATGTACTTCGTCTTCTGCCCATAATGGTTCGTCAGGAATAATCCCTCCGATTTGATTTTCTCCTAAAACATCTTTGTAGGTAAATATTTTTGCAACACCATCTAAAGCTTCTGCTTTAGAATAATCTACCGATTTTATTTTTCCATGCGCTTTTGGCGAATCAAAACATAGGCCTATTAAAGCATCTTGGCGTAGCATTAAATCGTCTACAAATAACGATTCTCCTCGAACATGTGTATAACTATCTATGTTTTTCATTAGGCAATTAGTTTTTTTAGTTCGATTAGATTCGGAAATAATTCAATAAAATGAGCAAAGAATAATTGTTTAGCTAATAAACGTTTGTATTCTGACGTTCCTCTTACATCGCTAATTGGTGAGATTTCTGATTGTAGTATCTTTTGTGCTGCTATTATAGTATCAGCATTCATCTTCTTCCCGATTAAATAGTCATTCGTTTTATATAAGTATTTCGGAATAGCAGCAACGCCACCTACTGAAAAATGAGCATCTACAATAGTATTTTTTTCTATTGATATTCTACCAGCAGCATTAACACTAGCAATATCTAAATGGGTACGTTTACTTACTTTTTCAAAATTAAAAGCTTCATTTTTTTGAAGAACTTTAAAGGAAATAGCCTTCAAAATTTCATTTTCTTTTAAATCGTATTTTTTGTAATCTTGATGAAATTCTTGAAATGAAATATGGCGTTCTGATTCGTCTTCTTTAATAATTGTTAAAGTAGCATTTAAGGCTAAAAAGAAAATAGACATATCGCCAATTGGTGAAGCATTAACGAAATTACCGCCAATGGTTCCCATATTTCTAATTTGTTCCGATGAAATTAATTTCATAAACTGCTTTAACTTCGGAAATAAAGTTTGTAGTTTTTTATTTTCTGCAATTTCAGTAACCGTTGTATTCGCACCTAAAGTGCAAATTCCTTCAGAAAAAGAAATACCGGATAATGTTTTTTTATCTGCGAGTAAATAAACCTCTTCGTCAGCCATTTTATCCGCAGAGCGAACATATAAATCGGTTCCGTTAGCAACTTTTATTCCTTTTTTTTGCTCAGAAGCTTTTGAATCTATTTTTTTTAATTGATCAGGAATTGTTTCAAAATAATTAGGAATAAATCCTTCTTTAATCAACCATTTTATTTGATGATTATCGCCTTTATTAGCTAATTTTTCTTCAACCTCTAAGCCTGCTTTTTCGATAGATTTATAACCTGTACATCTACAAATATTACCACTAATGGCATCATTACAAGTAGTGTTATTATTGTTGCTTAAAGCAAAACCAGTCATAGAAACTACAAAGCCAGGCGTGCAAAATCCGCATTGAGTAGCGTAATTGCTAGTCATCGCTTCTTGAACAGTATTTAAGTTCTTAGGTAAGTTAATTCCTTCTATAGTAACAATGTGTTTACCATTTGCGTTTCCTAAAGGAGAAATACAAGAAGTAATACTTTTGTAGTTTACATTGTCGTGTTCTACTGTACCAATTAAAACAGTACAAGCTCCGCAATCGCCTTCGCGACAACCGATTTTTGTACCTTTTAATTGTTGGTGATCTCTAATGAAATCGAGTAGGGTAATACCTGAATTTACAGGTGTTTTAATAATCTGATTGTTGAGTATAAATTGTATCATATGCAAAGGGCAAGATACGAAATAGTACGAAGTGTTTGGTTAGTATTTTAAAGGAAATAGCTTTAATGATTCATTTTATGTTTATACAAGATTTAAAACACTCTGTGTTATCAATAAAATCAGAGCTTACTTCACTTTTTTACTTTTAATATAAAAATTGTCATCTACTATAATTTCGTTAGAATTAACGTTAATAGTTTGCCATTTTTCAGTCGGATTTAACTGTTGTTTTTTATCATTAACAAAAATATTTAAAGGCATATTAAATTCAGCAACAACATTACTCCAGCGATAAGAAAGCTTATTGTTCTCTATTTTATATTCAAAAACAGGAATTTTAACGGTACGTAAATACTGATCGAAAATTGCACTTAAATCAATTTTAGATTGTTGCGAAATATAGTTTTCAACTTGTTTAGTGTTTACGGTTTTATGATAAAAAACAGTATTTAATCCGCGTAAAATTTGGCGCCATTTTTCATCATTATTAATTAAGGTTCTAATGTTGTGTAGCATGTTGGCTCCTTTATAATACATGTCTCCAGAACCTTCACTATTTACATTGTATTGACCAATAATAGGAATATCGTTCTGAATACTTCTACGAGTTCCGATTACATATTCTTTTGATGCTTTTTTACCGTAGTAATAATCTAAAAAAAGATTCTCAGAATAAGCGGTAAAACTTTCATGAATCCACATGTCAGCAATGTCGATATTGGTAATATTATTAGCAAACCATTCGTGCCCAGATTCGTGAATAATAATAAAATCGAATTTTAAACCCCAACCTGTTCCTGATAAATCTCTACCTAAATATCCGTTCATATATTTATTTCCGTAGGTAACCGAACTTTGGTGTTCCATTCCTAAATACGGAGCTTCTACAAGTTTAAATCCGTCCTCATAAAAAGGATATTTTCCAAACCAATACTCAAAAGCTTTCATCATTTTTGGCGCATCTTTAAACTGCTTTTTTGCTTTTTCTAAATTATCACGCAATACATAATAATCCATATCAAGTATACCGTCTTCACCTTTATATTTTTCAGAAAAATGTACATAATCACCAATATTTACATTTACGCCGTAATTATTAATCGGATTATTTACAAACCAATGATAAGTAGTTGTATTGTCTTTATGCTGTTCTGTTTTACGTAATTTTCCGTTAGAAACATTCATTAAATTTTTAGGCACACGTACGCTAATTGCCATGCTATCTACTTCGTCATACATGTGGTCTTTATTTGGCCACCAAACACTAGCTCCTAAACCTTGGCAAGAAGTAGCTGCAAAATGATTTCCATTTGCATCTTTTTTCCATGAAAATCCACCATCCCAAGGAGCGTTTTTTGCAACTTTCGGATGTCCCTCATAATACACATCTAACGAATTTACACTTCCAATTTTCTGTATATCTTTTAATTGAATAAAATGTGCATTTCCGTTGGTAACTACTTTTAATTTTTTTCCGTTCTGAATCACTTTCGTAATTTTTAAGGGACTTTGTAAATCAATTTGTAAAACATTGTGAGGTTTTAAAACTTTGTACTGCACCGTATTTTTTCCGTGGATAAATTTCTTGTCAGGATTTACGGTAATATCTAAATGGTAGTATGTTAAGTTCCACCAAACTCTTTCTGGAGTTATAGATCCACGAAGTGAATCTTGTTTTGTAAATGTTTTAGTGTGTTCGAATAACGATGTTTGTGCTAATAAACTAAAACTAATTAGAAAAAATAAAATACTAAAAATTGATTTTTTACTCATAACGATTGTGTTCTTACAACGAGTTGCTAATATAAGTGTTTAAAGTCTTTTTTTATTATAGCGAACTTTAAGATATTTGTATAAAATTAAAAATTAATGTCGAAAGTAATATTAATAACAGGAGCTTCTTCTGGAATAGGAAAAGCAATTGCTACTTATTTACATGCTAAAAATTATACAGTTTACGGTACAAGTAGAAATCCAGATAAAGTAAACGTATCTTTTAATATGGTTGCTTTAGATGTTACTGATGCTAAAACAATAGCTATAGCAGTAAGTACTGTAATTGAAAAAGAAGGCAGAATAGATGTGTTAATTAATAATGCAGGTAAGGGAATAACAGGATCGATAGAAGATACTCCGACTGATGAAATGCGTGCTAATTTTAATACTAATTTTTTCGGCGTTATAGATGTAGCTAAAGCTGTATTGCCACAAATGCGAAAGCAAAAATCGGGAATAATAATAAACGTTACTTCGATAGCAGGTTATATGGGATTGCCTTTTAGAGGGATTTATTCAGCAAGTAAAGGTGCTTTAGAACTGGTAACGGAAGCTTTAAGTATGGAAGTTAAAAGTTTCGGAATTAAAGTGATAAATGTAGCGCCAGGAGATTTTGCAACTAATATTGCATCAGGAAGATTTCATACACCTGTTTATGAAAATTCGGCATATAAAGAAACGTATACAGAGAATTTAGCTTTAATGGATGGTCATGTAAATTCAGGAATGGATCCGAAAGTGATGGCAAAAGCAATTCATCAAATTATAGAGAAAAAAAATCCTAATATTCATTATAAAATAGGCGGATTTATGGAGAAATTCTCAGTTGTTTTAAAACGAGTTTTACCAGATAAAGTTTATGAAAAGCTGTTAATGAATCATTATAAATTGTAAATTTGCAAGGCTTTAGAAAGCAGGATTTTAAATAAATTAGAACACAATCATATAATATATATAACATGAAATTTTTTATAGATACAGCTAACTTAGATCAGATTAAAGAAGCACAAGCTTTAGGTATTTTAGATGGTGTAACCACGAATCCGTCTTTAATGGCAAAAGAAGGAATTACAGGAGAAGTAAACATTATAAATCACTACAAAGCAATTTGCGAATTGGTAGAAGGTGATGTTTCTGCTGAGGTAATTTCAACAGATTTTGACGGAATGGTAAAAGAAGGAGAAGCTTTAGCTGCTTTAAATCCTCAAATCGTGGTAAAATTACCAATGATAAAAGACGGAATTAAAGCGTGTAAATATTTTTCATCAAAAGGAATTAAAACAAACGTAACGTTAGTGTTTTCTGCGGGGCAAGCTTTATTGGCGGCAAAAGCAGGCGCAACGTATGTTTCTCCGTTTATTGGGCGTTTAGACGATATTTCTACAGATGGATTAAATTTAATCTCAGAAATTCGTCAGATTTATGATAACTATATGTTCGAAACACAAATTTTAGCTGCATCGGTACGTCATACAATGCATATTATTGATTGCGCTAAATTAGGTTCTGATGTAATGACAGGTCCTTTAAGTGCTATTGAAGGTTTGTTAAAACACCCTTTAACTGATATTGGTTTAGCAAAGTTTCTAGAAGATTATAAAAAAGGAAATTAATCAACATAGTTGATTTTATTATAAAATGTCATTTTAAAGTTTTTGCTTTAGAATGACATTTTTAAACTATAACAAATGTTCCCGAAAAAAGAACTTGCACAATTAGTTATTTCAGCCTGTCATCAATATAATATTGATACGGTTGTGATTTCGCCTGGCTCAAGAAATGCACCGTTAACTATAGGGTTTTCTAACCACAAAGCTATAGAAGCATTAAGTGTTGTTGATGAGCGAAGTGCTGCTTTTTTTGCTATGGGAATCGCACAGCAAAAGCGCAAACCGGTTGCAATTATTTGTTCATCAGGTTCGGCGTTGTTAAATTATTATCCCGCAATAGCGGAAGCTTTTTATAGCAATATTCCGTTAATAATAATCTCAGCAGATAGACCTAAACATTTAATTGATATTGGCGACGGACAAACCATTCGTCAAGAAAATGTGTTTGAAAACCATATTTTGTTTTCTGCGAATTTAGTAGAGGAAGAAAATCAATTAGAAAATAATAGCGATTTATTAGCAGAGGCATTGCAAACGGCAATCACTAAAAAAGGGCCAGTACATATTAATGTTCCTTTTAATGAGCCGTTGTATGAAACGGTTGCTAATTTAAAAGAATTTAATTTTTCGAACGTTATTACGAACGAAGTAAAGCAATCTGTTAATTATCAAAAACTATCTGAAATTTGGAATGCATCCACTAAAAAAATGATTTTGGTGGGAAGTAATTTTCCGGATACTGAATTACAAAATATACTTAATAGGTTTGTTGAAGATGAATCGGTATTAATTTTAACAGAAACAACTTCAAACTTATATCATCCAAAATTTATCAATGCGATTGATAAACTTATTTTTCCGCTAACTGAAACTGACTTTTTAGAATTACAACCAGATATTTTAGTAACTCTAGGAGGAATGGTGATTTCAAAAAAAATAAAACAGTTTTTAAGAAAATACCAACCAAAACATCATTGGCATATTGATGAGTTAACGGTAATGGATACCTATCACTGTTTGTCTGAATTTATACAAAAAAAGCCTGTTGATTTTTTACAAAAAATAGAAAGTCAAACAAACATTGTAAAAAGTAATTATCAAAAAGATTGGTTAGTTGTAAATAAAGATAGAAACTTTAAACATGATGATTATTTAGCTGATTGCGAATATTCTGATTTAAAATCTTTTGAAGCTATTTTAAAACTCATTCCTGATAATTATCAGGTGCAAATTAGTAATAGTTCGATAATTAGATACTCTCAACTGTTTAATTTAAACGCTACCTTGCGGGTGTTTTGTAACAGAGGTACAAGCGGAATTGATGGTAGTACAAGTACAGCTGTAGGAGCTGCATTTGCAGATAAAGAACCTACTGTTTTTATAACAGGAGATTTAAGTTTTTTTTACGATAGTAACGGGTTATGGAATACAAATATTCCGAAAAATTTTAGAATCATTATATTAAACAATGATGGCGGTGGAATTTTCAGAGTAATTCCCGGTCCTTTGTCAACCAATGCGGCAGTCTATTTCGAAACTCCGCATAGCTTAACAGCTGAACATTTGGCAAAAATGTATAATTTTAATTATGTAGCTATTTCTAATTTAGAAGAATTAAATATAGGGTTGAAGGATTTTTATGAAACATCAAATCAGCCAAAAATAATGGAGATTTTTACTCCAAAAGAAATAAATGACGTAGTTTTAAAGAACTATTTTAAAAACTTATAAAATGGAATTAGAAGACGGATTACAAGAGGATTCACAAAATAGATTGCAAGAAGGAGATCAGGTAAATTTAAAAATTATTGAACAAACTCCATTAGGATACAATGTTTTAATTGATGATGAATTTGATGGTTTGTTGTTTAATAGCGAAGTGTACCAAGATATAGAAGAAGGTATGGAAACTTACGGTTATGTTAAAAATATCAGAGAAGACGGAAAGATAGATGTTTCTTTAAGACCTCAAGGTTTTAGAAATGTAATTGATACAGATGCAGATGTAATTCTTAGAAAGTTAGATGAAAAAGGTTTTTTAATGCTTACTGATAAAAGCTCTCCAGAATCAATTAAGTTTCGATTACAAATGAGTAAAAAAGCTTTTAAAAGAGCTATTGGTGGTTTGTATAAAGATAAAAAAATTGTTTTAAAAGAAGATAGAATTGAGTTGTTGAAATAAGCAAACAAAGACAAAAATAAAATAAAAAACGGCGACTTAATTATTAAGTCGCCGTTTTTGTTTTAGATATCATACTTTATTTATCGTCTTCTTTTTCTTCTTCATTATCATCCTCTTCAGGAAGGCCTTCAATAATTTGTTCTTTTGGCTGACTTTCTTTTAGGTCAGTTACACGTTTAATATTTTCGTAAAAAGCATTTGCATTTGGGTCAGAAGGCTCCATTTTACCATAAGCAGCTTTGTAATAAAACTCTGCTTTTTCGTAATCTTTTCCTTTTTCGTAATACTTTCCTACATAAAAATCACCAATATGAGAATCAGGATATTTAATCATTACAAAGTCACCTAAAACACGCAAGTAATCACCATCTAATTTATCAATAACGATTCCCTCAATAGCAAAAATATCATCTAAACGAACATTTAAATTCGATCCATATAAATATTGAATATCTAAATATTTTTGTTCTACATATTTTATAGCTTCTAAAGGACCTAATTCCTTAATATTCGTCTCAAATTCGTTTTTAGTAATCTTAGCGTATAGATAAAACATTTTCTCGAAAGCCCTTGGTATTGTTTCACTAATAACAGATAAATAGTTAGGTGCATTCGTGAATTTATCGAATGTAATATGTATGTTTTTAGCATTAAAAGAAGATAAGTAAGTTCCTATTTCACTAAATCGATCGTTTTGCTTCGGATTTATATACTCTTTATTGTTACTAGCATATATAAAATAAGAGTTATCGATAGCTCCTAATCTATCTAAAGAATACGATTGAATTCTGCTAGCGCTAAACTGTGTAAGTTCGGGTGTAATACAAAGATATGAGTTAAAAATTGGCTGCGCATCTTTTAAGAAATAGGTAACAAAATCGGCTGCTTTTCCTTGACCAGCAATGGTCATAAAAGGAGAAGTTCTGTAATTTAATTCCATATGCGGAATCAAATCGTTTTTTATAAATTTCTGAAATTTTTCGGCACTTGTAGTTAAAGCGTTGTTTGAGGGAATAATAGAAATATCTTCATTGTAGGTATCTCTCATATCTATTCCAACTACTATTTGTCGTGGAGCTTTATCTGTATTAGCATATAATTTAGCATTACCCACATACATATCAAAAAGGTATTGATCGCCTAAAACAATAGCTAAAGGATAACTAACAGTTTCATCATTATCATAGTTTTCAGGAATGTAAATTTTTACAGATCTACCTTTCGTAAATTCTATAGAATTAATTTTTTCGGTAATTATTTTTTGCGAAAAAAGGCTGGTACTTAGTAATAAAGTAACTAAAAAATATAGTTGTTTCATAGGATTCGTATTATATCGTTCAAATATAGAAAAGAAAAACAAAGTTATTATGTTATTTTTGCTCTACTTACTAACGACAATATTTTAAAATTATGATACAACCTCAATGGAAAGTTGCCAAAGAGTATGAAGATATTACTTATAAAAAGTCGCATAATGTAGCGAGAATAGCATTTAACCGCCCAAATGTGCGTAATGCATTTCGTCCGCATACAACATCAGAATTGTTAGATGCTTTTCAGGATGCGCATGAAGATACGAATATAGGAGTGGTATTATTATCTGCGGAAGGACCTTCAACTAAAGACGGAATTTGGAGTTTCTGTTCAGGAGGAGATCAAAATGCACGTGGTGAAAAAGGATATGTAGGTAAAGATGGTTATCATCGTTTAAATATATTAGAAGTACAGCGATTAATTCGTTTTATGCCAAAAGCGGTAATTTGTGTTGTTCCGGGTTGGGCTGTAGGTGGCGGACATAGTTTACATGTTGTTTGTGATTTAACATTAGCAAGTAAAGAAAATGCTATTTTTAAGCAAACCGATGCTGATGTAACTTCGTTTGATGCAGGATACGGATCGGCATATTTAGCAAAAATGGTAGGGCAGAAAAAAGCACGTGAAATATTCTTTTTAGGAAGAAATTATTCAGCGCAAGAAGCTTATGATATGGGAATGGTAAATGCAGTGATACCTCACGACGAATTAGAACAAACTGCTTTTGATTGGGCTCAAGAGATTTTAGAAAAATCGCCAACATCAATAAAAATGTTAAAGTTTGCAATGAACCTAACAGATGACGGAATGGTAGGTCAGCAAGTTTTTGCAGGTGAAGTTACTCGTTTAGCGTATATGACAGAAGAAGCTAAAGAAGGTAGGGATGCTTTTCTTGAAAAAAGAAAACCAAACTTTCCTAAAACTTGGATTCCATAGATCTGCGTATTTAGTCTGTTAGTTCGAGAAAGTAAGACGAACTAATCTAGTGGTTAGATTACTTCATTTTATTCGCAATGACGTTTTAGCTTAAAAATTAATCATGTCATTACGAGAAAGTATGACGAAGTAGCCTTATAGTTAGATTGCTTGATTTTATTCGCAATGACATTCTAGCATAAAAATTAATCTTGTCATTACGAGGAAGTATGACGAAGTAATCTTACAGTTAGATTACTTCATTTTATTCTAATTGACACCTTTATTTTAAATATGAAAATAATTTGTATTGGGCGTAATTACGCCAAGCATATCGAAGAATTAGCAAATGAGAAACCAGAAAGTCCTGTTGTTTTTTTAAAGCCAGATTCAGCAATTCTTCCAAAGAAAATGCCTTTTTTTATTCCGCCTTTTTCTAATGATATTCATTATGAGGTGGAGGTTTTGGTGAAAATTAATAAAGTAGGGAAACATATTTCTTCGAAATTCGCAAACAAATATTATGACGAAATAGGATTGGGAATCGATTTTACAGCACGTGATGTGCAAGCAAAATGTAAAGAAAAAGGATTGCCTTGGGAAAAAGCAAAAGCTTTTGATGGTAGTGCCGTTATTGGCGCATTTTACCCGAAGAAAGATTTAGATTTAACTAATATTTCTTTTCAATTGCATAAGAACGAAGTAGTGGTTCAGGATGGGAATACCGAATCAATGCTATGGAAAATAGATGAGTTGATTAGTTATGTGTCACAATATTTTACCTTAAAAAAAGGAGATGTTATTTTTACGGGTACTCCAGCAGGAGTTGGCGCGGTAAAAGAAAATGACATTTTAACAGGTGTTATTGAAGGTAAACAAGCTTTTGAAATTAAAATAAAATAATTATGAATCCCGCTTTTGCGGGATTCTTTTTTAATAAGCATATGAACGCAGAAATAATTACAATAGGAGATGAGATTCTTATAGGTCAAATTGTAGATACAAATTCACAATGGATTGGGAAGGAATTAAACAAAATAGGCGTTTCAGTATATCAAATAACTTCTATTCAAGATGAAAAACAACATATCTTAAATGCTTTAAAAGAAGCAGAAAGTAGGGCGGATATCGTAATTATAACAGGAGGTCTTGGTCCTACAAAAGATGATATTACTAAAAAAACAATTGCCGAATATTTTAAAGATGATGAGGTTGTTGAGTATCAGGAAGTAATTGAACATATAAAAAGTTTATTCAAAAAAATAAAGCATCCTTTTAATGAAGTTCAAAGATACCAGGCACAGTTACCGTCTAAGGCAACTTTATTAATGAATTATTTCGGTACCGCGCCAGGTATGTGGTTTTATGAAAATAACACTGTTTTTGTTTCATTGCCAGGTGTGCCTTATGAGATGAAAGGATTAATTACAAATGCGGTATTGCCTAAAATTCAAAAAAAATTTAAATTACCATTTATATCACACACAATAATAATGACGGTTGGTGTTGGTGAAAGTGTTATTGCCGAAAGAATTGAAGCGTGGGAAAATAACTTACCAACACACATTAAATTAGCGTATTTGCCATCGTTTGGTAAAGTAAGATTGCGAATTTCAGCAAAAGGAGTTGATAAAGAATTTATAGAAAAAGAAGTCGCAAAAAGTGTTTTTGAGATAAGTGCCTTAATTTCTGATGTTATTGTTGGTTATGATGAAGAGGCGTCTGTAGAAAGTAGTGTAGGTGGTTTGTTAAAGAAATTTAATAAAACGATAAGTGTTGCTGAGAGTTTAACAGGTGGTAGAATAGGAGCTGATTTAGTTTCTGTGGCAGGATCTTCTGCTTATTTTAAAGGAGGTTTTATTACATATACAGCGGCATTAAAAGAGCAATTACTAGGAGTGTCAATGCAATTAATTGAAGAATTTACAGTTGTAAGTAAAGAGGTTGCTAAAGAAATGGCAATTGGTTGTTTAGAGCAGTTAAAAACTGATTATGCCATTGCAGTAACAGGAAACGCTGGGCCTACTACTGATAATAACAATAAGAATGTAGGGTTGGTTTATATTGCTATTGCCGAAAAAAATAATGTAGAAGTATATGAGTTTGATTTTGGGCAACCGCGAGAGAAAGTAATTAATAGAACAGTTACAAAAGCATTAGAGTTGTTGCGAGAAAATATTTTAAAATACAATTAAAACGTTGTTTTTAAGTGTTTTGCTGTTTGTAAAGAGCTCTTTCTGTAGAAGTCTTTAAATATTTAATAATATAAGTTATATTTATTAAAATAATTTGTAAATTTGCCGACTGTTACGATTCCGATGGGCTAGATGCTTAGCTTCAGTTAGAATATATAGAAAAATAATAAGAATTTGAATGAGTTTTTTTTGCGCAATCAATATAAATGCGTAAATTTGCACCTCGTTTAGAAATAATACTAAAAACTGTCAAGAAGATGTCTAGAGTTTGTGAACTTACAGGAAAAAAAGCTATGGTTGGGAACAATGTTTCTCATGCATTAAATAGAACTAAAAGAAAATTTAACGCTAATTTAATGACTAAGCGTTTTTATATACCAGAAGAAGGTAAATGGATTACTTTAAAAGTATCTGCTTCTGCATTAAAAAATATTAATAAAAAGGGAATCTCTGCAGTAATTAAAGATGCTAGAGTAAACGGTTTCTTAACTAAGTAATTCCTTACTAGATAAAATTTTACAGAGATGGCAAAAAAAGGAAACAGAGTTCAGGTTATTTTAGAATGTACTGAACACAAAGCAACTGGTAAACCAGGAACTTCACGTTATATTACTACAAAGAACAAAAAGAACACTCCAGATAGAATGGAATTAAAGAAATTTAATTCTATCTTAAAGAAGATGACAGTTCATAAAGAAATTAAATAATTAAAAGTTTTTTTAAACTTTAAATAACCCATATAACATGGCAAAGAAATCAGTAGCATCGTTACAAACAGGCGCAAAAAGGTTAACTAAAGCAATTAAAATGGTAAAGTCTCCAAAAACAGGAGCTTATACATTTGTTGGAGCTATTATGGATCCTTCAAAAGTAGATAGTTTTATCGCTAAAAATTAATACTTTTATTACAAAATAAACAAAAGCTACTTTCATTAGAGAGTAGCTTTTTTTTTGTGCTAAAAAACTGTATTTTTGAGCGTTACCCTTCGGGTCAGGCTTTTGGCAGTCGCTCTCTGCGAGGAGCTTCAACAATGCCGCAATCCTTAACGCGAAAGTAATCGTATAATGACAATTTGACTATATAATAAGTTTGGTATAGTTTTTAACCTATATAAACGATTATAAAATTTAACTATGAGTTTTTTTAAGAAAATCTTCTCAAAAGAGAAAAAAGAAACATTAGACAAAGGATTAGAGAAAACAAAATCTAGTTTTTTCTCTAAACTATCTAAAGCTGTTGCCGGAAAAACAACAGTAGATGATGATGTTTTAGATAATTTAGAAGAAGTATTAGTCTCTTCTGATGTTGGTGTAGATACTACGTTAAAAATTATCAAAAGAATTGAAACTAGGGTTGCTAAAGATAAATACGTAGGAACAGAAGAGTTAAATCAGATTTTAAGAGAAGAAATTGCAGGTTTACTTTCTGAGACAAACACAAAAGACGATACTGAATTTACAGTTCCAGCAAACACAAAGCCATATGTAATAATGGTGGTGGGAGTAAACGGAGCAGGTAAAACAACTACGATTGGTAAATTAGCATCTCAGTTTAAAAAACAAGGATTAAAAGTTGTTCTTGGAGCAGCAGATACGTTTAGAGCGGCAGCAATAGATCAATTACAGGTTTGGGCAGATAGAACAGGTGTTCCTATAATTCGTCAAGAAATGGGTTCTGATCCTGCTTCTGTAGCGTTTGATACGGTTAAGTCAGGCGTAAATCAAAATGCCGATGTAATTATTATAGATACTGCAGGTCGATTACACAATAAAGTTAATTTAATGAACGAGTTAACGAAGATTAAACGTGTAATGCAAAAGGTAATTTCAGATGCACCACACGATGTGTTACTGGTTTTAGACGGTTCTACAGGTCAGAATGCTTTCGAGCAAGCAAAGCAGTTTACCAAAGCAACAGAAGTTACTTCTTTGGCAGTTACCAAATTAGACGGAACAGCAAAAGGAGGCGTTGTAATTGGTATTTCAGATCAATTTAAAATACCCGTAAAATATATCGGAGTAGGAGAAGGAATAGACGATTTACAAGTGTTTAATAAATACGAGTTTGTAGATTCTTTTTTTAAATAGAAAACAGCATTAAGAAAATTTAAAACGCCACTATATAGTGGCGTTTTTTTGTGGAGTATGTTTTTGAAGTATCGCTAGTATAAGAATAGTAGCGGATTAAAAGGAGCCGATTTTTCGGTGAAATAAAGACCTTACTTATATTTACTTATTTTCGATTTAGCGATAAACGCTATTTCTTTACACATTGTTGTAAACTGACTTTATACGTTCTGATTGGTTTTTCGAAATTTTAGTAATAGTTAGGAATTGTGCATTGGCGAGACATACTCTTTTGTGATTTTTGGTTTAGCGTTGGCTTAATTCATAATTTCTAATATTTTAACGAACTTATCTAATCCACCAATTTTAACAGTATCTCCAACAGATTTCCCATTTAAGGCAACACCTAATGGTGTTTTAATATTTATTTTCTGAATACGATTAGATGTTTCAACTTTAGACACAATTTGGTCAACTAAATGAACTTTCAAATCTTTGTTAATATTCAAATAATTTACTTTCACTTTACTATTAACAGTAATAGTTTCTTTAAATAATGTTGTTTGAACTTCCTCTTTTTTACTTACAGCTTGTATCGTTTGTTTTAAATCCTTTTTAAGATGTTGAGAAACTTTAGAAAGTTCATTTTCGACTATTGAGATGTTATCCGTAAACGCTAATCCTGTTTTTGATTTATCTTCAAAAATTGATGGACTACTGTTTTCGATACTTCTTATAAATTCGACTAGTTTCTTTGTTTCCTTTTGTGGGTTTCTCCACCAATTTGTACTCCATATTCTGTGAAACACAAAACCGTGTCCTTCAAGAATCTTTTGTCTGTGACTATCGTGTAAATATGCTTCTTGACTAGAATGATAAGAAGCTCCATCGCATTCTATTGCGATTTTTGGAAGTCCAATATGCTTTGTGTCGTAAACCATATCAATTCTAAACCCAGCAAATTGAAGTTGAGGAATTATATTTTTTTCGTCAAAATGTTCGGTTAGAGCTTCATAAACTTCCTCCTCAAAAGGTGATTCGAGGTCTTCATTTAAGTTGTCGATTGTAGTGCTTTTTGTAGAATTTTCTGCAAGTGTATTTAAAACAGAAATTCTTGCTTCATTGTCTTGTTCACTAACAGCTTTTGAGTATGCTAAATAGGCATATAAAGCTCCTCTTCGGTTGTTTGAACCTTCATTGATTAAATGCTCTTTATAATTTAAAAATACATCTTCTGGAATGGAAGAACATACATATACTTTGTATTTTGCTCTTGTAACAATAACATTTAAAAGTTTGTATCCTTTTTGATGATTTATTGAACCAAATCTTTGGGCAAACTTGCCTTCCTTGTTTATACCATAAGTAGTTGAGAGGATGATAACATCTCTTTCATCTCCTTGAATGTTCTCTAAATTTTTTACAAAAAATCCGTTTTCTTCGAGTTCAACTATTTTGTCATTAAAATCTCTATATTTTTCAAATTTTCTTCTTTCATTAATCTTTCCTAAAATTAGATTCCTTTGATTGATGTTGAAAGTTGCTACTCCAACTGTTGGATATTCTCCGTTTGGAAGTCTTGAAATATTGTTATCTATAATAGACAGTATTGTTTCAGCTTCTGCGTCATTGGAAGTGTCAGAATATGTGCCATTTACGGAAACATAATTTATTGGAATGTAATCAAAACTGTTTGGAAGTGGTTTTAATCTTTGATTATAAAAGGCATAGTTCGAATAATCAATAAGGTAAGGATGTCTTGAACGATAATGAAAATCTAAATGTTTTTTCTCAAAACCTAATTCGGATGCAAAATCAAGAAGTGATTCACAATCTGAAAGAGAATTACTTATATCATTTTTAATTTTATCAATTTCATCTTTAAACTCATCTTCATCATCAATTGTTCCATCAAATACTTTGCTGAAATAATTTGAAGGAGGCATTTGGTGTTCATCTCCTGCAATGATAATCTGTTTCCCTTTTAAAAGTGCTGGTAAATTATCCTCTAATTATAATTGACTAGCTTCATCAAACATAACAATATCAAAATATTGATTTTTGCCTTTAAACAGATTACTCGCAACGTCTGGTGTTGTAAGAATTATTGGAAAAAAAGTTGTGAATAAATCCATATCCAACTTTACTATTTCTCGTAAGGATAATCGTTTATGTCTTTTACCTGCTCTTTTATTGTATAGATTTTCGACAGCTAAATTTGGATTCTTATTGTTAAAATCTCTGGTAGCATCTATTTGTTTTGAAAACCAATATTCTCTAATATATTTAATCTGTTCTTTTTCAAGTTCAGACAAAGATTTTCCTAATTCAATATGGTCGTTATCATTTGTTGGTAAATCTGTATTCGCAGAATTTACAAGCATAGAATTAAGATAGAATATTAAAAATGTTTTTCTCCAATTTATTTTTTCCTTTAATTGGTCAATGATTAGTTTATTATCTACTGATAATGAATTGTAAAATTGAAACCACTTAAATTCAATTGAAAAAAGGTCATTTTCATTTGCGAAAAATTGTTCTTTTGAATCTAAGAAAGTCTGAATTTGAGAACTTAACACGTTGTGAGAATCTCCATTCACTTCTTTGTTAGTCCAATTTTGTTCTTCTATTTTAGTTTTTAAATTACTGAAATTTGTTTTTATTGTTTGTAGTAGTTCTGTGTCAAATTCCTTTTCAGTTGATTTAAGTAAGTTTAAGGATTTGTACTCATTTTCTATTTTCGACTGTAATTCTTTATCAATTCTCTCAATAATTAATTTGTAGTTTTTAAGAGTATCTTGATTTCCTTTAATTGATTTAGAAAAATTAATACTTTCAAAGTCTTTACTGTGATTAGTTTTTAATGAATAATCTTCAAAAAGTGTATTTATTGTTTGTTGGTCAGTAAGTGTAGTTTTCTTTTCTTTTGAGAAGATAGAAATAGTTTTAAATAAAAATCCATTTGTTTTTTCTTCATCAAAAAAGTCGTTGTTTGCTTTGTGTTTCGCTAGGATATTTAGGATAGAATTTTCAATATCACTTATTGAAGTTTTTTGCAATTTAAATTGTTCATTTCTAATTTTATAATATTCTACCTCATAGCTTGAAATGTCATCTAATATGATTTTCAACTCTTTTTTATAGATTGAAAAATCTTCTTCAATCTGTTGTTCTATAATAAATGGATTGTCTCCAACTAATTTTGCAGGGTTAATAAAAGAAAGGTTTAAATGAGGTTTAAACTCGTCATATAAATTTTGTCCTTTCCTAATTAGTTCTAATAACTGATTTAGTTCAGATGATTCATAACTGAATGTGTCTTTTGCTAAATCAAGATTGTATTCTTCTGAATTGTCTTTTAATTCTGATAATAGTGAGCCGACAATATGAGTCCAATTTTTATTACCGACTAAATTCGCTCCTAATTTTTTGTGTTTCTTATTTATTGAATCAATTAAGTTTTTTGACTTTTCAATTATGTTGTCTAAAGTTTCTTTAGAGTGAGTATATCTATATCTGCGATATGAGGAATTATCAACTCTATCTCTTACAGAATCAACTGCGACTCTTCTGTCTTTAACAATATCTTTTAAAAGTACACATTGATAATTAAGACCCTTTTCATTTAGGGCATTGTGCAACACTTCTAAAGCTGTCCGTTTTTCACAGACAACAATTGTCTTTTTTTGATTCTCTAGAGCATTTACTAAAATCGCTGTAAGCGATTGACTTTTTCCTGTTCCTGGTGGTCCTTGAATTAAAATGTTTCGAGAAGCTTTTAAAGAATGTAAAATCCCTTGTTGTGATGGGTCAGTTTCGACTGATGATATTGGTTGAAACGTATGTTCTTCCATATCTTCAAGGTCAATTGTAGCACCTTTTAATTCTAGTAAATTCGAATAATCGTGAATAATATTTTGCTTCTGAACCTCAAAAATTGAAAAAAGTCCGCCAAAGTCTATAAATGAATTATTAGATGTTAATGGTAGTTTTTCGTAATATTTCTTTTCTGGAATAGATTTTATTTCTTTCAGTTTTTTCTCAAATGTTTCACGAAGGTCATCTGGAATTGAGCTATTTATGGATTCAATGATATTTACACAAATATCTAAAAGTTCACTTTTATCAATTAAGCCGTCATCTAAAAAATCCGTTGAAATTTGGTTAATCTCAATTTTGGAATCATTTTGTAAATGATTTATTAAAACCTCATTGATATAAATTGGATCGTCTTCTGTTCGTAGTATTTCCCAAGTATTAAATTCTTTTGTTCTTCTAATTCTTAATGACCAAATTAAAATTGGTGCAACAGTTAATTTGTTGTCTGATTGGTCACGTCTTACAAGTATTGGAAAACCAAAACCAAATGTGTTTATTCCTTTTTCTGATTCTATTGCATCTGTTTGATTGATAAGATTTTCAAAAGACTTTGTAATTTTTACTAATTGCGTTTGGTCATCTTCAAAAAGTGAATTCAAATCGGGAACATTATCTTTCCAACTAATTTTAAATTTTAAAGGTAATTCGGTTAATAATGCATTAATAAAATTTGTGGGAAGGTTTTCGTCAATGTGAGATAATCGTGTTAGGTCAAACTTGTATCTTGAACGAGCGGGAATTGCATTTAAATGTACTCCTCTTCGGCTACCAACTTTTAGTCGGTTTTGTAATTCAATCAGTAGCTTTTCGGTTATCTCCATGTTTTTAGGTTGTCTTTGAGAGGTTTAAAATACGTTCTTTTTTTTTTATTCAATTTACGGTTTTTATCATTTCGTTCGAGCGTTGGTAAAAAACAGCTCTTTTGTTTTCTTTCTGCGCTGGCTCGTGTGCAAACAAAAAAATCAAATGTGTTCTTTGAGTTGATGGTTTTCTGCTTGTTTACATTTTTTTCAGTAATTTATGCTCAACGTTAGCTAAGCTATCAAAAAAGGCATAAGAATCAAACTAAAGAAGTAAGTGTGTAAAAAAAATAAGATTACCCTAAATTTTTATAATAAAAGGCACAATAAAGTAGCAGAAGTAATTTTATCGTAATTACCAAATTAGATGGAACAGCAAAATGAGGCGATGTAATTGGTGTTTCAAATCAATTTAAAATATCTGTAATCTATATCGGATTAGGTGAAGGAATAGACGATTTACAAGCATCTAATAAATACGAGTTTATAGATTCTTTATGCTTTACAAGTAAAGCTTCGCTAGCGGTTTGTTGTGTAATAAACTGCTATAAACGTTGGGTGAATTAGCGAGGAGTTTTCGTAAGTGATTTATAATCGATTAATTAATTACTTAAGTTATTACTAAATTTTTTTAAGCAGACGAGTGAAATTTTGATATGTTAACTGGTTTCAGAAATTCCGTATTTATCAGAGTATACTTTTGTGAATTGAGCACCGAATAATAAAATAAGACTTGTGTAAGAAACCCATAGCATTACTAATATTACTGAGCCTGCTGCGCCATAAGTAGAGCCTGGTTCGGCTTTTGCAAAATAAAAAGATAATGCATATTTTCCTAACACAAACAATATAGCTGTTAATGCAGCGCCAGATTTTACAGCTTTCCATCTTACTCTAGATGATGGTAAAAACTTAAACATAGCAGCAAAAAGAAAATAAATAAAACTTAATGAAATTAGCGCATCAAATATATAAGCGAGTTCTAAAAAGCCATCTGGTAGCAATTTATTTATACGTTCCGAAAATGCAGAAAGTCCGGAGGTTAGAACAAGACTTATTAATAATAGAAAACCAAAAATTAAAATAAAACCAAAACTTTTTAATCTTCCAATTAATGTAGCCAATACACCGTTAGTATATGAAGGTTTAAAATTCCATATTTTATCTAGCGCATTTTGTAATTGGTAAAAAACGCCGGTAGCTCCGTATAGTAAAGTACCAATTCCTAATGTATTAGCTATTAAAGATGTTGATTTATCTCCTTTATCTGTCATCATTTCTTGTATAAAGTTAGCGGTATCTACACCGAAAGCAATAGACATTTCAGCGGTAAGCCTACCTTGAACTATTTCTCTTCCCCAAATACTTCCAACTAAATCTATTATTAAAATAAGTAATGCAGGTAATGAAAGGATAGAATAGTAAGCTAAAATGGCACTCAAATTAAAAGGATCTTTAGCTATCCAAAGATTAAAAGTTTCTAAAAATATGTTGGATAAATCCTTGATTTTAAATTTCAATGGTAAAATATTTAATTTTTGTAATTATGCACATTAAGAACATTTTGCTTAAATGTTTGGTAACTTTTTAAGAATACAAAATCATTTTAATGATTAATATTAAAGGTTAACGAAGCTATCAAAAAAAGGCATAATAATCAAACAAAAGTAGTAAGTGTGTAAAATATTTAAAATGTATCTTTGCACTCTAAATTTTTATAGTACAATGCGCACAAAATCACCAAAGCAAAACAAAATTAACGTAGTTACCTTAGGCTGTTCTAAAAACATTTACGACAGTGAAATTTTAATGGGTCAATTAAAAGCCAATGGTAAAAACGTAGTTCATGAAGATCCGGAAGATGATGGTAATATTGTTGTAATTAATACTTGTGGTTTTATAGGTAAGGCCAAAGAAGAAAGTATTGATACTATTTTGCATTATGCACAGCGTAAAGAAGCAGGAGAAATAGATAAAGTATTTGTTTCTGGTTGTTTAAGTGAGCGTTATAAGCCAGATTTAGAAGCTGAAATTAAAAACGTAGATCAGTATTTTGGTACACACGAATTACCAGAATTATTAAAAGTTTTAGAAGCAGATTATAAGCACGAGTTGATTGGTGAACGTTTAACAACAACACCAAAACATTATGCGTATTTAAAAATTGCTGAAGGTTGTGATCGCCCATGTTCTTTCTGTGCAATTCCTTTAATGAGAGGAAAACATAAATCGACACCAATTGAAGATATTATTATCGAAGCTACAAAGTTAGCTAAGAAAGGAATTAAAGAGTTGATGTTAATTGCACAAGATTTAACCTATTACGGATTAGATATTTATAAAAAACGTGCTTTAGCTGATTTATTAAAAGAATTGGTAAAGGTAGACGGAATAGAATGGATTCGTTTGCATTATGCATTTCCTACTGGTTTTCCGATGGATGTATTAGAGGTGATGAAAAACGAACCTAAGGTTTGTAACTATTTAGACATTCCGTTGCAGCATATAAACACCGAGATTTTAAAATCGATGAAGCGTGGTACAACCCACGAAAAAACAACATCGTTGATTCATAAGTTTAGAGAAGCGGTGCCAAATATGGCAATACGTACTACTTTAATTGTTGGATATCCGGGAGAAACTGAAGAGCAGTTTCAGGAATTAAAAGATTGGGTTGAAGAAATGCGTTTTGAGAGAATGGGAGCTTTTGAGTATTCTCATGAAGAAAATACTGGTGCTTTTGTTTTAGAAGATGATGTTCCTGCGGATGTAAAGTTCCGTCGTGTAAACGAAATTATGGAAGTACAATCTCAAATTTCTTGGGAGTTAAATCAGCAAAAAATCGGAAAAACTTTCCGTTGTTTATTTGATAGAAAAGACGGAGAGTATTTTTACGGTCGTACAGAATTTGATTCGCCAGATGTAGATAACGATGTAATTGTAGATGCTACGAAACATTATATAAAACTAGGTGAATTTATAGATATTGAAATTGATGAAGCTGGTGATTTTGACTTGTACGGAACTCCGTTAGTGAAGCAAGAAAAGCCAACGAGCTTAAATCAAAAAAGAAAATAATTAAGAATTCAAAATCCTGCTTTTAGCGGGATTTTTTAGATATAAACGTCATGCTGAATTTATTTCAGCATCGCATAAAACTAAGAACTACGGCAAATGAGGATGTTAAACTGAAATAAATTCAGTTTAACGGATTCGGTTTTTAGCTTTAGTGATAAAAGGTTTTTAAATGAAATTTAAACAATCTCTAATAAACTTATTTTTAAAATATAAATCCTGCTTTTAGCGAGATTTTTTCTGCTTTAAATTCTATAATTTAGCCTTATGAAAAAAGCATATTTTAATTGGAGTTCAGGAAAAGATTCGGCATTTGCATTGTATAAAGTATTACAGCAAAAAGAATATCATATCGAAAAGTTGATAACGAATGTAAACGAAGATTATCAACGTGTTTCTATGCACGGACTTCATGAAAATTTATTAGAAGCACAAGCTAAAAGTATTGGCATTCCTTTAGAGAAAATATACTTTCCTGCGGATGTAACGATGGATTTGTATAATGAGAAAATGCTAGAAAAAACTGCTGAGTTAAAATCATTAGGATTAAATTATGCTGTTTTTGGAGATATATTCTTAGAAGATTTAAGAAAATACAGAGATACAAAATTACAAGAAGTTGGTATTACAGGCGTGTATCCGTTATGGAAGCAAGACACGAAAGAATTATTGAGAGCATTTTTAGCACTCGGTTTTAAAACGATAACTGTTTGTGTAAATGCTAAAAAACTAGGAGAAGAATTTGTTGGTAGAATCATTGATGAAGATTTTATAAACGAATTACCAGATGATGTTGATGTTTGTGGTGAAAACGGTGAGTTTCATACTTTTTGTTTTGACGGACCAATTTTTAGTAAACCAATTGAATTTGAAATAGGTGAGAAGTTACTAAAATCGTACACTTTAAATAAAGATGATTCTCAGAACTGTCATAAAGGCACATCAGAGAAAGTTAAAAATTACGATACTAGTTTTTGGTATTGCGATTTAATTTTAAAAGAATAAGCGCTTTTTAGATGTAAACGTTATGCTGAATTTATTTTAGCATCGCATAAAACTAAGAACGACGGCAAATTAGGGTGTGAAACTGAAATAAATTCAGTTTGACGGATTCGGTTTTTTAGTGATAAAAGGTTTTTAAACGAAATTTACACAAGCTATAATTTTTTTAAAGTTTTATCATAGGTTTTTAGCCCCGATTGAAGCATTTGTTTGAGCTCTTTTTTTGATTTTTTCTTCAAAAAAAAGCGAGTGCGTAAAGCGGGAAATAGCTTCAAATAAATTATATAAATCTAGTGCTTATTTTGTTTTAAAAGAGCGCTGTTATAAATTCTAAAACCGCTGTTGCTGGCGTGTTTTCGTAACACGTTTTGCAGTTGTTGTACATAAATAAGCAATCTATTAAATCGGTAAGCATGTGTAGTAAAAGGCCGATAGCAATTATGCGGTATGGTTTTTTAAAGAACAATAAAATTACGTAGCCAATCATGGCGAGATAGGAGTGAAAAAGATGAAAGCCGAAGCTGCATCTGTTTGGTTGAAATATTGGCGTAGATAATAAATGATCTAAATCTACCAACATGGTTGCTATTAAAATTAAGTAGATTCTTTTCCAATTACTTTTAAAAAATAAAAAAGCAATTATAAGCGGAAACCCAAAGTGTAAGAAGTAATGAATAAATACTTGCATTCTAATTAAAGTTAAGCAACTACTCTTTCTAACGCTAAAAAATGAGTGGTTCCTGTTTTAGAAAACAACGGAAAAACATTCAACTCACATTTGTAAGTAGATTTGTCTTTTCTGTAATTAACAATAACTTCTTTAAAAGGTTTATTGGCTAATATTTTTTTGCGAATGCTACTTTTTGTAGCTTCAGATGTTTCTTCGCCTTGTAAAAAGTTAGCAGTTTTATGCAAAGCATATTCCTTGTTATAACCTGTCATTTTTTTAAAGCCATCGCTAACCCAAATTATTTTCTTGCTGGTGTTTGTTATTACTAGAGATTCGTATGAATTATCATTTAAAATTTCAGCAATTTCATTTTTCCAGTTAAAATTATTTGCAAGTACTTCAAGGCTGTTTATATCTTCTTTGGTTTTGTTATCGAAAAAAAAATCGTGTATTCCCCAACTTAATAAATTAATGTTTTGTTTTGGTGATGGCTTTATTAGCGTCTTAGTTTCTGTATATTTTTCTTCGCTTAAAGAAGATAAATACACATCTAAGCACAGCATGTCTAACAAATTATTTTTCATAGAAGTATAAGTTAAAAGTTGATTTATATTGTAAAAGTAAGGAATTAAAACTTTTCAAAAACACCTAACCCGAATAAAGCGAAATCATATTTTACAGGATCGTCTTTATCAAAACTACGTAAAGTAATATCTAACTCTGTTAAAGCTTTCCAATCGTTTTGTTTTCTGGTTAGTATATTTAATTTACGAGCAACATTACCAGAATGTACGTCTAACGGACAATGTAAATGGGCAGGAGAATGTGTTTTCCAAATGCCTAAATCTACACCAGTATTATCGTTACGAACCATCCAACGTAAAAACATGTTTATACGTTTAGATGCAGAGCCTTTTAAAGGGTCAGAAACATGCTTTAATGTTCTTTGTTGATGTTTTATTTCAAAAAAAACTTGTTTGAAATAATGAATAGCTAGTTGATAATTATCCTGGTTTTTAGTTGCTAAAACAACTTCTAAACCGTTATAATTCTGGTAAATATTTTTAAGTGATTTAATAAAGAATCTAAAATCATCAGCATTAAAAGTACGATGAACAAATCCGTCAAAATTTACTAAGTCATCTTCGGTATGGTTCATTACAAAGTCATAGGGTGAATTGCCTAGTAACTCAACCATTCTTAATGAATTTTTGATAATCATTTTACGATTGCCCCAAGCTATTGTAGCTGCTAAAAACCCTGCAATTTCAATATCTTCTTTTAAAGTAAATTGATGCGGAATTTGAATAGGATCGCTCTCAATAAAATCAGGATTGTTATATTTTATAACTTTTTCATCAAGAAACTCTTTAAGTTCGTTTTTTTTCATTTTATACTAAATCAGTAGCAAAAGTAATTAAAACAAAAAAGGCATTGTAACTAGCATGTAAAAGAATACTCCAAATTAATCCGAAACGGACTCTAATAAAACCTAAATAACCACCTAAAATAATTTGTGGAGCTACTAAAATTGGCGCTAATAAAAGTACATTTGTTGTTGTTTCGAAATTAGATAAATGGATGAATCCAAAAATTAAAGCAAAGGCATAAAAAACTATTTTAAAATAGTTTTTGTTTCGGAATAATGTAATTGGAGCTCTAAATAATAATTCTTCCAGTAAAGGAGCAGCAATTACA
This sequence comes from Tenacibaculum sp. M1.3A, assembly GCF_057732375.1. NCBI lineage: Bacteria > Pseudomonadati > Bacteroidota > Flavobacteriia > Flavobacteriales > Flavobacteriaceae > Tenacibaculum > Tenacibaculum sp. M1.3A. Next base: position 175,512 of record NZ_JBYJEF010000004.1, on the reverse strand, counting down.
GTAATGGCAAAAAGAGCTATTTTAGGCATGCTTTTCATTAACTCTTCCATTGCGTGGGTATTCATGTCAACTAAACCTAAATGTTCTATTAAAGCAAATAAAGGTGTTAAAGCTGCACCTGTAAGTATGCTGATAATAAGTAAATGCAAGAATTTTTTAAATCGATAAGAATTATCTTGATTTGTATCTTTTTCTAATACTGGGTTTTTTAAGTATCCAATTAATTCTTTAAATGTATCTTTCATGATAAACTTTATTTACTTGTTAGTAGTAAAAAAGATTAGTTTGTTACATTAGTCAACAATAACTCCATCTTTCATGGTTAAAGTACGATCGGCCATTTTAGCCAATTCTTTGTTATGGGTAACCAATACAAATGTTTGTCCGAATTTATCTCGTAACTCAAAAAATAAATTATGTAGATTTTCTGCAGAAGTAGAATCTAAATTACCAGAAGGCTCATCAGCAAAAATAACTGAAGGCTCATTAATTAAAGCTCTAGCAACTGCTACACGTTGTTGCTCACCGCCAGAAAGTTCGTTTGGTTTGTGATTTTCTCTATGTGATAACCCTAAGAAAGATAATAATTCTTTAGCTCTTTTTTCGGTAGCTATTTTAGATTTTCCACTAATAAAAGCAGGAATACAAACGTTTTCTAAAGCTGTAAATTCAGGTAATAATTGATGAAATTGAAAAATAAAACCAATGTGCTTGTTTCTAAAAGACGAAACTTCTTTATCACTTAAACCTTTTATAGCACTATTGTTAACCAATAATTCATAGTTTTCATTTTCTTGCGGTTTATCTAAAGTTCCTAAAATTTGAAGTAATGTAGTTTTTCCTGCTCCCGAAGGACCAACAATAGCTACAATTTCTCCTTTTTTAATATGAAGATTAACACCTTTTAAAATTTCAACTTCTCCATAATGTTTATGGATGTTTTTAGCAATAATCATAGTTATATATTCAATGTAACGAATGTATAAAAAAGAAATCAGATAGCGTTTAAAGGTTATCTGATTTCAAGTTATATATAAGAAGTTAAAAAATGTTTTTCAAGTTGTTGTAGTCGATAAAATACACAAAACGAACAGAAAATGTATGTCGGTTAGACTCTTTTAAAAGAGAATTTAAATTCTCAGAAAAGTTCTGATTTGCATTATCATTAAAGTTTGATATAGAATTTCTGTAAAAAGCAATTAATTGACTACCAGGAGCAAATTGCCACAAATAATTTACATCTAAATTCCAACTATTAAAATTTGTATCATTGTTATCATTGTAATCACTCGGTATTAATTCACCTTCGTTACCTAAAGTATAATATTGGTTTTCATAAGGTACTTTACTCCAATTATGTCTAAAAGACATCGAAAGAGATGATCTTGTACTAAAACTATATTTACCTGTTAAAGAATTATTATAAGTGGTCCAATCTCTTTGTCCGAATATGGTTTCATCTAAAAAAGGTGCAAGCGTAGCGTTTTCATCTATGTCGCTCTGACTAACTTCGGTAGTAAAACCCTGATCGTTATTAGTTTGATTATACCTAAAGGCATAAATTAAAGAAAATTTATTATTAAATCGGTATCTTGGTGATACTCTAAATCCATAACCTTCTTTAGGATTGTCTTTAAAAAAGTTGTAATACCAATCATAATCTATGGCAAACTTTTTTCTGTAATCAGTAGATCCCCAATGATTAATATTTACTCTTTGTGGTCTTTTAAAATAGATACCACTTGTGTTACCTTGCCTTGGTTCGTTAAAATCTTTACTTTCACTATTGTAGTTTATGTTTCCACCAAAACCAAAACGATTTTTGGTTTGTGCACGAAAAGATAAATTTTGATATCTACCAATATACGTACCTGATTCATGTAAGAAATTAATATTGTAGGATGTACTTATTCTGTAGCTATTAAATATTCCCTTAGGTTTTAACGTTTCATAAGAAGCAAAACCATAAAGAGTTTGTTCGTTATTGTTAAATAAAATACCTAAATCATTTGGATTAAAATCTTTATTTTCAAAATTATAACCAATTTCACCTCTCCAATTACCAGATTGTTTACCTACACTAGTATCAAAAGTATAACCGGTGTTAGGGTTGTCTTCATCGTCATAAATATTACTCATTTTAAAAGAACCATCAATATTGTAATTACTTCCTTTATCCTCAACATGCCATAGTAAACCAGAAACGTTTGCGTCTCTAAAGTTACCATTTCTAGTAACATTGGTATTAATTAATGTAACTGATGAATTTTGATTAAACTGTTGATCTAGCACTAAAATATTATAATTAGAAAAAGGGTTTATAACTTCTTTTCTTCTTTTTTTAGTACTGTTGTTTTCAATAATAGCTTCTGTTTTATCAGTAATAGCGTTAAAAAAACCAATACCTAAGCCTCCTTTGGTTCTTCCAGAAATTTTTATAGCATTTAGCATTTGAACTTTTTCAGGAGAATCTATTAAGGTTTCGGTGTTTTCATCTACAGAAGCAGATGCAATGGGAGCGCCTCCAATTCGACGAGAGTAAAATAAACGACCTTTGGTAAACAGCTCAGTTCCTTCTGTAAAAAACTGTCTTTGTTCAGAAAACTGCTGTTCAAAAGGCCCTAAATTTAAACTAACATCATCAAAACCAACTTGCCCAAAATCAGGAATTAAAGTCGCATCTAGTGTAAAATTTTCGGTAAGACCATATTTAACATCCATACCAACACTCCAGTCAAAATCAGTTTTCCCTTCAAAAGAAGTTGTTGTTGCTGATGCATATGGATAAAAATTTAAACGAGTAGGAGGTGTAATGTTTTTAAAATTTTCAATTAAACCATCATACTGTGTCCAGCTTCCTTGTGTGTTATCAATAGGGTTCCAAGTAAAACGTGCATTTAAGTTTTTAACTTCTCTATGAAAATTTACACCCCAAGATTGTATTGGTCTGTTAGCAAAACGCAAAGCACGATAAGGTATTTTCATTTCTACAGCCCAATGATCGGCATTTACTTTAATGGCGCTTTTCCAAACGGCATTCCAATTATAATCTTCATTTCCAGATGAAACTTTCGAATCTACCTGAACGCCAGATGCTGTTACAATAAACATAGTAGGGTTTTGCCCGTCATCATTTGGGTTTATCATCAACATAAAAAAATCAGAATTCCCAATATTGTCTCTACTGTTAAATTCAGCAGGTATTAAGGAAGTATCGGGTGTATACATTTTAGCACTCACATAAATAGCCTGATCATCGTACACTAATTTAACTTCTGTTTTATGAGTGTTTGGTGCTTTTTCGCCATTTGTAGGGCGCAGCATTATAAAATCTTTTGCAACAGGAACTTTGGTCCATAAAGCTTCATTTATAATTCCGTCAATCTTTGGGGGAGAAGACACGCGCGTAGCGTTCATTTTTTTTCTATTCTGATTAATTTCTTGAGCTTTAACTCCTTTAGAAAAAAACAAAATAACAAATAGTAAGGTGGTACTTTTATACATAGTTAGTTTGTAGCGTAAAATAATTTGCGAAAATATTTATGAATTACGCCTGTAAATCATAAAATCATGTTAATTACTTTAAAGACATGTTAAAAAAAGAACTGTTACAGTTAAAATGTTAAAGAAATGTGAAAATAAAAGTTGTAATAATTATTGTAAATAGTAATGTATTATAAATTGAATTTGTATTTTTGTTCGACTTTAAAAATTCATATCTAATGAACTTACACGAATATCAAGGTAAAGAAATATTAAACAGTTTTGGGGTTCGTATTCAACGCGGAGTTGTTGCAAATACACCAGAAGAAGCTGTTGAAGCGGCAAAGAAATTAACAGAAGAAACAGGTACAGGTTGGCACGTAATTAAGGCACAAGTACACGCAGGTGGTCGTGGAAAAGGTGGTGGAGTTAAGTTGGCTAAAAACTTAGATGAGGTAAAAAGTATTTCTAATGATATTTTAGGAATGATGTTAATTACTCCTCAAACTTCAGCTGAAGGTAAATTAGTAAACCAAGTTTTAATCTGTGAAGATGTATATTACCCTGGTGCAAGTGAACCAGATGAATATTATATGTCAGTTTTATTAAACCGTGCAACTGGTAGAAACATGGTTATGTATTCTACAGAAGGTGGTATGGATATTGAAACTGTTGCTGAAGAAACACCACACTTAATTTTTACAGAAGAAATTGATCCTGCTTTAGGATTAATGCCTTTTCAAGCACGTAAAATTGCTTTTAACTTAGGTTTAAGTGGTGCTGCATTAAAAGAAATGACAAAGTTTGTTACTGCTTTATATACTGCGTATGTAAAATCAGATTCGGCAATGTTCGAAATTAACCCAGTGTTAAAAACATCAGATGATAAAATAATGGCTGTTGATGCTAAAGTTACTTTAGATGAAAACGCTTTATATCGTCATAAAGATTATGCTGCAATGCGTGATATTCGTGAAGAAAATCCTATTGAAGTAGAAGCGAAGGCTGCTGGTTTAAACTATGTAGATTTAGATGGTAATGTTGGATGTATGGTAAACGGAGCTGGATTAGCAATGGGAACTATGGATTTAATTAAGCAAGCAGGTGGTGAGCCAGCTAACTTTTTAGATGTTGGTGGTACTGCAGATGCGGAACGTGTTGAAAAAGCTTTCGGAATTATCTTAAAAGATACGAACGTAAAAGCAATTTTAGTAAATATTTTTGGAGGAATCGTTCGTTGTGATCGTGTTGCTCAGGGAGTTGTAGATGCATACAAAAGTATGGGAGACAGAATTAATGTGCCTATTATTTGTCGTTTACAAGGAACAAATGCTAAAGAAGCAAAAGAATTAATTGACAATAGCGGAATGGAAATTATTTCTGCTACTGAGTTTCAAGAAGCAGCAGATAAAGTTGCAGAAGTTTTAGGAGCTTAATAATTAGTTTTTAGTTAAATATATAGGAAAACCCTCACTTTTAAAGTGAGGGTTTTTTGTTTTATCTTGTTGCACTATAAATACTACATAATGAGAAAATTATTAATCCTTATTTTACTTCCTTTTCAATTACTAGCACAAGAAAAATCAAATTCCGTCTTGTTTTGGAATACTTTACAAACTCATTGTGGAAAAGCATTTGAAGGAAAAATAATAGCAGGAGCAAAAGAAGGCGATGGATTTACAGGAGAGAAATTAGTAATGCATGTTCGTTCTTGTGAAAACAATACAATTAGAATTCCGTTTTTTGTTGGGGATGATAAATCTCGTACGTGGGTTTTTACCATGAATACCGATAAATTCATACAATTAAAACACGATCATCGACATAAGGATGGCTCGGAAGATAAAATTACACAATATGGAGGTTCAAACCCCAATACAGGATTACCAAACATTCAGTTTTTTCCTGCGGATAAACATACAGTCAATTTAATTCCGTATGCTTCTAATAATGTTTGGTGGGTTACGATTGATAAAACAAGTTTTACGTATAATTTACGTAGAATAGGAACCGACAGATTGTTTTCTGTAAAGTTCGATTTAACAAAAGAAATAGAGACTCCAAGTGCTCCTTGGGGAAGTGAAGATTAATTTTTGACTATTACGTCAATAATTGCTAAAACGATACTATATAAATATTTTAGCTACTGATTGATTTTTTAAGAGATATGGTTGTTATTTTTAGGTTTCGTTATTGGATTTGTATAAGTATAGTTGCAGGTTTAAGTACTAAATGCAGTAATAATTAATGATCTATAAAATCCGTGAGAATTTTTGTAACTAGCCTAGAACCAGTAATAAATTATATACGATATTGTGTGAAGTATTTTAGTTTTTCCATTCATAATTGTCAACCTTACTTAAAAATTTAAAAAATTGAAAACCAAATTCTGATATGTAAATCAAAAGTTTTTCTAAGAGTTTATAATTTAGTTTTAATTCTATTATTTCATTCTCAAGTTTGTTTAATGAGAATAAATGCTCAAAAAGTGATTTATAATATTTGTCTTTAGGGATTTTCGAAGTTTCTAGTTTGCCTTTACAATGAATCATAGAATGTCTGACTTCAGAGATTATTTTAAAGAATTCACTAAGCTTAAAATTATTGTTATTTTGTTTTGAATATTTTGTAAATTCTTTTCCGCAAGCTTTTTTGATTAACTTGAAAATCTCGTCACCTCCACTCAGTTTCTTTCTCGAATAATCTTTGTCTGGTTTTAAACCTTCTCTGAAATTTGTGTCAGTTTGTATTTTTATGTAGACGAAGTCTTTTAATAGTTTTTCAAATACCTCGAAAGATTGAGCAAATGCAAGTCCAAACTCTCTAGAAAGAATGTTTTCAATTTCCAAAGAATAATTTTCTTTAAATGTTGATTTTTTAATTCCAGTATGAAAATTAATTTTAGACCCATTATCAGTTGATGCTGTCCAATCTCCAATAATCAAAGCTGTTCCAAATAATAATCCAGCTTTTTCACTTGTGTACCTTTCTACATCCTGTAATAAAACTTTATTAAGTCTTTTAGCTGTATGTTTTAATTCTATAATAGATTCAAAAAAAATGTCAAGATGTTTTTTATATGGATTTGTCATTTTCGATATTGCACAACGTTTAGATATCCATTATTTCAATGATGGATATCATTTTCTAGGTAATTTACTTGTTTTAACTTTAATAATCAACGCAAATATTTCTACAAATTCTTCCTTAAAACCGCAATTTCATCACGCAATTGGGCGGCAACCATAAAGTCCAATCCTTTGGCGGCTTCTTCCATTTGTTTGCGTTTGGCGCGAATACGTTTTTCTATTTCTTCTTTAGGTAAATATTGTAAATCTTGCTCTGCAGCTTTCTGTATCGCGTTATCGTATTGATAAGTAGCTGTGGTATCTTTAGAAAGCGTATTGTCTAGTTTTTTATTTATTTGTGTTGGTGTAATTCCGTTTTTAGTATTGTAATTAATCTGTTTTTCACGCCTACGATCGGTTTCATCCATGGTGCGTTGCATACTATTGGTAACTTTATCGGCATATAAAATTGCGAGCCCGTTTACATTTCTTGCTGCTCTACCAACAGTTTGGGTAATAGATCGGTGGCTACGTAAAAAACCTTCTTTATCAGCATCTAAAATAGCAACTAATGATACTTCAGGTAAATCTAAACCTTCACGAAGTAAGTTTACACCAATTAAAACATCAAATATTCCCTTACGTAAATCTTGCATTATTTGTACGCGCTCTAACGTATCAACATCCGAATGTATATAACGACAACGAACCTGAATCCTGGTTAAATATTTAGCCAATTCTTCAGCCATTCGTTTGGTTAAAGTGGTAACTAAAGTACGTTCGTCTTTTTCTACACGAATTTGAATTTCTTCAATTAAATCATCAATCTGATTCAAACTTGGGCGAACTTCTATTACAGGATCTAATAATCCGGTAGGGCGAATTACTTGCTCTACAAAAACACCTTCGGTTTTTTGCAATTCATAATCGGCAGGCGTTGCAGAAACATAAATTACTTGGTTTTGAAGCATTTCAAATTCATCGAACTTTAACGGACGGTTATCCATCGCAGCAGGTAAACGGAATCCGTATTCTACCAAGTTTTCCTTTCTACTTCTATCACCGCCATACATGGCATGTGTTTGCGGAATGGTAACGTGGCTTTCATCAATAATCATTAAATAATCTTCCGGAAAATAATCTAATAAACAGAACGGGCGCGTACCAGGATCTCTACCATCTAAATAACGAGAATAGTTTTCGATACCCGAGCAGTAACCTAATTCACGAATCATTTCTAAATCGAATTCGGTACGTTCTAACAATCGTTTAGCTTCTAGATGTTTACCTATTTCTTTAAAATAATCTACCTGTTTAACCATGTCTTCCTGTATTTTATGAATCGCATTTTGCAATACATCAGGTGAGGTAACAAATAAGTTTGCAGGGTAAATGGTTAGTTCGGTTAATTTTTCAATTACTTGATTGTTCTCAATATTAAAAGTTTCAATTTCTTCAATCTCATCACCAAAAAAATGCACACGATAACCGCTATCTCCGTACGACGGATAAATAGTAACAACATCACCTTTTACTTTAAAAGTTCCGCTTTTTATCTCTATTTCAGTTCTAGAATACAAACTGGTAACCAATTGATGTAAGAATTTTGTGCGCGAAATTTGCTGATCTACTTCAATCGGAATTACATTTTTCTTAAACTCATTCGGATTTCCGATACCATACAAACAAGAAACAGATGCAATTACAATAATATCTCTACGACCCGAAAGTAGGGAAGAGGAAGTACTAATTCGCAAGCGTTCTATTTCATCATTTATAGATAAATCTTTTTCGATAAAAGTACCTGTAACAGGAATATATGCTTCTGGTTGGTAGTAATCATAATAAGAAACAAAATACTCTACAGCATTGTTCGGAAAAAATTGCTTAAACTCAGAATATAATTGAGCTGCCAATGTTTTGTTGTGTGCCAACACCAAGGTAGGTCGGTTTACTTCGGCAACAACATTGGCAACCGTAAAGGTTTTACCAGAACCAGTAACACCCAATAATGTTTGGTGTTTCTCGTTGGTCTCTAATCCGTTTACTAATTGTTTTATTGCTGTAGGCTGATCGCCTGTAGGTTTAAAATCTGAGTGTAATTCAAAGTCCATACAACAAAAATACGGATAGTTTTATTGATATGCTATTGATGATTTAGAAGTAATTTACGTGGTAATTATTATTTTCTTAACAACGAAAAATGACTTTTTTTTCTACGTATTTTTCCGTTTTTATCAAGTAGTATAGCATCGTACCAATAATCTGTAGAAGGTAGTTTTTTACCGTTATAAATTCCTCCCCAACCTCGGTGATCTTTACTGGGTATTACCGCAACTCTTTTACCGTAACGATTGTAAATATTTACGGTAACCGACTGAAAAAAATCATTGTCAACACCTAATATTTTCCAAGTATCATAAATTCCGTCTTCGTTAGGCGTACAATGTTTCTGAAAGAATATAATAGGTATTTCATCAGAATAAGTTGTTCCGCAACCATTTTTATCTCTTATCTGTATGGTATAGATTCCAACTTCTAAATTCGAAAATGTATGACTAAAATTAGTTATTCCATCAATAAAATTATTAGATTCATTTAAAGCATATTCATAATCTCCTTCGCCTGTTACCGTAATTGTAATGCTATTATCATTTAAAGTATCATCCGTTGTATTAATATTAACAATAAAAGCTTTGCTTGATGTAGTTACGGTAAATGTGTTATATCCCACGCACGAATTTTCTAAAAGTGTATTCGTAGAATACGCTTCAGCTTTATATACTCCCTCGTCTGAAGCTAAATAAATAGCGTTTGTTGCATTGGTAATTAATTGGCCGTTTTTATACCATTGGTATGTATCGGAAATAGTACCTGTTGATGCATCTAAAGCTAATGTTGCAATTGGTGAAGTGTCTTTTGGAATATTAATACAAAGAGGAATGGGAATTGAATTTCCTTGTGGATTTGGTAACGAATTCACAAATAACTTAAAACTAGTAATCGAAAAACAAGAACTAGCAGGTATTGGTGTAATTCGTACAAAAATGTCCGAATCATTTGTAAATAAATCATCTTCATAAGGTGCAACTATCGCATTTAACTGCGCATTTGCATCGTTAAGCGTTCTATAAAAATCAATTGAATGTGTGTTTGTTGTAATTGTTGTAAAAAGTGTTGTTATTTCTGTTATTTTTAAAGAGAAATCATAAAAACTCTCCCCAGATCCTTGGCTATTTGTAGCATCAGGGTCATTGGCATTTAAATCAGTTTCACAGATATAAACATCGGTTAAATTAGTGTTTGATGTTGTAGAATTTGTAACGCTTAAAGTAATATCGCCTAAAGCAAAACAATTAGAGTTGTTTGCAGGATTGAAACTCACACGAACAACAAGTGTTTCGGGATTTGTTTGGTTTATATAATTTGTTTTTGATAAAGGGTTTGAAAAGTTGGTATCTGACTGCGCAAAAAAATCAACATTAACATTCGTAGCATTGTTTGTTAATAGCGCTTCTTGGGTTGTTAAATCGAAATTTGTTCTGCCATCAGAAGGATTGGCGTCACTATCACATTGATTAAAAATAGGAACATTTTGAATTGTTGGTTGTGGCACAAATTCAATATCAGCACTCGCTGTTAAAGTTGTGTTGCACGCATTATTTAATTCGATTGTTAGGTTATAAATTCCGTCACCAAAATTAATGTCATTTGTTGTTAATATAGAATCGGTTCCGATAATATTTCCATCTTTTTCCCAACTATATGTTGCACTAGGTTCTATTCTACCAGCCTTTAAACGATAATCTCTACCAGCACAAAAAAACTGTTTTCCATTACTGATAACAATATCATTGTCTGCATTTAAAATTGTGGTAGGTAAAAAATACGATTGTATAAAAGGCGGAAGACCTTGGGAAGATTCTCTTCCGTTTAAACTAACACCATTATGAATATAATTTATAGCATTCTGATTACTTTCAGGCGAGTTTATTACACCCAAATAATTTTGTCTATTTACAGCATGATAAATTTTTCCGTTAGGTCCAATTTGTACAGCTGCCCTAGAGCCAGAATAGGTGTAAAAAGCATTACCTCTTGAGTTGTTAATTGTATTTATATCGGCGTTAGAAACATCAAATTGATATAAGTTTGCTTGCCCACCATTAGAGGATGTTCCTGTAGAAATATAAAGTTTGTTTCCTGAAATTGAAAATTCAACTCCGTAACCATCATTAAAATCTAAGTCTAAACTCCGCTCATTGCTAACGATACCTGTAGTGGTATTAAAATCATATAAAAAAGAACCAGATTCAGCAGCTGCCATCGCTAATTTTGTTCCGTCGGGCGATATTTTTAAATAACCTCTACTAGATAATGTGCCTAAAGTTGTATTTATATTTGATTGAATAGGCGTGTTGTTAACTCCGGCAGAAGTTACTTCATAGGTATAAAAGCGTTGTCTATCAGCAGTAATTACCCAAAAGCTATCACAAGTTTTGCCAATAACAGCGGTTATTTTTTCTGTGGCAGAATTTATTAAAGGGGTATTTTTTGTCGTGATATCTCCATTTCCTCCATTTAAACTCATATTTATAATAGAGTAGTTTACTCCGTTAAGATTATTTTCTTGAGCATCAACGGTAAAAAGATAAAAGATACTTGGCATTGTTGGATTTGGTACAATTAAAGCAGATTGAGAGCTAGAGCTATTTCCTAAAAGTCCGGTTCCATTTGGCATTATTGTATGATTTCTATTCCAAACAGTTGCTCCGTCAGAATAAAAAAGAAGATTACCGTTTTCATCAGCAATAGACGAACATCCTTCAAAAGTATTTAATTGACCATTTGTAAGCGCAGTAGGATTGCCTGAGCTAAAATCAATACCAGCATTTCGGCCAAAGTACCAGATGTTGGCTTCTTGTTGAGTAAAAGCTAAGGATGTGTAGAGGAGAAGAAAAAAAAGGGAAACTATTTTTTTCATTCTTTACTTTTTTGTTGTACAAATTTACATATAGAAATAGGATAAATTATAAGGTAAATAACTGATTATTATAGTGTTTGCAGCAAAACAAAATCCTAATGAATTTCATTAGGATTTTGTTTTGTTGTAAAAAGTGTTTCTTAGTTTATCTTCTCAATAAAGAAAAGTGTCCTTGATGTTGGTAAATTTTTCCTTTTCTATCTACAAGTTGAGTTTTAAACCAATAGTCGTTAGATGGTAATGTTTTTCCGTTGTAGGTTCCATCCCAGCCGTTATCATCTATAGAAATAATAGCAACTACTTTACCGTGTCTATTAAAAATGGTTATATTACTAGAAGGGTAAAAACTAGAACTAGCTCCTTTTATTTTCCAAGTATCATTTTGTCCGTCTCCATTTGGAGTTAAGAATTTAGGATATTCAACAACAGCTATTTCTAACTCAGCATTTGGCTGACAACCATTTTTATCTCTAACCAAAACAGTATAAAAACCACCTAATATATTATTAAATAAAGGCTCGTCTTGAAAACCGGTTATACTATTATCTTCATCAATAATAGCAAACTCGTAATCACCGATACCTAAATTTTGATTCTCTGTAATTATTTTAATTGAATAATTATCTAATCCACTGTTATTTGTGTCATCAATAATAACAATATCATCGCTTGTTAAAGTTGGAGTTGCAGATTCGTTTACTATAATTTCTCTGTTTCTTTTACAGCCAGTACCATCTTGCATAGTGGCAGATATAATATAAGTTCCGCCTACTGTTGCATCGTAAAAAGCATCAGTACTAAGAATAGTAGAATCTCCTTTCAATGTCCATTCATAACTATATGTTGCGTTAGGATTTATAGGTTCTAGTCTTGTTTGTGGATTGTTTAGACAAACAATTACTGGCGTATCAACAGTAAAATCTGGTAATGGATTTATTATAATATTAAATGTTAAATCATCATGAATACACGAGGTGTTATTATTTACAACTCTAACATATATTGTTTGATTGTTTACTGTATTTTGATATTTGTTATCGTTTAAAGCGTTTGCCCCAGATTGCACATCTGCTAAGTTTTCGTGAAATGTTACAGTGAAATTACTGTATTCACTAGCGGTATAGTTTGTTAATATTTCAGGGATTTTATTTTTCAGCGTAATGTCTCCGTTAATTCCGTTTGCATCATCAGAATTTGTATCGGTTTCATTATCACAATCTATATAGTTTGTGGCTGTGTTTAAAGGAATGTTAGGTTCTGGATATATTACTAATTGTAAAGTTGCAATACCATATCTACAATTTGTAACCGTGTTTAAAATACTAATGTAAATAATTTCGGTAGCAGGATCATCGGTTAATAAATCTGCAGGAAAATTGGTGAAAGCAGGATCGTTCGTATAATTTGTTTTGTTAAGAGGTAATAAACCATCAATAGCATTATCACGAGTTCTATGATAGGTAATGTCGAATAAACTAGCATCTCTACCGTTAAGAACATCTACGTCTCTTTCTGATAAATTTATATTCTGAGCAAGCCTGTTTCTAGAATCACCATCACTTGCTGTAGCAATATCACAAATTTCTAGATCAGGAATTGCGTTGGTAATAGTTGGTAATGGATTGATAACAATATTAAAGGTAGTATGATCGTTAAAGCAACCAGTAGTATCGTTTACAACACGAACATAAATGATTTCTAAATCTCTTGTTTGATTTGTATAGTTAGTGTCGTTTGGGATAGGTGAATTTCCTGAGTTAGCATCTGTAGCTGTGGTATGAAAAGTAACCGTGTAATCTGCTGCCGGTTGAGAAGCTCCTAAAATATCATTAACGCGATCTCTTAAGTTTATATCAATATTTTGACCATCGTTAAAAGAACCACTATCAAAATCATCACAAAGATTAAAATCTAAAACTTTATTGGCAACAGGAGGTTGTTGTGCTAAAATGGTAAAACTACCTAAACCCTGACAATCGTTATTTGTTTTGTCTATTATTTTTACATACAAAGATTGCGATGTTAGCGCAGGAACATTTGTATTACGGTAGTTGGAGGTGTTTGTTATATTGTTCGTTACTGCATCTCTATCAGCAATAGATTCGAAAATTAACACCTCTAAATTTGGTCTATTTGCTACAGGAAAAGTAGCTTTAATATCTGTTTCAACAGAACTGAGGTCGAAATATGTAATTCCGTCTGTATCATTATTATTAATAGTATCATTACCGTCAGTATCTAAAAAGTCATCACAATTAGCAAATTCTTGGTTATAAACAACATCCGAAGCAAAACCAACAATAATTTCTATTCTTGAAATTCTATAACAAGTTTTATTAGAAATTGTTCGTACCCAAACAATATCACCATTTGTAACAGAATGTGTTGTTTGATTTATTATTTCGGCAGTATTATTTATAGCATCATTCTCGGTAGGGTAATATTTAAAAGTTTCGTTTATGTAGTTTGTTGAAATACTTTTTTCAGCTAAAGTTAAGTTTACAGTAGTCATTAAATCTGCATCTGTATCACATTGTCTTAATGTTACACTGTTGTTTGCAATTACAGGAAGCGGTGTGAAATTAATGGAAACATCATCGGTGCCATTGTTACCTAGGTTGTCTGTAATTATTACTCTATAGTTTCCTGAAAGATTATTATTAATGGTTAAAAGGGAGTTGTTTTCTCCAGGAATAGTTGTAAATCCAGTGCCTGTATCTACTTGCCATTCGTAATTGGCAACAGTACCAATAGTTGGGGAGCCATCTAAAATTACGATTTCTCCATCACAAATTTCTTGATCAGGACCTAGTTCTCCAGAAACAATAGAGCAATCTGTTGTACCTGCTCCTGAGCTAGAAAAATTTATTTGATCTAACTTAATTTGACCTGTAACATTAGCATAATTGGTTACTAATAAAATATAATATTCACCTGTAGAGGCATTGTTTATAGTAAAGTTTTCTCGGTTAGATCCGGAATAACTACAATCAATAATATTTGTGTTGTCTAAATTATTAGTATAATAATTAGGCTCTATAACATTATCAGGGCAAAGCATAGGGGTACCATTAATATCTACACATTCTTTCGCTAATGTTGCGCAATTAGAACCTGAAGTGGTGAAAGGCCCCCAGGCAGCAAAATCAACATCAAGTTCTAGCCCTACAGGGTTACCATTTATATCAAAACTGGTAGATTGAATAATTTCAAACTCTAGGTTTCCGGTTGATTCAACTTTAATATAAAACCAAGTTGGGTTTGGTGTTGAATATAAACAAGCAGTACCTCCACTATCAGGAGTATTTATAGTGTTATTAAATATTTTTACTCCATTATTATCTGAGCACATAGGCTCAGAATTGTCACAAGTTGAACCTCCGTCTTGAGAAAATATAATTGACGGGAATAAAAAAATAAATAAAGTAATAATTTTTTTCATAGCAAGAGAAATAAATAGTTTTTTTGTTGTAAAAAGTGTTTCTTAGTTTATCTTCTCAATAAAGAAAAGTGTCCTTGATGTTGGTAAATTTTTCCTTTTCTATCTACAAGTTGAGTTTTAAACCAATAGTCGTTAGATGGTAATGTTTTTCCGTTGTAGGTTCCATCCCAGCCGTTATCATCTATAGAAATAATAGCAACTACTTTACCGTGTCTATTAAAAATAGTTATATTACTAGAAGGGTAAAAACTAGAATTAGCTCCTTTAATTTTCCAAGTATCATTTTGTCCGTCTCCATTTGGAGTTAAGAATTTAGGATATTCAACAACAGCTATTTCTAACTCAGCATTTGGCTGACAACCATTTTTATCTCTAACCAAAACAGTATAAAAACCACCTAATATATTATTAAATAAAGGCTCGTCTTGAAAACCTGTTATACTATTATCTTCATCAATAATAGCAAACTCGTAATCACCGATACCTAAATTTTGATTCTCTGTAATTATTTTAATTGAATAATTATCTAATCCACTGTTATTTGTGTCATCAATAATAACAATATCATCGCTTGTTAAAGTTGGAGTTGCAGATTCGTTTACTATAATTTCTCTGTTTCTTTTACAGCCAGTACCATCTTGCATAGTGGCAGATATAATATAAGTTCCGCCTACTGTTGCATCGTAAAAAGCATCAGTACTAAGAATAGTAGAATCTCCTTTCAATGTCCATTCATAACTATATGTTGCGTTAGGATTTATAGGTTCTAGTCTTGTTTGTGGATTGTTTAGACAAACAATTACTGGCGTATCAACAGTAAAATCTGGTAATGGATTTATTATAATATTAAATGTTAAATCATCATGAATACACGAGGTGTTATTATTTACAACTCTAACATATATTGTTTGATTGTTTACTGTATTTTGATATTTGTTATCGTTTAAAGCGTTTGCCCCAGATTGCACATCTGCTAAGTTTTCGTGAAATGTTACAGTGAAATTACTGTATTCACTAGCGGTATAGTTTGTTAATATTTCAGGGATTTTATTTTTCAGCGTAATGTCTCCGTTAATTCCGTTTGCATCATCAGAATTTGTATCGGTTTCATTATCACAATCTATATAGTTTGTGGCTGTGTTTAAAGGAATGTTAGGTTCTGGATATATTACTAATTGTAAAGTTGCAATACCATATCTACAATTTGTAACCGTGTTTAAAATACTAATGTAAATAATTTCGGTAGCAGGATCATCGGTTAATAAATCTGCAGGAAAATTGGTGAAAGCAGGATCGTTCGTATAATTTGTTTTGTTAAGAGGTAATAAACCATCAATAGCATTATCACGAGTTCTATGATAGGTAATGTCGAATAAACTAGCATCTCTACCGTTAAGAACATCTACGTCTCTTTCTGATAAATTTATATTCTGAGCAAGCCTGTTTCTAGAATCACCATCACTTGCTGTAGCAATATCACAAATTTCTAGATCAGGAATTGCGTTGGTAATAGTTGGTAATGGATTGATAACAATATTAAAGGTAGTATGATCGTTAAAGCAACCAGTAGTATCGTTTACAACACGAACATAAATGATTTCTAAATCTCTTGTTTGATTTGTATAGTTAGTGTCGTTTGGGATAGGTGAATTTCCTGAGTTAGCATCTGTAGCTGTGGTATGAAAAGTAACCGTGTAATCTGCTGCCGGTTGAGAAGCTCCTAAAATATCATTAACGCGATCTCTTAAGTTTATATCAATATTTTGACCATCGTTAAAAGAACCACTATCAAAATCATCACAAAGATTAAAATCTAAAACTTTATTGGCAACAGGAGGTTGTTGTGCTAAAATGGTAAAACTACCTAAACCCTGACAATCGTTATTTGTTTTGTCTATTATTTTTACATACAAAGATTGCGATGTTAGCGCAGGAACATTTGTATTACGGTAGTTGGAGGTGTTTGTTATATTGTTCGTTACTGCATCTCTATCAGCAATAGATTCGAAAATTAACACCTCTAAATTTGGTCTATTTGCTACAGGAAAAGTAGCTTTAATATCTGTTTCAACAGAACTGAGGTCGAAATATGTAATTCCGTCTGTATCATTATTATTAATAGTATCATTACCGTCAGTATCTAAAAAGTCATCACAATTAGCAAATTCTTGGTTATAAACAACATCCGAAGCAAAACCAACAATAATTTCTATTCTTGAAATTCTATAACAAGTTTTATTAGAAATTGTTCGTACCCAAACAATATCACCATTTGTAACAGAATGTGTTGTTTGATTTATTATTTCGGCAGTATTATTTATAGCATCATTCTCGGTAGGGTAATATTTAAAAGTTTCGTTTATGTAGTTTGTTGAAATGTTTTTTTCAGCTAAAGTTAAGTTTACAGTAGTCATTAAATCTGCATCTGTATCACATTGTCTTAATGTTACACTATTGTTTGCAATTACAGGAAGCGGATTCACAATTAAATTAAATGACTTAGATGTGTCGTTACAAGCAGGGTTGTTTACGTTTTCTACTCGAACATAAATTAGTTGAGAATTAACCGTAGTATTTCTGTATGGACTGTTTTTATCTATAGCATCAGTGTTTTTATCTGTTTGAGCTCCAGTTAAAGTTGTGTGATATGATATTTCGTAAACGGAAGGATCTAGAGAGCCTAAAATTTCAGTATCCTTTGTATTTAATATAAAGTTATTAAAAAAGCCATCAATATCTGTTCCGATAGAGATATCATCACATTGTTCATAATCTGTAGGAGTTTGAGGAGTAGGGTTTCCTGTAACAGCTAAAATGAAATTTTTAACATCATAACAAGCATTTGGAGCAGTTATGTTATGCATTCTTGCATACATAGTTTGATTGCTAAATGCAGTTGGATTTGTATATGGGTTTGTTACTTCATTTATATTAGCGTCAGCATCAGTTTGAGATAAAAAATACTTTACTTCAAAAATAGTAGGATCCTGGCCGTTTAAAACCTCTGGAGTTACGTCGTTTTGTAAATCGAAAGTATTAAAACCATCATTATCAATATCACAAAAGAAAACATTAGTAGGCTGTGTTGCAGAAGTAGCTTCATAAACCTCTAGTTTAAAAATTCCTTCTAATGTTGTTGTATCGCCACAAACATCTGTAAGTGATACTTTTAATTTATAATCACCTGCATTTGATATAGCTAAATTAATTAGGTTAAGGTCTTTTGTTGTCGATATCGGAGTTGTGTTAGTATTGTAAAACCATTCGTATGTTATTACTGAGCCAGCTTGAGCAACAACATCTTCTGGGGAAACGTTTAAATCTTCACCAACGCAATTTTGTTCTGTTTGGTTATTAAGAATTTTACCTGTTGTAGCGTCTGTAATTTCGATAGGAAGTAATAAGGAAGATAAAAAAGGAGGTAAACCTTGCGTGGCAAAGGCTCCACCTAAATCAACCGATTGATGAGAATAGTTACAAGCAGCTCCTAGCTCTTCAGGATTGTTTACAACACTTATCTTTGTGCTTTTATCACTTGTCCAATATATTTTACTATCAGGACCTAGTTGAAGTGCGCCTCTTGTGTTGAAATATGTGTGAACTGTATATCTAGAAATATTTACATCTGTTAATGTTGGTTGGGTTATATCGTATTGAAAAAGATTTTCGTTGGCGCCATTAAATTCACCTGTAGAAAGATATAGCCTTCTACTAGAAGTTGAAAATTCAACTCCATATGCATTTTCAAAGTTCGTGTTTAATGATTGTGGAGTTGCTTCATTATTAAAATTAGTTACTTTACCTGTGACATCATCAAAATCGAATAAAAAAGCTCCGTCTGTCATGTTAGCCAAAACAAGCTTGGTACCGTCGGGAGATACTTTTAAATAACCTCTTGGGTCATTAGCAAATAAACCGCTGATATTTGAAACAACAGGGTTATTAATATCTACGCCATTTTCATCAACCTTAAATGAGAAAAATGTATTATTAGTAGCAAATGAAATTACCCAATAAGTATTACACGCATCTGCTCTTACTGCTGTAACTTTTTCACTCCATTGATCTTTTAAAGCACTTGTATGAAGTTCTGTTGGTCCTGTGGTAATATCGCCTAAGCCACTATCTTTAGTCATATCAATAGTATAATACCAAAAACCATATTCACCAACACTTCCTATTGTGGCACCTACTGTAAAAAGATAGTAAATGTCATCTTTTTTTGGGGCAGGAATAGTAAGAGCTGATTGTGAACTTGAAGATGCTCCTTTTAACGTTTGTCCGCCAGAAGAGGTGTCAGAAAAAGGCATTGGATTATTGTTTCTATTCCATATCGTTAAATTTGCTGCATCCGGATTTGGAGCTCCAACATAAAAAAGTAACTCACCTTTTGAATTTGAAAAAGACGAGCATCCTTCTACTGTATTAAGTTCACTATTAGCTACAGGTATAGGAGAACCAGAGTTAAAATCTAAAGCAGCATTGGTACCGAAATACCAAAAATTTGCTTCTTTTTGGCTAAATACAGAAGTCGTTATTGTTAAAAAAAATAAAGAGAGTAGTAATTTTTTCATTCTTAGCTGTTTTCTTACTCAAAATAGAACAGCTAAACTACTGAATACCCTCTATAAATCTCGTTTTTTTAACAATAAAAATGAAGCATATATAAAAATAAATATCCAAATTAAAACGATACCAATATTAATGCAACTTACAGAATAGTCTTTAGTAAAATTTTCACCTATTTGATTGGCAACAGATTTAACAGCTCCTAATCTTGAAAATGGTTCTTTTATTAGGTTTGACATTGCTTCTAAAGGGAAGAATTGCATGATGTCATCAACATTTATTTGTGATAAATCATTACTATTTACAGAATCTGATTTGAAGGCCGCTTTATTAAATGTCCAATATAAATAACCTTTAAAAATACTTTCTATAGTTAACCATACAACCATTGCGGCAACAGCAAATGCTGATCGTTTAATTAATATACCTAAGAATAATCCAAAAGAAAAGAAACCTACTAGTTTAATAAAGAAAGCAAGAAGGTAGTTTAAATCAGAGAAAATTATTGATAATTCATTAAAATCAGAATAAATAGCACCTAGTATTAGTGAGGTTACGAAAACAAAAATTGTTGATATAAAAGCAAACGCTATAACAGTATAAAATTTAGATAGAATAAATTCTTTTTTACTTAGTCCGTCAATTAAATTCTGTTTTAATGTTTTATAACTGTATTCATTGGCCATCATAGAAACAATTACAAGAAGTAAAAAGAATTTAAAAGTGGCTGCCATATAAGTATTAAAATGCCATATGTAAGGAAAGTTAAAAATACCTTGATCAGCTAAATGGAATTTAATTGGACCAATATCAAATTTAATAGCGGCAATTAAAGCAACAGAAGTTAATAAGGCAAAATATATGATTGATAGAACTTTACTCGCTCTACTGTATTTAAGTTTATGGAATTCTATATATAAAAGACGTAGCATGTTTGTTGAATTAGTTATTTGTTAAATCTAAAAATTGTTGTTCTAAGCTTAGTTTTCGCTTAACTAAGTGGGAAACAATTACTCCGTTTTCGTATAAGTGTTTATTTAATTGCGAAGCAGAAATTTCATTTTCTAAGCGTGCAGTTACTAAGTCACCTTCAACATCAACTGTTGCTATTTCGTAATAATTTTTTAAAACATTTACTAGTTTGTCTATATCATCATCTGTTTTAACTTCTATAACGCCATTTGAAACAACCATATTATCAACGCTACCGCTGTATAATTTTATACCATTTCTTATGATAAGAACATGTGTACAAACCTTTTCAACTTCATCGAGTAGGTGAGAGGCTAGTAAAATAGTAGTTCCGTTTTTGGCAATATCTTTAATTATTTGACGAATTTCATGAATTCCTTGTGGATCCAAGCCGTTTGTTGGTTCATCTAAAATTAATATTTCAGGGTCATTTAACAATGCAGAAGCAATTGCTAAACGTTGCTTCATACCTAAAGAGTAGGTTTTAAATTTACTATCTTTTCTTTCGAAGAGGTTAACTACTTTTAATTTTTCATCAATTTTATCAGCAGAAACTCCTTTGATTTTACAAATTAATTGTAAATTTTGAACAGCAGTCATGTATGGATAAAAATTTGGACGTTCAATAATAGCCCCTACTTTTTTTAAAGCTTCATGAGTAGATAGCTTTCCATCAAACCAACTAAAACTACCAGAATTTTCGTTAACTACATTTAAAATAATCCCTAAAGTGGTTGATTTTCCACTTCCGTTAGGTCCTAAAATTCCGTAAACATTTCCTTTTTTAATATCAAAAGAAAGGTTGTTTACCGCGTGGACTTTTCCGTATTTTTTATCGAGGTTTTTTATTGATAAAATTGTTTCCAAGTTTTTTGGTTTTGTTGATTATGTATATTCGACGACTCACTAAAATTATTGTTACAATTTATAAAAAAGAAAAGACTTCCTGGGAAAAGGAAGTCTTTATTAATCTTTTTATGATTTAGTTTTTATATTTTTTCTAATAATCTAAACCCTTCACCATGAATGTTAAGTATTTCAACATTTTCATCGCCTTTTAAGTATTTACGAAGTTTAGCAATATAAACATCCATACTACGAGAAGTGAAGTAGTTGTCATCTCTCCAAATTTTTGTTAACGCCAATTCACGTGGCATTAAATCATTTTTATGAATAGCCAACATGCGTAAAAGTTTACTTTCTTTTGGTGAGAGTTTTTGCGCTTCTGCACCATTAAGTGAAAGGTGGCGTAGTTTAGAGTTAAACTCAAATCCACCAATTTTAAACTCAAACTCATCTGTGTCGCTAGATTTTTCGTTTTCTTTACGCTGTAAAATAGCTTTTATTTTATGTAATAAAACTTCAGAATCGAAAGGTTTGTTTAAATAATCATCACCACCAACTTGGTAACCTCTTAAAACATCTTCTTTTAATGTTTTAGCGGTTAAAAAGATAATTGGAATTTCTTTATTTGTAACACGAATATCTTGTGCTAATGAAAAGCCGTCTTTACGAGGCATCATAACATCTAAAATACATAAATCATATTCTCCGTTTTTAAACATGATTAACCCATCTATCCCATCTTTAGCATGTGTAACGTTGTAGTCATTTAATGCTAAATAATCTTTAAGAACTGTTCCGAAATTCGGATCGTCTTCTACTAATAGTATTTTTTTGCTTCCCATTTTTTTGATTTTAAATTAACGGTAATTTCACTGTAAATAAACTTCCTTTACCTTTTTCACTTTCAACATGAACAGTACCATGATGGCTGTCTATAATCTCCTTAACATAAGCCAGTCCTAAACCATGACCTTTTACGTTATGTATATTTCCTTTATGTTCTCTGTAAAATTTATCAAAAACATATTTCTGAGCATTTCTACTCATTCCAATACCTTCATCTTTTATCTTAAAGATAAAGTATTTATTTGTACTCTCAGTATAAACATCAATTTTTGGGCTTTCATTAGAGTATTTTATGGCGTTTTCTAACATATTAACTATAATGTTAATTATATGAAACTGGTTACCAAGTACTTCAGTTGATATAGCTTTGAAATGAGATGTTACACTTCCTTTTTTATCGTCTACTAATAATTGAATGTGTTCAATAGCTTCTTCTATAGTGTCGTGCATATCGATAGCATCCTTACTAATTTCTATCTGATTTTTCTCTAATCTAGAAATTCGCAATACATTTTCTACCTGACCGTGCATACGTTTGTTTTCTTCACGTATCATTTGCACATAACGCTTTACTTTAGTCTCGTCTGATATTATTTTCGGATTTTTAATAGCATCTAAAGCTAGGTTTATAGTCGCAATAGGTGTTTTAAACTCATGTGTCATGTTGTTTATGAAATCTGTTTTTATCTCAGAAATCTTTTTTTGACGAACTAATTGATATAATGATGTTGAAAAAGCAGCAATAATTATACCAATAAATAATAAAGATAAGCCTAGAATTTTCATCATTCCTGATAAAAGATTTTTACGCTCATCAGGAAATTTTACATACAGTTTGTATTCACTATTACCATTGTCATCTGCAAATAAACTATGATATGCATCATTTGGTTGAATATTAAAGTAACCAGATTTTAATTGTGTAGCTAAACCATCTTCATATACACAGTATTTAAAATCTTGGTTAATATTCATTTTGCTTAACTCTTCTCTTATAGTATTGTTAAGTTGTATGTTGCTTATTCGCTCGTTAATAGGGTAAATTTTGTTGCGTTGAAGAAGCATATCTTCAGTTAATCTTCTATTAAATTTCGGATATGTTTTTACGGTCGAAAAACTGTTTTCTTCAATAAAAGAGTTAAAATCTTTATTGGTAGATTTAATTACTTGCGATGAATAAAAATCTTGTTTACCGGTATAGCGTTTAAAAACTATAGAATCGTTGTTTACAAAATCACTTGGCATCTTTATGCTCTCAGCTAAAAGAGTAGTACCAAATGTAAATTTTCTTTTATTAGTTGTGTCTATCTGTTGAAATAAATAAGTGTCTATTTCAGCTTTAGAAACAAACTTTCTGTCATTAAGAAACTCCTGATTGTTTTGTACAAATTCAGAGTACTCACTATCCTTAATCCTTTCAGATGTTTTTGCTAATGCAATTTTAATGTTATTGTCAAATTGTTGTTGTTTACTCTTTATAGAATCCTTAATCCAATATACTTGAACAGCGATAATACCTATTAAAGAAATGCTCATTAATACAACAATAAGAATAAAAATTTTCTTACCCATTATTCAAAAATAAATCAATAAAACGAAGGAGTGTTTGCTTTTAACTTAGATTAACAAAGTTACTGAAAAATTAAGATGATTTTAACAAAAAAAAGTAAAAACACGTAAGTTACTTGATGATTTTTGTTAAAATATTATGAATATTTAATATTTGCTCTTCGGTTTTGGTAAAAGTGATATTTTCAATTACATAATGAGATTGCAATGTTTTTTTTGATTGATTCCATTGACTTTTAATCCTACTTTTTACAGCGTCTATAGTAGTTTTATCTCTTTCTAAAACACGTTGAATTCTAGTTTTTTCAGGAGCCGTAACAGTAATTATTTTATTGCAAAAAGCATTGCTTCCATTTTCAAATAAAATTGCATTTTCATATAAAATATAATCTTTATGAATATTTTTAAGGATAAAGTCTTGTAAATGTTGGTTAACAACTGGGTGCACAATAGCATTTAAAACATTTAACTTTTGCGTGTCTTTAAAAACAATATTAGCTAAATAAGGTCTATTAAGGTTGTTGTTTATGTATACATCTTTACCGAACTCAGCAATTAATTGCGTTTTAATCTCAATAGAAGAGTTCATTAATTTTTTTGCTTCATCATCTGCAATATAAATAGCAATGTTTTTAAATTTAGAAAACATTTTTATAACAGTCGATTTTCCGCTGCCAATACCGCCTGTTATACCTATTACCATTATTTATGTATTAAAAAGTCTATTTTTTCAGGAACTATTCTAACGACAGTAACCGAATCTGGAAGCTTAATTAATTTGGGAGCTAAATAGGTAGCTTGATTGTTTTTTACCTGATTATAATCACATTCTATTCTAAATAAACTAGCATCTACTTTATTAAAGTTTTTTAAGCCTACTTTGTATATGATCTTTACTTTTTTAGGGAAAATATTTATTTCTTTAGGAGCATTTTTTATTGAAATAGGAACTTCAACTTCTCCTTCTGTAAATTTATCAACAAAAATGCTTATTTGAGCAGATGTAATATCTATTTTAATGTTTGGCTGAATATTTATTGATGCGTTAATTTTAATGCTTTTAGAAACATTGTCTAAATTTATCGGCGCTAAATCTAGAGAGGATATTTTCTTTAATAAAGACTGTTCACCTGAAATTAAAACGGTATTAGGTTGTACACTTATGGGAGATGATAAATCATGACCAAGCTTAAAATTTATATCTAAATTGGTTATTAAAGGAACTTCTTTAGAATGTAAAGTTCCAATTTTTAAAGGAATAGTATCTTTTTGAATGCTAACTAATTTGATGCCATTTTTTAACTGATTTTGTACCTCAGATTGTAGTTTTTTAGTGTAAAAATAGTAATCAGTATCTTTTTTTTTGCTTATTAGTTTTAAATCTAGTGCTATTTTATCATTAGAAAAACTAGTAGAAATCAATTTAAAACCACTTCCTTTTATAAGTAAAGGAATTTTTTTAATAGGAGTGTCAATAATTGTTTTTTCGATAGATAAATTAGTATACACCGTGTCAATAGCTATCTCAACAGTGTATTCTTTCGATAGATTTATTAATAGCCAAAAGAGAATAGAGGCTAATAAAAAACCGAAAAAAGCTTTAGGTATGTTAAAAATGTCTTTCAAAGTTTATAAATATTATGCAATCTACATAAAAAACAAAAAAGAGCGCTAATTAGCGCTCTTTTTTATAATAAATACATTAATTACTTTTTAACTTCTGTATTGTATTTTTTGCTTAATTCCATTGAAATAGCAGATCGTTCAAATTTAATTTTCCCAGCACCTGTTTCAATAGTAATAGTATTATCGTTATCGTTGATTTCAACAATTTTACCATGAATTCCACTACTTGTAATTACTTTACTTCCTTTTTGAACTGTTGATTGAAATTTCTTTTCATTTTTTTGACGCTTCATTTGCGGGCGAATAATCAAAAAATAAAAAACACCAATCATGGCAACAAAAGGAAGCATATTCATAATACTTTCTTGTGTACTTGCTTGTAAAAAAATAGATGCAAACATTATATCGCTTTGTTTTTAGGAGTTACCATACCAGAAATCTTTAAGATTTCTCTACCTTTTACAGTATTTGTAGTTAATGTTATAGATTTAGATTGTCTGTTAGGTTTACCGTTTGTGTTAAAACTTACTTGTATTTCACCTGTTTCTCCAGGAGCAATAGCTTCCTTAGGCCAAACTGGTACAGTACATCCACAACTTGCTTGTGCATTTGTAATAACTAAATCTCCTTTACCTGTATTTGTTACAGTAAAAGAAGTTTTAACAACATCTCCTTCTTTCACAGTTCCGAAATTATATTCTTGTTTGTCAAAAGATATAGAAGCTGCGCCAGCATTAATAGAAACATCTCTTTTCTCAGCGTTTTCTACGTTTTCTTTTTTTACTTTAGATGATGCATTTCCTTGCCCACAAGAAACTAATATTCCTGTTGAAAGAACAAATGCAATTGCTACTGCTATTTTCTTCATTTTAATATATTTTAATTTATTTGTAAAAATAATAATTTTATAATAATCCTCTACCAATTTTAACCATCTTCTCAGAAGCAAGGTAATCTTTAGATAATTTATCTAAAACACCATTGATAAAATAACCACTTTTGTTTGTCGAATAATCTTTGGCAAGTTCTATGTACTCGTTTATACTAACTCTTGTAGGTATTGAGGGGAAATGTAAAAATTCGGTAATCGACATTTTAATAATAATCATATCGATATCCGCAATTCTATCTGCTTCCCAATTCGGAGTTTTATCTATAATATCTTCTTGATATTTATGTTGATGTAATACCGTTTTAGTAAATAAGTTAGATACAAACTGCTTGTCTTCACTATCTTTATATAAGCTTCCTAAAATAAAAGGGTTATGAGCTTTTTGTTTATTTAACGATTTTACTATCCAGGTGTTTACAAAAGGAATATCATCTACCCACGAAATCATCTTATCTTCAAAATAATCTGCTAATTTTTCATTAGGCGCAATTATTTCTTTAAAAAATTCGATAATAAAATTTTTGTCTGTAGCGTATGAATCATCAGCTGTAATCATGTATTTTTTATATAAATCACTTTCTAGTAATTCATCTAAAATAATACGAACATATTCATTGTCAAATTCCCAATAATTAAGGTTGTTAAGTTCAACATAACCCTCTAAACTTACACTTTCGTTAAGTAAGTTGATAACTTTATTGTTAACAAACTTAGTGTTAGGGTTTAAGTCTTCTTTGGTGACAAGAATTTTCTTTTTAGAAAGTTCTATTCTTTTATGAGCTAATTTCTGAACTTCAACTAACAGTTGGAGGTTAAGAACATATAAATCATACATTTTTTGAATACTGTTTTGCAAGAATTTTTCTTCCTTTACAATATTATCACTTTGCGATTGCTGCATTGCATAAACCGACTGCATTACCTTAACTCGAATATGTCTTCTGTTAATCATTTTAAAGAACTTTAAAAAAAAGAGCGATAGAAAATATTTCTAACGCTCTGCAAAAATAAAACTTTTTTGTTTTTTATCTAGCTATTTTGCTCTTTTTTACGAGCATCAATTCTTGCTTGTGCAATATTAAAAGCAGCTTGGTGTGTTGTAATACTTTCTTTATCGGCTAAATTGAAAATATCTAAGGTAGTATTGTAGATGTTTTCAGTTCTTTTTAAGCTTTCAGCCTTGTCGTAACCAGCAACTTCTGCATATACATTTATAATTCCACCAGCGTTAATTAAGAAATCAGGTGCGTAAGCAATTCCTTTTTCTCTTAATAATTTACCGTGTTTTAACTCATTTTCTAATTGATTATTTGCAGCACCTGCTATAACTTTCGCTTTTAACTGAGCAATACTTGCGTCGTTTATTGTTGCGCCTAAAGCACATGGAGCATAAATATCTACATCTAACCCGTAAATATCATTTCCTAAAACTACGTTTGCACCGTATTTTTTACTTAGTTCTTCTAAACGAGCTTCGTTTATATCATTTAAGATAACTTTAGCTCCTTCATCAGTAATATGTTTTACTAAAGTTTCACCAACATGACCAATTCCTTGTACTAAAATTTTCTTACCTTCTAAATTATCTGTACCAAAACGATATTTAGCAGCAGCTTTCATTCCCATGTAAACACCATAAGCAGTTACAGGAGATGGATTTCCAGATCCTCCAATTGCTTCAGAAACACCAGTTACGTGAGGTGTAACTTCACGAATAACATCCATGTCGCGAGTTTCCATACCAATGTCTTCGGCAGTAATATAACGTCCACTTAAAGAGTTTACATACTCTCCGAATTTACGCATTAAAGCATCGTTTTTTTGAGTTTTGGCATCACCAATAATTACAGCTTTACCACCACCAAGATTTAATCCTGTAATAGCAGATTTGTAAGTCATTCCGCGAGACAAACGTAATACGTCGTTAAGAGCCTCCCATTCATTATTATATTGCCACATTCTAGTACCACCTAAAGCAGGTCCTAAAGTTGTGTTATGAATACCAATTATTGCTTTTAAACCTGTATCTTCGTCATTGCAAAAAACGATTTGTTCGTGATTGTCAAAAGATAACTGACCAAATACTGGGTCATTCTTAAGGTCTTTAGTATCAATGATTTCTGATGTCATTTTTGTTTTTTTTTAATTTGAGGTTGTTTTAATAATCTCTAAAATTCGAGGGCAAAAATAAGAAATCGTTAAAACATAAGCAAAAAAAGAGACCTAAATTATGTTATCTTTAACGAAAAAGCGTTTTGAGCCTTAATTTTTAACAAAAAACATATTTAAATTGAAATCATTACAATATCTTAATAAGTACTTTATTAAATACAAATGGAGATTATTATTAGGAGTATTAATTACAGTATTAGCAAAAATTTTAACGCTTAAAATTCCCGATTTTGTTGGTGATTCCTTAAATGTTGTTGAAGATTATCAGTTAGGTAAAGTAACAGATTTATCAGAAGTAAAAACCGTTTTACTACATAATATATTACTTATAATAGGAGTAACTTTATTAGGAGGTTTTTTTACTTTTTTAATGAGACAAACAATTATTGTAATGTCGAGAATGATTGAGTTTGATCTTAAGAATGAGATTTATCAGCAATACCAACGCTTATCTAACAATTTTTATAAAAAGAACAGAACGGGCGATTTAATGAATCGTATTAGTGAAGATGTATCTAAGGTTCGTATGTATTTCGGACCTGCAATTATGTATTCTTTAAACATGTTGGTATCTCTAGCAATTGGGTTTTCTCAGATGTATGCCATTTCACCAAAGCTTACATTATATACCATGATTCCGTTTCCTATTTTATCGGTTTCTATTTTTGTGTTAAGTAGGCAAATAAATAAACGTAGTACAATTGTTCAGCAATACTTATCAAAATTAACAACATTTAATCAAGAGTTTTTTTCGGGAATTAATGTTGTGAAATCCTATGCGATAGAAGAAGAGGTAATTGCATCGTTTGATGAAATAGCAGATCAAAGTAAAGAAAAAAACATAGAGCTATATAAAATTCAGGCTTTATTTTTTCCACTAATGATTTTATTAATAGGCCTTAGTAATATTATAGTACTGTATATAGGAGGTAAACAATACATTGCAGGTGAAATTCAACTAGGAGCCATTGGGGCATTTGTAATGTATGTAAATATTCTTACTTGGCCTGTAGCAGTAGTTGGTTGGGTAACTTCTATGGTGCAACAAGCAGAAGCTTCGCAACAAAGAATTAATGAATTCTTAGAAGAGATTCCTGAAATTGTAAATACTACAGATGTAACGACTGAGGTTGCAGGAGAAATTGAATTTAAAAATGTGTCTTTAACGTATGAAGATACCAATATTACTGCTTTAAATAAAGTGAACCTGGTAATTAAAAAAGGAGAAACTTTAGCTGTTTTAGGTAAAACAGGAAGTGGAAAAACAACAATAATTAATTTAATTTCTCGTTTGTATGATGTAAGTGAGGGAGCAGTTTTAATTGACGGGATAAATATTAAGGAGTGCAATTTATATGATGTAAGAAGGCAAATTGGTTTTGTGCCACAAGATCCGTTTTTGTTTTCTGATACGATTCAGAATAATATAAAGTTCGGAAAAGAAGACGCTACAGAAGAAGAAATTATAGCCGCAGCAAAAAATGCGGTGATTCATGATAATATAGTCGATTTTAAAGAGGGTTATAAAACTATTTTAGGAGAACGAGGCGTTACTTTATCGGGAGGGCAAAAGCAGCGAACTTCTATTGCAAGAGCTATTATAAAGAATCCTAAAATTTTAATTTTTGATGATTGTTTATCCGCAGTCGATACAGAAACAGAAGAGCAAATTCTATTTAATTTAGAAAAAGTATCGAGCGATAAAACCACAATTATTATTAGCCACAGAGTTTCATCAGCAAAAAATGCCGATAAAATTATTATTTTAGATGAAGGTAAGATTATTCAGCAAGGTGTTCATAATCAATTAATAGAAACAGCAGGTTATTATAAAGAGCTTTACGAACAGCAACTTTTAGAAAAAGAAATGTAAGGTTTCGTATTGCCAAGTCAATTATTTTGTTAGATTTGTTGAGCAATTTTAAGTAAACAATTATTATTTAAGAAACGAATTATGAGTGAGAGAGAGAGAGTAGAGCAAGAAGAAATTTTTTCACAAGTTTTAAGAGCTGGAAGAAGAACCTATTTTTTTGATGTAAGATCTACAAAAGCAGATGACTATTACTTAACGGTAACAGAGAGTAAAAAATTCACCCATGATGATGGTTCTTTTCATTATCAAAAGCATAAAATTTACTTATATAAAGAAGATTTTTCTGACTTTAAAGAGATGCTAAATAAAGCGACAGATTTTATTGTAAACGAAAAAGGATCTGAAGTAATAAGTGAACGTCACCAAAAAGATTACAAAAAAGAAGAAGAAACAACAGGAGAAGAGCAGGAGGTAGCTTCAGCAGAAAGTTTTACAGACGTTTCTTTCGATGATATTTAAGCAGAAGATAACTGAAGTAAAAACTTAAATACAAAACGTATTTCGTATTTAAGTTAGCGCTAAAAAAATCAATTCAAATTCAATTTACACATAAGAGCACTAACTGTTAAAAGTTGGTGCTTTTTATTTTTATGAATATTAATAGAATGTAAATAAAACTGCTTTGTATTTTGAATAAAAAAATAAAAGTATATAGGCTCGAGTGATTTTGAGCTGTTAAAAATTGTATCGAGAACTCTTTTAAATCTTATTTTTGATATAAATTTCACTGATTTTAATCGTGAAATTTACTCGAATTCAGAATATTTTGTCAAAACACACAGCTCGTTAAAGAATAAAAATTATAAGATTTTTTTCATTGTTTTTGTTTTCGCAACAGTCTCTTTCCATTCACTTTTAGGCTTGCTTTCTTTGGTGATTCCACCACCAACAAAGATAAAAGCTGAACTATTTTTAATTTCCATACACCTAAGGTTTACAAAAAGCTCAGAAGTGTTTTTGTTATCAATTTTTAAATTCAATTCGCCTAAAAAACCAGTGTAATAACTTCTGTTATAATTTTCGTTTTTTAAAATGAATTCTTTAGCGTTTTCTAAAGGTAATCCGCAAACAGCCGGTGTTGGATGTAGTTTTTTTATTAAAGTCGAATTTTCTGAATTCATTTCTCCAGAAATTAAGGTTCTTAAGTGTAATAAACTCCCAGCTTTTATAGTTTCTACAGTTCCTTTTGCTGTTTTATTGCAAATATTTAAAAGTTTATCTGTTAAATAATCGGTTACAAATTGTTGCTCTTCAATTTCTTTTGGAGGCCAAAAAACATTGGTTGTGCCATTAAAAACTTGTGTTCCTGCTAAAGACATTGTTTTAAAATTATTGTCTTTAATTTGTACTAAAGTTTCTGGCGTTGCACCTAACCACATTCCAACTTTCGGATGAAACCATATATAAGTGAATGCATTTGAGTAGTTTGCCAGAAGCTTTTTAAATGTTTTAATAGCGTTAAAATCGGTAAGTTTTACTTCTTCTTTTCTTGAC
Organism: Tenacibaculum sp. M1.3A; assembly: GCF_057732375.1. Lineage (NCBI taxonomy): Bacteria > Pseudomonadati > Bacteroidota > Flavobacteriia > Flavobacteriales > Flavobacteriaceae > Tenacibaculum > Tenacibaculum sp. M1.3A. Next base: position 143,676 of record NZ_JBYJEF010000004.1, on the reverse strand, counting down.
AAGACAACTTTTTTAAATTGATTTTCATCAATTGCTTTAACTCCTTTTTCAACTAAATGAATATGTGATTTTTCTGAAGAATAATCAGGGTCAAAATTATGTTCATCTATTATATCAATCTTAAATGAGGCTTCTTCTTCCTGAAAAAGAGAATGTTCTTTAGGAAGTAAAACAGCAGTATTTTTATCATCAAAAGGTGCAAATATAAAACCACTTTCGGTATACTCTTTCGAAGTATATAGATTTTCGTTTTTTTGAAACCATCCTTTTAATAATCTAGCATTTGGTTTTCGATAAACGACAAAAGGGAGCTTGCTTTCGAGAGCTTTTTCTATGCTTAAAAATATAGTCAATCTAATTGATTTAGTAATTGTTGTTTATTTTTTTTAAAGTTGCTCCATATTAATCCATGGCCAGCATTATCAATAGTAGTTAATTCGAACTGCTCTATAGGAAATTGATTTTGTAAGAATAAAGAGTTTTCATAAGGAACAATCCAATCATTGGTTCCGTGAATACTTAAAATCTTATTAGGAGACGATTTCCAGTTGTTTTCAAAATGCTGTAAATCTTTTTTATGTGATATTTTCTCTTTAGAAGCCTCTTTCCAAATATCAGGAATCAACCAACGCGTTAGGTTCCATTTGTATAAATTAATAGCCCAAGGCATCGGTTCTACTTTACTATAAACTGCAGGAGCTAGTAAAATAACTTTCTTTACCTCTTTTTTTACAGCTAAAGCAATTGGCCCGCCATAAGAATAGCCTACTAAAATTGTTTTTTTAGGATGTAAGTTTTCAATAATATCATGTAGCATATCACGCTCAAAAGCAATACTTTTTTGTACCGAATTGGTATCTTTATAATTGTAACCAATTCTGTCATAAGAAACCATATTTGTTTTAGTTAACAGCAAACTATCAGTCATATACTCAATAAAATCGGTAGATGAACCAATGGTTCCATGAACAAAAACCAATGTAGGCAATGTAGTGTCTTTTTGTATGGTTAGTTTTCTGAATTTAGAAGAAGCGAATGTTTCGTGTGTTACTGTAGGTTTTATACTACTATTAATAAACTTACTAATTACTTTTTTGTCAGGTTTTGGTGCAGAGAAACTAGAGAATAAGAAATATATAATTATAAGCGCTAAAAATAAAAATAGCGCTATAATTTTAAAAATTTTCTTAAATAATTTCATTTACTTCTTATCTAAAACAATGTTGGTTATTTTGCATAAAGAAATCAAATTATCCTCTTCATCAACAATTTTAACTTCCCATAAATGAGTAGTTCTTCCTTGGTGAATTGCTGTCGCAGTGGCAAAAACTTCTCCTTCTTTTTTACTTTTTAGATGATTAATACTCAGTTCAATCCCTTTTACGATTTTACTTTTATCATTTAAGAAAAAAGCAGAAGCAGAACTACCAACAGTTTCGGCTAAAGCTGCTGTAGCACCGCCGTGTAAAATTCCATAAGGTTGGTGTACTTTTGAATTTACAGGCATTTTTGCAGTTAAAAAATCAGCACCAACATCAACGAACTCAATTTTAAGAGTTTCCATTAAAGTGTCTTTATTGTAGCCGTTAAGTATATCGAGAGATTGTTGCTTGTTCATTTTGCTATAATTTTCAGTCAAAAATACGTATTTTTGTGGCGACTAAAAATGATAGAATGTATAAAGTACGTGTAATATTAGATACCAAAAAAGATGTAATTAGAACATTAGTGGTTAATGAAGTAAAATCATTGGAAGATTTACATTTCGATATCGCTAAATCGTTTGGTTTTAACGGACAAGAAATGGCCTCTTTTTATCGTACCGATGAAGATTGGAATCAAGGTGAAGAAATTCCGTTGTTCGACATGGCAGAAGCAGGTGAAGAAACATCAATGGCTACTTGTGTTTTAAAAGAAACATTGCCTAGTATGAATGATAAACTGATATATGTATATGATTTTTTACAAATGTGGACGTTTTATGTGGAAGTTGTAGAGCAATCTGACGAACTAGTTACCGAATCTAAAATAATCTTAACGGTGGGTGAAATTCCTGATGAAGCACCTGAAAAAGAATTTACAGCCGCTGTTTCTGATGATTTAGATGACGATCTTGATGACGATTATCCTAGCTTTGAAAATATAGACGATTTCGATTTTGATAAATTTTAAGACATGGCACAATTCATAAAACTGTATAACGACAATCCGAACCCGAAAGAAATAGCTAAAATTGTAAAAGTGTTGCAAAATGGCGGTTTGGTAATTTATCCAACAGATACTGTTTATGGATTAGGCTGCGATATTACCAATACAAAAGCATTAGAAAAAATAGCAAAGATAAAAGGCGTAAAGTTAGAGAAGTCTAACTTCTCGTTTGTTTGTAACAATCTAAGTCATTTATCAGATTATGTGAAACAAATAGATACGGCTACTTATAAAATTTTAAAAAGAGCACTACCAGGACCTTATACCTTTATTTTACCAGGAAGTAACTCTTTACCAAAAGTTTTTAAGAAACGTAAAACGGTAGGTATTCGTGTGCCAGATAATAATATTGCTCGCGCAATTGTAGCCGCTTTAGGTAACCCAATAGTTTCAACTTCTATTCACGATGAAGATGAGGTTATAGAATACACTACAGATCCTGAGTTAATTTTCGAGAAATGGCAAAACATAGTTAATCTTGTTGTTGATGGTGGTTTTGGTGATAACTATGCATCAACAGTAATAGATTTAACAGATGACTACCCAGAAGTAATTCGTGAAGGAAAAGGGAGTTTAGATATTTTGTAGTTACCTTTGCTGCTTTTAAAAAAAAAAGCAAATATGAAGAGCAAAAAAATAGTAACTTTATTTTTCTTACTTATTTTATCAAGTACAATTCATTCTCAAAAATGTAAAACTAAAACAGATCCTTTTTCTGAGGAAAAAATTATTTCTTTTGATTTTAGGGGCAAAACAGTGTACTTTGAAATTAAAAAAGATAAAATATTACTTGAAATAGTTTTTAATTACCCAGGAGAAAGAACTCATAAGTTTAAAGAAGAAACAATTTTTTTGGTGAAACTTGAAAATGGAGATAAAATTAAATTAATATCTAATAGGGTTTCATTGCCTGTAATTGAAGAAGTAACATATTCAAATGATTTTTATCCATCAAGAGGCGGAGGTATGACTATATCGTCTTCAGCTAATTTTACTGCTTATTCTTTTGCTTTTTCACTTACGAAATCTGAGTTGAATAAGTTAGCTAAATCTAAAATTCAAATAATTAGAGTTCCTGAAACTGATGAAAAAAAATATATTGATATAGAGGCTAAGGGCAGAACAAAAAAGAAGATAAAAGCAATATATAAAGGAGCTAATTGTATTGTAGAAAAAATATAATATATACTTAATCAAAAAATTTAATGGTTTGAAAAATAAATTATTTCAACTCATTAAATTTTTTTCTTCCCAAAGCAAAGTATTGCCAAATAACTGAAGTGTGTAAGTTGTAATTAGCTTTTTTCTGTAATAATTTCCTTTTCCCTAAAAATTTAAAGAAGTTTGCATAAAAACTAATATGTGCTTTTAAAATAGCAAGTGTGTGTTTTGGTTTTAACTCTGTTAAGAATTTTATAGCCGCAATTCCGTCTAAAATCAAACGAGAAAAAATAACGAATAAAAACCATTTTTGCGGTACGTTCTTAACAACGTTTAGTAAACTATTTCTAAAGTTTAAGTATGTTTTTTTAGGGTTGATAGCTTCCAATGTTGCTCCACCAACATGGTAAACAGTAGAGTCACCAACATATTTAATATTAAAACCTTCATTTTGTGCACGCCAGCACAAATCTATTTCTTCTTGATGTGCAAAATAATCTTCATCAAAACCATTTAGTTTATGGTAAACCTCAGAGCGAATAAACAAACAAGCACCTGAAGCCCAAAAAGTATCAACAGTATCATTAAACTGTCCGTTGTCGGTTTCTAAATGATTAAAAATACGTCCACGACAATACGGATAGCCATATAAATCTACAAAACCACCACCAGCACCCGCATATTCAAATTTCGATTTGTCTTTAAAATCTAAAATTTTTGGTTGAATTATGGCTGTATTTAGCGCTGTTTTAAAAGTAGTTAAAATAGGTGTTAGCCAGTTTTTAGTAACTTCAATATCCGAATTTACTAAGCAATAAATATCGGCATCAATATGTTGTAAAGCATCATTATATCCTTTAGCATAACCGCCGTTAATACTGTTTTTTACAATTTTTACAGTAGGGTAGTTTTGCTTGATAAATTCAATAGAATCATCAGTAGAAGCATTGTCGGCTACATAAACTTCGGCCTCTTGTGAGCTAAAATTTACGACCGATGGTAAAAACTGTTCTAACAATTTTTTACCATTCCAATTTAATATAACGATTGCTGTTTTCAAGAGAGCGAATTTACATTTTATGTTCTTGTTTATTGTAAGAACTAGTGAAATTATTTTTTATAGAGAATAAATAAGTAAGACTTCTCGATACATTTTTTTCATTCTTCAAACTACTCGAAGTGACAGTTTATTTATATTTAATGTGTTGTCAGTTCGAGTAAAACTCCTTTTTTTAGAGTTTTGTATCGAGAACTAATCGGTGAGACTTCTCGATACATTTTTCATTTTACAAAAATACTCGAATTGCCAGTTTGTTTATAATTGATTTGTTGTCAGTTCGAGTGAAACTCTTTTTTTAGAGTTTTGTATCGAGAACTAATCGGTGAGGCTACTCAAAGTAGCAACTTATTTATAATCTGGAATATCTTCTAAAAATATATAGGTTTCATTTTCTTTATCAAGCTTGCAAAAATAATGCTGTAATCCGTTGGTAACAACTAAATAATTCGCATTTAATTTTAAGTTATAGCGTGCAATTTGATCGAAAGTATCTTGTGCTATTTTAATTTTCGGAGCCTTGCATTCTACAATAATATTTGGCGTTCCATCCGAAGAGAAAATAACAACATCAGTACGTTTTTTTAAGTTGTTTATAGTTAGTTGTTTTTCAAGAGCAATTAACGAAACAGGATATTTTTTTTTGTCGATCAAAAATTGCACAAAATGTTGACGTACCCATTCTTCTGGAGTTAACACCAAGTATTTTTTTCTCCATTTATCAAAAATAAGCGTCTTATTTTCGCTACTTTTGAGCTCGAATGTATAGTTGGGAAGATTCAATTTTTGCATGTTTCAAAAGTAATTATTTAAGTTAAGTAAAGTGCGGTTTAGTTTTTTCATTTTATTCATTGTTGCAATTCAGGTACAAGCGCAAAGTTTTTACAAAACTCCGTCTGGAAAAAAGTTTCATACGGCTACCTGTAGAATGGTTGAAAATGTATCCACAAAAGTTAGTACGCAAGAAATTAAAACGATTGGTTTAGGAAGGTGCAAAATATGTAAACCTGCTTTTTTAGGTGTATCAAATAGTTTTCAAAATAAAGCGGTAGGGAAGTCTAATAGTGTGCGATGTAGTGGATATACCAAAAAAGGAACGAGGTGTAAGCACACAACAAAACTTGCAAATGGTTATTGTTATCAGCATACAAAACAAGTAAAGCGTTCCTTAAATATGTATCAAAAAAGTAGTAATAGTAGTTCTACTTGTGGAGCAAGAACAAAATCTGGTAGTTCTTGTAGAAGAAAAGTTAAAGGAGGAGGACGATGTTATCAACATCGCTAAAAGCGAAAATTATATGAACGAAATTAAAAATATTATAGCAGATATAAAAGGAGGAAGCATAAAGCCTGTTTATTTCTTAATGGGTGAGGAGCCTTATTATATTGATAAAATTTCTGATTATATTGAAAAAAATGTACTTGATGAGTCTGAAAAAGGATTTAATCAGGTAGTAATGTATGGTCGAGATGTTTCTATTGATGAAATTATTTCGTCAGCAAAACGATATCCGATGATGGCAGATCGCCAGGTGATTATTGTAAAAGAAGCACAAGATTTAAGTCGTACTATTGATAAGATTGAGGCTTATGCAGCAAATCCGCAACCTACTACGGTTTTGGTTTTTAATTATAAATATAAAAAGTTAGATAAACGTAAAAAGGCCTATAAAGCAATTGCTAAAAACGGATTGATTTATGAGAGTAAGAAATTATATGAAAATCAGGTTGCTGACTGGATTCGTAGAGTTTTAGGTGGCAAAAAATACAATATCGAGCCTAAAGCATCTCAGATGTTAGTGGAGTTTTTGGGAGTTGATTTAAGTAAAATAGCAAACGAGTTAGATAAATTAACTTCTGTTTTACCAAAAGATACAATTATAACCGATAAGCATATTGAAGATAATATTGGAATTTCTAAAGATTTTAATAATTTCGAATTGCGTAAATCAATAGGGCAGCGAGATGTGGTAAAGGCAAATAGGATTATAAATTATTTTGCCCAAAACCCGAAAAGTAATCCGTTAGTAATGACTATTTCATTGTTAAATAGTTTTTTTACACAGTTGTTAATATACCACGGATTAAAAGATAAATCGAAAGGTTCTGTTGCTAAAAATTTAGGTGTGAATCCTTTTTTTGTAGACGATTATAGCTCGGCTGCAAAAAATTATCCAATGCGAAAAGTATCACAGGTAATCGCTTTATTGCGCGAAGCAGATGTGAAAAGTAAAGGGGTAGGAGCCAATCAGTCTCATGCAGATATTTTAAAAGAATTGCTGTTTAAAATTATGCATTAAAAAATGAATTACCAAAACCTTATCTGGTTGTTTAAAAGGAATTTGAATGCATATTAAAAGTTTATAATTGGTAACATAACTAACATTTTTAATCATATTATTTAATCTGAAATAAATTCTAGTAGCATAAATATATACTGAAAGTTACAGTTGTAAGTAAGTAACCTTTAAAAGATTGTGTAAGTGCAGGTAATCTATGTTTTAGATAGTATGTCAGATTGTTTAATTGTAACTTATGCACACATTTCAGATATTATTTTACTAGCTAAAAAAGCATAAAAATGAAGAATATTTTTAACAAAGAAGTTACTAACGAGCTAATTAATAGAATAGAAAAATTAACTCCAACAAGTCAGCCTGACTGGGGTAAAATGAGTGTTGCCGAAATGCTAGCACATTGTTGTGTTACTTACGAAATGGTTTATACAAGTAAGCATCCAAGACCAAATAGTGTTGTTAGAATGTTGCTTAAGGCATTTGTAAAAAAGGCTGTGGTAAATGAAACTCCTTTTGCAAGAAACGGAAGAACTGCTCCGCAATTTATCATTACCGATGAACGTGAATTTACAACAGAAAAAAAACGCTTAATAGCCTTTATAATTAAAACTCAACAGCTAGGAGGTGCGTATTTCGACGGAAAAGAATCACATTCTTTTGGAAGGTTAACAAAACAAGAATGGAATAATTCTTTTTACAAGCATTTAGAACATCACTTAACGCAATTTGGAGTTTAAATAAGAGTATTCTAGTAGAGTTGTTTTTATCAACTAAACGACCATAGACAGCTGCTTTTATGGAAGGAGTTTACTTCTTTTCTATTCGTAAAATTTTCTCCATTTTACGCCCTTTAGCCAATTCATCAATCAACTTTTCCATTTGCCTGCATTGTTTGTATAGCTCGAATTCTTTAGGTATTTCTTCAATTCGATACCCACAAACAACTCCTTTAATCATATGTGCGTTGGTGTGAATTTTTGCTTGCTCAAAAAAGGATTTAAATGTTACTTTCTCTTTAATGAGGTCTTGTAGTTTGTTTTCATTAAAACCAGTAAACCATTCGAGTACTTGATGAAACTCATCTTTTGTTCTGCCATTTTTTTCTAACCTATTCCAGTAAAGTGGGTAAATAGATGCAAAGATCATGCTTGCAATTTTCTCGTTTTTTTCAATGGTAACCTTCATTTTTACTTTATTTAATGTTGTTCAATATTTTACTAGAAGTTCTTTAATACGCGGTTTAAATATTAAAATTAAGTAAAAAAACTGGTAAGTTTTTATCAGTATGCTTTTAAGTAAGCTGATCTACAACATATTTTGTTTACTGTGTTTTTTATAAGCACAGTGTTCTTTTACTTGTAATTAACTTTAAATAAGGTGGTTATTAGTTTTTTTTATGTATTATCCAAAGTAACTACTTATTCCACTTAATATACTCTGTACAGCATAAGAAGCTAAAATAAGTCCCATAATTTTACTAATCACCGTAATTCCATAATCACCTATTCGTTTTTGTAAATGATTAGCTCCTAAAAGAATAAGACAAGTAATTCCGATAACGAGTAAAACTATTATAGTTGTGATAGATTGTTGTTGAATTGAGTAAATATGATTATCGGTCATTAAAACAACAGCCATAATTGCTCCTGGTGAAGCTATTGAAGGAATCGCAATAGGAAATATGGTAACGTGTTTATAGTCTGTAATTCTGTTTTTTTCTAGTTCAGGTTTTCCATCTCCGAATATCATTGTTAATGCAAACAAAAATAGAATTACACCACCTGAAATTTGAAAAGCATCAAGAGATACAGACATTCCTTCTAAAATAAGTTGTCCGATTATAATAAAAAACAGAAGTATGAAAAAAGCAATAACAGAAGCTCTTATAGCAATTTTCTTTTTATGAACTAAATCAAATTCTTTAGTAGCTTCGAGATAAACGGGTATTGAACCAATAGGGTCAATTACTGCAAAAACAAAAAATATTGTGGTTAAAAATTCTACCATTTTATTTTATTTCGGGGTTAACAGAGCAAGTTTTAAGACACTCTTTACAAAATAACAAATTTAATGACTAATGTTTTCTCTATACAATTAATTTACAATTTTATTTAATCTGATAATCATCAATTATTGTTTTGATTCCCTCTTGATAAGAAGTTACTTTAAAATCGGGAAACTTATTCTTAAACTTAGACGAATCAAATATATTATCGATGGTATAACGAGGTAGAAATTCTTGCGTTTCTTTACTATTGACGTTAAAAAAGGAAGCCATTTTTAATACAAACGAATTTAAGATATCGTATTTTATAGTGCGACCTAGTTGCTTGGAAATCTCGCTAATAATTTCTTTGTAAGTAAGTCGGTTATCATCGCATGGTAAGTGCCAAGTTTGACCATAACTTTCGGGGTGATTGGCTATTAAGGCCATTGCTTTACTTGCATCTGGTGTGTAAATTAAAGTTCGTAATACGTTGTCGTTTAGTAATACTTTTGGTTTTTTGTTGGCTTTTAGCTTCTCGAAAACAAGTGTGTTTGTTATTCCTTTTGTTTTACTGGGGCCATAAAATTCTGGCGCTCGGCAGATAACAGCCTCAATTTCTTTTTTTGCTATTGCTTTTAGTAAAAGTTGGGCCGTATTTTTTTTAGCAATTCCTTTTTTGCCTTCAGAATTTAACTCGGTGTCTTCTTTTTGAATTTTAGAGTCTTGTGCATAGGCATAGGTATTATCAAAATAAACCAGTTTGCAATTGTTAGCCTTGCAAGCATTTATAACATTTTGCATTATTTTAGGCCAATCGCTTAACCAAACATCAGGTTTGTAAGGAAGACCAACCGTCATGTATGCAATATCAGCATTTATCAAAGCTTTATTTACATCATCTGGGTTCAGTAAGTTTCCTTTCTGTAAAATATCGTTCGGATGTACTTTTTTAGGGTTTCGTCCCACTAGTTTTATGTTGTTGGTATAATTTGCTCTTAATTCTTTCGCCAATTCCTCACCAATTATTCCGTTAGCCCCTAAAATTACTTGCATGTTTTATCTTTTTTAAATTATGCTACTCGTTGTTGTTCTTACAATTGCTCTTTTTCGAAAATAACACTTCTTTCGGTTTTTTTCTTATAGATGTTCTTGGTAATCATCACTTTATTTTCCGTGGCACTGTAGTTTTTACTATTGGGGTTTAGCGCATATTCTAGCTGATGCTCTATCATCTTTTCGAAAGGAAGCAAGAAGTTGTTGGTATTGCATTTTTCTAAACTACTCTTGTTCAGTAAGTTTATTACGGTGTAAACAGACTCAATAGTACTAAGACAAAGCGCTGCAGGCTGCTGTTTAATTATAAATTTCGATTTAATATTATTATCGAAACTCACTCTTTTTAGTTGTTGCAAGTTGGTGCTTAGTTTAAGCATTTTACGAGCGCAAGGCCAGGTACCATCAAGAATAAAAATGTATGGATAACTACCCATGAAAGAATTTATTTCATCACTTTTTCTTGTAGAGATGTTAAAACTATCTTTACCAGGATACAGTAGGAAAGCCTTATTTTCTTTATCCGCTAGTATATCATTTACGCGGTTATTATCCGAAAAATCTACACCAACAATTACCTCAGAGTTTTTAAGTTGAAGGTTTGTTATGTGACCGGTTCCACTTTTTTCTTTTCTGTACTCTTTGGGATGCATCAGAATAATAAAACGAGTATTGGTATGAAAAGTATTAAGATGTTTACATATACAGGTGCTATTAGGTCGCATACATGTGTAACATTTAATCCTTGGTTCTTTTATATTGACTAGCAAGGGATATCTTTTTTTAGGAGTTTAAATTTTATCATTACTGTATTTAATCAGCTTTAGTATTTTTATTACTGATTCCTTAAATGAAATTTAAAATAGTATAATGTAGGATACTTACCAGTATCCTATTTATAAGTGCCAAGATATAAATGATATTGCTAAAGTTAAACACTAATGCATAACTATATTTAATCGATCAATCATAATCGGTTAACGTATTTATTAAATGCGCTAAGGTTAAAATGATTCAAGTTAAGTTGAAGCCTAGAAGTGTTATAATTTTGTATCGAACCAATAAAACATAAATCATGTCAATATTAACCATAATTTTAAGTTTTCTTTTACCACCATTAGCAGTGTTTTTAAAACACGGACTAGGAACAGAATTTTTAATAAGTCTTCTTTTAACACTTGTAGGCTGGATACCAGGCGTTATTTATGCTTTATTTATAAATAGTAAATAAATTATGAAAAATATATTAGTAGCTGGTGCAAATGGTACCACAGGAAAAAAAATAGTACAACTTTTAAAATCATCGCAAAACTTTAATCCAATTGCCATGGTAAGAAAGGAAGAACAAGTTGCGCAATTTAAATCAGAAAATATAGATACTGTATTGGGTGATTTAACAAAAGATATTACACATACGGTTAAGGATATAGATAAAGTTATTTTTGCAGCGGGGTCTGGAGGAAAAAACGTGGTTGAAGTAGATCAGGAAGGCGCTAAGCGTTTAATAACGGCTTCTAAAAAGGCTAATATTAATAAGTTTGTAATGCTAAGTTCTATGGGAGCTGATAGCCCAGAAGCGGCAGGAGATTTACAAGCGTATATGAAAGCGAAGCAAAAGGCAGATGACCACCTTATTAATAGTGGGTTGAATTTTGCAATTATAAGACCCGGAGCATTAACGAATGCTAATGGGAAAGGAAAAATAATGTTAAAAGAAAAGCTACATAAACAAGGTGAGATTAGTAGGGCAGATGTTGCTGAAACTTTAGTATTAGCTTTAAATGATGATGCGCCAAATAATAGGGTTTTCGAGATTATAGAAGGTGAAACCGTAATTGGTGAAGCGATGCAGCAATTATAAACTCAAGCGAGTTAGGTTTTATCTAAGTCACAAATTAAATATGAAAATTAAATGAGTAACTAATCGTAGCGGTTTGCGAAAGTGAACATAATTAGTAAACTTTATAATTTTATAAAAACAAAAAAAGAGATAATTAGCGATATCTCTTTTTTTTGTTTTGAAGGCAGTAATTAAGGAGCTAATTATAAACTTACTTGTGCAGTGTGTTATTAATTCATAAAAACAGGAATTAATATAATCATAAAAACGGCAAGCATCATTTTTACATAATAATTTGTGATAAACAAGCCTGTTGAAATTAATAAATAATCATTACTTGTTGTTTCAATTTTTCCGCCAGAAAAGTAATCACTTTTATAAGTAGATATTGTTTGGTTGTTATCAGTTAAGATCCATTGACTACCCCAAAAATCTTTTTGAGTCCAAGTAAATTCTTTTTCTTCAATTTTCAAGGTTGCTTTAGTTTTAAATGAATGGTATTTAATACTTCCTATTACTTTTTTTTCTGTAATACTTTTAATCAAAAAATCACTGCTGAAAAACCCTTGTTTTTCAAATTTAAATTTTTCGTCATTCAGTTCTAAGTTTACAGTGTCAGAAAACCATTCAGCATTTAAAACGGCTATATTTTTATTCGCTTCTGTTAGTTTTGTTGAAGTATCAAAGAATTCTTTGCTCCATTGCAATTTTTTCATGTTTTTTTTGCTGTTTGTTAATTGTGTTTTTTTAAACACCTTATAGTTAGGTGACTGATTTGTAGATTGTAGCAATGCATTTGAATAATTATACTTAAATACTTCTTTTATCTATGACAATAAGATTTATTTATGCAACAGTTTTGTCAAATATTATAGTAATTAGTTCACAATATCGTTTTTTTTAAAATATTATACATTTTTAATAATTCAATGAACCCCATTTTTATTTTATTCACTTCGGGTTGTGATATATCTTTTTCTAAAAGTATTTTTATACTAGATACAGTTTCTGCTTTGAAATGTTCTTCAGTTTAGCTGTCATTTTTTTTAGTATCTATAAGATTTGGAAAAAATATTTGAATGTATTTATATTCAGCTTCTTGCTTGACAATTATTTTTTAGTACTCTTTTGCAGTTAAATAATATGCTATTGAACAAAGTTTAGAAGATGTACAGAATTGTATAAACTTAATTGTTTTCTTATTATTGAAATCTACTTCCTCTAGTAAGTAGTTATAATTTTCTTCACTATCGTAAAGTTTATCTATTTATATTCAAAGGTAAAAGCGCTTTAGCTTGACCTGAACATTTTGCACTTATACTTAATAATATTATTACAATAAATAAATTTTTTATAATTGAGTTATGGATTATAGCGGTTTGGCTAAGTTTAGTGTGTAAAAAAACGCTAGTCTTTCGAGTTAACACAAAGCCGTATTTTTATATTTTGTTTTTAACTTATCAGTCTTAAAAGCAAAATTTAAAAATTTGGTGGTCTTAGTTAATAAAAACAACCCTTTTGATTAAGTACTTATTAACTATATTTTATACACCTTTGTAAGCTGGATTTATTATTACAATTGTTTGACTAATTTTCTAGCAATAACAGTGTCATATATGATTTTTAGTTTACTAATCTTGTTTTGATTATCAAACTCTATAATATCTACAACATCAAATTCGACTATCTGGTTATTCTTTAAAGTCCATTTATAAGTAAAATAAAGAGCTAGGTTATTTGAATCACTTTCTTCAAAAATGCTCAAAATAGAAAGTTCGGAATTTGTAGTATCACTATTCAATTCGAGATAAAATTCGTCTGCTTTTTTAATTCCATATAATGGTGAATCAACCATTCCGTTTTGATTAAATAATGCTAATACTTCCTCAATATTTCCATTTTCAAGATGTTTGATATACTCCTTTGCAATTTCTTTTTTATTCATTTACTTGTAAAATTAATATGTTTTTTTAGCTTGCCTACAGCGTTTTTGTATACTTTGTTAGTTGTAATTTGTTATTCTTCACGATTTTCTAAATCATCTTTCAGACTGCTTGGTAAGCCTTGTGCATCGCTTAAAGAAAACCCTAGTTCTTCTGAGTTTTCATTAAGAAATACACTGATTTTAGAGTTTGTTTCCAATACAAACGCATATATTTGTTTAACAGATTTTAAACCTTCCTGCCGAATTGCTGCATAAACTTCAGATTTCAATATCCGCTCTTTTTTCATATTTCCCTCTATAAACTTGCTTTCAAAAAGTAGTAATTGTGGAGTAGATTTTACTATTTTCCTATAAGTTTCAGATTTGTACATAAATTTTGTAACAAAAAACTGTAAAATCATTAAAATTAATACGCTAAAGGCTCCTTTTATTATTGAAATATCTTTTAATATAATTGTTGAGGCGACTATTGAACCTACCGAAACGGTTACAATCCAATCGAAATTATTAAGTTCCGATGTAGAACGTTTTCCTAAAATTCGAATATAAACCACTACAAGAATATATGATAACTGCTGAGCCTAAAATCTGTACAATATCTTCTATACTACACTCAAATATTTTATTCATTATTTATCTAATTTTTATTTAACCAATCTATATGATTTTGTGTTGCCTGTTGTGCCCATTGCTTAGGACGTGCTCCAAAACACTCCAAAATAGCATCTACACCTATTATTGTTCCTTTTGCTAATCTACCGAGAAGTGCAATGGGAACTTTTTGATTTCTATTACTTGAGATTAAGTATCCATTTTCATTAGTACTAACACCAAAATCATCTTGAACAACCTTTATAAAACCATCGTTAAGCATATTTTGAATTAGTGACGACCTAACAGACTTAATTTTAGGTGAATCTAAAACCGAGTCAATCAATAGAGTTGCAGTAATAGATTTACCTGAATGTTCAAATTTCCAACCATCAATAGTCAATTCAATGTTTGGATTATTGACCATTTCCAAATTTAAAATACTTGCTTTTGATAATGCTAATAATTGCTGAATACTTTCAACTGGAGGTCCGAAAGAATAGCGTTTAGTTGATTCATCCAATGCAATTATTTCTGTAAAAACTTCATTAGAACACTCATTAAATGATAAAGCTTTATATATAGTGGGTTGGCAGTGTCTCCAAACTTGACCTATGCAATAATCTAAATTCACAGCAGATTTTCCTCTAGCCATTGCTATAAAACTGTGCATACTTTTTTCTACAGATTGTTGATTAGGAGTAATAAGAGCGTGTTCTATGCTTTGGTCTTGAAGCCAATGGACAATTATTTTTTCAAGTTCTTGTTCTGATAAATTTTGAGGATTGTTGGCATTGGACAAGTTAAAGAAAATATTTGCAGCAATTGGTGCAAAAGATGTAGTTAAAAAATCATAATCCTTTGCTTTTTTTTGTGTTCGTGTATTACCAATTTGCTTTTCAAAATTTAAAATAGCTATTTTAGAAGGTTTAAACCAGTTGTCTATTTGTTGATTTAAAGGCTTGGGAACAGGCGGTAATCCATCAAGCGAAAATGGAACGAACATATTTTTAATTTCATGTTTTGTTAAATAAGTATATAAACCATTTTTTTCATTCAAAGAAAATTCACCAAATTTTTCAGCTATAGCTCTGACTACATCTATCATCGCCAGCCCAAAACCACGAATCCCAATAATGCTATTACTATTCAAATTTTTATGATTCAGATAGTTGTATGTAGGATAGGGTGATTTGAAAAATGTTGTGCTTTTATTACCTAAGGCATACTTATCCCAATCTTTTATTTGTTTAGAAAGTTCTGTAGTTTGATGACCAATGGTTAAAAGAATTTCATCAAACACTTTATAATTATCTGATTCTGTAATTATTTTGAGTTCATCATTATTTATCCATTCTATTTTTTTAACTTGTTCATTATGTAGCGACACAATTTTATTTTCCAATAGCGGTTTAATAAGTGATTGAAATCTTTCGGACAAGAATTTTCCTATTTTAGCTCTAGGAGGATATGTGTCTATTTCATTATCAAGACGTTTACTGAAATCTTTATCAATCCATTGGTGATATGAAGGAAAAGACTCAATTTTTAAGATTTCAGTATGAATCACTTCTCGCTTTTCTAATTCTAATACTCTTTCTGTAATGTTTATCCAGTTTGATGTATTTTGGTCTAAATCATATACTTTACCATTGCCAAAATTGCCTGTAGTTTCAAAGAGTGATATGTGAATATTAGAAAGACAATGTTGTTCAGTTAATTCAATAATTAATCTTTCTAAAGCATATCCACCTCTAGGTCCGACACCAACGATTCCAATTTTTCTCATATTTTAAGCTACTTGTTTTTAATTGTAACCAACGTCTCTTCTATGATGCATATGCATTATGCAAATTGTTATGACCTGTTACTTGTTAGGTGTTTTGAAAGTATTCGTAAGCAAGAAAGCTCAAATATTTGAGCTTTTAGTTTATATTCTTCCAACTCATTTACACTTCTGTTATTGTTAAAATTATTACCATGAGCAATTGCGTGTCTTCTTTGGTTTGTTTCATCTAGAAAATCTTCCCAAAGCATTTCCGTTATTTGTCACGTTGTAGGTTAACGCTGAATGCAAAAATAATCCCAAAAGCATCATTATCGCATGCAAAGAATCCAAAGAGTGTATTCGTTCAGTTTTATTCTTTAATTGTTTCAATTATTACTTATATTTCTATGTTTTGTTGAAAGTCCTGATGTTTTTTAACTTGTTATGGTTAGTACGGGAATTAAAAGACGTGAACTTTCGATTAAATATTTAGCCAAAACTTTTTATTTTGTTTTACCTTTTTTGTTCTAAGGCCAAATAAAAAGATTTGACGACTTTACAAATAAGCAAATGAGGTTTCAGTTAAACACTAACGCCTAATTTGCTAGATAGTGTTAACCACTTTTTTTATATTAAGAGCCAAAATAATAGCTATACTCATATTCAGTTTTAAATTGTGAGCTAAATAGAAATTCTTCTTTAGATGGGAATTTCATTAATTTTAGCTGAAAGCTTCCTTTTATCAAAAATTCATTATCATTTATTTCTTCTATTAATTCTATATAAAGTTTATTTTTTTCGTCAGGCACTACAACTAAATCAGTACGGAAAGCTGATAAAAATATGTCTTTACTTATATTTGGATATTCCTCAAGTATATTAGTATAAGCCTTCATAGTTATTGCATCAAAACAATAAAAAGTATCTTCTTTATTGTTTTCAATATAATCCTCATCACTTTCAAATGCTTTTATATTATATGCACCCAGTTGTAATTTAGGAGGTAGAGTTTTTTTTGTGTTTTTAAATTTAATTATAAAATTATTTTTCCCAAAAATATCTTTAGTGAATTCAATTTTCAATTCATTAATTAATCCTGATAATTTACTACCTGCACCTTCAAATTCACAATAAGTTTCTTTTATTTCTTTGCTATTTATTTGAGTTTTTAGATAGGTTTTTGATATATTATTATGATCTTGTTTCTTAGTGTTTTCAATGAGTATTTCATTCTCTTTTGTAGCTTCAGAATTGTTTTTACAAGAAGATATTGATAGAATTATTATTAATAAAAATAGGTTTTTCATTTTTAGTTTTTTTAATTGTGGTTAACGTTGTTGTGTATGGTTCAAACACCTAATTTAGTAAATAATTACTGACCAAGAAAGTCCGCGAGGACTTTCGTAAGTAATCAAGAAGCTAGCAATAAATTATATACGGTGTTATGCTACGTTTTTTTATAATGCGATGTCTTTTATATTCCAAAAATCAATTTGTTCTTTTTTCTCGGTTTGATAAAAAATCGCAAAATCACTTCCAATTGCCCAATCAGTATCTGGAACATCAATATTCGCTTTAAAATAAAGTCGGTTTGAGCGTATAAAGTTATATTCCACACCTCGCAATACAGAATATTTTAAAAAATCTCCGTCAAGACTATCTTTAAATGTCGATTTCTTTACTTGAAATTTAAGAATAACATCGTTTTCTTTTCTTAATATTATTTCAGTTACATTATCGTGATATATATCTTTATAAATTATTGGTTTATTCGGACAATTGAGCTGTCATTCAACGAGTATGTTTTTAATTCAAGTTGGTGAATTTCATATCCGATTTTCACTTCTTGATTTTTTTCGGATAGTATCGAAGTCCGTTTGCCAATAAACAACAGTTGTGTCCAATTTTTTTTGGTTCAGATTTTGTTTCTGTTTTTAATACCGTTTTTTGCTTAAATTCAGATTGAGTTTTTTTCGATTTTTTTCAGCCACAACTCGATAAAATTGAAATTATTAATATTAAAATAAGAAGTTGTTTAATTGTTTGCTTTTCAAATGTTTGGCGGCGGTTTGTATATGAAAAGTAGCGAATAAAACGCACTGAATTTTCAGTTAAACACAAATTTACAAAAAAAACACAAACCTTAATAATTTGTGCTTCTTCCGCTATTTTTTATATACTTTGTTAGGCACTGGGTTTTATTTGTTCAATCCCAACTCCATTTTCTAAAATTTCCCATTATCGTTTTTCCATTCGTCTTTAGACATAATAGTTTCCATTACATCCCAATGTTCGGCTATTTTCCCATTCTCAACTCGGAACAAGTCGTAAAAAGAGGTGTGTTTATTCGCAAACGAACCTTCGCTGACGGTTAATACAAAATTACCTTCTCCTAAAACTTTATGTATTTTGTCGTATTTCATAGTAATACCTTGTGAAGCCATATACTCCAATGCTTTCCCAAGTCCTGAAAGTCCGTCTGCAATTTGAGGGTTGTGCTGAATATAATTGTCTCCATTAAAATATTTAGTCAATTTTTTCATTTTACCGTTCATTAAAATGTCATTAACAAAATTGCTGACCAATGTTTTGTTTTCTTCGGTTTTGTTGATGTTCTCTATTTTTGTTGTTCCGTCAATCATTGTATGACTACTCGGATTTGGATTTGCTGGTTTTTCTTGTAAATTATCCCAATGCTCAACTATTTTCCGATTTTCGAACCTGAAAATGTCGAAACCTATTTTTGGTCCGAAAAAGTTATAATCAGTTTGGGTGAAAACAAAATTTCCATCTTCAAAAGCCCTAACTGTATTTACTTTTGCAGAGTTCGGTGGAAGTTGTTGTAATAATGCACCAAATCCTGTAAGTCCGTCCGCAACCCCCAAATTATGTTGAGTGTATTTGTTTGGGTTAATGTAACCTACTGGTTCTTGATCACCAGTTTCTATGCTTTTTAAAAGAGCAACTACTTTTTCTTTGTTTGAGATTTCCATTTTTACTTCTTTTTTTGTTTCTGAATTTGTTTTTAGGCTATTACAGGCTGTAAACCCAATTGCCAAAATTACCGCTACACTTAATCGTATCTTTTTCATTATTTATAGTTTAAATTTGATACTGCAAAGTTGCAACGAAGAAGAAGAAAAGGAACGATAAAAAAAGTCCTATGAATGATACTTTTAAGCCGAAATGAATTTTGCCCTAAATTCGACAGGTGTACTATCTGTATGTTTTTTGAAGTATTTAATAAAATTGGTAGGTTCTTCAAAACCTAATGAAAAGGCTATTTCTTTGACACTTTCATTGGTATGGACTAATAACCTTTTAGATTCAAGTAAAACTCTATCGTCAATGATATTTTTGGGGGTTTTTCCAAATATTTTTGTAGTGATTTGATTCAGTTTCTTAGATGTCAAGTGCATTTTCTGACAATAAAAATTAACTTTTTTATACTTGATAAAGTTATTGTCCAAAAGGTCTTTTAAAATCAATATATAATCAAGGTCAGCATTTTTTTTAAATTCTATAAAATTTTGATTTCGCCTTTCTCTTTCAGAATGTAATAATAGGTTTTGAAGGTCATTCCGAATTATATCAGATTGATAATTGTCTTTAGAGTTTTTTAATTCAGTTTCTAATTGCTGAAAAATAATGGTGAAAATAGAGCTTGTTTTTGGAATTTGAATCTGCGAAATAGAAAGTAAATCGTTGAACAAAATACTACTTCTCAAAAATGTAGTGTCCATTTTCGTTTTGCAGAAAAAACTGTCTGTAAATAAAATTATCTTTCCGCTGAAACTCGTTTCATTATCAAAAATTTGAACACTATTTTTATTTACAAAAAGTAATGAATTTGGTTTAATTTTAATTGGATTAAAATCTACAAAATGTGTTGGTGAACCTTTTTGAAACCACAGAATTTGGTAAAATTCCGCTCTATGTGGTTTTGTGATTTTGTCTGGAAATTCGTTAAAAAGAAAGTTAAAATCAATGATTTCAAATTCCTGTGGAAGTCCTTCTTTGAAATCGTATTTTTGAATTTTTTCCTTCACTTTGTTATTAGTTCGTTGGTTTTTTCCGTATTGTCCCTAACGTTTTTTATAAGGTTAGTTGCGTGGTTTAAGCACCTAATTTAGTAAATAATTACCGACCAAGAAAGTCCGCGAGGACTTTCGTAAGTAGGCGAGAAGCCAGCAATAAATTATACACGGTGCTGTGAACTGTAGCGACACATATGAATAGGCATACTTGAATTTTTCTATTTTCCCTCACGATAAAGCCCATTTACATAACAGTTTTGATAGACATTATGACAATTGGTTTTTAATCCAAAATGCCCTTATGCTTAATGTTATACATTTTTAATAAATTAACAAATTCCTCTTTTATTTTATTTACTTCAGATTGTGGCGTATCGTTTTCTATATAAATTGTTATACTAGATGTGTTTTTCCCTTTGAAATGTTCTTCAGTTTTTATATTAATCTTTTTAGTCTTTATAGAATTATTTGGGAAAAATATTTGAATGTATTTACTCTGAGCTTCTTGCTTAACTATTATTTCTGAATACTCTTTTGTGGTCAAATAATATGCTGTTGAACAAAGTTTATAAGCTGTACAGAATTGAATAAACTTAATAGTTTTGTTGTGCTTAATATCAACCTCCTCAAGTAAATAGTTGTAATTTTTTTCGCTATCATAAAGCTTGTGTATATCTATTTTCTCGTTCAAAGATAGAAGTGTTTCTGCTCTAGTTTGACTTGAACATTCTGTGTAGATAAATAATAAAAATAATGCAATAAATAAATTTTTCATAATTGGATATTTTTAGTTACGATTTATAAATGTATATAAGAGGACTGTGTTTATTTCTCACTTCAAATATTAAAAAGCACACCCATCTGGCTGAGGTTCAACTTTAGCAAGGTTTTCTGCAAACTCAATATCAAGTGTAGTTTCCGTAAATCCATTACTAACAGACCCAATAAAAGCCTTAATACCATAACCAGAAGTATTCATGTGAGCTCTGACAATTACGACTTGATCACTGGTAATATCTATAGTACCTCCAGATCTAATAAACGGTTGTTCATTTACATGACTGTGACCTAAGATTCTACGATATAAAAGTGTCCCATCTTCTTTAACTACCTCCCACCAATCGGCATATTGACTACATCCTATATCTGGGCTAGAAATGCCCACGTTAAAGGTATAATTATTCTCTATTCCTGACGAAGTAATACTGACAACACTTGCCTTTTTTTCATTAGAAATGACCACGTCAACTTCATCACTTGATAATGAATCCTTAGTGTTAGGGGAATTTAAAATAATGGTCGTAGTTAGAAACAGAGTTAGTAATAATTTCATTTTTTTGCCTTAAATTAAAAATTAATTATAATAGGTTTGTGATATATGTTATAACTTGGTAAGAACAATTGTATAAATTACTTTTAAGTCGTCAACATTTGAATTCTTTTGAATGGTTTAAAAAATATTATGGAAATTCATATATTCAGTAGCTATATTACTTTGATGCAATGTAAAAAGAAAGAAATGTAAAAAGGTTTTAGAAATGATAAATTTATGCCAATTTGTATTATACTGATATAGGTTGACCTTTTTTTAGGATAATTTCTACCGTTCAAAAGATTTTTTTAGCCGTTTAGGATGCAAAAAATATTTTGAACTAGTTTTGTTTTTAAATTGTTAGTTCAGTCAAATTTACATTATTTCTTCGATATGATTTGTATTTGATGTTTGGATTTAAATGTACTTCAGCTGGTTTTCTTAAGTCTAAGCTAAAATGGGTTCTTAAATTGTTGTAAATATATACTGCTTGTTTTGTTACTTCTTGAGCAATGGCAGTATTTTTAATGCAATTTCTAAGTCCATATTCATATTTTAAAGTTCTATTAATTCGCTCTGCAATTGCATTTTTATACGGGTCATATTGTTCTGTCATACTCATCATTATGCCAATTTCTTCTGCATACGCTGTATATTTAGGGTTGCAATATTGAAAACCCCTGTCAGAATGATGAATTAATTTTATAAGGGTATTTTCTATTTTTAATAGCCATTTCCAATGCTTCTGTACAAAGTGAAGTCTTCATATTATTATTATTATTATTATCTAATTTATAGCCCATAATTTGCTTAGAATAAGCATCTGTAACGATTGCTAGATAATTGTGTCCATTATCTGTTTTAATGTAGGTGATATCGCTTACCCATAGTTATTCTGGTCGAGAAGGAACTTGGTTTTTAATTAGGTTTTTATATTTTCTAAATTGATGATTAGAATTTGTTGTTGTTAGATAGTTTTTAAGCTTAGGAACAAGTAAATTATGAAGCCTTAACACATCGTACAACTTGTCTCTCCCAATTGTAGTTCTAGGAGCATCATATTTTTTGGAAGCAAAGTTTGTGGAAATCTGACCATTCTGAATTTGTTCAACGACGAATAATTTGAGTTCTAAAGTTGCTTTTTCATACGTTTTTTTTCGCCAGGGTTGTTTTTGAGTTTTCATAAGTGACTATAATTAAGTGTTTAATTTTTAGTCAACCTATTTCAGGAAAGTACGATTTTAGCTATGGTTCACAACGTTGTTGTATATCGTTTGTTGCGTGTTTCAAGCACCTAATTTAGTAAATAATTACCAACCAAGAAAGTCCGCGAGGACTTTCGTAAGTAGGCGAGAAGCCAGCAATAAATTATATATGGTGTTGTGTGTAGTGCTTATTTCAAGCTTTGATTCGGCAGTTTTTATTTTCCACAATTGTATTCCCGTTTTAATATAAATTCCAAATGTAAATATGTCATTTTATTGTGAGTAAATATGACAATTTTTCAGAATTATGACAAATTTACATAGAATAATGTGTAATAATTGCGATAAATGCCAATAAATCGATTTTGGTATTTAATTTGTTTAAAGGTTATTGAAGTCGTAAAGATTTCAAATTTGAAATAATGTTTAATTTAAAATTTTGTAATTATGAGCAATTTAGCAACTGTTCCTAAAAATGGAAGTTTAGCGAACAGCAATTCAAATCAAAACTTCCCAACTTTGTCTAATTGGTTAGATGACATTTTTAATAGAGACCTACCGTCAGTATTTACTTCAAATTTCAATACTGGTATTACTTTACCAAAAGTAAATATTAAGGAGACTGCCGACGCTTTTATGGTAGAAATGGCTGTTCCGGGTTTAAAAAAGTCAGATTTCCAGCTTGATCTCGATAATCAAGTATTGTCGATTTCTACAGAAACGAAAGAAGAAAATGAACACAAGGAAGAAAATTATACTCGTAGAGAGTTTGGTTACTCCTCGTTCAAAAGAACCTTTAATTTACCAGAAAGTGTAAACGATGAAAAGATTAATGCAAATTATGAAAATGGTATTTTAAGTATTCTATTACCAAAAAAAGAAGAGGCAAAACAAAAACCTGCCAGAAGCATTAAGATTTCATAATTGTTTCACTAAATTTTAGAGTAAAGTATTGAGAAGGATGCTGGTTTTTCAGCATCCTCTCAATAACTCAATAATAAGTTTAATTCTTTAAAATTATAATGCTATGCCAAGAAAGTTTAAATCTGGGGAATGGGTTAAAGTTAAAGGAAAACTTATATCTCCAAAAATGCAAGTTAACCAATATGTTCCAAAAAAAGATTCAATATTCGGTTTGGTTGATAATGATAGTTATTTGGAATGTGTTTGGTATAAAAACGGTGAACGAAAATCAGAAGTGTTCCACCAAAATAGATTGATTAAAATGATAGAAACTGGTGGTTTGTTAAAAAGATTTATAACAAATCCAAAATTAAGTTTAACCTAAAATCTAAAGTGATGAAAAAGTATATTTTATTATTGATGGTTGGCTTGTTAAGCGTTAGTTGTAAAGGACAAGAAAATGAAACTAAAAAAACTGATAAAGAAGAAAATAAAACTAATATAGTTGAAGAGCCTAAAGGTACTTGGAAAGTTGATAAAGAGTTTGATGAAAACGGAAATTTAATTAGATATGATAGTATTTATTCTTGGTCTTCCAATGATAAGTTCGATAATCTTTCATTGTCTGATAAAGATAGTTTAATGCAATCTTTTAAATCACGATTTTTCTCATACTATTCAGGATTCGAAAATCAAGGATTTGAAGACGTTTTTTCTCAAGATTCACTTTTCAGTAAGCATTTCTTTAATGATGATTTTTTTGGAAGTAATTTCGGTAATGATTTTATGGATATTGATAAATTAAGGCAACAAATGATTGCAAGACAGAAGAAGTTTTTAGAAAAATATCAGTCCGAATTCATTAAACCTGAAGACGAAGACGAAAACTAAATAGTTTTCGTCTTTTTTTCTTTTTAGTTCGGGTGTTTTTTGCATTACACACAACGTGTTTGTGCATGATTTGTTAAGGAAAAGAGCGCAGCAATTTTCCGTATTTGAACGAAAGATAGTAAAAGTGGGAGGAAATTCCGCAAGAAAATTCCTCCTTAATGAATTATGCGCGGTGTTAGGTATTCGTTTTATGGGTTTTTCCGTTCTATTTTAATTCTCAATTATTATTTCCGCAAAGATTCTAATTCCGCTGTTTTGATTTTCACGTTTTGATATTCAACTCAATTTTAAAAATTTTTCAAAACTCTCAAGGTTTATTATTTGATCTCAAAACTCTCCAGTTTTAGATTTTTATTTTACGAAACAATTCTAAACTAGAATTTCTCAATCTGTAAAAATTAGACTTAACAACTTAAATTGTTCAAGCTATTTTTTTTGAGTTCTAATTAAATTCCAATTTAGCTTTTCTGAAAATTTTTCAGCCATTGTAAAAATTCACTTTAAAAACTAAAAGACTGATTTTTAACGATTTTACGTTAATGAAACCTAACGTGTTTGTATAAGATTTTTTGCGTGTTTAAGCACCTAATTTAATAAATACAAACCGAATAGAAAATCCGCGAGGATTTTCGTAAGTATGCTTGCACTAGCAATTAATTTTATACGGTGTTGGCTAATGTTTTTTATTTTGAATTATTAAAGGTTTTAATTCCGATTTCAATATAAATTTGAGATTCAGTTTTTTCATGTAATTCTGTAGGGATTTCAAATAAGTTAAGTAGCCTTTTTTTCTCTCCTCTAATTAAAGGGTTTATTTTATTTCTATTTAAATTAGAAAAGCCAAATTCATTGAATTTATGAAAAACAAGATGTTTCCCTTTTTTAATTTCTTCTCCGATTATTTTCCACCATTTTTTATCTGTTGCTCCCATAGATAAACCATGAAGACAAATTAAATCAGCATTTTTAATATCTTGTTCAAACCTTTGATTGGTTAATAGATCATATGAATCATTTGCAAAAGGCTTAATTAAATGTTCTTGAATTTCAATATTTTTTGATAATTCTATATTTGATATTTGTGATTCGTCATTAACCCCAAAGATTAATCCATTATCTATTAATCCATGAATATGATTTATATTTTCTAATTGTGTATTTGAATTGAATATGTTTTTCGTGCTTATTCCTAATGGAAAATTAGAAGGATCAAATATTTGTTCAACAGAGTTTGTATAATTAAAAGTTGAAATATTTAATAATATATTTTTTTGAGAATGTTTATTGATAAACGAGATTAGTTTTCTTTTGTCGTTTGGTGATAAGTATTTTTGAGGATTTATAAAGTCATTTATTATTTTATCTTTTAAGGATTTAGAAATTTCAAGATTTGATTGTTCATTTTTTAAATAATTAGAAAGTTCAATTTGTAAATCATCGTAAATTAAAATGAATTCTTCAGCTTTTTTTAGATGTTTAGTATAGTCGCCTAAATATTCTTCTAAATCAGACCAAAGTTCAGAATCATCTTTTAAGGTTGATTTGAATTCCTTAATTATAGGGTTCTCATTTTTAATTTCTCTGTATATATTTACAAATTCTTTATATGAAGTTTTTAAATTTAAATTTCTATCAAAACCATTTCCAATAATATAGTTTATTCTCATAATTTTTTTCCTTTTCAAATATTTGCCAACGGTTTTGTGTTATGAAAAGTTGTGTTTTTGTGAACGGCAAATTTTCCGCAGGAAAAATTGAAGTTTGCAAAAACACAGTAACTTTTGCTTAAGCTAAAAATAAACAATTTTTTATACACGTTGTTAGCTTTTAGTGCATTTTTGTCAAATTTATAGTTCACTCTTTTTTTCAATTTCGCAATATAAGTTTTTCCTATTTTGAGTAAATTTCACAGTTTTTTATTCCGCAAACTTGCTCAAATTCCGACATTATATTTTTTAGGTAGAGTGGAAGTCCAACGTAATTTTTGCGTTCAGTTCCGATTTTCCGAAATTTGCTCAAATTCCGTTCTGCTTTTGAGTCAGATTATGAGTGATAAATTCCGTTTAAGTTTATTCCTGTTTTGAGAAAGAAATCCACATAATATTTGAAATTTCACAGCATTTTTTTAACTTTCTTATAAGTCAAAAAAACGAAAATAAAACTTGGCTCTCTTCCAATTCTGTATACTCACTCTTGCATTAAAGCTAACGGTTTTTTGTATAGAAAGTTGCTTTGTAAGTGCGCGGCGAATTTTCCGCAGGAAAATTGGACTTAGTAAAAAAGCACAGACTATTCGGTTTAGCTAAAATAAAGCAATTTTTATATACAAGTTGTTGCCCACTGTAGTTTTTTTATTTAATAATTCCATTTTTTACTTTCCAATATTTTCAAAATTCAGCGTTTGAGTAAATAATTCCGCATAGGTTTTCAATTCCGCAAAGTTGCTAAATTCCGTAAGAGTGATTTTTTGCGTTCAGTTCTGTTTTTGTCAATTTTTTAAAACTCCGTTTGAGTAAGAATTCCGAAAAGTTGCTCTAAAATTGGGATTGTTATTTTTCCAGTGTTGACAGAAAAGCGTATTTTAATATTAGAATTATTCCACAATAAACTTCTTGCTTTTTAACTCATAATTGTTTCCGCCTGAGTGATTTCCGCTATTGTGGGCAACTCGTTATATCCAAAACTTTATTCTCATTATCCCGATTATAAAAGCAGATAACACAAAGTATCAGCAATTTTTTTCTTGTAAATATAGCAAAATCAAGAAGTAGCATTCCTTTAATTTTTTAATAAGTTATGCACAGTTTTTGCTAATTTCGCGATTCAAAATACATATGTATGATTACAGTAGATCAATTAACGGTTGAGTTTAGTGGAAAAACCTTATTTAAAGATGTTTCGTTTGTGATAAACGAAAATGATAAAATAGCCTTAATGGGTAAAAACGGCGCCGGAAAATCAACCATGATGAAAATTATAGCAGGTATTTCTAAAGCTAGTAAAGGCGGAGTTAGAAGCCCGAAAGACACAGTAATCGCATACTTGCCACAGCATTTGTTAATGGAAGATAATTGCACGGTGAGAGCAGAAGCATCGAAAGCTTTTGATGCTGTTTTTAAGATGAAAACCGAAATGGAATCATTAAATAAACAGTTAGAAACGCGTACCGATTACGAATCGGAAGAATACATGAAAATTATAGAGCGTGTTACCGATTTAGGTGAAAGTTATTATGCTTTAGAAGAGGTAAATTACGAAGCTGAGGTAGAAAAAGCGCTAAAAGGATTGGGGTTTAAGCAAGAAGATTTTGATCGTTTAACAAGCGAATTTAGTGGTGGTTGGCGCATGCGTATTGAGTTGGCGAAGATTTTATTGCAAAAACCCGATTTAATCTTGTTAGATGAACCAACGAACCACGTAGATATAGAATCGGTAATTTGGTTAGAAAATTTCTTATTAAACAAAGCCAAAGCAGTAGTGGTAATTTCGCACGATAAAGCATTTATTGATAATATTACCAACCGAACTATTGAGGTTACCATGGGAACGATTCACGATTATAAAGCCAATTACTCACATTATTTAGAGCTTAGAAAAGAACGTCGTTCGCATCAAATAAAAGCGTATCAAGAACAACAAAAAACAATTGATGATATAAAAGGTTTTATAGAACGTTTTAAAGGAACGTATTCTAAAACCAATCAAGTTGCATCGCGAGTGCGTATGTTAGAAAAAATTGTTCCTATAGAAATTGATGAGGTAGATACGACGTCGCTAAAATTACGTTTTCCGCCATCGCCACGTTCGGGAGATTATCCTGTAAAAGTAGAAAACTTAACTAAAAAATACGGCAATTTAACCGTTTTTGAAGAGGCTAGTTTTTCAATTTCTCGAGGTGAAAAAGTATCGTTTGTTGGGCGTAACGGAGAAGGGAAATCAACGATGATTAAAGCAATTATGGGAGAAATAGATTTTGAAGGTGAATGCGGATTAGGACATAATGCCAAAGTTGGGTATTTTGCGCAGAATCAGGCATCATTATTAGATCCTGAATTAACGGTTTTTCAAACGGTAGATGAGGTTGCAGAAGGTGATGTGCGAACGCAAATAAAAAATATTTTAGGTCGTTTTATGTTTGCTGGTGATGATATTGAAAAGAAAGTAAAAGTGCTTTCTGGTGGAGAGAAAACACGTTTGGCAATGGTTAAATTATTGCTAGAACCTGTAAATGTATTAATTTTAGATGAGCCTACAAATCACTTAGATTTACGATCTAAAGATGTGATAAAAGAAGCGTTATTACATTTCGACGGAACCTTAATTTTAGTGTCTCACGATCGTGATTTCCTGCAAGGTTTATCAGAAAAAGTATTCGAGTTTAAAGATCAACGTGTTATTGAGCATTTCGAAACTATTGATGCTTTTTTAGAGCGCAATAATATTAAAGCGTTAAAAGAAATCGATTTATAGGATTTTTTTAAAGCTTTAAAGATAAAAGATAAAAGAGCTCAATTCTGGTGAATTGAACTCTTTTTTATGCGTGAAATTTGTATCGAGAATAATAGTTTTTTATTTGAAGCTATTTCCCGCTTTTCGCACTCGCTCTTTTTTTGAAGAAAAATCAAAAAAAGGAGCTCAAACATATGCTGCAATCGGGGCTATAAATTTGAGCTAAGTTTTATATTTTGAGTTTAAGTTTTTATAGAAAGGAAACAGTCAATTGAATCCGTCAAACTGAATTTATTTCAGTTTCTCATCCTGATTTGCTACAATTTTGTCAATTCGAGTGATTTTAATGACTAAAAGGAATTAAAATTGTATCGAGAATTTGAATTGTTCTATTTTGATGTTAAAAAAGTTCTCGATACAAATTTTTGAAGGAAAAAAATCACTCGAACTGACAGTTTCTTCTATTTTTAAACAGGCTCTAAACAAAAAACACCGTTAAATAATTTTAACGGTGTTTTTTTTAAATAAATATAATTTAAAATGTTTATTCGGTAACTTTTAAACGTGCTTTTGCGGTAACAGAAATATCAGAAAAATCGTTGTTTAAATATTTTAAATAACCGGCAATGGCAATCATGGCAGCATTATCGGTAGTGTATTCAAATTTGGGAATGTAGGTTGTCCATCCCCAATGTTTTTCGGCAAGGCCTAAACGTTTTCTAATTTCTGAATTAGCAGAAACACCACCAGCAATAGCGATGTGTTTAATATCGGTTTGTTTAACGGTGTTTTTTAGCTTATCCATTAATATTTCAACTATTGTATGTTGAATAGAAGCACAGATATCGTGTAGGTTTTCTTCAATGAAATTTGAGTTCTCTTTTACATTTTTCTGAATAAAACGCAAAATTCCTGTTTTTAATCCGCTAAAGCTAAATTGTAAATCACCTACTTTAGGTTTTGTAAATTGATATGCTTTCGGATTTCCTAATTGTGCATATTTGTCAATTAAAGGACCACCAGGATAAGGTAAACCTAATATTTTTGCTGATTTATCAAAAGCTTCACCCACAGCATCATCAATAGTTTCACCTAAGATTTCCATCTCAAAATGATTGGTAACTTTTACAATCTGCGTATGTCCGCCACTTATGGTTAAGCACACAAAAGGAAAAGGCGGTATTTTACTATCTTTATCTTTAATAAAATGAGCCAAAATATGCCCCTGCATATGGTTTATATCTATTAGCGGAATATTTAAACCTAAGGCAAAAGATTTTGCAAAGGAAGTACCTACTAATAACGATCCCATTAAACCAGGGCCACGTGTAAAAGCAACAGCATTTAAATCGTGTTTGGTAATATTAGCTTGTTCGATAGCTTGTTGCACTACCGGAACAATATTTTGTTGATGCGCTCTTGATGCAAGTTCAGGAACAACACCGCCATATTTAGCGTGTATCTCCTGATTGGCAACCACATTACTTATTACTTTTCCGTTATAAATTACCGAAGCACTTGTGTCGTCGCAAGAGCTTTCAATACCTAAGATATAGCTGTTTTTTGTACTCAATGTATGTTGTATTAAAATGCAAAAATATCGATATTGCGTTAGAATTTCGTTAAAATTAATATTTCTTTAAAATAAGGCAACATTTTTGCAGTTAGCTGAGTACATTTGTTAGGCATTTATAAATAATATTCTCATAAAAAAAGCAGGTAATATATTGTGGAGGTTTTTAAAGTACTTTGTGCTTTTATTAGTCTTGCTTATTATTTTATTATCACTGCCAATTGTTCAAAGCGAATTAGCAAAACAAGCAACGAATTGGCTAAACAAAGAATATAATACTAATATTGTTGTTAAGAAGGTAGATTTGTCATGGTTGGGAAGTGTTCAGTTAAAAGGAATTGAGATTAGAGACCATCATAAAGATACGCTTATTTTTGTTGAAAATTTAAGTACTTCACTACAAAATGTAAAACGCATAGTAGAAAATAATATTGATTTAGGTGAGGCTTCTTTAAGCGGTGCTTATTTTAATATGAAAAAGTATAAAGGAGAAGACGACGATAACATGTCTGTTTTTATCGAAAGCTTTAATGATGGTAAGCCAAAAGATAGTTTAGCGAATGTTTTTGTGTTAAAGAGTCATAAAATTACTCTAGAAAATTTAACATTTAAGTTATCAGATGAAAACGAAAGTAAGCCGCTTAAATTTGCAGCTTACAACGCTTATGGAAATATATTAGATTTTTCAATTATAGGTCCCGAAGTTTCTTTGAATATGAGAAACATGAGTTTTATAGAAAATAGAGGTGTTAATGTAACTAATTTAACAACTGATTTTACATATACAAGATCGTATATGTATTTAGATAAAACAGTATTAGAAACTAATCATAAGTCAAAACTACAAGGAGATATAAAATTCACCTATGATCGAAAAGATTTTGTTAATTTTAATGACAAAGTAAAAATTAAAGCAAATTTCATTAAAAGTGCTCTTGCTGTTAAAGATTTAAATAAGTTATACAATGAATTAAACGGTAATGATATTTTATATTTTCAAGGAGATATCAATGGCGTATTAAATAATTTTAGCGCTAATAATATTAGACTTTATTCTAAAAACGGAATGAAAGTTATTGGTAATATGGGTTTTGTTAATGCTATTAAAACAAGTAGAGGTTTTGTTTTTGATGCAGATTTAGACAATGTTACCGCAAATTACTCTCAATTAAAAAATGTATTACCCAATTTATTAGGTAAATCCTTACCACCAGAATTTAAAAGGTTAGGAGATTTTAAATTAAAAGGTCTTGTTAGAATTACGCCAGAACAAATGGATGCGACACTTTCTGTAAAATCAGAAATAGGATCGATAGTTTCTGATCTTCAATTAACAAATATTGATAAAATTGAAGACGCTACTTATGTTGGTGAAGTAGAATTTAAAAATTTAGATTTAGGGATTTTTGCAAACGATCCGTTGCTAGGAAAAATATCCTTAAAGGCCGATGTGAATGGTAGTGGTTTTAATGTAAATAATATAAACACTATTATAATAGGTAAAGTTAGCAGTCTAGAATTTAATGATTACAATTATAAAAACTTAAATGTAAACGGGCAGTTTCAGAACAAAAAGTTTGATGGTTTGTTAAGTTCTAAAGACGATAATTTTAATTTAAAGTTTGAAGGATTAGCAGATTTTTCATCAAAAGTAAATAAATTTGATTTTATAGCTAATATTGAAAGAATTGATCTAAAAAGAACAAACCTATTTACTCGCGATAGTATTTCTGAGTTAAAAGGAAACATCAATTTAAATATTTCAGGAAATACTTTTAATGATATTGTAGGTAAAGCAACTTTCGAAAACTTAATTTACACAAATCAAAAACAGCAATATCCTTTTAAAATATTTGAAATAAACTCGTCGGTTAAAGATAGTATTAAAACAATAGAGGTAAATTCTGAAGAAATTGTAAAAGGAGAATTAAAAGGAAAGTTTTCGTTTGAAGAATTAATTCCGATCGCTCAAAACGCTTTAGGAAGTGTTTATACAAATTACCAACCTTATAAAGTAGCACCAAATCAGTTTTTAGATTTCGATTTTACTATTTATAATCAAATTATAGATATCTTTTTACCAAACATATCTATAGGTAAAAACACAAAATTAAAAGGAAGAATAAATTCAGATAAAAATGCATTAAAGCTAACTTTTACATCGCCAGAAATTGATGCCTATAAAAATGTTATAGAAAATATAGTGTTAAGAATGGATAATAAAAATCCGCTATATAATACACATCTAACGGCAAGTAAAATTAACACAAAGTATTATAATATAGAGAAATTGAACCTGTTAAACAGAACAGAAAATGACACCTTGTATTTTAAATCTGTTTTTAAAGGAGGTAAAGATTATTCTGAGAGTTTTAATTTAGATTTTTATTATACCATTAATGAATTACAGAAATCTGTTGTGGGTATTCAAAAATCTACACTTAACTACAAAGGGTTTGATTGGGTTATAAATGAGCAAGAAGATAAAAATCATAAAGTAGCGTTCGATTTAAAGAAGAATAACTTTAAGATAAGTCCATTTATATTTCAATCCGCAGCACAAAAAATTGAGTTTAAAGGAATTGTTAGAGATAGTACTTATAAAGATTTAGAAGCTACTTTTGATAAGGTTAAATTAGGGAGTTTTTTGCCCTTGGTTGATAGCTTACGTTTAGATGGTGATTTAAGCGGAGTTATAGATTTTAAGCAAGAAGGAGATAAAATAACGCCAAAAGGAAACTTATCAATAGATAATTTTAAAATAAATGAGTTTTTACAAGGTGATTTAGCGCTAGATGTTACAGGAAACAATTCTTACGAAAAATACAACGTAAATCTTTCTTTAGTTAGTGAAAGTGCTAAGAATATTTCGGCAGTTGGTGAGGTTGATTTATCAAAAAAGAAATCAACAATTGATTTGGATGTGTCTTTAAATGAATATGACATAGAGGCTTTTAGCCCATTAGGAAAAGAAGTTTTAAGTAGATTAAGAGGAAAAGTTACCGGAGATTTTACAGCCAAAGGATTTTTAAATAACCCCGATTTTCAGGGGGTATTAAATTTTAAAAATGCTGGTTTAACTTTTCCGTATTTAAACATCGATTTCGACTTCAAAGGCCAAACAAGCATTACTTTAGATAAGCAGCAGTTTACACTAAATAATTTTTTATTAGAAGATACAAAACACAAAACGAAAGGAACTTTATCAGGATATATTGCGCATCAAAATTTTAAAGAATGGTATTTAAAATTAGATATAAAAACTCGAAATCTATTAATATTAGATACCCAAGAAACTGAGGAATCTTCTTATTACGGAACCGGTTTTTTAGATGGAAGTGCTGAAATTAGAGGGCTTACTAGTAATTTAGATATTCTTGTAGAAGGTAAAACAAACAAAGGAACTGTGTTTGTAATTCCGTTAAATAATGTAAAAACAATAGATAATTATAGGTTAATTCGCTTTAAAACAGATAAGCCTGATGAAGAAAGTATAAATGGAACAATTAAAGATATAAAAGGACTAGATTTAAAAATAAATCTAGCAGTAACCAAAGATGCTATTGCGCAGGTAGTGATAGATAAAGTTTCAGGTAGTGAGTTAAAAGGAAGTGGAGAAGGTAATTTAAGGATCGATATAAATACGCTTGGTAAATTTAAAATGTATGGTGACTTCGAAATAGATAAAGGGCTGTATAACTTTAAATATGCCGGAATAACAAAACCTTTTACGGTTCAAAAAGGAGGAACTATTGCTTGGAATGGAAGTCCTGATGATGCTGAGTTAGATTTAACGGCAATTTATAAAACGAAGGCAAATCCGGCACAATTGTTAGATAATATTAATTCGAATCGAAAAATCCCTATCGATTTATATACCAAAATTACAGGAGGTTTATTTAATTCAAAACAAGAATTTGATATTAAAATTCCGAATGCAAATTCAACAGTAGCTTCAGAGTTAGAGTTTATTTTAAATGGAAATGATTTAAATACGAAAATGCAACATTTTACCTTTTTGTTAGCTTTTGGTACTTTTTATAATGAGGAAACTATTGGTAATAGTGCAGCATCAGGTTTAACAGGTACAGCATCAGAAATTGCTTCAAGTATTCTAACAGATATGTTAAACAGTAAGGGTAATAAGTTTCAATTAGGCCTAGGTTATACCCAAGGAGATAGAGGTGATGTTAATAGTTTGCGATCGGATGATCAAGTAGATGTATCTATCTCAACGCAGTTAAGCGATCGTGTTCTTGTTAACGGTAAAGTTGGGGTTCCTGTAGGTGCAAATACACAAACAAGTGTAGTTGGTGAGGTAAAGGTTGAGGTGTTATTAAACGAAGAAGGTAGTTTAAGAGGGACAGTTTTTAATAGACAAAATGAAATTCAGTATTCAACAGAAGAAGAAGGGTATACACAAGGTATTGGATTGTCGTATCAAGTAAATTTTAATAATTTATCAGACTTAGGTAAAAAACTAGGAATAAAGAAAAAAGCCGTAAAAAAAGATAGTTTGCAGCCAAAAAAGAAAAAATTAGTGCGCTTTAAAGCAAAAAAGAAAAAAGAATAACCAAACTTATATGAACAGAACTAAAAAGGATTATTTGGTAATCATGTTAAAAGGAGTTGCCATGGGAGCAGCAGATGTTGTTCCAGGAGTTTCTGGAGGAACGATTGCTTTTATATCAGGGATTTATGAAGAATTACTAAGCTCGATTAGTAATATTAATTTAAGCTTGTTTAAAACGTTAAAAAAAGACGGGTTAAAAGCCGCCTGGAAACAATTGAATGGCAATTTTTTAGCATCGCTATTTGTTGGGATGTTTATTAGCGTTATTTCTTTAGCAAAAGTAATTTCTTGGTTATTAACAAGTCACCCAATTTTATTGTGGTCTTTTTTCTTCGGATTGGTTTTAGCAAGTGTAATTTATATTGCCAAACAAATTACAAAGTGGAATTTTATTGCTTTGCTTTTAGTGACTTTAGGAGCCGTTTTAGCATATTATATAACGACTTTAAACCCGATGATATCCGAAAATTCATCAACCCTTTTTATGTTTTTTGCGGGTGCAATAGCTATTTGTGCTATGATTTTGCCAGGTATTTCAGGTTCGTTTATATTAGTGCTTTTAGGTGCATATAAGCCTGTGTTAGCCGCAGTAAATAATCGCGATTTCACAACGGTAGCAGCTATTGGTGCAGGGGCAATTATAGGATTGTTATCTTTTTCTAGAGTTTTAAAATACTTATTTGCAAACTATAAAAATTATACACTAGCTGTTTTAACAGGGTTTATAATAGGTTCGTTAAATAAAATTTGGCCTTGGAAAAAAGTATTAACATTCAGAACTAATTCTCACGGACAGCAAGTGCCTTTTAATGAGTTGTCAGTTTCACCTTTTTCATATGATGGAAATCCGCAATTAATGTATGCATCAATACTAATAATTATCGGTTTTGCATTAATTTTATTACTTGAAAAACTTGCTGTAAAAGAGCAATAGAAAATAAGTATCTTAGAGCTTTAATAGCATAGAATGTATATACAACGCACACTATTACAAAAAACAAATCTTTTTCTTAAGGGATTAATAATGGGAGGAGCGAATAAAGTCCCTGGTGTTTCGGGCGGTATGGTCGCTTTTGTAATGGGGTTTTATGAAGAACTTATATTTTCTTTTCAAAGAATAAATGGTAAGGCTTTTATGCTCCTTTTTAAAGGAAGATTTAAAAGTTTTGCAGAGTATACCAATTTGCAATTTTTAGTTTCGGTAATGTTAGGTAGTATGTTTAGTTACTTTAGCATTTCTTTAATTTTAGATTATTTTTTAAAAAATTACGAGCTCTACGTCTGGGCTTGGTTTTTTGGAATGATTATAGGTTCTATTTATTACATATCAAAAGGTTTTAATGATTGGCGACCAAAAAACTTAATAGCTTTAGCAATAGGAATCTCAATAGGAGTATTTATTAGTTTTATGACACCAGCAAAAGAAAATGACAATCTTTGGTTTGTTTTTATATGCGGCATTATAGGTGTTTCTGGAATGACATTGCCAGGTCTTTCGGGCTCATTTATTCTAATTTTATTAGGTAATTATGTACTACTATTGGTTGATAGTGTAAATGTTTTAGGAAGTGTTGCTACAAGCGTTTTGTCAGGGGATTTTGAGGTTTTAAAAGATCAAACAAAAATTAGATATTTAAAAATTATAAGTGTTTTTACAGTAGGTTCGGCATTCGGATTAGTTTCTATGTCGCATATATTAGGCTATGTTTTAAAAAGATGGAATCAAATAGTAACTGCAATTATTATCGGTTTTATTACAGGATCTTTAGGAATTGTTTGGCCTTGGAAAAAAACAATATACAAGGTAAATAACGATACTTTTTTGTTAGATCAACAAGGGGGTAAAGTTGTTGAGAATTACGAAAGATTTATACCTGACTTATTAATACAAGAAACTTGGGTCTCTATAGGTTTTATCATTTTTGGTATTGCCTTAATTTTAATTATAGATTTTTATGGAAGAAAGAGAAAATAGTAATGTTTATGCCTTGGTTGGAAAAAATATTTCATATTCATTTTCGATAGGATACTTTACAAATAAATTTAAAGAGTTAGGGCTTGATAGTAGTGAATATGTAAACTTCGATATTCAATCAATAAAAGAACTTCCTTTAAAAATAGAAGATAATAAAAGGTTTTTAAAGGGGTTGAATGTAACGATTCCTTATAAATTAGATGTTTTTAATTATTTAGATAAAATAGATAAAAAAGCGCAAAAAGTTGGTGCAGTGAATACAATAAAGATATCTAAAAAAGGAAAATTAAAAGGTTTTAATACGGATGTTTATGGATTTAAAAAATCTTTAAAACCCCTGTTGATAAATCATCATAAAAAAGCATTAATTTTAGGTACAGGTGGTGCTTCAAAAGCGGTTGCTTATGTGCTTAAGAAATTAGATATTAAATATAAATTTGTTTCAAGAAACCCGGAAGGGAAGAAGCAAATTGCATATAAAGACCTAACAAAGAAAATTATTAAATCTCATCACTTAATAATTAATTGCACACCCTTAGGAACGCACCCAAATATTAATGATTGTCCAGATATTCCATATCAATTTATAACAAAAGAACATTTATTATTTGATTTAATTTATAACCCTGTCCAAACAGCTTTTTTAAAAAAAGGAAAAGACAAAGGAGCGGCTATAAAAAACGGATTAGAAATGTTAGAACAGCAAGCAGAAAAGGCTTGGAGAATATGGAATGATAACTAACGATAACTACTTGAAAATAAAATTTGGTATTCTATAAGAATCCGTATATTTATAAAATTAATAATTAGGAACTTAAACATTGTAGATATGTTAGAAAATAACGAAGAAAAATTACAACAACCAATTACTGAAGATAATACTGCTGTAAAAGTAGAAACTGAAAAAGCAGTAAATGAAGTAGAAAACGAAGTGGCTAATGAGTCTGAAAAAGCAGATGAAAAGCACGAAATACCAATGTTAGAATATACTTCGATGGAGTTAGATTCGTTGGTTGAAGAATTAAAAAAGTTATTAGCAAGCTATCAGGTGCAACAGTTAAAGTCGAACATAGATTCGCTTAAAAATGCATTTAATGCAAAGTTTGGTGCGTTATTAGCAGAGAAAAAAGAAGTTTTTTTGGCAGAAGGAGGGAATTCAATTGATTTTCAATTTTCAAGCCCGCTAAAAGCAGAATACAATAAGTTATTAGGAGAGTATAAAACAAAGCGTGATGCTTATTATTCTCAACTAGAAAATCAATTAAAAGAAAACCTTACTAAAAGGAATGTTTTAATTGATGAATTAAAATCATTGATTGCAAATGCAGATGAAAAAACAATGTATAATGATTTTCAAACAATTCAAAAAAGTTGGAGAACTATAGGGCCTGTTCCAAAAACAAAATACAATGATACCTGGAAAGTTTACCACCATCATGTAGAGCGTTTTTATGATTTATTAAACTTAAATAAAGATTTTAGAGAACTTGATTTTAAGCATAATTTAGAAGAAAAATTAAAGTTAATTACTCTTGCTGAAGCATTAAATGAGGTAACTGATGTAAATGTAGCTTTTAAAGATTTACAAGATTTACACCGTTTATGGAAAGAAGAAATTGGACCTGTAGGAAAAGAACATAGAGAAGATGTTTGGGGTAAATTTAGTGAAGCAACCAAAAAAATACATGACAAGCGTCACTTATATTTTAAAGAATTAAAATCGAAGTATCAAGAAATGATTGATGCTAAATTAGAAGTTGTAGCTGAAATTGATGCATTTGATACCTCCAATAATAAGTCACATAATGATTGGCAAAAAAGTATTGTAGAGTTAGAAAAATTAAGAAAAAAATATTTTGATATA
Organism: Tenacibaculum sp. M1.3A; assembly: GCF_057732375.1. Classification (NCBI taxonomy): domain Bacteria; kingdom Pseudomonadati; phylum Bacteroidota; class Flavobacteriia; order Flavobacteriales; family Flavobacteriaceae; genus Tenacibaculum; species Tenacibaculum sp. M1.3A. The sequence continues at coordinate 104,987 of NZ_JBYJEF010000004.1, read as the reverse complement.
GGTAAATTACCTTACAATAAAAGTGAGGCTGTTTGGCAACAGTTTAAAGATGCAACTAAAAAATTTAATAGTTCTAAAAACGTTTTTTATAAAGCAGAAAAAAGTACTCAAAATGATAATTTAAAAAGTAAAATTGCATTAATTGAGCTTGCTGAAAGTATAAAGGATAGTGATGATTGGGAAGACGCTACCAACACGATGAAGCGTATTCAATCTGATTGGAAAAAAGTAGGGCACGTACCAAGAAAATTCTCTGATGATATATGGAAACGTTTTAAAAATGCGTGTAATTTCTATTTTGATAGATTGCATGCTCAAAAAGACGAGCAAAATAAAGAGCAGTTAGTGGTGGTAGAAACTAAAAAAGAATTTTTAGGAAATCTTAAAGCATCAGAAAATTTAACATTAGAAGCTATTGAAGAAAGCATTGTTAATTGGAGAAATTTAGGTTCTTTGCCAAGAAACGCACGTCATTTAGATGAGAAATTTAATAAAGCAATAGATGCTCATTTAGGAAACCTAAATATGAGTAAAGCAGATATTGAAATGATGAAATTTAAAAATCTTGTAGATACTTACCTAATACAACAAGATTATAAGAAACTAGATAACGAACAGTATTTTATTCGTAAAAAAATAGACGAATCTGTTCGAGATATGCAACAGTTAGAAAATAATTTGGGCTTCTTTTCTAATGCAAAAGATGATAATCCTTTAGTACAAAATGTTCGTAAAGGAATCCAAGAATTTAAAGATCAATTAGATGTTTGGAAAGCTAAATTATCATATATAAAAAAATTAGATTATTAATTTACCTTTTTTAATAAATACTAAAGAAAAACTCGAATCTTAAGATTCGAGTTTTTTTATATAATAGTGTCATATATTTTTAAAAAGTAATTAAATTCCCTATATTAAGAAGATATAAATACTCAATGAGTATTAGGGTTTTGAATATGAATTAATAGTTTATTTAAATAGAAAAAAATAAACTCTAATTTTTCAACTAGTTTTTAGAATGATTTAAGTTGGAATTTTTTTTATTTTTTTACTATTAAGATATAAAAAGCTCTATGTTTGTTGTCTCAAAATTTAAATAATTTAATGAAAATGCAAAAATTAAGAATTGCAGTATTATCAAGGAATTCAGAGTTATATTCAACAAAAAGGCTGGTAGCTGCTGGAGAAGCGCGCGGACATGAAATGTTGGTTATAGACCATGGGAAATGTGATTTGTTAATTGAGAAAAAAAAGCCGCAAATATATTATAAAGGTAAACTTTTAGAAGGAATAGATGCAGTAATTCCAAGAATTGGAGCATCAATTACTTTTTATGGTACAGCAGTTGTTCGCCAATTCGAGATGATGAATATTTTTTCTACATTAAACTCTCAAGCTTTGGTGTGCTCTAGAGATAAGTTACAAAGTATGCAAGTGTTATCTAAGGCAGGTTTAAATATGCCTAAAACAACCTTTACAAATAACTCTAAAAATGTTAGTGCTGTAATTAATAAAGTAGGAGGAGCTCCTTGTATTATTAAATTATTAGAAGGTACTCAAGGAGTAGGTGTAGTGTTGGCTGAAACAAAAAGTGCAGCAGAATCTGTATTAGAAGCTTTTAATGGCTTACAAGCACGTGTTATTGTTCAGGAGTTTATTGCAGAAGCTAAAGGAGCTGATTTACGTGTTTTTGTAGTTGATGGAAATGTAGTTGGAGCAATGAAAAGACAAGGTAAAGAAGGTGAGTTTAGGTCTAATTTACATAGAGGAGGAACTGCCGAATTATTTGAATTAACAGAAGAAGAAGAAAACGCTGCATTAAAAGCTGCAAAGAAATTAGGTTTAAGTGTTTGTGGTGTAGATATGTTACAGTCTAATTCAGGACCAATGATAATGGAAGTAAATTCTTCGCCTGGTTTAGAAGGTATAGAACTAGCAACTAAGTTAGACATCGCCAAAAACATTATTCGTTATATAGAAAGAAATGTCTAAAGAAATTACCATACTAGGAGAGAAAATTTTACCTGGTAAGTCGTATCAAATAAAAATGGATATTGCTCGATTACATACAAGAACAAAGATAGAAGTTGCTGTTATTGTAAGTAGAGCCAAAAAAGATGGGCCTTGCGTATTAGTAAGTGCAGGTATTCATGGTAATGAGGTGAACGGAATTGAGATTGTTAGGCAAATGGTAGCTAATAAATATAATGTGCCAGATGCAGGAATGATTATTTGTGTTCCTGTGTTAAACGTATTTGGATTTATTATTAAGACAAGAGAATTTCCTGATGGTAAAGATTTAAATAGAAGTTTTCCTGGTACTAAAAAAGGTTCTTTAGCTAGTAATTTTGCGTATTCTTTTATGAATGAAGTAGTTACGCATGCAGATTATTGCATCGACTTCCATACGGGAGGAGATGATAGATTTAATTATCCGCAGGTAAGAATTTCTGAAGATGATGCGGATACTTTTAATTTAGCTAAGATTTTCGGAGCTAAGTTTGTTAAATACTCGTCTGAGCGTGATAAATCTTTTAGGGCATCAGCTGTTGCAATAGGAAAAAAAGTACTATTGTATGAAGGAGGAAAGTCTTTAGATATAAATAATAAAGTAACCCATGTTGGGGTTACAGGAATTTTAAATGTTTTAAATCATTTAGGTGTTAAAAAATTTCCAAAATCATATATACCTTTCGATAATGATGAAGAACAAATAGTTTTTAGTGATTCAAAATGGATAAGAGCTAGTGCTTCAGGAATGTATAGATCATTGTTGCGTAATGGAGATCCTGTAGAAAAAGGAGCTGTTATAGGTTTGATAACTGATCCATATGGTTTTTTTGAAAGAAAAATTAAAGCATCGGTAGCTGGTTATATTATTTGCTTAAACCATTCTCCAATCGTAAATCAAGGAGACGCGATTGCTCACATAGCAATTCACAATAGTTAAAATATTAAACGACTATTATTATTGTTGCGCATAAAAAAAGCTCTCGGAAACGAGAGCTTTTTTTATATTTAAAAGTAAAATATTAAACAAATAGATTGTCAATTTTTTCTTTTTCTTCTTGCGCTAAAGCAGCATCTACTAAGATACGACCACTATGCTCATCGATTGTAATTTTCTTACGGTTAGCAATTTCTAACTGTACCTGAGGCGGTATTGTAAAGAAAGAACCCCCAGCAGCACCACGCTCAATAGCAACAACAGCTAAGCCGTTTCTTACTTTTGTACGAATTCTTTTATAAGCAGTTAATAAATGATCATCGATAGATTTTGCATATTCTAAAGATTTCTCTTTTAGTAATAACTCTTCTTTCTCTGTTTCTTTTAAAATAGCGTCTAATTCATTTTTCTTGTGAGTTAAATGAGTTTCTTGCTTTTTTAATTTCTCTTTAGTAGTTTCAACAACTTGGTTCTTCTGAGCTATTTTAACTTTATATTCTTTAATTCTCTTTTCAGATAATTCAATCTCTAATTCTTGAAATTCAACTTCTTTTGATAAAGAGTCAAACTCACGATTGTTACGAACATTCTTTTGTTGTTCTGCGTATTTTTCGATTAAAGCTTTAGATTCTGTAATAGCCAATTTCTTATTGCTAACATCAGTATCTATACTAGTAGCTTCTTCTTTTAACTTAGAAAGTCTTGTGTTTAATCCGGCAACTTCATCTTCTAAATCTTCAACTTCTAAAGGTAATTCACCACGAACATTTCTGATTTCGTCAATTCTAGAATCGATTAACTGTAAATCATATAACGCTCTTAACTTTTCTTCTACCGTTACTTCTTTTTTTGCCATCTGTTATATATAGTGTATTGGATTTGTACTTTTTTCACTTAAAATAATCGCAAAAGTACTAAATTTTTTACGAAGATAATCACTCAAAAGGTTTTTTGTAAACTGTTCACTTTCATAATGTCCAACATCAGCAAGTAATATTCTTTTTTCAGCTTTAAAAAACTCATGATATTTAAAATCAGCACTAATATAAGCATCTGCTTTCAATCTCATGGCATTTTTTATGGCAAAGCTTCCTGATCCGCCTAAAACAGCAACTTTTTTAATTGGTTTATCTAACAATTCAGAATGTCTAACGCAATCAGTTTTAAAAGTTTTCTTAACAAAAGTTAGAAATTCTTTTTCATTCATAGGGTTTGCTAATTCGCCAAGCATTCCCATACCTATATGTTGGTTACTGTTTTCTAAAGTAATAATTTCGTAAGCTACTTCTTCATACAAATGAAAATCGAATAAAGCTTTTAATATTTTGCCTTCTAAATAACTATCAAAAGTTACCGAAATACAGGTTTCTTCTTCAAACATGAATTTACCTTTTTCGCCAACCGTTGGGTTTGAGTTTTCTCCACCTTTGTAGCTTCCTTTGCCTTCTACATTAAAAGAGCAATTTTCATAATTACCAATACTTCCTGCTCCGGCATTAAAAAGTTTGGTACGTAATTTTTCAGCTTCAGCAATCGGAACATACGTGGTAAGTTTCTTTATAATTCCTTTTTTAGGAATTAATGTTTTACAGTTTTGTAAGCCCAAAACTTCACACATTTTAGCTGAAACACCATTATTTACGTTATCTAAAGCAGTATGTGTAGCATAAATAGCAATGTTGTTTTGAATTGCTTTCAAAACAACACGCTCTACATAATTAGTACCGTTTATTTTTTTCAATCCACTAAAAATAATCGGGTGAAAACTTATAATTAAGTTGCAATTATTAGCAATAGCCTCATCAACGGTTTCTTCTAAAGTATCAAGCGTAACTAAAACTCCAGTTACTTTTGTGTTATAACTACCAATTAGTAAACCAACATTGTCAAAATCTTCAGCATACGAAAGTGGTGCTAGTTTTTCTATATGGTCAGTAACGTCTTTTATTTGCATTTTCTTGATTTTAAAGGATGCTGCTAAGTTACTAAAACTTGTTATTACGAGGAAGAATGACTAAGTAATCTAATTTACTATGAAAGATTACTACACTTTGTTCGTAATGACGAAATAATTTTTACTTTTGATGTAATGAAATTACTTAGATTTTTATTATTTCCGTTTGCAGTTTTATACGACGTTGTTACAACGATTCGTAATTGGTTTTTTGAGTTAGGTGTATTAAAATCTACCTCTTTTGATATTCCTGTTATTGTAGTCGGAAACTTAAGTGTTGGTGGAACAGGAAAAACGCCGCAAATAGAATATTTAATTCGTTTACTAAAAGATAGGCATAAGGTTGCTGTTTTAAGTCGTGGTTACAAACGAAAAACAACAGGTTTTCAGATTGTAAACACAAATCACACTGCAGCTGATGTTGGTGATGAGCCTTTGCAGTTTTATAAAAAGTTTAAAAATGAAGTAATCATTGCTGTTGATGCTGATAGAATAAACGGAATTCAACAATTATTAAAAAGTGATGTTTCGCCGCAAGTTGTTTTACTCGATGATGCTTATCAGCATAGAAAAGTAAAGGGTAGTAGTTATATTTTGTTAACGAAATATGATGATTTGTATGTGGATGATTTTATTTTGCCTACCGGAAATTTAAGAGAGTGTAGAAGAGGAGCAAAACGTGCAGCTATAATAATTGTTACGAAATGTCCTGAGAATTTATTAGAAGCAGCTAAAGAAAAAATCAGAATAAAAATTAATCCTAGTAAAAATCAACAGTTGTTTTTTACCACTATTTCTTACGATGAAAACTTAAAAGGAGCAGGGTCTGAACTTACTATTGCTGATTTAAAGCATAAAGATGTTTTATTAGTTACAGGAATTGCAAAGCCTAGTTCGTTATTAAGTTTTTTATCAAAAGAAAATATCAATTATAAGCATTTAGAATATGCAGATCATTATGATTTTAATGCGCAAGATATTTTAAAAATCGAAAAAGCATTTAATGCTTTACCGTCTAAAAATAAGATGATCTTAACGACAGAGAAAGATTATATGCGTTTACAAGGTAAACTTAAAAACATGTGTTATATAACTATAAAAAGCACTTTTTTATCTGAGGAAGAAAAGTTTAAGCAGTTTGTAATTGATCATATAGAAGATAAAAAAAACATTAAATAACGCGTTCATCTGCCTTGTAAGCACCACGACGATGTAAAATCCATTGTGCTTCATCTAACGGATTTACACCTTTAAACTTCTTTGTTTTTCCTTCTCCTTCAGGACAAACAGCATATTCATGAAAAACGGTTCTTAAACGAAGCCTACCGCTGCAAATACTATTTAGTTTTATGCTAAGATCTAAAGATGTAGCAACAGGAATCGTACCTGATAGTATTACCAAATCTTGCTCAAAAGTAGGTGTGTTTATTGTTGCTCTTCTATGAGTAAGTTCAGAAATTAATTTACCTAATAATTCTTCGTTTGTTTTTATTTCAAAGCGTAATAAAGGTTCTAATAAATGTGTACCTCCGTTCTGTAAACCTTTCATGATGCCCATAGGAGTAGCTAAATTAAAATCACCAGGTCTAGAATGCACATTATGATCTTCTCCTTTAATTAAAGTAATTTTTACATCGGTAACATTCCAGCCTAAAAGCCCCTGTTCTAAAGCTTTTGGAATCGTTTTTGCTATTTCATTTTGATATTTATTATGAACATCATTTTTAGAAACAATTGATTGGTATGTAACACCAGAGTTTAACGCTGCAGGTTCAATTAAAAAAGTCATAATTGCCCAACAAGGTTTCGGCATCCAGTAACATATATAACCTTCGGCGGCTTTAGTAATTGTTTCTTTATAAACTATTTGAGGATCTGTAAAATTTACAGCAATATTAAAACGTTCTTGTAGTAAGTGTGTGAGTACTTCTATTTGCATGTCTCCCATTAATAAAAGAATCAATTCTTTTTCGGGTTTATGCCATTTAAATTGTAAACTCGGGTCTTCTTTATCTATAAGTTGTAATGCCTGTGCAAGGGCATTATAATCTTTATCGTTAATGGCAATTACTTGTACACTTAAAACCGGAATATTTAATTCTGGCAAGGTTGGTATTTCAGAAGGATTACCAAGAATGTCTCCCGCTTTTGTACCTAAAACTCCAGTAATTATACCGATGTCTCCAGCTGTAATATTAGTATCTAAATGTTTTGTATGATGAAATACTTTTGTTTGATTTATTTTAGATTCTAATGCTTGTGTATGGTTGTAAATAGTTGTTTTGGAAGATAAGTTACCTGAAAAAACTTTTACATGTGCCATGGCTCCATGTATTGAATGATGCTCTAATTTATAAACATAAGCGGCAACTTCTTCAGAAATATTTCTATTTTTAGGTTTGATAAAATCTACCAATCCGTTTAATAAAATTTCAACACCAATGTTGTTTTTCGCAATTCCAGTAAAAACAGGAACTATCATATTGTTTGAAGTACTTTTTGCAATTGTATTTAAATAGACTTCATCAGAAAAATGAATTCCGTTTAAATATTGAGTAAGCAGCTTTTCATCAGTTTCTATGAGTTCTTCAGTAATAGTTTCTTTTTGCTCTTTACTAATTTTATTATTGTTAAAAACTTCGGCTATATAAGCAGAAGTTAAACCTTCGTCATGACTCGTAGAAATAGCTACCGTTTTATATTGTAGCTCTTTTTTTATTTGTCGTAAAATAGCTTCTGTGTCTGCACCTGGTCTGTCTATTTTATTGATAAAAATTAGTGTAGGTATTTTTAAATCATGCAAAGCGTCTACTATTGTTAAAGTATGTGCTTGCACGCCCTCAACAGCCGAAATCACTAAAATAACAGCATCCACAACACAAAGAGTTCTTGCAACCTCACTAGAAAAATCTACGTGACCAGGAGTGTCAATTAAGTTAATTTTAGTGTTTTTCCAATTAAAAGAAGTAGTGGCAGCTTTAATCGAAATTCCGCGTTCTTTTTCTAAAGTTAAATTATCGGTAACCGCAGATCCTTTATCTACACTTCCTATTTCTCTAATAGCACCAGCATGATATAATAAATGTTCTGTTAATGTGGTTTTTCCGGCATCTACATGCGCCAGAATACCAATATTAAGAATGTTAGAATGCTTCATTAATTAGTGTGATACTTGTTGTAGAATTAAAGTTTTTTAGTAGCGGCTGCACTTATTTGCTTGATGTCTTGCTCATCTTTTCGCGGACAAATTAAAAGCACTCCATCTTTTTCAACCACAATAAAATCATTTAAACCTTGAATAATTACCTTTTTACCGCTTTCGGTACGAATCATATTTCCGCTTGCATCTCTAAAAATGGTTTCAGCACCTACAATAGCATTTTTTTGATCATCTTTATCTAATTTATTATACAAAGATCCCCAAGTGCCAAGGTCATTCCATCCAAAATCTACAGGTAAAATGTGCACGTTGTTCGAGCGCTCCATAATCCCGTAGTCAATAGAAATATCTTCACATTTTTCGTAATTATTTTTAATAAAGTCGGCTTCTAAATCAGTATTGTAAATAGTATTTGTGCCTTCTAAAACCGTTAACATATTTGGTAAGTGCTTTTTAAAAGCGGCTAAAATACTTTTGGTAGACCAAATGAAAATTCCTGCATTCCATAAATAATCACCACTAGCTATAAATTCTTTTGCAGTTGCTAAATTTGGTTTTTCAGTAAAGTTTTTTACCTTTTTTATATCCGAAGAACTTTCTTCAAACTGAATATATCCATAACCAGTATTTGGTGCATCTGGTTGAATACCTAGCGTCATTAAAGTGTTGTTTTTTGCAGCTATTTCAAACGAAGTTTTTATATTATTTAAAAATTCGGTTTCATCCTCAATCCAATGATCAGAAGGTGCAACCAACATAACAGCATCTTTATTTTGAGCATGAATTTTTAAAGAAGCATATAAAATACAAGGGGCTGTGTTGCGCATTTCCGGCTCTAATAAAAGTTGCTTTTTAGTGGTTTTTGGTAATTGGGCTAAAACTAAACTTTCATAACGTTCGTTTGTAGCAATTAAAATATTTTCAGCCGGAATTAAAGCATTAATTCGGTTAAAAGTACGCTGAATTAACGATTCACCAGTTCCTAACATATCATGAAACTGTTTCGGATATTCTTGTGTGCTTACAGGCCAAAAACGTGAGCCAACACCGCCAGCCATAATTACTGCGTAATAATTTTTATTCATAAAAACGTATTGTCATACCTAAAAAAACAGGTGTTTTGTTTATGTGTTTGAAGCTACTAATATCACTTCTGCATTTTGATTAAAAAGATATATTCTTTTGTTCGTTAAATTTAAACATTCATAACGAGTTCTGCGTTTGTTTCCTCTTTTATATAACGTGTTTTTAAACTGAAAAACACTATTAACAGGAACTTGAAAGATAAAATTCTTTCCGTTTTCAGCTTCGCCACCACGCAGCGCTAATGATAAATTAACATCAGTATCGGTACTTGCTTTCGGGTTTTTAAGATAGTTAGCCAAATAAGGTAATATTTCCTTCGGATAAATATCTGGTTGTAAAAACGGCAACATTAAATGCTGAAAAACTGTTTTCCAATGTTTGCCATGAGGTTGTACTCGCCCAAACCTTTTATGCGTAACATGATGCGCAATTTCATGAATTAAAGTTAATAAAAACTGAAATTCGTTCAAGTTATTATTAACCGTAATTTGTGTTTGCCCGTTAGGAAAAGTCCTAAAATCACCATGTTTGGTTTGCCGCTGATTTACAATTTTAAGATTGATTTTATGCTCGTTAATTAAATACTCAACTAACGGAATTGCTTTTTCAGGGATATATTTTATAAGTGTTTTGTACAAAAAGTAAACTAGTTTATATTTAGAGAAATAAAGTTTTATAGGTGGTTGTTAATTGCAATACTTTCTTTTTAAATTCTGAGCTTCATCATAACTATTATATCCAATTAATAACAATCCTTCAGTACAATTTATTTTTCTTTCTTTTAATTGTTTCCCGACATATTCTTCATATTCTTTAAACTTTCGGTAGTGCTCAGGAATCAACTTAATTGATTTTTTTGAATCTATATTAATCAATTTTTCATTAATAATTATTTCATATAAATTTCTTTCTAGTGCTTTTAAATGAGATTTATTTTCAAGTTTAAAATTAAATGTTCGAGTTTTAGAGTTGTGGGTTATGATTAAAGAATTGCTTATACCTAAGCTTCTTTTTTCAATAGGACCTCTATAAGTTACATTGATTAGCTCGTCATAATAAGCATCTATTTGTAAATTAAAATGTGTTATTTCTTCATATTTAATTTTTTCATCATAATTTATAATTAACTCATTTTTATCAAATTCTAAGAAACCTTTTTTATTACTTTTAATTTTTTCAAAATCATAATATTGATAAAAATAATTAAATAAATGGGTTGAGAATCCACAGAAAACGATAAGGAATAAAAAGCCATATCCAGTATCAATCAAGAAAATGTTATTATAAATATAAATAAAAAATATTCCAATAATAATTAAAGCTAAACTACATAAATTAATAATTTCAGTATTAGATTTCTCTCGTTTAATAATTTTATAAACAAACGCTTTGAATGTCAATAGTCTTTTTTTTATGGTGTTGAACTAGATACTTCTAATACTTTTCCGTTGTAAAACTTGTTTCCAGTTAAAGCGAAATCAAAAATATAACTTGCCATTTCTTTTGCTGATAAAGGAGCAATATAACCGGGAAAAGCTTCTTCTAACATTTCAGTTTGTACAGCACCTAAAGCCAATACATTAAAAGCAATTTGTTGCTCTTTGTATTCTTCTGCTAATAATTCAGATAAGGTAATTACTGCTCCTTTGGCAGAACTGTAAGCAGCTAAACCTGGAAATTTCATGCTTCCTTGTACTCCGCCCATAGAGCTAACTGTAACCACGTGACTTCCTTTTTTGAAAAACGGAATCAATAGCTTTGTTAATTCGGCAACAGCAAATACATTTACTTTATAAACCTCCTCGAAATCAGTTGTAGTTAAATCTGTAAAAGGCTTATTTACTAGTTTTCCTGCGTTGTTAATTAAAACATCCACAGTTTTCCATTCTTTTTTAATGAATGATGTTGCTTTGTTTAAATCGTCATTATTAGATAAATCGACAGCTATCGTAGTAATGTTTTTATGATTTATTTTTTCTAACGGACTTGTATTTCTTGATAAAGCCAACACTTTATGTCCTTCGTTAGCAAATTGTTGCGCTAGTTCAAAACCAATACCTCTACTAGTTCCTGTAATTACAATATTTTTCATTTAATAGGATAAGTTAAAAAAGCAAGCTACTTAAAATTTTCATACATTTATGGTTCAAACTAAATTTTTATCATGAAAAAAAATAGCTTTTTACTTTTGTTTTTATTGATTGTAACTTATTCTTTTAGTCAGAACACTTATGTTTTGTGCGGAAAGTTAATTGATACAGCTTCAGGAGAAATTCAAACAGAAAAAACAATTGTAGTTAATGGCAATAAAATTACACATGTTAAAAATGGCTATATAATGCCAAGAGATAAAACATCTAAAATAATAGATTTAAGAGATAAGGTTGTGATGGCTGGTTTAATTGATATGCATGTACATATTGAAATGGAATTTGATGCTAAAACGCGCTTAAATAAATATACTTTTAATGAAGCAGATGTAGCTTATAATTCTGTTGGTTTTGCAAAATCTACCTTGTTAAACGGATTTACAACGGTAAGGGATTTAGGAGGAACGGGTGTAAATATTTCAATAAAAAAAGCAATCGAAGCAGGAAAAATACCTGGGCCAAGAGTTTTTACAGCGGGTAAATCATTGGCAACTACTGGTGGTCATGCAGATCCTACAAACGGAAGTAGTAGAGTTTTAATAGGCGACCCTGGCCCTAAAGAAGGAGTTGTAAATTCGGTTGAAGATGCTAAAAAAGCAGTACGTCAGCGTTATAAAAATGGAGCAGACTGTATTAAAATTACCGCTACAGGTGGCGTTTTAAGTGTTGCTAAATCCGGCGATAATCCACAATTTACAATTGAGGAAGTGAAAGCAATTTGTGATATGGCTAAAGATTACGGAATGCATGTGGCGGCTCACGCACATGGTGATGAAGGAATGCAACGTGCAATAATTGGTGGAGTAAAAACTATTGAGCACGGAACTTATATGAGTGATGAAACGATGGAGTTGATGAAAAAGCACAATGCTTTTTTAGTGCCAACAATTACAGCAGGAAAAGAGGTAGAAGAGAAGGCTAAAATAAAAGGATTTTATCCAGATATTGTAGTTCCGAAAGCATTAGCTGTTGGTCCAAAAATTCAAGGAACATTTACAAAAGCATATAAAAAAGGTGTTGGAATTGCATTTGGTACCGATGCAGGTGTTTTTAAACACGGTAACAATGGTAAAGAATTTGGTTACATGGTAGCAGCAGGTATGCCAGCGATAGAAACGATTCAGGCAGCAACTATTACGAATGCTAAAATTTTAAAGATGGAGAACGAAATAGGGCAGGTAAAAAAAGGTTTCTTCGCTGATATTATAGCTGTAAACGAAGATCCAACTAAAAATATTAAAACAATGGAAAAAGTTGTTTTTGTAATGAAAAACGGAATCGTTTATAAGAAATAAATAAAAAAGAGCGTTTTTAAGACCGTTCTTTTTTATTAAAATGTTATATGCTGATAAGCACCAATATCGGGATTTGTTGTTCTATCAATTCCTAAAAGATCTTCAGAAATAGCGGATGCTTTTGCTTTGTTAATAGCTTCAGAATTTTCACCAATTATAAAATGATTTATAGAGGTGTTTTTAAAGTTAGGTTCTCCATTTAAAATAATATTTTTATAATGAGTAGCATCATTAAAATTCAATTCTGTATTACCAGCAAACGAATCATTAAAATCATTAAACTGAATCATAGAGTTTTCAATATTATAATTAAAATCACTATCGTTATTTTTATCTAAGACAAATTCAATATTGTTGTTGCCTTCAATAATGCAGTTGGTGAAGTTAGCAGCAATTAAATCTCTTGTAGCTGTTACTTCATCATTATTACTATTAAGAAAATTAGTGTAATTATTAACTAAAACTGTTGGTAACTGACGAAAACTATTGCTCCAATAATTAGCGAAAGTTGCATGTGTAAAATTATAAGTTCCTCCAAAAGTACAAGCCAAAGAAGATTGCCCAGCGTTACCAATAACGATGTTTTCTCCTTTAATATTAGTATCTCTTCCTAAGATTCCATAATTAGAATTGTTATAGATTTCTGTGTTTTTTATAGATAATGTAGGCGAAGCAACATTGCTAATACTATCAACAAGTACACCGATAGTTCCGTTTTTAATTAAAGCATGGTTAATTTCATTTTCAGCACTACCTGCACGTAGCCAAATAGTTCCCCATTGACCCGGTACCTCGTTAAAACGTTGTTCTAGACGATCGCTTTCAAAAACAACTTTACTGTCAAGAGTTCCGTTTACTTTTAAGCTCCCTTTTTTATCTATTATTAAACCTGAGTTATCGTGAAAGTAAATTTTTGCACCAGCATTAATTATTAATGTTTTTTCTGACGGTACAGCCGCATAACCGTAAATAACATATGGTTTTTCATCAGTAAAAGTTAATTCATCGTCTGTTAAAAAACGACCTTGAATTTCAGAATCTGTGCCATTTATAGTTAAGGTTTCAATTCCCATACTATTTTTTGAAGGGAATATAAAAGTAGCATCTTGCACTAAAGTAATTAAATCAACATCTTGTTGATTATTTCCGTTATCAAATAATAATTTATCTGTGTATAAAGGATCTGTTGTTGTGTTAAAATCAATGGTAGTTTCTACAAAAACATAGATACTGTCATTCGCTAAAATATCAATGTCGTTAAAGTTTTTACCAGATATTCCATCAACATTTAAACGATAGTTAGAGCTATTTCCATTCTCTAATTTAATTTCAGGAATTGTAATCGATTTATTGCTTCTATTATATACTTTTAAATTGTAGGTAGCTGAGCCTATATTCGAAAAAACAGTGTCTAAAAATATGGTGTCTTTAGAAAACTCTAATTTTCCAAAATTAGGAACCGTATTAAAATCTTTTCGACAAGAAGTAGCAGTTGCAAGAATAGTTATAAATACAATTATAAGTAGATTACGCATAAATCAATTTTGTTTAAAAGTATAACTTTTATGGTTAAAAGCACATTATAGACTATTTTTTAATCAACTCAATTTCAAATAATTTACTCCAGTGCTTTCCTGTAACAAACAAACGGTTGTTTTCTTTGTCGTATGCAATACCGTTTAAAACATCATCACTTGAGTCTAATTGTTGATTTTTAGCAACGATATCTCTTAGTCCGTTTAAATTAGCAACACCTTCAACAACACCTGTTTCTGGATTGATAATTACAATTGAGTTTTGTTGCCATTTATTTGCATAAATTTTTCCATCAATCAATTCAATTTCATTTAAATTATCAACAGGGTATTTGTTGGTATATACTTGAATGCTTCTTTTTTCTGTTTGATTTTCGGTATTTAAAAACCATATTTTATTTGTTCCGTCAGATTTTATTAACTCAGTTTTGTTGTGCGTTAATCCCCAACCTTGGTTACTCTTGTTATAATCAAACTCCCCAATTTGCTTAAAAGTATCTAGGTTATAAATAAAACCTTTACGAGCTTGCCATGTTAACCAGTACACTTTATTATTATAGATAGTCATTCCTTCACCAAAGTATTTTTTATCTAAATCAATTTTTTGAAGAACATCACCCGTTTTTAAATCAACCTTTCTTAAAGTTGATTCTCCTTTACGACCTGTAGTTTCGTATAAAAATCCATCTTTATATTCTAATCCTTGCGTATAAGCATCTTTGTCATGAGGAAAAGTGTTTATAATAGTATAAGAATAAACGGCAGGAGCGTTTTTAGCTAAAATTTCAATAGAATTATTAACTTTTTTAGATTTATTAGGATAAAAAGCCAATGCAGTAACCGCATGTTTACCAACACCAAAATCGGTAGTATTAATTGTTAAGCTTGTTTCGTTTTTGTTTACACGCTTATTATTAACGAATAAATGAACAGAATCGATCTTTTCACCTTTAAGTTGTTCGAATTTAATAGCAGCCTTTTGCCCTAAAGTGGTTTTTTTAGAAGTGTTTAACTTAAATTTGTATCCAGAATTACTACAAGAAGTAATAAATAATGTTGATAAAGCTAAAGCGAAGTATGTATAAATACGCATATTTTATAGTTTGATTTCTAATTTATTCGTTTACACTACAAATTAAAACAATTTATTTGTTTGAAAATTAAAAAATATGGTTAAATTTGCATCCTCAAACAGCTGAAAAACATTTTTAGTGTAAAACTTTACCATTTTTACAACGTTTGATAAAAAAACAAAACAATATTTAAAAGTCATTTAAGATGCGTAAAGGAATACATCCAGAAAATTATAGAATGGTAGCTTTTAAAGATATGTCTAACGGAGATGTATTTTTAACACGTTCAACTGCTAATACTAAAGAAACTTTAGAAGTAGAAGGAGCTGAATATCCATTAATCAAATTAGAAATTTCAAGAACTTCTCATCCTTTTTACACAGGTAAGTCTAAATTAATTGATACTGCAGGACGTATTGATAAGTTCAAAAATAAATACTCGAAGTTTAAAAAATAATTTCAAGTATCTAAGATATTTAAAAGCTCTAACTACAGTTAGGGCTTTTTTTATGCTGAAAATCTTGTATTTTAGCCTAGAAAATTTTAAACAATGAGAGATACTATTATAGCAATTGTTATTATAATTAATGTTTTGTGTGGCGTATTGGTATATTTTATTCCAGATGTAGGTAATTTTATTCTTTTAACAATTGCCTCTGGATTAAGTATAGTTGCTTTGTATGATGCTTTTATTCAAAAAAAGCATTCTTTACTGCGTGCTTTTCCTATTATAGCCCGTCTACGTTGGTTTTTTGAAGAAGAAAGAGAAAAAATTCAACAATATTTTATTGAAGACGATTTAAGTGGCGTACCAATTAATCGTGAAAAAAGAAGTATTGTTTACCAGCGTTCGAAAAAAGAGATAGAAACGGTGCCTTTTGGTACGCTACATAACGTGTATAAAAAAGGATATGAATTTGTAAAACATTCCTTATTTCCAAAAGATCATCATCATATTAAAGGAGAAAGGGTATTAATTGGTTCTGATAAATGTATCCAAAAATATGATGCTTCTATTGTTAATATATCAGCAATGTCTTTTGGTTCGTTAAGTAAAAATGCTATTAAAGCTTTAAACCAGGGAGCAAAAATGGCTGGTTTTGCACATAATACTGGTGAAGGTGGAATATCCCCATATCATTTACAAGGAGGAGATTTAATTTTTCAGGTAGGAACAGGTTATTTTGGTGCTGGGAAAAGCGTAGGTGGTAAACGTGTTTTTGATGCTGCTATTTTTAAAGAAAATGCAATTCGCCCGGAAGTAAAAATGATTGAAATTAAATTTTCACAAGGTGCAAAACCTGGTCATGGAGGTATTTTACCAGCAAAAAAAAATACTGAAGAAATTGCGAAAATACGTTCAGTAATACCTTTTACAGCGGTAAATTCTCCTCCAGGTCATTCAGCTTTCTCTAATTTTGAGGAGATGATTGCTTTTATTCAAAAAGTAAGAGATTTATCCGAAGGAAAACCTGTTGGAATAAAATTTTGTGTGGGTGATAATGAAGAGATAGAAGAAATGATAAAAGCATTTTCGTTGGCTAATAATTATCCTGATTTTATTGCAGTCGATGGAGGAGAAGGAGGTACAGGAGCAGCGCCTCTAGAGTTTTCTAATTATATCGGTACTCCATTATTAGAGGGTTTAGTTTTTGTAAACAAAACATTGCAAAAATATCAGCTAAAAGAGCAAATAAAAATAATAGCAAGTGGTAAAGCAATTGATGCTTTTGATATTATTAAGTATAAAGCTTTAGGTGCAGATGTTATTGGAATGGCACGTAGTTTTATGCTAAGTTTAGGTTGTATACAAGCACGTGAGTGTAATTTAGATACTTGCCCAGTTGGTGTGGCAACGCAAGATGAAGATTTGGTTGAGGCTTTGGTTGTTGAAGATAAAAATATTCGTGTTAGAAATTATCATATTAAAACAATAGCAGCAGTAAAAGAAGTGGTAGCAGCGATGGGTAAAGAATCAATTTCTGATGTGAAAGCAAAACATATTTTTAGAAGAAATAAAGAGGAGTCAATTACGTCGTTAAATATTATATACGATTTACAGGAGTAGTTATTATAAATATCGGTTCAATATTAATTGAGCTAATAAAAATAAAAGTATTGGAGACAACATTGCAATTTAATTCAAAAGAATATCAATTAGAACGTTACCCAGTAACAATAGATAAAGCCTTGCGGGCTTGGAGTAATGCGGAGTTGTTAATGCTTGATTATATTAAGGATAAAAAAACACCAAATATTCATTTGTATAATGATAGGTTTGGTGTTTTTAACACGCTATTAAGTGATGAAAATCTAATAACTGTTTGGACATATGCAAGTCAGCAAAAAGCAATTGCTAAAAACTTAAAGCTAAATAATCTTTCGTTAGATGTAAATTACAAAGAACCTTTAGATAATTTAGGTAAAGTAGAATTGGCGCTTTTAAAAGTTCCGAAATCTCTAGAATTGTTTGAATTATTTTTAAAGCAAATGCATAAAGTTTCTGATGATGAAACATTGATTGTTTGCGGATTTATGACAAAATACTTTTCTGTTTCTTTTCTTAAAATTGCTGAGCAGTATTTTGAAGAGGTTGAGCAGAGTAAAGCTTGGAAAAAAGCACGATTGTTAATATTAAAAAAGCCTAAGAGATTAATTGAAGAGAAAGAACTGATAAATAAAATTGAATGGAATAAAGAGGAACTTCAGCAATATTACGGAGTGTTTTCTGGTGGTAAAGTTGATATTGGTACACGTTTTTTATTAGATAATTTAAGGGTACAACCTAACGAATTAAAAGTGTTAGATGTGGCTTCTGGTAACGGAATTATAGCTTTTGAGATTGCGAATCAAAATATAAAGTCTGAAATTACTTTAATAGATGATTTCAATTTAGCAATTGCCTCTTCACGTCTTAACTTAAAAGATAAAGAAGCTAAGTTTGTATGCGCTGATGATTTAAGTGATTTAAAAAAGGGAAGTTTTGATTTAATAGTATCTAATCCTCCATTTCATTTTGAACATGAGAATAATATCGAGATAACTTTATCGCTCTTTAAAGATATAAAAAGTTGTTTAAAACCCGATGGACGCTTTGTTTTGGTAGCAAATAAACATTTGAATTATAAAATACATTTAGAGAAACTTTTTAATGCGGTTGAAATAATGGCAGATAACAAGAAATTTGTAGTTTATGAATGTATGATGTAAAAAATTAAAAGTATTTTAAAAAGAGAGGTATAATGTTAAGACATTATACCTCTCTTTTTAAATTTAAGTAAAATTAGTTAGGTTTATTAATTATTGTAATCATAAATAGAAAGTTATTAACAATTTAATTAAATAGTTATTAACACTTGTTGATAAAATTCATATATTTGTAAATTATTAACAATGTAGTGTGTATTACAATAATCCCCAAAATCCCCAATTAATATGTTTTTAGAAAAAACAGCACTTGCAGATAAAAAGAAAAATAAAATCTTAGAGTTTCCAAAGATTAATATTCTTGAACATCAAATAGAGCAGGTAAACGAATTTATAAGGCAAAGAAAAGTTTTCTTTTCAAGGAACTTAAACAGAGAGAAAATTGAAGTTTTTTTTACAGACCAGACTGGTTTAAAAAAAGTAGAAACATCTATTTGGACAGTTTCCGAAAAGGCAATTATTCTTAAGAATACAAAGGTAGTCCCGTATAGTGATATTGTCGCTGTAGCTTAAAAAAATAAAAATCCCACTCTTTTAAGAATGGGATTTTTTAGTTTTATTATGGGGTTTTAATTAATCCATATAATCTTCAATAGGATTACAAGAGCAAATTAAATTTCTATCTCCAAAAGCATCATCAACTCTTCGTACAGTAGGCCAAAATTTATTATCAGCAATATAATCTAAAGGAAAAGCAGCTTGCTTACGAGTATACGGTAAAGTCCACTCATCATCAGTTAACATATATTGTGTATGTGGTGCATTTTTTAGAGGATTGTTTGCATCATCTTTAGTTGCGTTTGAAATTTCTTTTCTAATAGAAATCATTGCATCACAAAAACGATCTAATTCAGCAACACTTTCAGATTCTGTAGGCTCAATCATCATAGTTCCTCCTACTGGGAAAGAAACGGTTGGTGCATGAAAACCATAATCCATTAAACGTTTTGCGATATCTACAACTTCAATTCCGTTTTGTTTAAAATCTCTACAATCAATAATCATTTCATGTGCAGCCCTGTTCATTTCTCCAGAATACAATGTTTCGTAATGACCATGTAAACGTTCTTTAATATAGTTTGCGTTTAAAATAGCTAACCTAGTAGAATCTGTTAATCCATCTGCACCTAGCATTGTTATGTATCCGTAAGAAATTAAACAGGCCAAAGCAGATCCCCAAGGGGCGGCAGAAATAGCTGTAATTGCTTTTTCGCCTCCTGTAGCTACTAAAGGATTTGTAGGTAAAAATGGTACTAGCTGAGGGGCAACACAAATTGGGCCAACACCTGGTCCACCACCACCATGTGGAATGGCAAATGTTTTGTGTAGGTTTAAGTGACAAACATCTGCACCAATAGTTGCAGGGTTTGTTAACCCTACCTGAGCATTCATATTCGCACCGTCCATATAAACTTGTCCGCCGTTATCGTGAATAATTTGCGTAATTTCTTTAATAGCTTTTTCGTAAACTCCATGTGTTGATGGGTACGTGACCATTAAAGCGGCTAAATTATCTTTATGTTTTTCTGCTTTTTCGCGTAAATCTTCTACATCGATATTACCTCTTTCATCAGTTTTGGTAACAACTACTTTCATGCCGGCCATTACTGCTGACGCAGGATTTGTACCGTGAGCAGAAGCGGGAATTAAACAAATATTTCTGTGTGAATCGTTGTTAGACTCGTGATAAGCACGAATAACCATTAATCCAGCAAATTCTCCTTGTGCGCCAGAGTTTGGTTGTAAAGAAGTACCTGCAAAACCAGTAATTACATTTAATTGATGCTCAAGGTTCCTTAAAACTGTTTGGTATCCTTCTGCTTGATTTAATGGTACAAAAGGGTGAATGTTTCCCCACTGAGGATTGCTTAAAGGTAGCATTTCAGAAGCTGCATTTAGCTTCATAGTACATGATCCTAAAGAAATCATAGAATGATTTAAGGCTAAATCTTTACGCTCTAATTTTTTAATATAACGCATCATTTCAGTTTCTGATTGATACGTATTAAACACTTCGTTGTCTAAAAATGAAGTATTTCTTTTTACGTTTTCTGTAATAACATCCGAAGAAGTTAATTCAGTTACTGTAATATCTTGAATATTGAAGGCTTGTTCAAAACAATCGACAATAGCATTGATTTCTTTTAAGCTAACAGTTTCGTTAACAGAAATTGAAATATGATTGTTGTCAATATAGTTAAAGTTAATTCCGTTTGCCTCAGCAATAGGACGTAATTTATTAGCTTCAACTTCAATTAAAATAGTATCGAAATACGATTTGTTTTTTTGTTTAAAACCTAAACTTTCTAAGGCAGCAACTAAAGTATTTGCCATAGTGTGTACTTTGTTGGCAATATACTGTATTCCGTCTTTTCCATGATATACAGTATACATACCAGCCATAACAGCTAGTAAAACTTGTGCGGTACAAATGTTTGAAGTTGCTTTTTCGCGTTTAATATGTTGCTCACGAGTTTGTAAAGCCATACGTAAAGCACGACCACCATCAACATCTTTAGTAACACCAATTACACGACCAGGAAGACTACGCTTGTAAGCCTCTTTAGTTGCAAAATAACCAGCATGAGGTCCACCATAACCTAACGGAATTCCGAAACGTTGTGTGGTTCCAACCACAACTGCAGCACCAAATTCACCAGGGGCTTTTAATTTAGCTAAAGATAAAATGTCAGCAGCAACAGCTACTTTTATATTTTTTTCGTTACAGTTGGCAACAAATGCAGTGTAATCAAATACTTCACCATGTTTTCCTGGGTATTGAATAATAGCCCCGAAAAACGCTGAAGAAAAATCAAACTCTTCATGATTTCCAACAACCAACTCAATTCCGATAGGAATGGCACGTGTTTGTAAAACAGATAAAGTTTGTGGTAAGATCTCTTCAGAAATAAAGAATTTGTTAACGTTAGCTTTTTTCTGAGCACGTTCACGTACATCAAATAATAAAGCCATTGCCTCGGCAGCAGCAGTCCCTTCATCTAATAAAGAAGCATTTGCTAATTCCATACCAGTTAAATCACAAACCATTGTTTGGTAATTTAACAACGCTTCTAAACGTCCTTGTGCAATTTCTGCTTGGTAGGGCGTGTAAGCTGTATACCAACCCGGATTTTCTAATATGTTACGTTGAATAACACTCGGAACAATTGCTTCGTGGTATCCTAAGCCGATGTAGCTTTTAAAAACTTTATTTTTAGCACCAAGCTCATTGATATGATTTAAATACTCATATTCGCTCATTGCAGGCGCTAAATCTAATCCTCTTTCAAGACGAATATCATCAGGAATAGTTTCATAAATTAATTGATCTAAGCTATCTGCTTTGATTGTTTTTAACATTTGCTCTTGATCCGTTACACGTGGACCAATATGTCTTAGTTGAAATGAATTAGTGTTCATTCTGTGTTGTTTGTGTTTAGTGGTTCAAAAATAATGAAATTGTATAATTTTTATAGTATGTTTTTACTTTTAAACTGATATTTTATTAACTAAATAGAAGGGTTATAAACATAAAAACTATTTTTGTGTAATGAGGGTTTTAAAACAAATGCTTAATTTTTATATAAACGCTAGTATTCATGTAGCTTTAGCCGTGTGCGCTTTTGTTAAGATTACTGAATTATATTTTGGGTTATCTTATAATGAATCATTAGATTTTTTTCTTTTCTTCGGAACAATTACTGGGTATAACTTTGTTAAATATGCAGGAGTTGCCAAATTACACCACAGAAGTTTAACAACGCATTTAAAAATAATTCAAATATTTTCGTTGATTTGTTTTTTGTTGATGTGTTTTTATGCCATTAAACTAAATGTAAAAACATTACTTGTTTTTGTGCCTTTCGGGCTTTTAACATTTTTGTATGCAATTCCTTTTTTTAGTGGATTTCAAAAAAATTTAAGAAGTATTGGATATTTAAAAATTATAATAGTTGCTTTTGTATGGGCGGGAGCAACTGTGTTTTTACCAATCTATGATGCAAATGTTGATTTGTCAAATCAATTTTATATAACTATTATACAGCGTTTTTTATTAGTGATGGTTTTAATTTTACCTTTTGATATTAGAGATGTAAAGTATGATGCTGTTTCACTACAAACAATACCCAAAAAGATAGGAATAGAAAAAACAAAAAAACTCGGATATGTATTATTAGTTTTTTGCCTGCTATTAGAGTTTATGATAGCACCAAACGCTAGTTTTAGAACTGTATTTTTATTGGTTTTTATGACTGTTTTAATATTATTGATGAGGTCATCAGAAAAAAAATCTAAATATTATAGTTCATTTTTAGTAGAGTCAATTCCCATAGTTTGGTGGTTGCTTTTATCAATCGTTTAAATTAATGTTGATAAAAAATGAAAAACTTCTTTCATAATAAGCTTCCTTTTTAATATCATTTGTATTTTTGGTTGCTTACTAGTAATTCAGCATAATGACACCAAAAAGAAGTTTTGTTTTCGATTTTGATAGTACACTTACAAGAGTAGAGGCGTTAGATGTTTTAGCTGAAATCACTTTAGTAGGTAATCCAAAAAAAACGGATATTATTAATGAAATAGTAGAAATTACCAATCAGGGTATTGATGGAGAAATCTCCTTTCCGGAATCTTTAGAAAAACGTATTAAATTACTGAATGCTAAAAAAACGGATTTACCTATTTTAATAAAAGAATTAAAACAAAAGGTTTCGCGTTCTATTGAAAGCAATAAAGAGTTTTTTGAGAAATTTTCTGATGATATTTATGTTATTTCTGCTGGTTTTAAGGAGTTTATAGACCCGATAGTTGCAGCATATAATATTCCCTCTAAGAGAGTTTTTGCAAATACGTTTAAATTTGATAAAAACGATTTAATTATTGGGTTTGATGCAGATAATCCGCTTTCTAAACACGATGGGAAAATAGAGTGCCTACAAAACTTAAACTTACCAGGAGAAATACAAGTAATTGGCGATGGTTATAGTGATGCCGTAACAAAAAAAGCAGGTGTGGCAGATACTTTTTTTGCGTATACCGAAAATGTATCTAGAGAAAAAACAGTTGCCAATGCCGATCATATTACACCTAATTTAGACGAATTTTTATACCTAAACGATTTGCCAAGAAATATATCATACCCAAAGAACAGAATTAAAATTTTATTATTAGAAAACGTGCATCCAGATGCATTTACTAAGTTATCTGGAGACGGATTTTCTGTAGAAACAGTTTCTAAAAGTTTATCAGAAGATGAATTAATAGCGAAACTTAAAGATGTGCATGTTTTAGGAATCCGTTCTAAAACACAGGTCACGAAAAAAGTAATTGAAGCTGCTGAAAAATTAATGGTTGTTTCAGCTTTTTGTATCGGTACAAAACAAATCGATTTAGAAGCTTGTAAAGAAAACGGAGTTGTAGTTTTTAATGCACCATATAGTAATACGCGCTCTGTGGTTGAGCTCGCAATCGGAGAAATTATTATGTTAATGCGTAGTGTTTTTCAACGTAGTACAGAGTTACATAACGGACAATGGAATAAAACAGCACAAGGATCAAGAGAGGTTCGTGGTAAAAAATTAGGAATTGTTGGTTACGGAAACATCGGTAAACAATTGTCTGTTTTAGCAGAAGCTCTGGGAATGTACGTGTATTATTACGATGTAGAAGATAAGCTAGCTTTAGGTAACGCAACTAAGGTAACAACCTTAAAAGAGTTGTTAAATATTTCAGATGTAGTTACTTTGCATGTAGATGATAATGCTGCTAATAAAAATTATATAGGTAAAGAAGAAATTTCTCAAATGAAAGATGGAGTTCATTTTGTGAATCTTTCTAGAGGTTTTGTGGTAGATATTGAAGCTTTGGTTGATGGCTTAAAATCAGGTAAAATAGCAGGTTGTGCAGTAGATGTATATCCGGAAGAACCTGCTAAAAATGGTAATTTTTTAACGGAATTAAAAGGATTGAATAATGTTATTTTAACACCCCACGTTGGAGGAAGTACAGAAGAAGCGCAAAGAGATATTGCAGATTTTGTGCCGAGTAAAATTATGGCATATATTAATTCTGGGGATACTGTTGATGCGGTTAATTTTCCGAATATTAGATTGCCACGCCAAATAAATGCACACCGTTTTTTACATATTCATAAAAACGTACCTGGTGTAATGGCGAAAATTAATAAAGAGTTAGCGAAGTACGAGCTAAATATTACAGGGCAGTATTTATCAACCGACTCTAAAGTAGGTTATGTAATTACTGATGTTGATAAAGAATATAATGAAGAAGTAATCGCAAAGCTTCGCGAGATAGAAGGGACCATAAAATTTAGAGTTTTATATTAATCTCTATAGTAAATATTATTATCTAAAAAATGATTGTTTTATATTTGAAAAACAATCATTTTTTAGTTTTAATAATGACATATAAAAATACTTTAGAGTACGCACAACAACAAGACAAAGAAGATAAGTTAGCGCATTTGCGTAGTCAATTTCATATTCCGAAAGATAAAGACGGAAATGATTGGTTGTATTTTACAGGAAATTCATTGGGATTACAACCTAAGAGTACACAAAAATATATTCAACAAGAATTAGATGATTGGGCTAATTATGGTGTAGAAGGTCATTTTGAAGCCAAGAATCCTTGGTTGTCATATCACGAACTTTTAACAGCGAATATGGCAGAAATAGTGGGCGCAAAACCATTGGAAGTTGTTGTGATGAACACTTTAACAACAAATTTACATCTCTTAATGGTGTCTTTTTATCAGCCTACAAAAAAGAAGTATAAAATTGTAATAGAATCAGATGCTTTTCCTTCGGATAGATATGCAGTGCAATCGCAATTAAAATTCCACGGATATGATGTAGAAGAGGGATTGATAGAGTGGAAACCAAGAAAAGGCGAAGAGTTACTAAATATTGAAGATTTAGAAACGATTGTTGCCGAACAAGGTGATGAAATTGCGTTATTATTAATTGGAGGTGTAAATTATTATACCGGTCAATATTTAGATTTAAAAAGAATAGCTGAAATTGGTCATTCCAAAGATTGTTTTGTAGGAATCGATTTAGCACACGGAGCAGGGAATATTTCTCCAGAATTACATGATTCGGGAGTAGATTTTGCAGCTTGGTGTACTTATAAATATTTAAATTCTGGTCCAGGAAGTTTAGGGGGATTGTTTGTGCATGAAAAACATGCACACAATAAAGAGTTACCACGTTTTTCAGGATGGTGGAATCATAATAAAGATACACGATTTAACATGCGTCAACCTTTTGATGTAATGCCAGGAGCCGAAGGATGGCAATTATCTAATCCGCCAATATTATCAATGGTAGCAATTAAAGCTTCGCTTGATATGTTTGCAGAGGTTGGTATGGAAGCTTTGCGTGATAAATCAGAAAAACTAACAAGTTATTTTGAGTTTTTAATCAATCAAATAGCTTCTGATGATATTAAAATTATTACACCTACAAATCCAAAAGAAAGAGGTTGTCAGTTATCTGTTCAGGTAAAAAATGCGGATAAAAATTTACATAAAAAACTAACCGAAAACAATATTATTACCGATTGGCGAGAGCCTGATGTTATACGTTGTGCACCAGTGCCAATGTATAATTCATTTGAAGATGTATATAAGATGGTTTCAATATTAAAAGGGTTGTTGTAAAACTAAAAGAATTTCCCCTATCGAAGTCGAGAGGTGTTTATTAATTGTAGGTAGCGTCTTAGTGAGAAAAAAATGGGGATTATTGAAACTCCAGCGTTAATAATTTTTGCTTTTTTATGAATAGTATTGTTATATAAACAGGTTAAATAATATTTTACAATATACATATGATGTACCCTCGAGCGCAGTCGAGAGGTTTTAACTAGTTCTCGACTGCGCTCGAACTGACACGAATATAAAATGAATAAAAAAGATAGTATACTAATTATAGGAGCAGGTTTGTGCGGCAGTTTGTTGGCTTTGCGTTTAGCTCAAAGAGGCTTTAAAGTTTCTGTTTATGAAAGCAGACCAGATTTAAGAACTACAGATATTTCTGCAGGAAGGTCTATAAACTTAGCTTTGTCTGATCGTGGAATTAAAGCATTGCGTTTGTGTGGAGTAGAGGAAAAAGCAAAAGAAATATGTATTCCGATGTATGGTCGATTAATACATGATATAGAAGGAAATACTTTTGCCTCTAATTACTCAGGGAGAGAAGGAGAGTATATCAATTCAATTTCACGAGGCGATTTAAATAGTATCCTATTAACAGAAGCTGAAAAGCATGAGAATGTAACGATTCATTTTAATAAGAAATGTGAGTCTGTTGATATAGAAAATACAATTGGACATTTTAAAGATTATATAACGAAAGAAGAGTTTTCTGTAAACTCGGATGTGATTTTTGGAGCCGACGGAGCTGGGTCAGTTTTGAGAAAAAAATATTATTTAGATCGTAAATTTTTATTTAGCTATTCACAGAATTATTTATCTCACGGATATAAAGAATTAGAAATTCCTGCTGATAATGTGGGGAAACATCAAATAAGTAAAGATCATTTACATATTTGGCCTCGTGGTGAATATATGTTAATAGCCTTGCCAAATATGGATGGAAGCTTTACCGTAACGCTGTTTTTAAGTTATGATGAAGGTGAATATAACTTTAACAATTTAACATCCGAAGAAAAAATTACTGCCTTTTTTGAAAAGCAATTTCCAGATGCTTTAGCCTTAATACCAAGTATAAAAGACGAGTTTTTAAACAATCCTACAGGTGCGTTAGGAACCGTAAAATGTTCGCCGTGGCATTATAAAAATAAAACAATTTTATTAGGAGATGCAGCGCATGCAATTGTTCCGTTTTACGGACAAGGAATGAATGCTTCTTTTGAAGATGTTACTGTTTTTGATGATATATTAAATAGTTTCGAGAACGGTGAAGAAATAGGTGATTGGGAAACAATTTTTAAAAAGTATGAAAAAGCAAGGAAACAAGATACAGATGCGATTGCCGATTTAGCAATTGATAATTTTCATGAAATGAAAGACCATGTAGCAAATCCGTTATTTAAAGAAAAACAAAAAATAGAAAAGGATTTAGAGAAAAATTTTCCGAATCAATATTTTTCTAAATATTCAATGGTAACTTTTAACGAAGAAATTAGCTATAATGAAGCCATGAAACGTGGGCGTGCACAAGATAAAGCTTTATTAAATTTAATTGCGGATGATGAGGTTCACACGCATTTAAATATGACAAAAGAAGAGTTAAAGATTATTTTAGAAAAAGTAAAAGAAGAAACAAACGATATTTTAGAAGAGGATAAAATAGCAGGATTGTAGACGATATTTTATGTCAGTTCGAGCGCAGTCGAGAGGTTAATTATGAAAACGTATTATGTTTATATTATTAAATGTGCTGGTGGTTTATTATATACCGGAATGACTAATAATATAGATAGAAGATATGAAGAGCATCAAAAAGGGATAAATAAAACTTGTTTTACTTTTAAAAGAAGACCTTTAGATTTGATATTTAAACAGGTTTTTAATGATGTAGAACAAGCCATTTATTTCGAGAAAAAGATAAAAAAGTGGAGCAGTAAAAAGAAGTTAGCATTAGCGAATGAAGATTTTGACATGTTAGGGATTCTCAACTCATCATAAATATAATCCAGATAATAAATAAATAGTTCTCGACTGCGCTCGAACTGACATTGCGGAAAAAGATAAAAGTATTACCTGAGGTTTAATCGAGAGGTTAATAAAGTAAATGGTTATTGACAACGCTCATACATTAAGAAATAGAATAAAAATGTCTCCTCGAGCGCAGTCGAGAGGTTAACAAAAATAAATAGTTCTCGACTGCGATCGAACTGACATTACGAAAAAAGATAAAAGTATTACCTGAGGTTTAATTGAGAGGTTGATAAAGTAAAAGGTTATTGGCTTCGCTAGAACTGACATTACAGAGAAGGATAAAAGTGTCACCTCGAGCGTAGTCGAGAGGTTAATAAAAATAAAAATGAAAAAGTACATTGTTTTACTTCGTGGAATAAATGTGTCGGGAAAAAATAAACTCCCGATGTTAAATTTACGTGAGTTGTTAAACGATTTAGAGTTTCAAAATGTGCAAACGTATATTCAAAGTGGGAATATTATTTTAGAATCTGATGAAAGTAAATCAGAAGTTTGTAAAAAAATAAAAGAAGTGATTTTTCATGAATTCGGTTATGATGTTCCTGTTATTATTAGAACAGTTTCTGAATGGAAAAAAACGATTAACAACTATCCTTTTTCAGTTGAAAATGAAAAAATAGTAGCCTTTACATTCTTAGATAAAAAAACAGAAATATCTAAAATTGAAGTTAAGAATATAGAAGAAGATAAGTATAGAATAGATAATAATATCGTGTACTTATATTGTCCGACAGGTTTTGGTAAAACAAAGTTGACAAATAATCTTATTGAGAAAAAATTAAATGTAGTTGCAACAACACGGAATTTAAGAACAACACTTAAGTTGTTGGAGTTAGCAGGGAAATAACTAAAATGTCACCTCGAGCGCAGTCGAGAGGTTTTTAAAATAAAGAATATAAAAAGGTCTCGACTGCGCTCGATCAGACAAAAAATAAGTATGGAAAAAAAAGTAACACCAAGAGGCGCATATCCACATGTAAAAGTTGTGGGAGATTTTATTTTTGTATCAGGTACAAGTTCAAGGAGGTCAGACAATACGATAGCAGGAGTTGAGTTGATTGATGAAATGAATACCAAAAAGTTAAATGCAGAAATACAAACACGCGAAGTTTTAAAAAATATCGATAAGACATTACAAACCGTTGGTGCAAGTATTAAAGATGTGGTTGATGTAACTTCTTTTTTAGTTAATATGAACGATTTTGCAGGATATAATAAAGCCTACGGAGAGTTCTTTGAAAAAGAAACAGGTCCAACACGTACAACAGTTGCTGTACATCAATTACCACATCCAGATTTAGTGGTGGAGATTAAAGTAATGGCGTATAAAAAACAATAATGAAGATTAAAAACTACATAAACGGTAAACTTATTTCTCCTGTTGCTGACAGATGGATTGATAATTACAATCCATCAAATGGAGAAGTATATTCTCAAATTCCGAATTCAACCAAAGAAGATGTAGAGTTGGCTTATAAAGCAGCAGCAGATGCTTTTGCTAGTTGGTCAAATACATCTTTAGACCAGAGAAGTAGCATCTTATCAAAGATTGCAACATTGATAAAAGAAAAGTTATCTTTTTTAGCAGCCGCAGAATCTAAAGATAACGGAAAACCAGTAAGCTTAGCTACTCAGATAGATATTCCGAGAGCGTCAAGTAATTTTCAGTTTTTTGCAAATGCAATCACGCAGTTTTCATCCGAAGCACATGAAAGTGTTGGTTTAAATGCCATGAATTTTACAATGCGTCAGCCAATCGGAGTAGTAGGTTGTATTTCTCCGTGGAATTTACCGTTGTATTTATTTACTTGGAAAATTGCTCCGGCAATTGCTGCAGGTAATTGTGTTGTTGCAAAACCAAGCGAAGTAACGCCAATGACTGCTTATTTATTGGGTGAGATTTGTACAGAAGCTGGCCTCCCGAAAGGTGTTTTAAATATTGTTCACGGATTGGGAACCACCACAGGGCAAGCAATTGTAGAACACCCGAATATAAAAGCAATTTCTTTTACAGGCGGCACAACTACAGGGGCACATATTGCACGAGTGGCGGCACCAATGTTTAAGAAACTGTCGCTAGAATTAGGAGGTAAGAATCCGAATTTAATTTTTGTAGATTGCGATTACGATAAAATGTTAGCAACTACTGTTCGTTCTTCATTTGCGAATCAAGGGCAAATTTGTTTATGCGGAAGTAGAATTTTTGTAGAAGAGAAAATCTATGAGAAATTCAAAAAAGATTTTGTTCAAAAAGTATCCGAATTAAAAGTTGGGAATCCAACAGAAGTAGATACAAATATAGGCGCATTAGTTTCTAAACAACATTTAGAAAAAGTGAAATCATATATTGATATTGCCGAGGAAGAAGGCGGAAAAATCCTTTTTGGAGGGGAAACTGTTACTGTCACAGACTGTGAAAACGGTTATTATTTACAGCCCACAATTATTGAGGTTTCTGATAATAAATGCAGGTTGAATCAAGAAGAGATTTTTGGGCCTGTTGTTACTATTATGTCTTTTAAAACAGATGAAGAAGCGTTAGCATTAGCAAACGATGTTAAATACGGACTTTCTGCAACGATATGGACGAATAACTTAAACAGAACCATGCAAATTTCTAAACAAGTTCATGCAGGAATTGTTTGGGTAAACACATGGTTGTTACGAGATTTAAGAACGCCTTTTGGCGGACAAAAAGAAAGCGGAGTAGGGCGCGAAGGTGGTTTTGAAGCCTTGCGTTTTTTTACTGAGCCTAAAAATATTTGTATTAGTTATGAATAAAGAAATCTGTTTTGTGTTTTAATGTACAATAATAACATAATGTCAGTTCGAGTGATTTTGAGGAACGTAAAATTGTATCGAGAACTAAATAAAAATAATGAATAAAGAAATACAACAAAAAATAATCACTGTTTGTGATGAGAAGATTGCTAAAAAAGGAACCAATGTAGGGTTGTCTTTTTATGCGTTTTTTAAAAATAAAAATGACAATCCGAAATTATTGATGGAAGTTGCAAAATGGTGGATTGAAGCTCATGAGTTAGATCATTTTGAAAAAGCGGTTAAAATTAAAACAATGATCCAGAATAATAATTAAAAGCGTGACTGTCATCTCGAGCGCAGTCGAGATTTTATAAGATCTCGACTGCGCTCGAGATGACATTTATAATATAATCGAAAAAAATGAATTTAAACATACAGAATAAAAACGCCTTGGTTTGCGGAAGCACACAAGGAATAGGAAAAGAATCGGCAATTGGGTTGGCATCAGAAGGTGTAAACGTAACATTAATTGCTCGTAACGAAGAGAAGTTGAAAGCTGTTTTGGCAGAATTGCCAAATAACAGCCAAAATCATAATTATATTGTTGCTGACTTTTCGAATCCAACAGAGTTGAAAGCAAAAATTGAAGCAAGTGGTTTAAATTTTCACATTTTGGTAAACAATACAGGTGGCCCTGTAGGAGGACCGGTATTTAATGCGGAATTAGATGAGTTTGAACGTGCATTTACACAACATTTAAAGTGTAATCATGTACTAGTACAAGCCTTGGTTCCGTTTATGAAAGAAGCAGGTTTTGGTAGGGTTATTAACGTGATTTCTACCTCAGTAAAACAACCTTTAGAAGGCTTGGGCGTGTCTAATACTATTCGTGGTGCCGTTGCCAGTTGGTCTAAAACATTGGCAAACGAACTGGGGCAGTTTAATATTACTGTAAATAACGTGTTGCCAGGCGCAACAGGAACTGAGCGTTTAAAAGAAATCATAAATAATAAAGCAGCTAAAACAGGTATGTCTGTTGAGGTGGTTTCAGAAAACATGATGAATGCCTCACCAGCAAAACGTTTTGCAAAACCAGAAGAAATTGCAAATGCAATTGTGTTTTTAGCAAGTGAAAAAGCAAGTTTTATCAACGGAATTAACGTTCCGGTTGATGGAGGAAGAACAAAGAGTTTGTAATTTTTTTAGAAGCTATTTCCTGCTTTCACTACTCGCTTTTTTTGCTGCTGTTCTCGATACAAATTTACTCGAACTGACAGCAAAAAAGAGCTCAAACAAACCACTCAATCAGGGCTAAACTTGTTTGCTGAGGTTTGTTATAAAAACGAATAGGAAGATTATTTATAAAGAGATAACAAGTTTGTAATTTAGAAACCAAATTTCGCGTTAGGGATTGCAGCGGCATCCTTTTTATAAGTTAATAAAACGGCGTCATTACGAGTGAAACGAAGTAATCTCTTTGAAGATTAGATGATATCATAGAAAGATAAAAATTTTCTTAGCAATGACATAAAAAGATACAGTGAAAAGCCCGACCTTTAGGGAACGCCAAAAAAATAGAGATATGAGTTTAGTACAGCCTTTAAATTTTAAAAAGTGGATTGATGAAAACCGTCATTTATTAAAGCCGCCAGTTGGTAACAAACAGGTTTGGGATAACGGTGAATATATTGTTATGGTTGTTGGTGGGCCAAATAATAGAAAAGATTACCATTATAACGAAACCCCTGAATTTTTCTATCAGGTTGAGGGAGATATGATTTTAAAAATCATAGATGATAAAGGTACAATGATTGATGTTGAAATTAATGAAGGTGATATTTATTTATTGCCAGGAAAAGTACCACATTCTCCGCAACGTAAAGAAAATACAGTTGGTTTGGTCATTGAATATCCGCGTTCGGAAGGAATGTTAGATGCTTTAGAATGGTATTGTGAAAACTGTGGAAATCAGTTATACAGAGAAGAATTTGCATTAGATAATATCGAAACAGATATGCCAATTATTTTCGATACATATTATTCTGACAAACAGAAATGTACCTGCTCTAATTGCGGAACAACAATGGAAGCGCCAAAGAAGATTAAATAAAATACTATCGTCATTACGAGGAACGAAGTAATCTCTTTATAGATAATTAGATTGCTACATAAAGTGAAAAAATTTCTTCGCTATGACATCATAACACTGAAATTAATTCAGAAAGATGACAAAAAGAAAACTACGCATAAACGGACATTCACATTTATTACCATACCCAGAGCAAATTCCCGCTTTTATGAGGGAAAAAGAAATTTTTTGGGTAGACGATGAACGCAAACACATGTTGCAAAAAGGTTGGAAACGACCGGTAACAGATTCTAGTTTTTTCTTAGATGAAAAACTACGTTGGATGGAAAAAAACAAGTTAGATCATGCAGTAGTTTTAAATTTGTCTCAACTCTATGGAAATGGTTTGCGTTTAGAGGAAATGAAAAAGGCCTTGCGTTTTCAGAATGATTTTAACGCAAAAGTACAACACGATCATCCAGGTAAATTTACTTGTGGTTTTGTGGTACATCCTGGTTTTATTCAAGGTGCTTTGTGGGAAATGGAGCGTTGCGTAGAAGAGTTGGGACTAAAAGTATTGTGTTTACCAACGCATTTTATGGATTCTATTGGGCAATGGCGTTGCGTTTTTGATAAAGAAAACGATGCTATTTTTGAATTAGCAGATAAATATAAACTAGCTATTGAAATACATCCGTATGACGGGGATAAAATGATTAAGTTAGAAAATACCAACTGGCGTTTTCATTTAATTTGGATGTTGGCACAATGTGGTGACGCGTATCATTTTTATACTTTAAATGGTATGCAAGAACGTTTTCCTAATATAAGAACTTGTTTTGCGCACGGAGGTCAATTAGCACAAATGAATTTAGGGCGTCGTATTCAAGGCTTTGATGGTAGACCTGATTTATTTGAAGGAAAAACGCATCCTAGAAAAGCAGTTGGGCATCCAAATATCTTTTTTGATACTTTGGTACACGATACCGATTCGTTAAAATTAATGATCGACCGCCAAGGATCTAACCAAGTAATTATGGGATTAGATGATCCGTATCCATTAGGTGAAATGGAAAACGATGCACAATCTTCGTACCCAGGTAAATTATTAGATTTAGCGATAGAAAGAAATTTAATTAACGAAAAACAATACCATGAAATTTGGGAAGATAATACGTTACGTTGGTTGTTTGGTGAAGATGAAAAAGCGAAACAAGATTTGATTTCGAAAATTTTAAAATAAGATGTCTGAAGTTACCCAGTTTCATAACGTATCACATATTTTTATTTCCTTTATTGGTGCAATATTACTGTTAGCAATTTATTATAATATTAGAAATAGATTTAAACAGGTATTAGAAGAAGGAAACACAATAAAGCGTGTAGATAAAGGCTTGTTGTATTTAAGTTTTGGAATGTTAGTTTGGGTAGTTTCTGGTATTTGGGCTTATGTTGCTGGCTATTTTAGTTTTACAGAAACAAGCAGCTATCAGATAGGAGTAAATATTTTATCGACCATTAATAATTTATTTTGGTTGTTGGCTTTGTATTATGTGCACGATGCGCCAAAATTTATTTATCAGAATGAAAAGAATGTAAAAATCATAGGTGTCATAATTGTAGCGGTAGCTTCACTAACAATGTTACTATCTTTTTTTGTAGGTAATGAGGTTTATTACGGTGTAAAAATAGCTGCAATTCCTGATGTTCTACTAACTACTTTTTTGTGTTATTTAATGGGAGTTTCTTTTTTTAGAACTTTTATGCATCGAGATTTAAAGTTGGTGGCTATTATTTCAGTAGTTGTAATTTCATTATTGTTTTTATCACAATTATATGATGTTTTTGTTGGGTTAGATAATGATTTTGTAAATCTTATGATTCGTATTATCGCCAAAACCTCTTTGGTTTCTGTCTTTTTAGTGTTGTCAACAAGCTGGGTAATTCAGTTAGCTCATACACCAAAGCCTAATGAGATTCGAATTAAATTTTTAGATTGGTCTTTAATTCAATTAAGTGTGCCGTCTAAAGGTATTTATGAAGAAAAAATCGATTTTGGTTCTAAAACAACGCAATACAAAAATTTATTAAATTTCGCCTATCGCCGAAAGTTTGCTGAAGCTACAAACCAATCGATTGTGGTAAATTCGGGAGGAGAAATTAAGAGTCAAACCTATTTAACGAGAATCGTTGATAATATAAACTCGATACTTCAGTTAGAAGAAAATGATAGATTAGAGCGCAAAGATTTAATAACATTTATAGGAGAAAGTAAATATCGTTTGCGCGTTTTACCGGAACATATTTTTATTGACGAAGCTTTGTTAGAGGAATATAAAAAATAACTATAACGTGTTTAGCTGCCCTAGTAACTGAATAAGTGCGCTTTTTGTTTTGGCATATTCATAGTTGTTTTTTACTTCTTTTAAATTGCTTTCAATTAATTTTACTTCTCGGTAATTAATTAGAAAAAGCGAACTCTCTCCTAAATAAAATTTTCTTTCTTCGCTTTTAACAATTTTCTTATAACCGTTAACTAAATCTTCTAATATATTCTTTTGCTTTTCGTACGATATTATTTGTTGTCTTGTGGCATTAATTTTATTTTGTAAACTTGTTTTTGTAGATGATATTTCAAAATTTAAATCTTGTAATTTAAGTTTTGCTAACTTTAATTCACCTCTAGATTTTCTTAAAAATAAAGGAACACTAACTTGTAGTGAGTTTTTGTAGTTAGATACATTAAAAGCATCTAAATTATCCACTTTAGAACTTAGTAAATTGTATTGAAAATCAATTTTAGGAAGTAAGTTATTTACTTTTAATTGTTTGTTAATTTCTAGGTTTCTTCTCTTTAATTCTAATAATTTTACTTTAGGATGATCATTTAAATTATTCTGAACAATAGCATTTGCTGTCGATTTTAAAAGTACATCCATCTTGGTAAAAGTTGTAACATCAGGTATCATCTCATCTTTTAACTCCATCGGAATATTAGTATCAATCCATAGGTAATTAGAAAACTCTAATTTCGATTTTATGTATTTGATATTAGCTTTTTCTAAATCTAATCTTCGGCTTTTTAAATTTATGCTAGCTTCTAAAGTATCTACAGCAGCTTTATCACCGGCTTTAAAACTGGTAATTACATTTTTTAGTCGAACCTGTGCATTGGTATAATAATCCTTGTAAATAGTATGTTGTTGGTAATACGAAGTCCAATTTAAATAAGAATCAATAGCATTAAATAAAATGGTATTGATAAGTAGTTGCTGTTCTAATTTACCTTGTTTGGTATAAAGTTTAGCTTGTTTTAAGGTAGCCATTCTTTTATTAATAAATAAGTTTCTGGCTAACGGAATAGCAACTCCAACATTATATAGCCCATTTTTAGGTGTTTTAAATTGCGGATTTAAAAATTGACCTGAATTGTTCTCATAACTAGCTTTTAATTCGATTCCATACCAAGTTGGTATTTTAAAAGTTGAGGTTAATTTTTTGTAGTAATCAGTATCCTTAAACTCTTTTCTGTCATAGTCAATCGCTATTTTAGGATCAAAAGCACCACGCGCTTTCATTAATTTAGCTTCGTTTGTATTTGTAATAAGTTTTGCCTGTTTTAAAACAGGATGGTGTTTTTTTACATAACCCAAACTTTCCTCTAAAGAAAGAGTGTTGATTGGTTTGTTTTGAGAAAAAGAAATAAAGCTTATAAATAGATATAGAAAGGATAATTTTTTCATTATTTCTTCTTATTTGAACTGTTTTTAGTGTCTTCTGGTTGATAAAAATTAGGAGGAAAGCTATTGATTTGTCTCCATAATTCATACCAAATCGGTACATTTTCTAATAAAGCTATTGTTTTTGCTCCAGAACCAATTCTAATAGCTTTTGGCCATGGTTCTTGCTCGTTATTAGGAATTATTAAAACTCGATATTTACCGTTGCTGCTAATAAAATTTTCGATAGCAACTATTTTTGCTTCATACGTACCAGTAGACATGTTTGGCCAACCACTAAAAACTATTGCAGGCCAACCATCAAACTGAACACGAACTTTTTCATTAATATGTATTAGTGGCAAATCGATTGGTTTTATGTACATTTCTACAGCCAAGTCATATACAGCTGGCATAATATTTACCAATTGTTCGCCTTCTTTAAAAGTTTCTCCAATTCCAGATTTTATAGCCTTGTTAATGTAACCATCTTGTGGTGCTGTAACATATAATAAAGAACTTCTTTTATTATAGTTAGCAAGGTTTGTTTCTAATTTAGAAACTTGTATTGCTGTTTCATAAGCTCCTGATTCAGCTGAATATAAACCACTTTCAGCCTTAGAAAGCTTATCCATATAAGAAGCTCCAATGCTTGAAACGGTAAGTTTTGCGTTAATAATATTATTTTTAGATGTTAAAAATTTGTTTTTTTGAGAGATAACTTTTGCGGTATATTCTTGAAGCTTAGCTCTCTTTTCTTCTACATCTTTAACAGCTTTTAAACCCTCTTCTTGTAAAGTGAGTGTTCTGTCATATTGAATTTTAGCAATATCTTGTTTTATAATAGTTGTTTCTAAATCAATGCTATCACTTTTAACTTTTAAATAAGCTTGTTGTAATTTGTTTTTAGCTTGTTGTAATTTTAATCCTCGTTCATTTTTTAAAGCATAAATTTGTCTTTTTAATGCTGCAATTTTATTAGTATAAGATTTTTCTGATAGATTTTTAGAGTTTAATTGATTCCCTGTTCTTTCAGCTAATTTGGTGTCGAAATAATTACTTTTTATTTCAGAAATTCTTAATATTGTATCGCCTTTTTTAACAAAATCACCTTCTTGAATAAACCATTCTTCTATACGTCCAGGTATTTGAGACTGCAAGGTTTGTGGTCTTTGGTTTGGTTTTAAGGTGGTTACGTTACCCGAGCTAGTTACATTCTGTGTCCATGGTAAAAATAATGTGATAATTAGAACAATTAAAAAGAAAAACAAAAATTTTCGAAATGATTTATGATATTCTTTTCTAAATATTTTTTTACCTGATTTAAAATTAGATAAATTTATTTGATTAGAAACTGTATTGTTAGATATATTAAGCATTGTTTCTCATTTAATTGTTAACAATAACTCCTTTTTTAAGAGTAATTTGTTTGTTACATTTTTCTTTCCAATTATCATTGCTACTTACTATAATTAAGCTCCAAGTTTGTGATGGATTAGTAACAAAATCGATAATTTTTCTTCCTTCATGTTTTTCTAATTGGTCTAGAGGATCTTCTAATATTAAAAGTTTAGGTTTTTTAATAATTGCTCTAGCTAAAATTATTTTTTTAGAAACAGTGTATCCAATAAGTTTTCCTTCGGGTTTTAAATAAGTATCTAGTCCGTTGGGTTGGTGCTTTAAAAAATCAGTTAAACCAACAACATTAAATATCATATATATTTCTTCATCAGTAATTGAAATATCCCCAAAAGTTACATTTTCTCTAATCGTTCCTTTAAAAGGAGTTTCTTCAGATAATGATAAACCTAAATTTGCTCTATAATTATTAATAAATAAGCTTTCTAAAGACAAATCATTTACAAAGATGTTTCCTGATGTAGGTTTTATAAGTCCGCAAATTAAGTGAATTAAACTCGATTTTCCAGAGCCACTTTCCCCTTGAATTAAAATTCTATCCTTTGGGTTAATTTCAAAAGAAATATTGCTTAAAATTGCGTATTCTTTTTTATCAACATTATATGATAGATTTTGAATTTCAATATTAAAAGGTTTTTTAACATTAACTTTACTTCCTTCTTGGCTTTCAATAGGTTTATCTATTACCTGACCTAATTTTTCAATAGATGTAAGAACATCGTAAAAAGATTCTAAACCTAAAATTAATTTTTCAACAGAAGCAATTACTAATAGTATAATTATTTCAGCAGCAACAAACTGACCAATATTCATTTGTTGATTTAATACTAAAAAACCTCCCATAAGTAACAAGCCTGCGGTAATAATAACTTTAAAACTAATCATTTGTATATACTGAATGATTAATACTCTAAAGTGACTTTCTCTTGAATCTAAGTAATCATTTACTAACAAATCACTTTTATCTAAAGCATGTTTTGTTTTTCCTGATAATTTAAAACTAATTATAGTTCTTGCAATTTCCTGTAACCAGTGTGCTACCTTATACTTGTTTTTCGATTCATTTAAACTTGTTTCTAATCCTATTTTTGCAGTATATTTAAATACAATATATATAAGTACTAGGAGTAAAGCCCCAAATAATATAAAAAATGGATGATAGAAAGATAGTAATAGTAAGGCAAAAATAATCTGCAAGAAAGCTGAGGGAACATCTATTAAAATTTTTGATATTCCTTTTTGAATTGTTAGTGTATCAAAAAAACGATTTGCCAATTCGGGCGGATAATAGTTTCTTAATTCGCTCATTTTAATTTTTGGAAAACGGTAACTAAGCTCTATAGATGCTCTGGTAAAAATACGCTGCTGTATGGTTTCTATAATTCTAATTTGCATTAGTTTTAAAACGCCACTAAAAGCAACACCCAAAGTAACTAAAATAACAAGTACTATCCAAGAAGCAGAAATTTGAGCACCTTGTAATAAATTTATAATTGCTTGTATTCCTAAAGGAAGAGATAAAGCAACGATACCATCGAAAACAGCATAGTATGATATTTGTAAAACGTCTTTTTTTTCTAGTCTTAAAAGTCCTAAAAAACGTTGCCAAGGAGTTAATTGATTATTATCTGTCATTTGAAAGGGTGTTTAATGTTAAATCAAGAAAAAATGAAGTAGGAGAGATCGTATTATTACAATTAGTTAGTGACTTAAAATGTTGCTTAACAAATTGCTGATGCAAAGCGCCCTCAATAACTGTGCTAGCTAATGTTAAAGGATGTTGATAAGAATTTTTGTAATTAGTAATTATATCAGCTAAACGTTTTACTACTTGTTTATAAAGTTTAAAAAAACCTTCTTTATTCTCGGAGTCTACTTCTTTTGTAGAATATGATTTAGAATTCTCGTTGATTACAATTAAATTTAGTAAAACTTCATTTATATGCGAAAAATTACTGTCTTGTTCAGTTGTTTTCGTTACTATTTTAATAGCTTTAATTAATTTTTCTTTTGGATCATTAATACTATAGGTCTCTATTACTAATTGATATTGTACCCAACCCCAATACCATGAGGTTAAATAAACTAATAGTTTATGTTTACTTTCAAAATACCTATATATAGAGCTTTCATTAGAGCCAATCAATTTACCTAGTTTTTTAAAATTAAAACTTTCAAAGCCAACCGCTTCTATTAACTTAATACTGTTTTCTACAATTCTTTTCCCTAAATCAGATGTTTCAGGATCTTTGATATAAATTCCGCAAGGAATTTCTATTTTAATATTAGCTAATAAACTTTTCATAAAATAATATTTACACCTGCAAATATAATAGTAATACTATTAAAAAAGAAAGTATATGTGTTATTTTATTTTAAAATTGATATTATTGCCAATAACAAAAACTCACAAACACTTATTTTTTAATACAATTAACTACAATGCTTTTTTAAAAATTGATGTAAAAATACATTTGTGAAAATATATTTATTTTTATGAAAACTCACACATCTACATCTAGTTTTATAGGACATCCGAGGGGATTGTTGTATTTATTTTTTGCTGAATTATGGGAGCGATTTTCGTTTTACGGAATGCGAGCTTTACTTGTTTTGTACATGACAAAGCATTTATTGTATTCTGATGAAATGTCATTCGGAGTATACGCGGCATACATGTCACTCGTATATGTAACACCAATGATTGGTGGTATTCTAGCTGATAAAATACTAGGTTTTAGAAAAGCTATTTTATTAGGAGGTGTATTAATGGCGTTGGGGCATTT
This sequence comes from Tenacibaculum sp. M1.3A, assembly GCF_057732375.1. NCBI lineage: Bacteria > Pseudomonadati > Bacteroidota > Flavobacteriia > Flavobacteriales > Flavobacteriaceae > Tenacibaculum > Tenacibaculum sp. M1.3A. The sequence goes on along the minus strand of NZ_JBYJEF010000004.1, from coordinate 64,119 downwards.
CTTACTAACCTTTGAGCAGCCAATTTTTTTCTATGGATCATTGGCATTAATTATTGTAGGAAACGGATTCTTTAAGCCAAACATTTCTTCGTTTGTAGGTAATTTATATAAACAAGGAGATGTGCGTAGAGATGCAGGATTTACCATTTTTTATATGGGAATAAATATTGGTGGCGCAATTGCTCCGATAGCTTGTGCATGGTTTGCTGAAACTTATGGTTGGCATTATGGTTTTATATTAGCAGGAATAGGTATGTTGCTAGGGTTGCTTGTGTTTCAAAGAGGTCTTAAAAATAATACTTTTAAAGATAAAGGTTTGGTTACAAATATAGAGTTGTATAATGAACCGATCTTCGGAATAAAAAAAGGAACTGCGATTATTATTGCCGCATTTTTATCGGTGCCAATTTTTGCTTTGATTATACGATTTCATCAGTTTGAGCATTATTTAGTTTGGGTAGTTTCAGCATTTTTAATAATCTACATCGCTTATATTTTAAAACAAGTAAGTAAAACAGAAAAGCAGCGTTTATTGGTTGCTGTGTATTTTACAGTTTTATATACTTTATTCGCTGCCATTTTTGAGCAAGCAGGTAGTTCATTAACGCTTTTTGCAGATAGAAATGTAAATTTAGTAGGTATGAATGCAGCAGGAACTAATAGTATTAATTCGGGTTTTATAATTTTGTTAGCAATTCCGTTTTCTATTTTATGGACATTTTTGAGTAAAATAAATAAGAATCCTAATTCGGTAATTAAATTCGGACTTGGATTATTATTTCTTGGGCTTGGTTTTGTTATTTTTGGTATGTCGGCAAATCAAGTAGATGAATTTGCAAAAACGCCAATTTTTTATTTGGTTGTTGGTTATTTAGTGCTAACAATAGGTGAGTTATTTTTGTCACCAATAGGTTTGTCTAAAATGACAGAATTATCGCCAATTAAATATGTTTCTTTTATTATGGGAGTATGGTTTTCGGCGAATTTTTATGGTCATTTCTTTGCAGGAAAAATAGCAAAACTAACAACTGTTTCAGAAGGTGATTTAGGGGTGTTTTCTACCGGTATGTTTGGTGAAATCACTCAATTTATTACAGGTTTATCAAATAGTGCAGTTTTAGAAAAAGGCGTTATTTTTCAGCAATTATATTCTTATGTTTCGGTGTATGCAAGTTTCGGAGTAATGGCATCTTTTGTAGGGGTTTTAGTAATCATTTTTTCATCAGCAATAAAAAGAAGAATGCATAATATTCATTAAAATAATTAATACATGAAAAAGAGAATAGTGCTAATCGTTTTTTTACAGTTATTAATAAGCTGTAAAAAAGAGGTGACCAATGTGGCATTTAAAAGCATAAAAACCGATGAATTCGAATTACTTGTTTCCAAGCAACAAAAGGGATTATTAATCTTATTTCCTGGAGGAGGAGGTAGTGCAGAAAACATTAAAAAAGAATTTGATATTGTACAGAAAGCAAATGAAAAAGGAGTTTCATTACTGCTAATAAACTTTGCGAGAAAATTATGGATAGAAAAAGAAGATAGCGAAAAATTAACAGCCTTAATTCTTGAAACCATCAACAAGAATAACTTAAAAACCGATAATATTTATATTGGAGGGATGTCTATAGGTGGTAATGTGGCATTAACATTGTCTGATTATTTACTAAAAAATAAAATAGTAGCTGTTAAAGGAACTTTTATAGTAGATTCTCCTATCGACTTATTTGGATTGTATGAGAGTTCTTTAAAAGATATTCAGCGAAAGGATTTTTCTGAAGAACGTTTGGCGGAACCAAAATGGATTGTCAGTTTTTTTGAAGAACGATTTACTAAAGATTCATTGTTAAATAATATTCAACAGATTTCTCCTTTTACTTATAAAACAGAAAACTTCAATAATATTTATAGTTTAAAAAGAGCTAAACTCCGCTTATATACAGAGCCAGATGAACGTTGGTGGAAGGAAGTTCGTAAAACCGATTATGAATCGACCAATGCATACAGAATTAGAAAATTAAATGATTTATTAGTTGCAAATAGTTGGAGAAGAGTAACATTAATAGAAACAAATAATAAAGGATATAGGGCGAACGGAGAACGTAACCCTCATAGTTGGTCTATTGTAAATGTTGATGATTTATTAGAATGGATATTAGGGTAAAAAAGAAAGCCTTAGATTTTATCTAAGGCTTTCTTTTTATAAGTGTAAAATTATTTTTATTTAAAAGTAGATGTAATGCTAATTGCAACTTCATCCCAAGTTTTAGAAACACCATCAGCTCCTTTGTGTAAGTCTTTACAAACTTCATTTAAAGAGCTTAAAGCTTTACTAGCATTCCAGTCTGTAATTTTAAGATTACCATTTAAGGTAATAACTTTACCATCAATACTGTATTTAAAAGCAAGCTTTTTGGTAACACCATTCATTGTTAAATTAGAATAACCAATAGAATCATTTTCTAAAACTAATTTTCCAGAAAGTAATTCTGTTTTATCCATAATTCCAAAGAAGAACTTTTTTATTTTAAAATCTCTACTAGAATCTTTAGTAAAAAGACTGCTTACTGGAATAGAAAATTCGGCATTGTTAATTGCTTCTTTTGCTGTAGTTCCATCACCGTTAGCGGTTATTGTTACTTTTTTAAAAGAACCACCTACAGGTATTTTTTCACTTGTTTTGTAGGCTGTAAAGTTTATTTCATTGTTTGCATCTTGCAAAGAGAAAGGCGCATTGTTTTCAAGTTTAATTTCTTCTTTTTCTGATGTTTCTTTTTTAGCTTCTGATTTACAAGAAGTAAAGTTTGCTAAAGTAGCAAGTACGAATAAAGAATAAATGATTTTTTTCATGATATTTATTTTATAATTGAATTAACTAAGTTGATGTATTCTTGTTTAGCTTCATCTTCTGTCATACCTTGTAATTGAATCCAAGCATTAAACTTAAATGCGTTTCGTAAGTCATGATTGCTATTAAAAGTAAACTTATCTCCTTTTACAGCTTGTTTGTAATATGCATAGAATTTAAGCATAACATCAGGTGGCAGCTTTTCTTTATAGCTAGAAGCTTTTTTATAAGCTTTATTAAATTGTATATCTAAATCACTCATCATATAAAGAAGAATCAAGTAAAGAGGTAATTACATTATGTAGTGTATATACAAATATACAAAAGGCGCAAGGAAAAACAAGCTGTCAAGCCTATCTAACAATCCACCATGCCCAGGCATAATTGTACCACTATCTTTTACATTTGCCTGCCTTTTAAATTTAGATTCTACTAAATCACCTAAAGAACCAAATACCGAAACAATAATAGCAATGATTATCCAGTTTAAAATTGAAAATGATTTTGAGTAAGTTCCAATTAAAACCCCAGCTAAAATAGCAAAAAGTAATCCACCAATAAACCCTTCAATAGTTTTTTTGGGTGACACTGATTCAAACAATTTATGTTTACCAAAGTTTTTGCCTACAAAAAAAGCAAAGCTATCATTGGTCCAAATCATTAAAATAATAAAAATTATAATATTCGGATGGTAACTACTTTCTATAAATGGAAGTTTTATTAAAAAGTAAAAAGGCAATATCAAGTATATTATTTGCAAAAATATTTTTTGCGTTATATTACCTGTCTTTATAAGTTTTGTACTTATTAATAAATAGAGTAATATAAGTAAACCGGTAATAGAAAATCCTATCAAATAATTTGTAAAAACAATAGGAACTTTAATTGTAGATAAATATATAAATCCTGCTAAAAGAATATAGGGTATCACATTTTTTAATTTCAGTATTTTTGAAAGCTCAAAAACACATGTAGCAGCAAAAACTGCTATCAGCGCTATATATGATTCTTTAGAAAAAAGTATAGCGGAAATAAAAAGTATAGCATAAACAAGTCCAGAAATACTTCTTGTTATGAGGTTGCGCATAGTTTATAAATCTTCAAAGAGGAGCAAATATAAGTTTTTTGAGTTACTATTACCATAACTTAAAAAACTATCATCTTCAGCATCTATGTTGTAGTTAGTAGTTGAGCTAATATTGGTTGGTATGTTACCACTAAAATGTGTTTTAATACCTGTTAAACCTTCACCCATATCTTTTACTAGTTGACTAGTGGTAGCGTAAACGATAAAGTTTTCAGAATGTGATGTTAATTTATCGCTACCTAATTGATGAGAAGAGAATAATATGTTTCCGTTATTAGCAATTAAATGTTCACAAGAGGTGAAAAAAGGAACAGATTCAGAAGGTTGTTTCTGAATATTGATGTCTATATTTTTAGTTATTTTTAATAAGTCAAAATCAGAGCATGTAATTTTATCCCAATTATTTTCTTGTAAAATGTGCTTTAAGTTGTTAGATACTTCATCGATTGTAGTGCAGTATAGAAATTTACCACCTTTATTAATGAAATTATGAACAAAAGAATCATCTAAAGATAAGTTAACTTCCTGTTCGTTAATTAACTTTTCTTCAGATGATTTTCTATATGATTTGTATAATTTTTTTAAAAAATTCATTCAAATAAAAACCTATTCTTCAATTATTGGATTAGTTTTATTTTTTTTCTTTTCAAAAGGTCTTTCACCAAATATTTTTTCTAAATCAACTTTAAACATAACTTCTTTCTCCAATAATAAATCGGCAAGTTGGGTCAGTTTATCTTTATGTTCACTTAAAAGGTCAATTGCTCTTTGGTATTGAGCTTCAATCATTTTAGAGATTTCTTCATCAATAACTTTAGCAGTATCATCACTATAGGGTTTTACGAAAGAATCATTTCCTGATGAATCGTAATAGGTAATGTTACCTACTTTTTCGTTTAATCCATATACAGTAACCATAGCACGAGCTTGTTTGGTAACTTTCTCTAAATCACTTAAGGCACCCGTAGAAATTTTATTGAACATTAACTTTTCAGCAGCTCTACCACCCATTGTAGCACACATTTCGTCAAGCATTTGTTCTGTTTGAATAATCTTTCTTTCTTCAGGAAGATACCAAGCAGCACCTAATGACTGACCACGAGGAACAATAGTTACTTTTACTAACGGAGCAGCATGTTCTAACATCCAACTTACGGTAGCGTGACCAGCTTCATGAAAAGCAATAACTTTCTTTTCTTTTGGCGTGATTACTTTGTTTTTCTTTTCTAAACCACCAACTATTCTATCAACAGCATCTAAGAAATCTTGATGCTCAATAGATTCCTTATTGTTTCTTGCAGCGATTAAAGCAGCTTCGTTACATAAGTTAGCAATGTCAGCACCAGAAAATCCTGGAGTTTGTTGTGCTAATAATTCTAAATCAGCATTCTCGGCTAATTTTAAAGGTTTAATATGTACTTCAAAGATTTCTCTACGTTCGTGTAAATCAGGTAAGTCAACATATATCTGACGGTCAAAACGACCTGCACGCATTAAAGCCTTATCTAGTACATCAGCACGGTTTGTTGCAGCTAATACAATAACATTTGTATCAGTACCAAAACCATCCATTTCTGTTAAAAGTTGATTTAATGTGTTTTCACGTTCATCATTACCACCTGTCATACTGTTTTTACCTCTTGCACGACCAATAGCATCAATCTCGTCAATAAAAATAATAGAAGGAGATTTTTGTTGCGCTTGTTTAAATAAATCTCTTACACGAGAGGCACCAACACCAACAAACATTTCTACAAAATCAGAACCTGATAAAGAGAAGAAAGGTACACCTGCTTCACCAGCGACAGCTTTTGCTAGTAAGGTTTTACCTGTTCCAGGAGGCCCTACTAATAAGGCTCCTTTAGGTATCTTACCACCAAGTTTTGTGTATTTTTCAGGTGTTTTTAAGAAGTCTACAATTTCTTGAATTTCCTCTTTAGCTCCTTCTAAACCAGCAACATTTTTAAAGGTAGTTTTTACCTTTGTGTTCTCATCAAACAATTTAGCTTTTGATTTACCAATGTTAAATATTTGACCACCGCCACCAGCTCCAGATCCACCACCAGACATTCTTTTCATAAAGAAAAGCCAGATACCGATTAACAGAATAAAAGGAAGAAACTCGAATAGTGTTGATATTAAACTAGTTGGCTCTTCGTTTTTTCTATCAAAATCAAGATTGTTTTCTACTTTTTCTTTTTTTATTTCATTTTCGAAATTTTGTAAATCTCCAAAATTATAGCTATATAAAGGTGCTCCCTTTCTGTAAAAAGGAGAATCTGTTATTTTTTTGTGCTCCTCTTTCTTCTCTGCTTCGCTTTTTAAGAATATCTGAGCAACATTATTATTTTCAATAACGATTTTTTGAATATCGTTTGCTTGTAAAATTTTATTGAATTCGTTTTTAGAAATACTTCTAGATCCTAAATTGTTTGAGTTAAAAAAACTCAATCCTAACAGGACAACTAATATCGGAATGTATATCCAAAATGAATTTAAACTAAATTTCGGAGGATTTTTTTTCTTATCACTCATAAATAATATGTGTAAATTAGTAGCAATTAAGCTGGGTTAATTTCAGTGATTTTAGCATCACCCCAAAGACTTTCAATATCGTAATAATCACGTACTTGTTTTTGAAAAATATGAACAACAACATTTACATAGTCCATTAAAACCCATTCAGAATTTCCTTGCCCTTCAATATGCCAAGGTTTATCTTTAAGTTCTTTACTTACCATTTTTTGTACAGAACCAGAAATGGCGTTTACTTGAGTATTTGAATTTCCTGAGCAGATTATAAAATAATCACATACAGTATTTTCTATTCCTCTTAAATCTAGTAATTGGATATTCTCTCCTTTTACCTCTTCAATACCTTTTATAATCACAGCGATTAAATCGTCTGTGCTTGCTTGTTTTTTAGTCATCAAAAAAAATTAAGTTTTTAGCAAAGTTATTATTTTTTTGTGAGTTATTTGCTTAATATTGATACTTGTTTTACTCACAAAACTTATATGAAAATAATCAAACTTGATGCCATTGATTCTACTAATTCTTTTTTAAAGAATATGGCAGCAAAAGTAAGGGTTGATGATTTTACTGTTGTGATAGCAAAAACACAAACATCGGGTAGGGGGCAAATGAATGCTAATTGGGTTGTCGATTCAGGTAAGAGTTTGACTTTTAGTGTTTTTTGCAGGTTGGTTAGTCTTAATATTGCGAATTTTAAGTATTTAAATTACTGTGTTTCTTTGTGTGTTTATGAAGCTGTTAAAGATTTAAAATTACCAAGATTAGCGATTAAATGGCCCAACGACATTATGTCAGAAAATAAAAAAATAGCAGGTATTTTAATAGAAAACACCTTTAATTTAACCGAAATTAGTTCGTCTGTTATAGGAATTGGTATTAATGTGAATCAAAATAGTTTTTCAAATGATTTACCAAATGCTGCTTCAATAAAAATGATTACAGGTAAAGAGATAGATTTAGAGCTGTTATTTAACAAAGTTTTACAAATTTTAAAACAAAAAATAGTATTGCTACACAAAAAAAAATATGCTGTTTTAGAAGAGGAATATTTAAATGTGTTGTATAAAAAAAATGTTCCGAGCATGTTTAAAACTGCTCAGAACATTTTATTTATGGGTAAAATTGTTGGAGTTGCCGATACGGGTAATCTCCAGATCGAATTAGAAAACGAAACGATTAAAGAATTTGGAATTAAAGAAGTTTCGTTTGCCTAATTTATATTTTTTCAATATTCTCAGTTAAAGTTTCAATAAACTTAGTTAATGGTTTTTTAACCATCATCGCCATCATCGCGTTAAATTCACCATCAAAACTTAAAGTAACTTCACTTTCATTGTCAGAAACATCATTAATATCTGCTGATAAGGTAAAAGGTAATTTGCTACTAGCAGCACCTAATGTAATATTAGAGTACTCCGTTTTTTCTTTCATTACCAATCTTATTTCAGGCATTCCTTTTAAACCAAAAATAAAACTATCACCATCTACTTCAAATTTCTGAGTGTTTTCTGGCATTAATTGTTCGAAGTTCTCTAATTTGATTAAAAAATCAAACACTTCTTTTGGTGATTTTTTTACAATTACTTTATTTCCTTCAATATTCATTATATCTTATTTTTCGTTTTGTTTCCACTTACTAGGTGCTACTCTCCAATCTTCTAATAATCTCAATTCTTCACTAGTAATATATTTACTATCTAAAGCCTGTTCAAGTAGGTATTCGTAATTACTTAAGGTGGTTAGCTCTACACGATCGTTTTTAAAGTTTTCGGTAGCAATATCAAATCCGTATGAAAAAATTGCAATCATACCTTTAACATTTGCATTTGCTTCTTTTAAAGCTTTTACTGCATTTAAACTACTCTTACCTGTGCTAATTAGATCTTCAATAACAACCACATTCTGACCGCTTTCTAAATGTCCTTCTATTTGATTTTTACGGCCATGTTTTTTAGGTTCAGGTCGTACATATACGAAAGGAACTCCTAGTTCTTGAGCAACTAACATACCAATTGCAATTGCACCAGTAGCAACACCTGCAATAACATCGGGTTTACCATGTTTCTCTTCAACCAATTTAGCGATCTTTTCTTTTAAGAAATTTCTAACTGGTGGGTAAGATAGTGTTACTCTGTTGTCGCAGTAAATTGGTGATTTCCAGCCAGAAGCCCATGTGAAAGGTTCTTGAGGGTTTAATTTAATAGCTTTTACTTGCAGAAGAAGTTCGGCAGTTTTTTTTGCTGTATCTTTGTTAAAATCCATAACGCAAATGTATAAAGTTTTTGTTAATGATAAACCAATAATCTTTACAACTTCAGTAAAAAATGAAGAAGATTATGTTGTTTATATTTACAAAAATACAATTATAGAAGAACTTATATACAAGTTAAAACTAGGTAAATTAAAAGGGGTTTATCTTTGTACTGCTAATTTAGAAGAGGATTGGGAAGTCTTTAAAATGAAATTTAAGGTTCTTGTTGCTGCTGGCGGACTCGTTTTAAACGATAAAAAAGAAATTTTATTTATTTACAGAGGTAGTAAATGGGATTTGCCAAAGGGTAGACAGGAAAAAGGAGAGAATGTAGCGGAAACAGCAATAAGAGAGGTTGAAGAAGAATGTGGTATTACAAATCTTAAAATTGATAAAAAACTAATTAAAACATATCACTTCTTTATTCAGAAAGGAAAACACCGATTAAAAGAAACACATTGGTACTTAATGTCTTCATCTTACAAAGGCATACTAACTCCGCAGTTAGAAGAAGGTATAACCAAAGTAATGTTTAAAGATGCTGAGGCTACTAATAAAGCGCTAAAAAGTACATTTTCTAACATTGTTATGGTTTACAAGTATTATGCAACATCGCTAAAAAAATGACACTCTGTCATTGTTGGTAAATAACTTTATTATTTTTTCTGCCAAAACAAAAGTAAAAACCAGTTGGCACACAGTTTGACTAGTACTACTTGTAAAATTGAATTAAAAATTTAAGATAAATAGTTATTAGTTATGAGTAAAATTATAGGAATTGATTTAGGAACCACAAATTCATGTGTTTCTGTAATGGAAGGGAATGAGCCAGTAGTAATTCCAAATTCAGAAGGAAAAAGAACAACACCATCTATCGTAGCATTCGTAGAAGGAGGAGAGCGTAAAGTTGGTGATCCAGCAAAGCGTCAAGCAGTTACTAACCCAACAAAAACAGTTTATTCTATTAAACGTTTTATGGGTAATAAGTTTTCTGATTCTTCAAAAGAAGCAGGAAGAGTACCTTATAAAGTAGTAAAAGGAGATAACGATACACCTCGTGTAGATATTGATGGACGTTTATATACGCCACAAGAAATTTCTGCAATGGTATTACAGAAAATGAAAAAAACAGCTGAAGATTATTTAGGAACATCTGTTTCTGAAGCTGTAATTACTGTACCAGCATATTTTAACGATGCACAACGTCAGGCGACAAAAGAGGCTGGTGAAATTGCAGGTTTAAAAGTTAGAAGAATTATTAACGAACCAACTGCAGCTGCTTTAGCTTATGGTTTAGATAAATCTCACGATGATAAAAAAATCGTTGTTTTTGATTTTGGTGGTGGAACACATGATGTTTCTATATTAGAATTAGGAGACGGTGTTTTCGAAGTATTAGCTACAGATGGTGATACGCATTTAGGAGGAGATGATGTTGATGAAAGAATCATTAACTGGTTAGCAGAAGAGTTTATTGCAGACGAAGCAATGGATTTACGTAAAGATCCAATGTCTTTACAGCGTTTAAAAGAAGCTGCTGAAAAAGCGAAGATTGAATTATCTAGCACAACTTCATCAGAAATTAACTTACCATATATTACAGCTACTGCTTCAGGACCAAAGCACTTAGTTAGAACATTAACAAGAGCTAAGTTTGAGGCTTTAATTGATGATTTAATCAAAAGAACTATTGAGCCTTGTGCAACTGCTTTAAAAAATGCTGATTTAACTATCGATGAAATCGATGAAATCGTATTAGTAGGTGGATCAACTCGTATTCCTGCAATTCAGGAAGCTGTTGAGAATTTCTTTAAAAAATCACCAAGTAAAGGAGTAAATCCTGATGAAGTAGTTTCTTTAGGAGCTGCAATTCAAGGTGGAGTTTTATCTGGAGATGTAAAAGACGTATTATTATTAGATGTAACGCCTTTATCTTTAGGAATTGAAACAATGGGTAACGTATTCACAAAGTTAATCGATGCGAATACTACTATTCCAACAAAAAAATCTCAAGTATTCTCTACAGCTGTAGATAATCAACCATCTGTAGATATTCACGTTTTACAAGGTGAAAGAGCAATGGCAGCAGATAACAATACAATTGGTCGTTTCCAATTAACAGATATCCCACCAGCACAAAGAGGAGTTCCTCAAATTGAAGTAACTTTCGATATCGATGCAAACGGAATTATTAAAGTATCTGCATCTGATAAAGCTACAGGGAAAACTCAAGATATTAAGATTGAAGCTTCTTCAGGATTGTCGGAAGAAGAAATTGAAAAAATGAAAGCTGATGCAGAAGCAAATGCTGATGCAGATGCAAAAGCAAAAGAAACTGCTGAGAAAATCAATGAAGCAGATTCTATGATTTTTCAAACAGAAAAGCAATTAAAAGAATTTGGAGAGAAATTATCTGCGGATAAAAAAGCGCCAATTGAAGCTGCTTTAGTTGAATTAGTTGCTGCTCACGAATCTGGAGATACTTCTAGAATTGATAGTGCTTTAACAACTATTAATGATGCATGGAAAGCTGCTTCTGAAGAGATGTATGCTGATAAAGGTGCTGCAGGAGCTCAACAAGCGCAACCAGAAGCAAATACTGCTCAGGAAGACAATGTTGAAGATGTAGATTTCGAAGAAGTAAAGTAATTTACTGAATAGAAGTTAAAACATAACGTTTTATAAATATAAAATCCATTACAAGAAATTGTAATGGATTTTTTTATTTTCATTATTTTAATAATAACTACATTTGAAGATGTAGATTTAAAAATATATTTTTGAAAAAAATAAGTATATACCTGTTTTTAACCTTTTTATTGCTTGCTAATAAAGTTATAGCACAGCATCCGGTTTATACTCATTTAACCGAAAAAGACGGCTTACCAGATATTGAATTTTATAGTATTATAGAAGACAAGGATGGTTTTATTTGGTTAGCAGCAGATAAAGGTCTTTTTCGTTATGACGGAAAAGAATTTAAAAATTATACACATCCAGAAAAAAGAGGATTATCTGTCTTTGGTTTAAAAACAGATAATAAAGGAAGAGTTTGGTGTAATAATATCTCAGGACAATTTTTTTATATAGAAAATGATCAATTAACCCTTTTTAAAGATTTAGAGAAGGAAGTAAAAGGGCAGTTAGCTATATTTTCATTTTACAATAAAAATATTGTAACAAGTACTAAAACAGGGGTTTATGAGGTTGGTATTAGTGGTTTAGATCAATTAAAATTATTTGATGTAAAAGGACCATCATATCCTTTGTATGTTAAAAATGACACGTTATTAAATTTACATGGTCATGAGTTAAAAAGCATGTCAAAAAAATCAAAATCAATTGTAAAATATCAATTGAATGAATATGAAAAATATGAGTTTAATAAATGGGAAATAACATCATTCAAAAATAAAGACTTAGTTTATGCCTACAATTCAAATAATTTAAAAGTAGAACCTAAATTATTTTATGAACTAGGGAATCAGCTTAAAGAAATTGTCTTACCTAAAACTTTAAAAAATAATGAAGTCATACAGTTTTACAATGAATCTGATGAGTTATGGGCTTGTACTCGAAATGGCGTATTGATATTTGAATTTAAAGAAGGAGCCCTAGTGCATAAAAAAACCTATTTTAAAGGAAAAGAAATTAGTGCAGTATTAAAAGATAGAAATAATAATTATTGGTTTACTTCATTAAGAAATGGAGTGTATATAATTCCGAACATTTATATCGAAAAGTATAAAATTGATGAAGAAAAAATAAATATAAGCGCAATGAGTCGTATTGGTAATGACTCTTTAATTATTGGGTCTACCAAAGGTCATTTAGCAATTTTAAATAAAAAAGATAAAGAAGCTGAGTTTATTGAACATGTATACAAGGAAAAAATATATTCTATTTGCGACAGTAAAGATAAAGTGTATTTAAGTTTTGGCGGAAATTCTTTTGTCTACAATAAAAAAAGAAAAAATATCTACGAGGACAAGTTTTGTTCAAATGCAAAAGATTTATCTTTAATAGATGAAAACAATATATTATATGCTAGTCATAGTTCTGCTACTATTATAAATACTAAAAATAAAAGCACTTATCTTTTAAAAGGATCTAGATCATACACAACATATTATAGTAGTAAGAAAGATATATATATAGGCTATGTTGATGGCTTAGAAAAATATGATGAAGAAAAAAAAGCGTTAAAAATATTGTTTAATAATAAACCCATTTTTGCCATAGATATTGATGAAACTAGCGATGGAACTATCTGGGTATCTACTTTTAAAGATGGGCTTATTGGTGTTAAAAACGGAAAAACTATAATAAATTACACAAAAGAAAACGGCTTGTTATCTAATCATATGGGTAAAATAAAAGGTGATGGTAAATTACTTTGGGTTACTACAAGTAAAGGGTTGCAAGTATTGAATAGCAAAACAGGAAAATTTAAAAACTTAACGCAAAAAGATGGTATTAACTCTTTTAATATATCAGAAATAATACCATTTAAAGATGTTTTATTTTTTAGTTCAAATAAAGGGTTGTTTAAAATAAACAAAGAACGAGTTTTTAAAAATAGAAATGTTTTAGATTTTTATTTTACCTCAATTTTAATAAATGATAAAAAGGTAGATGAAAAAGAAAAATATGAATTAACATCAGGTACAAAAAGAATAAAATTTAACTTTCATACCAATGGTTTTTTAGCAGAAGATAATATTGTTTATCAATATAAATTAACAGACATTTCAAGTGCAGATAAATGGAATAAGATTGATAAAGGAATAAATCAAATTACATTTAATAACCTTGCACCAGGAAAGTATATTTTTAAATTAAAGGCTACTGAATTAAATGGGCAAAAAGAAACAATAGAAAGAACGATTAACATAGAAATAAATTTTCCTTTTTATAAAAAATGGTGGTTTTTATTTACTGCAATAATATTTTTGTTTCTTCTGGTTTTATATCTTTTTATGAATAGTTTAGAAAAGTTAGAAAGAAAACAAAAGATAGCCATTGAAAAAGAACGAATGAAAAAAGCGTTGGTAGGATCAAAGTTAGAAACCTTACAATCTCAAATGAATCCGCACTTTACGTTTAATGCCTTGAATTCAGTTCAAAATTTAGTGCTAAAAGGAAGCAAGCAAGAGGCTTATGATTATTTAACAAAGTTTTCTTCATTGTTAAGGGAGAGTTTACTATTAAGTACTAAAAGTTTTGTGTATTTTGATGAAGAATTGTCATTAATAGAAAAGTATTTAGAGCTAGAAAAACTTAGATTTAGAGAAGGTTTTTCATATGAAATAATAGGGGCAGAGTTTATTGATGATGTTAAAATACCAACAATGATAATTCAGCCATTTATAGAAAATGCGATAAAGCATGGCTTGCTTCATAAAGTAAACGGAGTTGGAAAAATAAAAATTGAATTCTTTCAAGAAAAACTCTTTAAATGCATAATTACAGATAATGGAGTTGGGTTAGAAACCGCAGCAAGAATAAATAAAGGAACTAGTGCTAAAAGAGAATCTTTTTCAACAAAAGCAATAAAAGATAAGCTAAAAATATTAAAGGATTATTATAAAACAGACATTGGTTTTCAATATGAAAATGTAACTAAAGGGACAAAAGTAATTATCAAAATTCCGTATACATTCTAAAAAATAAAATTCGGAAAGTATTTTATGCTATTCGAAAACTAAATAAGGGCTTTTTAAGATAAAAGTAGAATATTTAAACCCTAGGATAAAATATTAAAAAAAATGCATCCTAGTTTTTTCCATTTAAATCACATGAACATTTTTATTAAATTATATTACTTTTTATTAAACACAGGAGTCGAGTTAAAAAAAGGTAGTGAGTACAAAAAAATAAGGCTTTTAAATGCCTTTTGTATTACATGGTCTTTAATGATTATTATTATAACAATATTCGATTTGTTATTCGATAGAGATGTAAAGGATAGCTTAATATTACACGCTATTTCTTATCTTTTAATAGGTGTTGTTTTTTACTTTCAAAAAGTAAAAAAATATACTCAAGCAAGAGTTGTTTTTATATCTTCGATCATAGTTATAACATTTCTTTTTGCTAACTTTATAACACCTTCAATGTTAATAGAAAATTTTTATTTTCTTTATCCGTTAATAGGGGTGTTATTTATAGATAAAAAATGGATAAATATTCTGTTCCTACTCCTTTGTTTTCTCTTGTATTTTATACCTAATATTTTCCTGAATTTATATCCTAAGAATACGATTTTACCTGTATTGGTTTTTTGTGTTTTTCTAGGAACATTTGTTATTTTATTTTATTCAGAACAGCTAAATAAAAAACAAGAAAAGAAATTATTAGAAAATAAAATAAAATTAGAAAAGGCATATTTAAAATTAGAAAAACAAAAAGAAAGCGAGTTAACGATTTTAAGGTTACAAACATTAAAAGCACAAATGAATCCTCATTTTATGTTTAATACGATGAATTCTATTCAGAATTTAATTTTGAAAGAAAATAAAAAGGAAGCTTATAATTTTTTCACAAAATTCTCATCCCTGATGAGGCAAAATTTAAAAATAAGTGATACTAATTTTATAAGTTTAACAACAGAATTGTCTATAATTAAAAGTTATTTAGAATTAGAGAAATTACGGTTTGGAGATCAATTCTTATTTAAGATCAAAGAGTTAGATTCTGATAAAAAAATTCAAATTCCATCAATGATAATACAGCCTTATATAGAAGAAGCAATTCGATATAGATTATTGCATTTAATAGATGTTGATAAACAATTATTAATAGAGTTTTCTTTAAATAAAGAAGTGCTAGTTTGTGAAATATCAGATAATGGAATTAGTAATTTTTCTCATGAATACGAAGAAGAATCATCGTCTAGAACAATACTTGAAAAAAGATTGATTTTATTAAAAGAATATTATAAAACTGATATTGGTTTTACATATCAAACAGTAAAGGGAGGCACCAAAGTAATAGTAAAAATACCTTACATACATTCTCATGAATAAATTAAGCGCCATAATTGTAGATGATGAAATTAATGCAAGAGAAAATTTAAGATATTTGTTAGATGACTTTTGTGAAAATATAAATATTTTAGGAGAAGCGACCAATGTTGATGAGGCAGTAATAATAATAAAAAACCAACAGCCCCAAATTGTTTTCCTAGATATTGAAATGCCTCAAAAAAATGGATTTCAATTATTAAATGAATTTGATGAAATAAATTTTCACATAATTTTTGTGACAGCATATGATAGTTATGCAATAAAGGCTTTTCAAGTAGCAGCAATAGATTATCTTTTGAAACCAATAGACGTTTCATTGTTAGAGAAGGCAATAAAAAAAGCAGAAAAGCATATCGAAAACAATACACCATCTAAAAGAATTAACTTACTACAAGATAATAATAAGAAAATAACTAAAGTAGCAATACCTTATAAAAATGATTATGCGATTGTAAATATTAGAGATATATTTTGTATTGAAGCAGATAGGATGTATTCTGTATTGCATATGAAGAATAATAAAAAATACATGGTAGCAAAAAAATTAAGCTATTATGAAAAATTACTATGTGATAACGGAGTTTTTGTAAGATTACATAGATCGTGGATTATTAATATTGATATAATTGAAACCTATTCAAAAAAAGAAAAACAAGTAACTTTAGAAACTCAAATTAAAGTACCTGTTAGTAAAAGTTATAAAGAAAGTTTTGAAACACTTTTTTATAATTAATAAACTTTAGAATATTTTTAATGGAAAAAGTAAGGAATATATAGCAAGTCAAAATTAGAAACTAGTTTTGGCTTTTTTATTAGGAAAGAGTAATAGTTCATTGGGAAACAATATTTGCTAACTATAATTTAATATATTCATTTTCGAAGTCTAATTTATAATCGAAAAACCAATTAAGATGAAAAAAGTAATATTATTAATGGTGGTAATCAGTTTCATGTCTTTTAATGTAGTAAATAATTCTATAATAAAAGAAGAGAACACCAAAGAAGTAGTTTTAGGGAGTAGTATTTCGTTAGTAAACGATACAAAAGGAAAAGTATCTATTTACACTGGTACAGGTTTTGTAAGCTTAAATAAAGGTTCAAAAACAAGTATTTCATGTAAAGTAGGTAAAGAAGTACGATGGGCAAATAAGGGGAAAAAAGGGAATATTATTTTTAAAATCGAAAGCAAGCATTGTGGTAAAACATTGAAACTTTCTAAGCTATAATTAAGAAACAAAATTATGTTATTAGAAGCCAAAACTATAAAATAGTTTTGGCTTTTTTATTTAAAAAAAACTATAATATTACTAGAAAACAATATGAAGATTTTTTTATAATTTTTAGTAGAGAGTTTTTAGAAGAAATTGGGAATTGTTGAATAAAAAGCTTTTTTTTCGGTAAACGATAATGATTCGTTATGTATTTACCAATATTTAAAAAAACAAAGTTTAAATTATAATTAATTGTTTATCAGTTTTTTAATTCGGAAACTTAAATGGTTCATTCGGAAGTATTTTAAAGCAATATGTATATAACTACACTTTATTTGTACTCAAGATAATCAAAAAATAAATTAGTTTTTAAAATGAAGAAATTCCTTTCAATTGTTTTACTGTTTTTAGTGATTGTGTGTCAAGCACAAAAAAATCAAAACGAAATACTTGTTGCATTTCAATCAGCAAAGTATACTGTTTTTAAGGTAGAAAAAATTTCGCACAATAAATATAAAATGGTCAAGATAAAAAAGCAATGGCCAGTTGAATTTACTAAAACAGGCACAAGTGTGAATAACGTTTTGGTAAAAAGAGCAGGTATTTTAGATGAGAATTTTAAACCAGATGTACCTGGGCATCCAGCATATTTTAATTTTTCTACATATCGGTTAACATTTATTGATGGTATCGCAATTTATTATAGTTGGAATGGAAAAGAACAAGCAACAACAAAGTACGTCTTTTCTAAAAACGGTAGTCTTTCTAAAAGCTATGATGAGTTAAATAAGTTAGTTGCAAGTTATGCTAAATCGGTTTTTAAAAATCAAACAAATGCTAGAGCTGATGTAAAAGAACAGAAAGGAGCTTTAGCAGAAGCAGAAAGAAAGAAAAACTCATTACAAGGTAGAATTGTAAGTAAAATTGAAATCAAATTAGTAAATACGCCCCAAAAAGTAGCTCATTTCTCTGACGCTATAAAATATGGAGTTGTTGCAACTCTTAAAGATGGGAGTAAGTTGTCTACCGAAAATTTAGGAGGTAAACTTCCTTGGAGTGATTTTACGCTTAAAAACAAAGGTTGTAGTAGTACAATAGATGAGGTAAGGGTAGATGAAGATGCAAAATCACTAAAAGATGATAGAATAACGATTGAAGCAGTGTCAAAATATCATCCAACATTAAAAGCAGTTAAACATATTAATACTACTAATAATTTATCAATACAGGTAAATCAATCAGGTTTCTGGGGGCATGAGCGTCATAAATATGTAACAGTTTTTCAAGGTCAAAACGGTCAGCATGCAGGTAGAGGAGATAATTTAACCATAAAGGTAAAAACAGTAACCCACAAACAAACTGGTGTTAAATTAAATAAGATTGATATTTATAATACTACCAAGAAAAAACATGTAGCTCGTTATAAATTAACTACTGATACGAGGTTAATAATAAACAACCAAGGTGGTGGTGGTATGAATGGCTACGAAGGTCGTGATAGTTCACCTAACGGAGGTAATGGTGGTTCTGGTGGCGCAGGTGGTAATATTTTATTAATAAAAGACCCATCAGTAACGAAACTAAATATTGCTTTGAATAATCAAGGAGGAAAAGGAGGAAAAGGAGGAGCTCCAAAATACTCTCATGCAAGTAGAGGTAGAAATGGAGCAAAAGGAGATAATGGAGGTGTAACAGAACAAGTAAAATCAATAAAATTAATTTTTTAAAAATCAACTATAAATAAAAAGGGTAATTATGAGAAAACAACTATTGTTAACATGTGCGTTAAGTGCAGCATTGTTTTTAGCAAATACAACTGAAGCAAATGCGCAATTTGGTAAATTATTAAAAAAAGTAACACCAAAAAAAAGTAGTAAAAAATCATCGAAGTCATCAAAATCTGGAGGAGCATCTGCAGGAACATTTGCTTATTTAAATAGTGAAAAAGATGAATTAGGAATTACAGGTGAATATTTTGGATTGGTAGATAAAAAAGCTTTTGGATTTCGTTTTGTAAAAGAAGACGAAGGAAAAGTGGTAAATCAATTACATTATTGGGAGAAAAAACAAGAGAAGCCTCAACTAAAACTGAGTTTTAAAGAAAGTTATTTTAGAAAAAAACAAACTAAAATGTTTTGTAAGTGGTTGTCTACTGGTGCTAAATCTTATATAGAGGTTTTAGAAATTGCTCCAGGTGTTTTAGCTCAAGTACAACAAACTACAAGAAGTGTAAATAACAGTTACGATGAATCTGTACCATTAGATACTAAAAGAACAGTTATTGAGGTAATGGCCAAAAATAAATCTGACTTTGATACATGGGATATTGAAACAGCACAAGCTAAGGTTGATATGTTAATTAGCGATTTAAGTTCGTTAGAAATGGCAAAAACAAAAAAGAAGTTAATGCGTTTTGATACTTATAAAAACTATCATGGTAAAGTTGCTTTTGCAAAAGGAACTAATTACTTAAAAAGTTCAAAATCAAATCAACCAGTTGAAAAAACTTCTAATTTTATTACAAAGCAAGAATTAGGATCTACTGTAGCATTTAAACCATATTTCGATATGCCTTTATCTGTAACTCATCCAGGTTCTTGGTTTAATATTACTTACGAAATGGCTGGGAAAACTACTGATAGAGAAGCGTTAAGAAAAACAAGCACGAAGTATTCTAAAAATATACCTCAGTTAGATGATTACAAGAATGATTTTTATTTCTTTTATCCAAAAGTAACAATAAATCGTTCTAATAATATTGCTGATTATGCTTTCTTAGAACTGTTAAGACAAACTCAAGATGATTTAAAACAAGGTCAAACTTATGATTTAAAAGTTACTATTTGGGCTTATAAAGATGGACAAAATATCGATCCAGTTGCAAAAGGGACTATTCAATTAGAGTATACAGCAAATACAGAAAAACTATTATTAGATCCAGTTAAGGGGTGGATTACTGTTTTAGAAGATTATTTAGATGAATAGAACTTCTTTAAAATTAGATTTAAATTAAGGGGTAAATCATAATTTTAAAAAAACTATTTAAATAAATAGATAATTATTTTTTATTATTCTTAACCGAATTACTGTAAAGTAATTCGGTTTTTTGTTTATATTAATTTATAAAACTTGCTTCTCTTTAATTACTTTTGAAAAATGAAATTTCATAAGTATAATTTTTTTAGATATACCTATTGCGAGTTCGAATCGCGATCTATAGATTTTTTTAAAGATAAATCAGCACATTATCAAAGTAAATCTGGTAGTTTGTATTTTTATGCAGATAAAGGTGTTTACCGTTACTCAAATCACTGGGGGCGTGTAGCTAATTGTCGATGGAAAATAAAAGAAATAGAAGAATATAAAAGTCAAAACTATTACGTAGGTTTTGCTAGTTGGACAGATTTTTACCCATTAAATGATACTGATAAAGTGTTTTATTTAGAGGTAGATTTCTCGCTAAAACAAGTGAAAATTAAACGCTTAAAAGAAGAAGAAAATAAAACTATTTTTTTAATGACTTCAGAATTTGCACGCCAACGTTTAAAACAAATTCAAACCTTGTTTAAAGAGTATAAATGGGCTGCCTATTATGAGGATGATATAGATGATTTAAGAGAAATATTAATAAATGATTTAATATCAACAACCAAAACCATTCAGCAGTTAAAAAGAGAGCTGTAAGTTTAAATATTTGTGTATATTTTATTAATACCTAAACTAAAACCAAAACGGATTTCATTTTCGCTTCCAAGCCTATGAATGGCAACTTTACCTAAAGCAATTTTACTGAATTCGTTATTTGTAATTTCTTCGTTATTTAATAGAAGTTTACCCTTAAATTGTTTTTTACTATTGTACTCACTTCTATCTTGCTTGTTCTGATATACATTAATAGATAAAATTTCATTTTTATCTGTGTAGCCGCAAAATATACCAAACTGATCCCAAATCATATAGTGATTAGTTTTGATAAGTTCTCTTTCGGGTTTGCCTAAAATAGCTATTAATGTATCGTAATTGGTAGGGAAAACAATGGGTTTTTCATTAATATGAATGATGTCAGTATCACATTTAATAACCAATTCTTTTACTCTTTTCTTTTTTAAAAATTTAAACATCGTGTTGCGTTTTTTAGAAAGGGATTAGTTATGTGAACATAATATACAAATTTAAAGAATAAATTTCAACTTTTAAGTAAATTTGCTATTCTGAAATAAAATCATTCGAAAATGAATATACCTCAAACAAGTTTTCCTCGTGTAGTAATTATTGGGGGAGGATTTGCCGGTTTAGCTGCAGCAAGAGGATTAGAAGAACAAGAACTTCAAGTCGTTTTAATAGATAAACATAACTATCATACTTTTCAACCACTACTTTATCAAGTTGCAACTGGTGGCTTAGAGCCTGATAGTATTGCTTTTCCGTTACGAAAAAGATTTAATGATGTAGAAAATTTCTTTTTTCGTCTAACAGAGGTTTTAAATATCAATGCTGATAAAAATACAATAGAAACAACTATTGGTAATTTAGAATACGATGAGTTGATTATAGCCACAGGTTCTAAAACTAATTTCTTTGGAAATACGAATATCGAAAAATATGCGATGGAAATGAAGTCAGTTCCACAAGCATTAAATATACGTAGTTTAGTGTTAGAGAATTTTGAAGAAGCACTCTTAGAAACTAATTTAGAAAAAAGAAGGGCTTTAATGAATTTTGTAATTGTTGGTGGCGGACCAACCGGAGTTGAGTTAGCCGGAGCTTTAGCGGAAATGAAAAAAGGGATTTTACCTAAAGATTATCCTGATTTAGATATCCGTCAAATGAAAATTAATTTAATTCAGAGTTCAGGTGAGTTGTTAAAAGGAATGAGTAATAAGGCTTCAGAAAAAGCGGAAGATTTCTTAATAAAATTAGGTGTTGATGTTTGGAAAAATCTTCGAGTTTTAAATTATGATGGTACTACGGTAACAACAAACAGCGATGATCATTTTAATGCAGAAACAGTAATTTGGGCTGCCGGAGTAAAAGGGGAATCTATTAACGGTTTACAGCAAGAGTGTTTGGTAGAAAGAGCTAACCGATTTAAGGTTGATGAATACAATAAAGTTATAGGTTATAACAATATATATGCTATTGGAGATGTTGCATGTATGCAAACCGAAAAATATAAATTTGGGCACCCAATGATGGCGCAACCAGCTATTCAGCAAGGAACATTATTGGCTAAAAATATTTTAACTAAATTTAAAAGAAAAAAATTAAAACCGTTTAGATATAACGATAAAGGAGCAATGGCTACCATAGGAAGAAATAAAGCGGTGGTAGATTTACCAAGGCTAAAGTTTCAAGGAGTTTTCGCTTGGTTTGTTTGGATGTTTGTGCATTTGTTTTCTTTAATAGGTTTTAGAAATAAAGTAATTGTTTTTATGAATTGGATGTATAACTATATTCGGTTTGATAGAGAAACAAGACTTATAATAAGACCTTATAAGAATAAAAATAAATACAGTTTTAAAGAATAATAAAATGAGTATTACAAGAAATATAAAATGCCCTAACTGCGGATTGTTTAATACGAACAAAGAGTATTGTAAAAATTGTAATACCTTAATTTCTCATGAAAAAAAAAGAGCCTTAAAAGAAGAAGCTTATAAGCAAGTAGAAATAGCAAAGGTGAAGCATAAAATTGCCAATCCTAATTTAGCCGAGCGTTTAAAAAAACACCCTTTCTTTTTATATAAAGTTGTAGGGTGGATTCTGTACTCCGCTTTTTTATTAGTAAGTTTAATAGGAGGTGCTTTAGCCTGGTTTATAGCAATGGTAGCTGCAGGATAAAATGAAAAAAGTAATATACATTTATTTTACACTTTCATTATTAATAGCAACAAGTGTTTATTTTGGGCAAAAAAACAATTATAAATTACCGGAACTTGTACAGTTTTATCTAAATGATTTTTTAATCATTCCGATAGTGTTATCAGTTTGCTTATTTATTTTAAGGTGGAGTAAAAGCAATAAAAACTATCAAATTTCTATTTGGATTGTTTTATATATCTGTAGTTTTTATGCATTATTATATGAGTATTTTTTGCCTAAATACAATCCGAGATACACGGCAGATATAATAGATGTGTTTTTATATTTTATAAGCGGATTCATCTTTTTCATCCTCCAGAAAACAACTAAAATGAATAATGAATTCTGAAAAAAACACTTCAAAAACAATTATAAGAATAAGTAAAGCAATTACTTATATTGAAGATAATTTACAGGAGAAATTAGCGCTAGAAGAGGTTGCAAGCAAAGCTTATTTTTCTAAATTTCATTTTCATCGACTTTTTTTAACAGTAACAGGAGAAACATTAAATAATTTTATATATAGAAAGCGGATAGAAAAAGCAGCTTCATTTTTATTACATCAAAAAGAAATATCAGTAACTTTAGTTGCCGAAAAAGTAGGGTTTACAAGTTTATCTTCATTTTCAAGAGCATTTAAAAAATTCTACGGGATGAGTCCTGCTGAATTTAAAAAAGAAAGTCAAAATAATTTTAGCAAGATTTGTAAAACAGAAAGCAAGAATGGGCAAGTAGTAACGTTATTTGAAAAGTACATTTGTAACATACATAATTCTTTAAATTGGTTAAAAATGAATGCAACTACTGAAGTTAAAATTATGCCTGAATTAACACTTGTATATATATCTTACCAAGGAAAAATGGATCTAATTGGTAATGTTTATAGTAGGTTAATGAAATGGGCTTTCCCGAAAGGATTAATGCAACAAGAAAATTTACGTATGGTAACAATTTATCATGATAGTCCTAAAATTACTGACGAAGATAAAATAAGAATGAGTGCCTGTATGACATTAAATAAGTCAGTTAAAACTGATGGAGAAGTAAATTTAAGAAACTTACCTAAAACGAAGTGTGTTGTTTCTCATTTAGAGATTCATCCTTCAGAATTTCAAAAAGCATGGGAAAATAACTTTGTGTGGATGAGTGAACATGGTTTTAAAAAAGCTGATCATGCTCCGTTTGGAATTTATTACAACAATCCAGAAGAGCATCCCGAAGGAAAGTGTATTGTAGATATTTGTATTCCGATTGAATAAATAAAAAAGGTTGTCTGCTTTACGGACAACCTTTTTTTAGAACAAACCTCTAAAAGTATCAATGTTTTTTAAAGCATCTGAATCAATTTCAGCACCATCTTTGGTAAACCAAGTATGCGCGTCGCCAAGGTAATTCATACCTAAGTAATTAGCACTTTCTATAAAAGGCATTGTAAATCCGTTTTTTAAATCATTTTCTCCTGAGTTGCTAATCATTGCCATGTTTTTACCTCTTATTTGTCTTCCTAACTCTTTTTTATAGTGTAAAAGATCAGACATTCTATCAAAAAATGTTTTTAAAGTTCCGCTCATGCTATACCAATAAACGGGTGTAGCAAATATGATGGTGTCGTATTTTAGTATAATAGTTTCCATTAAAGGAATAAAATCGTCATTTGCATTGCTAAAATCATATTCGAAAGAACCAATGTTTTTAGTTTTTAAATCGATAATATCAAAATCATTATTTTTATTTAAATAACGAACAATCCTATTTGTGTTTCCGTTGCTTTTAGAGCTTCCTTGTATAATTACCCTTGTATTCATGTGCATTTTTATTTAGAAGCTAAATTTCTAAATTTTAATTAAAACAACATTTAATCTTCAATTGTAAAAATTGATAATTCCCAAGAGAAAATCAATAAGAAAAGGAGATATTTTTTGTATTTTTATACTATCAATTAAGCAAAGCAAATGAATATAGATAGCTATAAGTTTTCGCAAGAAGTACCATTAAATAATTTCGAAACAAAAGAAGTAGATGAAAATGCTAAAAAGAAGCTTAAAAAAGTAAGAAAACAAATAAGTGAGTTACAAGACACCATGTATGCCGAAGGTAAGTACAGCATGTTAATTTGTTTACAAGGAATGGACACTTCTGGTAAAGATAGCTTAATACGAGAAGTGTTTAAAGATGTGAATGCACGTGGAGTAGTGGTGCATAGTTTTAAAGTACCAACGGAACTAGAGTTGAAGCATGATTTCTTATGGCGACATTATATTGCCTTGCCAGCAAAAGGAAAAATAGGTGTTTTTAACAGAACACATTATGAAAACGTGTTGGTAACAAGAGTGCATCCTGAGTATGTTTTTGGAGAAAATATTCCTACAGTTAAAAGTTTAGAAGATTTAAATGATGCTTTTTATCATGATAGAATGGAAAGAATCAATCAGTTTGAAAAACATATTTCAGCTAACGGAACCATTATATTAAAATTCTTTTTAAATGTATCTAAAGAAGCACAAAGAAATAGATTGCTACGCCGTTTAAATATTCCTGAGAAAAATTGGAAGTTCTCTTCTGGCGATTTAAAAGAGCGTAAGTTGTGGAGTAAATATCAAGAGTGTTATGAGGATTTATTAAACAGAACAAATACAGATTATGCGCCTTGGTATGTAGTACCTGCAGATGATAAACCAACAGCAAGATATATTGTAGGAAAAACAATTAGTGAAGCACTTAAAAAGCACGGTTTTAAAGAACCTGCATTAGCTCAAAAAGATTTAGATAAATTAGATGAGTTTAAAGCTCAGTTAAATAACGAATAATTGCCAAAAAAATGGAATTAAACTTAATAAAACCAATTATATTTTTCGATTTAGAAACAACAGGAATCAATATTGCGAAAGATAGAGTGGTAGAAATATCAATATTAAAAGTGTTTCCAAACGGAAATAAAGAAAGTAAAACATGGTTGGTAAATCCTGAGGTAGCTATACCAAAAGAATCATCAGAAATTCACGGAATTACAGACGAAAAAGTTGCCAACGAGCCAACTTTTAAAGATTTAGCTGTTAGCATAAACGAAATGATTGCTGGTTGCGATTTGGCTGGTTTTAATTCAAACAGATTCGATATTCCGGTATTAGCAGAAGAATTAATGCGTGCAGGAATAGATTTTGATATGAAAGAACGTAAAGCGGTAGATGTTCAAGTAATTTTTCATAAAAAAGAACAACGTACGTTAAGTGCAGGATATCAGTTTTACTGTGGCAAAGAATTAATTGGTGCGCATGGTGCAGAAGCAGATACCAATGCTACCTACGAAATTTTATTAGCGCAGTTAGATAAATATGAAGATATTGAGAATACTGTGGATGCTTTAAGTGAATATTCAACACATGGTAAAAGAGCAGATTTTGCTGGTTTTATTTTGATGAATGATAAAGATGAAGAAATTTTCTCTTTCGGAAAATACAAAGGAAGAACGGTAGAAGATGTTTTTAAAGAAAACCCAGGATACAATTCATGGATTCAGAATGCAGATTTTCCGTTGTACACCAAAAAAGTATTACGAGAAATTAAGGAACGAATGGCAGTACCTAAAAAGAAAATGACCGACGGGGAAAAATTACAAGCTTTGCAACAGAAGTTTAATTTAAGATAATCTTTAACATAGGTTTAAGCGAAGTAATCATATTAATTTTTACTTTAGAGATTATAAAAAAAGAATAAAAAAATGTTTACAGAATATAACAATTTACCAAGTAATTCAAGAGTTTGGGTCTATCAAGCAGATAGAGAATTTAGCATAGAAGAAGTAGAATATATTTGCGCAAAAGCAATACTTTTTATAGATAGTTGGACGCGACATGGAGACGACTTAAATGGCTCTTTTACTATAAAATACAATCAGTTTTTAGTATTGGGTGTAGATGAAGGCTTTAATAATGTATCTGGTTGTTCTATAGATTCTTCGGTTCATTTTATACAAGAATTAGAAAAAGAATTAAGAATCGATTTAATGAATAAAATGAACGTTTCATTTAAAGACGGTGATAATATTAATGTTGTTAAATTAGCTGATTTTCAGCAATTAGCAAAAGATAAAAAGATAACTTCAAAAACAATTGTGTTTAACAATATGATAGATACAAAAGAAGACTTTGAAACTAGTTGGGAAGTTACTGCCGATAAAAGTTGGCACAAACGATTTTTGGTATAGCAATTGATTTCCATTAAAGTATAGATGATTAAGATATTATGAAAAAGATACTAGTTTTTTTAGGGTTTGTTTTTATTCAATTTGTAAATGCGCAACAACTTGATCCGCTTTTAGCGAAAGATGCCGATGCACAAAATGTTTGGGTAGACAGTATTATGAACTCAATGTCGATTGATGAAAAAATCGGACAATTGTTTATGGTGCAAGCCTATTCAAATAAAGACAAGAAGCATGAACAATCAATAACCGAAATGATTACCAAATATCATGTAGGGAACTTAATATTTATGCAAGGAACGCCAGAAAAACAAGTTATTTTAAATAACAAGTATCAAGGAGAATCTAAAGTGCCGTTGCTAATTGGTTTTGATGGCGAATGGGGATTAGATATGCGTCTTAAAAATACCTATCGCTTTCCTTGGAATATGACTTTAGGCGCAATTGAAGATGAAGCATTGTTAAGAGAAACAGGTAAAAGAATAGGCGAGCATTGTAAAAGAGTGGGAATTCACATAAATTTTGCACCTGTAGTAGATGTAAATACAAATCCGAACAATCCAATTATAGGAAACCGTTCTTTCGGAGAAAGTAAAGAAAATGTTACTAAAAAAGCAATCGCTTTTAGCCAAGGAATGCAAAGTGTTAATGTTTTAGCAAACGCAAAACATTTTCCTGGTCATGGAGATACTGCAACAGATTCTCACCACACATTGCCAACTATTAATTTTAGTGAGCAGCGAATAGATTCTATTGAGTTGTATCCGTTTAAAAAAATATTTAAAGCAGGTGTTGCAAGTGTTATGACAGCACATTTAAGTATCCCAGCTTTAGAAAAAAATGAAAAACTACCAACGTCATTATCAAAAAGTGTCGTTACCGATTTGTTGCAAGAAAAGCTAGGCTTTAAAGGCTTGGTGATTACTGACGGATTAAATATGAAAGGAGCTGCGGATTATTCTTCTCCAGCAGCAATAGATTTAGCAGCAATTCTTGCAGGAAACGATTTATTGTTAATTCCACAAGACGTTCCTGGTTCTATAAAGCTTTTAAAAGAAGCTATTGAAAAAGGAACTTTAACTGAAGCGCGATTAAATTACTCTGTAAAAAAAATACTAAAAGCAAAATATTTAGTAGGTTTAAATAAGTATAACTCGTTGCTTTTAGATAACCTTCAAGAAGATTTAAACAACCCTTATGATGAGGTTTTACACAGAAAGTTGATTAAAAACTCTATAACTGTAGTAAAAAATGAAGCAACTATTTTACCTATTAAAAACTTAAAAGATAAGAAAGTAGCTTATGTTTCTTTGGGAGATTCTAAAGGAGATGATTTTTTAGGAATGCTAAAGAATTACGCAAAGATAGAAGCTGTTTCTGATAAGCATTTGAGTGTTTTAATGCAGAAATTAACAAAATACGATGTAGTTATTGTCGGTTTTCATAAGTCGAATGATCACCCATGGAAGAGTTATAAGTTTTCAAATAAAGAGTTGGTTTGGTTACAAGAAATAGCGAGAACTAAAAAAGTGATTTTAGATGTATTTGCAAGTCCTTATAGTTTATTAAAATTAAAATCATTTGCAAATATAGATGCGATAGTTGTTTCTTATCAAAATAGCAAATTAGCACAAGAACTTTCTGCGCAAGCGTTGTTTGGTGCTTTTGATATAAGAGGAAAATTACCTGTGTCAATTAATAACGAATTTAATGCTGGAGACGGTATTTTATTAAATAATAATAATGTTTTGGAATATACGATTCCGGAAGAAGCAGGAATGTCTTCAGAGAAATTATCGATTATAAATAAAAGAATTGATACTATTTTAAATGAAAAAATGACACCAGGAGGGCAAATTTTAGTAGCTCGAAACGGAAAAGTTTTTATCAATAAAAGTTTCGGGCATCATACTTCTTTTAAAAACCGAGAAGTTAAAAATTCTGACATATATGATTTAGCTTCTTTAACCAAAATATTAGCATCGTTGCCTATGATAATGAAAGCTGAAGAAACCCAAAAAATCAGCTTATTTTCTAATTTAGGAGATGTGTTACCAAGGTTTAAAGAGTCTAATAAAGACACCTTATTATTAAAAGAAATATTATCTCATTACGGTCGCCTTCCTTCTTGGATTCCTTTTTATAAACATACTATAGATGAGGCTACAGGTAGAAACTCATTTAAATATTACAGAAAAAAAAGAACAAGAAATTATAATATAAAAGTAGCACCAAAATTATATTTAAGTAACTCGTATAGAGATACCATATATAAACATATTGTGGATGCTGATCAAAGAGATAGAGTGGGGTATAAGTATAGTGATTTGGGGTATTATATTTTTAAGGAAATTTTAGAGAAAAAATATCAAAAACCTTTAAATGAGTTAGTCGATGAAGAGTTTTATAAATCTTTAGGAGCCGATAGAATGACATATTTACCGCTTCAGAAATATAATAAAACAGAAATTGTTCCTACAGAGAAAGATACTTATTATAGAAATCAATTAGTACATGGTTATGTGCATGATATGGGTGCGGCTATGTTAGGAGGTGTTGGTGGGCATGCAGGCTTGTTTTCGAACGCCAATGATGTGGCTAAAGTTATGCAGATGTATTTACAAAAAGGAACTTACGGTGGTACAGAATATTTAAAAACGGAGACGCTTGATAAATTTAATAAAAGATATTATGCTGATAAAAAAGTGCGTAGAGGTTTAGGTTTCGATAAACCTCAGTTAAACCCTAAAGTTAAAGCAACTTGTGGTTGTGTTTCTGAAGAAAGTTTTGGACACAGCGGTTTTACGGGAACCTATACTTGGGTAGACCCTAAATCGGGTTTATTATATGTTTTTTTATCAAACAGAGTATATCCTAACATGAATAATAGAGGATTGGTTAAAAGTAACATGCGTACTAAAATTCAACAAGATATTCAAGATGCTATCCTGCATTAGTCGCAGTTGTTTTGGTATATAACAGTATTAGTAAAAGTGAACCAACAAAATATGTTAGTGCTATTTCAGTGCTAAAAAATAAGCTGATAATAAAGCTATGTAAAGCGTAGAAAAAAGGAAATAGCGTAATACCTATTGCAAAGCGAAAAGTGTCGGTAAATTCAATTTCAGGAACCTTTTTACTTAATGATTTCCATATTAAATAAGGAATGAAACTATTTATAATAATGAAGTAGTATAACAACTTGTTTTCTTTTTCAATCTTCTTTTTAGTAGGGTAAGCACCTTTTTTTATAAGATAATTACTGTTATTTACATCAGTATAATCTATAGATGTTTTATTCAATACCGTTGTTATAGTGTTGTAGTTTTCATCATCGTTAATATGAACCGTTAGTTCTTTTAATTGATCACTAATTTTATTTTTCAATTCTTTTATCAACGTATTTTTATCATCTATAGCATAAAAATTATTAGCTAGAATAGGTTCACCAAAAATAAGCGCAACTTTTGATGGATAGTTAGAAGAGTTTTGATAAGTTATTCCAATTGGAACAATATGAATTTTTAAGTTAGGATATTTTTCTATAGCACCATATAATATTCGGGTAAAACCTTTACTTAAAGGTCTAATTGTTCGTTTTCTATTGTGACTTCCTTCAGGAAAAATCAGTAATGTTTTGTTGTTTTTTAGTAGTTCTTGGCAATTATTAAAAATAGCATCATTTTTAGATAATTGCTTAATACCATCTCTAATACGATAGATAGGCATTAAGCCAATCAAATTTAAAGTTTTAGCAATTACTGGTTTTTTAAATACAGCAGCTCGTACTAAAAAATGAATTTTTCTTTTTGTATTTGTAGCGATTAATAAAGGATCTATTAATGCATTCGGGTGATTAGCTACAAATAAAACAGCTCCCTTTTTAGGAATGTTTTCTTTACCTAATACCGTTATCTTTTTTGAGTAAAAGAATAAACCTGTTTTAATGTAGATTTTTAAAAAAAAGTATAATAAAAACTTCATTTGTTATTGTTTTTTTTTCCCCCAATATGTTGCTAATAGCATTCCTGAAAAAACATCCCAAATACCCCAAAAGGCAGCTAGTAATGCCATTCCTCCCAAGCCTTCAAAAAAGCCAAATATCAACAACAAGCCTAAACCACCATTTTGAATTCCGGTTTCTATGGCTATTGTTTTAGAATCAGATTTGTTTAAGCCAAAAATTTTGGCAGTTGAGTATCCAAGTATATATGCAAAGATATTATGAAAAACCACTAAAAATAATACATGATGAATGTAATTCGTAAAAATGGTTAAGTTCTGAGAGAAAGCGATTACAATTAATAGGATAAATACAGTCATAGAGAGCGGTTTTAAGACTTTTTCTATCTTACTAGCCATTTCAGAATGATAATGTTTTATAAGCATTCCTAACAGTAATGGAATACCTAAAATTAAAGAAACAAGCTTAAACAACTCAAACGGGTTTAATTCTACCGTCTTTAAAATAGCATTAGTAGGTTCGTATAAACTTCCCCAAAAATGCAAGTTTACAGGAGTCATTACGATACATATAAGTGTTGCAAAGGCTGTTAAACTTACAGATAAAGCAGCATTACCACCTGCCATTTTACTAAAAAAGTTAGATACATTTCCGCCAGGGCAGGCTGCGATCATCATCATTCCTAAAGCAAAGCTAGGGTGTGGTTGTATTAAAATAATAGCTAAAAAAGTAGTAGCGGGTAATAATATAAACTGCGAAAGTACACCGACAAAAACAATTTTTGGATTTTTTAAAAGACGTTTAAAATCCTTAATTTTTATTCCTAACGCAACACCAAACATAATTATGGCAATTGCTATATTTAAAAGCCATAAACCATTAGTATCAAAATTTATTTTAATACTATCTATTTGTATATCATTAATTTTTAAAAGCATATTCTATAATGTTTGATCCCATTTTTAAAGCTTTTATTCTAGTTTCTTCAGGGTTATTATGAATTGCAGTATCCTCCCAACCATCATTTAAATCGCTTTCATAGTCATAAAAAACAATTAAACGACCTTTATGGAAAAGTCCAAAACCTTGAGCTGTTTTTTTATTATGTTCATGAATTTTAGGCAAACCTTTAGGAAAAGAAAATGTTTGATTATAGATGGAGTGGTTAGATGGAATTTCTTGAAACTCGCTTTTTGGAAAAACTTTTTTTAATTCTCTTCGGATATACGTATCTAAACCATAATTGTCTGATATATGCAAAAAGCCGCCAGATGTTAAATAGTTTTTTAGATTGAAGGCCTCTTCGTCCGTGAAAAATACGTTGCCATGGCCGGTCATAAAAATAATAGGATAATTATTAATCACATTATCATCTAAGGTAACTGTATTAACTTTTGTATCGATGATTGTGTTAGTATTGTTGTTGGTGAATTTTATTAAATTAGGCAATGCAGTTGGGTTTGCATACCAATCACCACCACCTTTGTATTTTAAAACAGCAATTTGTTGCGAGAAAATAACAGTACAATATAGAGTAAGTAAAAAGGCTAGAATATTTTTCATTTAAGAATTTAGCATTTAAATAGCAATATAATAAAAAACACCAATATTTCTATTGGTGCTTAATTTTTTCCTGTTAAGGAATTATATATAGTTGAAAATTCCCCTAAAATAATTCAACATATAATATAATTTATGTGTCAAATATAGTTATTATATTGAGTAATAAAACTTTTTTAACCTTTTTTTTATTAAATTAGTAAATTAAGTGGGTTTAAATTACATATAATAAAAAACACCAATAGCGATATTGGTGTTTTAATTTTCTTGTTCTTTTTCATCATTGAGAATTACCTCAATACGTTTTTCTAATATGATCGTTATGAAAATAAAACCCCTTCAAAAATTTTAAGTTCTAAATCACATATCTTATACAAATATAGTTTCAATTTAAAAAAGAAGAGTTCGAAAACATCCAATTTGGATGATTCCGAACTTGTTTATGTGCGTTTTTAAGTTAACTTAATGTTATTTCAGATTCTTTAAACTGTACAGGTGTACAGCCTGTATGTTTTTTAAATACTGTATAAAAAGTTGATTTAGAGTTGAATCCGGATTCTAGCCCGATAGAAGTTATGGTGTATTTAGTGTAATCTGTATCTAATAAAAGTAATTTAGCCTGAGTAACTCTTTTTTCATTTAGGTAATCGGTAAAAGATTTACCTGCAATGTTGTTAATAATTAAAGAGAGTGTGCTAGAGCTTAATTTGGTGTCTTTTGATAGGTTCTGTAACGTGTATTTAGCTAATAAGTATTTCTTTTTTTTATCAATAAAACTATCTATTTCTAAAAATTGTTCTTTATGTTTCTCTGATGATACATCTTCTGATTTAAAATTAATATTTTCAATAACCTCATTATAATTTAAATTAATTAATAATGATTTTCTTATATGTTTTCGTTCTTTTAATATTCTTATTTGTTTAAACCCTTGATAACCTAGCCAGTAAATAAGTATTGTTGTGTACGCTCTAAGGGGATAATATGAAAATAAAAAGCCGGTAAAATTCATGTTTACCTTAATAATTAAAGCAAGTATCCATAGCATATAACCTACAGCGGTTAGTTTAAAAAAAGTATGTATCCATTTTAAATTATCAAAAGATAATATTTTGGTAAAAAACTTTTCTTTCTTATAAAGAATATAAGATGAATATATAAAAATACTTAAAGACGTAAATAAACTAAACATTTCTTCGAAAGATGTATAGCGCTCGTATATGTAGTTTAATTTTTCTTGAGATGGAGAATTACTGTAGTTGAAGACAAAAGCAATTTGTGCCGCTATTATCACAAAAAATAAAGGAATCATTACCTTTAATATATTGTATGATTTTTTAGATAAACTTAAATAGTTTATTAAAAACATATATAAAAAGGGCATTGCTAAAAAATGCCAAGGTATCTGTAGGTAATCTAATGAGAATTTATGTTGAAATAATTTTAATTCTAAGGCCCAAGACTGTATATTATTTAAAGATATGGTAAATATTAATAAATTTAAATAAAGCATACTTTTTTCTCTTCCGTTTTTCGAACAGAAAAGTATAATACTAAAAGCAAAACCATGTAAAGCGCTAACAAGTAAAAAGAGATTAAATAGGGTGGAGGTATCCAAAAAGTAATGTTTTAAATCAAATATATAAAAAAAAATGAATTATTGATTTATAAAAGCCATATTCTGCACCACATTTAAACCAGCAGTTTCTGTACGAAGACGATTCTCACCTAATGAAATAGGAATAAATTTTGCGGTTAAAGCTAGTTCTATTTCTTTTGCTGAAAAATCTCCTTCTGGGCCAATTAATATGGTGTACTTAGCATTTTTAGTAGCAATGTCTTTTAAGAAATTTTTATCTTTTTTTTCTTCGCAATGTGCTATGAATAATTGTGCTGTAAAATCTTGTTTGATAAATGCTGATAATTTTACAGGATCGTTAAGTTTGGGTAAGGTAAATTGTAATGATTGTTTCATGGCAGATTGTACAATTTTAGATAATCGCTCAATCTTAACTATTTTTCTCTCCGAATTGTCACAAATAATTGGCGTAATTTCATCAATACCAATTTCGGTAGCTTTCTCTAAAAACCACTCTAAACGATCATTATTTTTAGTAGGTGCAATAGCTACGTGTAAATAATAATCTCTATTATTTGGTTTTTCTTCTTTTTCTACAACGGTTGCAAGACATTTTTTGTCACTAGCAATTGCTATTTCTACAGAAAACAAAAAACCATTACCGTTTGTAATGTATAATATATCACCTTCTTTTTTTCTTAAAACACGAACAATATGCCTGCTTTCTTCTTTGTCAAACGTAATCTGTTTGGTGTCTGGAGTGATATTTGGATTAAAAAATAACTGCATTATAAATCTAATTTATAAGTTCTTCTTCGTTTGTGTGTAGTTGGATTAAAGTCTTTCCATATTTGATGTATGGCAGTATTATCTTCTAATTCCGGAGTTCTAATACAATTTACGATTCCTTTTTTAGAAAAAGTATCACAATATTGTTTAAATATAATAGCAAAAACACCTTTGTTTTGATATTCAGGCGCAACACCTATTAAGTAAAAGGTAACATCTTTTGAATTTTTTCTAGCGTTTAATAAATGAAAAAGTCCGAAAGGAAAAAGTGAGCCTTTTGCTTTTTGCAATGCTATAGAAAAAGAAGGCATTACAATGGCAAAAGCAACGAGTTTATTGTCTTTATCTACCACAAACTTTATGTATTCAGGGTTGATAAAACTAATGTATTTTTCTTTAAAATGAGTTACTTGAGCATCAGAAATTGGTACGTATGTTGATAGTTTTGAATAAGCTTTGCTAAACAACTCAAACATTTCATCAACATAAGGCATTATAGCTTTGGTCGACGTAAAATCTAACGGTTTTAAACCGTATCTTCTCTGAATGATGTTACTTGCTTTTCCGTACTTTACGGCATCTACATTTTTAAAAAGGAATTTATTTTCTAAATATTCCTTTTCTTTTTTTAATCCTAGTTGCTCAAAATGTTTAGAATAATAAGGATGATTATACCAAGTAATCATGGTACCAATATGATCAAAACCTTCAACAAGTACTCCGGTTTTATCTAAGTTGTTAAAGCCAACAGGCCCTTCCATATATGATAGGTTGTGCGCTCGTCCTATTTCTTTAACTTTATCTAGCAAAGCTTCCGTAACTTTTACATCATCAATAACATCAAACCAACCGAAGCGTATTTTTTTAATGTGTTGTTTTTCTACTTCGTACGTGTTTATAATAGCAACAACTCTTCCTACAATTTTATCATCTCTTAGAGCTATTAAAAAATTAGCTTTTGCGTTTTCAAAAACAGGGTTTTTGTTTGGGTCGAAATTGTCAATTTCATCACTTATAATAGGAGGAACCCAGTTTTTATTATTCTTATAAAGAGAAAAAGGAAATTTAACAAATTGTTTCATTTCCTTTTTTGAGGTTATTTCTTTAATTTTAATCATACAGCAAATGTAAGATTTTTAATTGTCCTTATTTTGCTCTTTTTCTTCTTCCTTTTTTATGTCTTCTTCTAGTTTTTTTATTTCCTTCTCAAGCTTTAAACGTTCTTTTTCTTTACGTTTGGCTTCTTTTATAGCATCCCTTTCGAGTTGAAGTCGCTCTTTTTCTTTGTTTTTGGCTTCTTTCTCTTCAAGTTTTTTAATTTCTTTCTCAAGCTTTAAACGTTCTTTTTCTTTATTTTTAACAGCTTTTTCGGCTTTTTTCACTGCTTTCTTAGCAGCTTTCTTTTCAGTTTTTGTTGTTGCTTTTTTCTGCTTAATATCATCTTTAACAATAACATCAACTAACGATTTAGAACGTTCTCTTCTTGGTTTATCAATAGTTATTTTCTCTTCTTTTTCGCCCTCTTTTATCGTTATTGTCTGTTTGTCTTTCTTTTTAAATAATCCCTTTATGTTATCAAACAAGCGTCCGAAAAAACCTTTGTTTTGAGTGTATTTGGTAGTTCTTTGCTCTTCAATTTTATTACCAAACTCATCTACTTCTAAGAATTTATCTTGATGCCTATTTAATCGGTAAGAAACACCAATACTTGTTGTAAAACCTATTTCATCTTGATTAAAGTTACCTCTAACAGCGGCATTAAATTGCATGTTTTCATTAAAAAGATAGGCAGCACCAGCACCGATATTGTTTTTTCGTTCGTAGGTTTCAAAAATATCTTGCCATTCCGCAAATCCAGACCAATAATCATTAAAATTATAAGTACCCGTAACAATATATGACAGTTCGCTAAAATCGGTTCCTATATTATCATAGTAAATATTTGTTACCACATTTAATTTACTAGAAAATTCATTTTGAAGTAATAATCCAACTTTCGGACTAATACCTCCTTCTTTATGTGGTTCATTTAAAATACTTCCAAAATTTAATCCAGCATAAGCACCGATATGCGGAATCCATCTTTTGTAATCAAAAGAATGTCTTGCTCTCCAACTTCTAATTTCTTTTTTCTTATCGTTGTATTTTGGCGCATAAATTAAATATTTAGCACCTAATGTTAAGTTTCCTAATCCTACTTTGTTGTAAGAGGATTCAAATAGGTTTTTAAAAGCAATTTTATCTCTTTGAAGGCTTGTGTTTAAATTGAATTCTAACTTCTCAGAAAAAAAACTAGTTCTAAATAATAAGTTTAAACCAAAAGCTTCTGGATTGCTAAAAGCAGGTGTTGCATTTATTTTTCTGAAAAACAAATTGGTTTCAAACTGATATACACCAGAACCTACACTGTACGGACTTTCAGAAAACCCCGGACGGTTAGAATTAATAACCGTTGTGTATTGGGCATTTACAACCAAAGTTGACAAAAAAGCAATAAACAAAAGAAGTTTCTTAATCATGTTGTAAATTCAATTAATACAATTAGTACAAACATACATAAAATACAAATTACTATATAATATAAGTTTTGTAAAGTCTTAACGCTTCGTTTTGCTTCAAATTGTTATTTTTGATTAATTTTTTATTAAAAGTTAAGATGACACATATAAATGAAGCTGGACCTATGAATTTTTTAAGAACTATATTAATAATTGTACTTGTTTATTACGTGCTAAAATTTTTGGTAAAGTTATTTGCTCCTTATTTATTAAAAAAAGCGGTAGATAAAGTTCAGAAAAAAGCAGCGCAACAATATAATAATCAACAAGAAAGCACTGTTGATGAAGGAAAAACTGTTGTAGATAAAAAACCACAAGATTCAAAACAAAGCAATAATTCTGTAGGAGAATATGTTGATTTTGAAGAAATAGATTAAGCATGAATTATAAAAAAATGATTCCGTATGCGATAACAATTGTTGTTTTTGCAATTATATCGCTGCTATATTTTAATCCGGTTTTAAGCGGAAAACAAATAAAACAGAGCGACATTAC
Organism: Tenacibaculum sp. M1.3A; assembly: GCF_057732375.1. Lineage (NCBI taxonomy): Bacteria > Pseudomonadati > Bacteroidota > Flavobacteriia > Flavobacteriales > Flavobacteriaceae > Tenacibaculum > Tenacibaculum sp. M1.3A. The sequence continues at coordinate 26,151 of NZ_JBYJEF010000004.1, read as the reverse complement.
CCAATTTATAGGAATGTCGAAAGAGGTAAAAGATTATAGAATAGCCAATGGCGAAGAACCTTATTGGCTAGGAAATGCTTTTAGCGGTATGCCTGCATATCAGGTTAGTGCGTATTACCCGAATGATTTTGTGCGTTATATTGATAAAGCAATTCGTTTTTTACCACGACCTGCAGATTACTTATTTTTATATTTCTTAGGTTTTTTCTTGCTACTAACTGCCTTAAAAGTAGATTGGAAACTTGCCATTTTAGGAAGTTTTTCCTTTGGTTTTTCTACATACCTAATCATTATTTTCGGAGCAGGACACAATGCAAAAGCACATGCAATTGGGTATATGCCAGTGGTAATTGCTGGGGTTTTATACATTTTTAGAAAACGCTATTTAGTTGGTTTTGTAATTACAGCCTTAGCAATGGCTTTAGAAGTATATACAAACCACCCACAGATGACTTATTATTTAGGTTTTTGTTTGTTGATATTGGCAATTGTAGAATTTATAGAAGCTTTTAAAACCAAAACATTACCAGTATTTGCAAAACAAGCAGCCGTATTATTGGTTGCAATGTTTATCGGTTTAGGCGTAAATTCTACCCGATTATTATCAATGAAAGAATACAGTGATTTTAGTACGCGTGGAAAATCGGAATTAACAATTGCTCCTGACGGATCACCAAAAGAAAAATCTACAGGATTAGATAAAGATTATATTACCGAATATAGTTACGGAATTGCAGAAACTTTTAATTTGATAATTCCTCGTTTTATGGGAGGAGGAACGGTTGAAAAATTGGGAGAAGATTCTAATTTTTATCAAGTTTTAGAACAAAACGCAGGTAAAAGTGTCGCCAAAGATTATTCAAGTCAGGTTTTAACCTATTGGGGAACACAACCAATCGTTGAAGCGCCCGCATATATTGGCGCTATTTTATTTTTCTTATTCTTTTTAGGTGTTTTCTTAGTAAAAGGGCGTTTAAGGAATTGGTTGGTTGCTGCCACTATTTTTTCAATCATGTTAAGTTGGGGAAAAAATTTCTCAGTAATCACAAATTTTTTTATTGATTATGTACCGTTGTATAATAAATTCAGAGCGGTTTCATCTATTCAGGTAGTAGCAGAATTGTGTGTGCCTTTATTAGGAATGATCGCTTTAAGAGATTTTTTCTCATCAAAAATTTCATCCGAAGAAAAAGAAGATCCGTTAAAAAAGGCATTTTATATTTTAGGTGGAATTACTTTATGTTTTGCGGTATTCGGTTCTAGTTTATTTGCTTTTGAAGGATTACGAGATGGTCAATATCAAGAATTGCCAACATTAATAGATGCGTTAATTGCTGATAGAAAAGCAATGTTGTTTAACGATAGTATTCGCTCATTTTTATTAGTTTTAGCAGCAGCTGCTTTGTTATGGTTTTATTTAAAAGGAAAACTAAAGCAGGTTCCGCTTTTAATTATTTTAGGTAGTTTAATTCTTTTCGATTTAGTTTCGGTGGATATTAAATACGTAAATAAAGAAGATTTTACATCGGCAAGAAAAGTGTTAAAGCCATTTGTGCCAACTCAAGCTGATAAAGATATTTTAAAGGATGAAAGTTATTATCGTGTTGCCAATTTCGGAGGAAACCCGATGCAAGATGGTAGAACATCGTATTTTCATAATTCGATTGGTGGTTATCATGCTGCGAAAATGAAACGTTATCAAGAGTTATTTAATTATCAAATCGCAAAAAATAACATCAACGTACTAAATATGCTAAATGCAAAATACGTTATTGTTGGTGAAGATAAGTTTCAAGAAAATACCGATGCAAACGGAAATGCTTGGTTCGTTGATTCTCTAAAAATTGTTAATTCAGCAAATGAAGAAATTCGAGCTTTAGATAGTTTAAACACAAAATCAACGGCCGTAATTAACGCTAAAAGTATTGCAACTGATGCTATTTCGATATTTAAAAAAGATAGCACAGCAAGCATATCTTTAATAGAAAATAAGATTACAACATTGGTATATGAAACAAATACAGTGGAAAATCAATTTGCTGTATTTTCAGAAATCTATTATAAAGATGGTTGGAATGCGTATGTAGACGGAATTAAAACAAACCATGTTCGCGTAAACTATGTACTAAGAGGTATAAATATACCAAAAGGAAAACATGAAGTTGTATTTAAGTACGAGCCAACAGTAATACGAACCGGAAACGCAATTACATTATTTTGTTATGCGTTATTATTACTAATTCCGCTAGGTTGGTTTGTAATTCGTAAAAAGAAACAACAAAAATAAATTTAGAGTTCAATTTTTTTTAAATGAAAATTAATGAAAACATATTATCCTCAAAAGAGATATAACCATACGATAAAATTTTTAGAGAAGGTGTTGCCTGCTCCGGCAACTATTTTAGATTTAGGGACTAGAAATAGGTTTACCGAAATTATGGAAAATCATGGCTATACTGTGATCAATACCAAAGGAGAGGATTTAGATTTTATTACTGATATTGTAAAAGAGCACGAAGTAGATGCGGTAACATCGTTTGAAATTTTCGAACACATGTTAGCACCCTTAAATATTTTAAAAGCGATAAAAAGCACAAAGCTAATTACTACAATCCCGCTTAAATTATGGTTCGCAAACGCCTACAGAAGTAAAACAGATGTGTGGGACAGACATTATCACGAATTTGAAGACTGGCAATTTGATTGGTTGCTAGAAAAATCGGACTGGAATATTGTTGAGTCAGAAAAATGGACAAGCCCTGTTAATAAAATTGGTTTCAGACCTATATTAAGGAAATTTATTCCGAGATATTATGCTGTTTACGCAGAAAGAAAGTAGTTGTAGATGAGAATAGGAATGATATTAGATAAGGTTTTTCCGCCAGATCCTCGTGTAGAAAATGAAGCAATTGAGTTGATAAAAAAAGGACATGAAGTGTTTTTATTTTGTTTGACTTATGGAGGAGAACAGCAGGAAGAAACGATTAACCAAATTAACGTTAAGCGATACCAATCTAATAAGTTGGAGTATAAATTATCTGCTTTAGCGTACACTGTTCCTTTTTATTCATTATTGATGAAGAAGAAGATTGCTGATTTTTTTTTAAAAAATAAGATAGAAGCCATACATATTCATGATATCCGAATCGCTGAAGCAGTTTTTTTAGCAAATAAAAAACAACAATTACCTGTCGTTTTAGATTTGCATGACAACATGCCAGAGGTGATGAAGTTTTATCCGCACTTGCAAAAATTTCCAGGGAAATATATCATTTCTCCAAAAAAATGGCAGCAAAAGGAAGAAGTATTTATTAAAAAGGTGGATAAAGTAATTACGGTTTCTCAAGAGTTCGTTAATGAAGTAGTTGAGAGAACTAAAATTGCTGAAAACAAAGTGGTTTTAGTACCAAATACCATTCGTAAATCTTTTTACGATTTCTTTGAGCTCAATACAGACATCATAAAAAAGTATAAAGAAAATTTTGTAATTCTTTACCTGGGAGATACCCATGTTCGAAGAGGTTTACTAACAGCAATAAGAGCTGTTGCAAAATTAAAAGAACAAATTCCGACTATTAAATTGGTAATTGTTGGTAAGAATACGACCGATTATATTTTAAAAGCAGAAGTTGAAAAGTTACAAATAACAGCATTTCTTGATTTTGAAGGTTGGCAAAATGTTTCGCTATTTCCTTCTTACATTCAGGCTAGTGATATTTGTATTTCACCTTTACGACGCAATATTCAGCACGATGTGGCCTATGCAAATAAGTTATTTCAATATATGAGTTTAGCAAAACCATTATTGGTAAGTAACGCCATTGCTCAGAAAAACTTAATTGAAAAAATAAACGGGGGTTTGGTGCATGAAGCACAAAATGTAGCAGATTTTGAGGATAAAATTTTAACGTTATATAATAACCCTGATTTAAGGGAGGAATTGGGTAAAAACGGAGAGAATTTTGTTAAAAATGAATTTACTTGGGATAAAACTTCTGAAGGATTAATCAATTTATACAATAATTTATAATTTGAAAGTCTTAATTATCACATATTATTGGGTTCCGGCGGGTGGTTCTGGTGTGCAACGTTGGTTAAAATTTGTAAAGTATTTGCGTGATTTTAATATTGAACCTGTAGTATATACGGTTGATGAAGCTAAGTATCCTATTATAGATACATCTTTAGCAAATGATGTTCCTGAAGGTATTGAAGTGCTTAAAAAAACTATTTGGGAACCGAATGATTTTTTATCAATCTTTAAAAAGAAAGAAACCAAAACAAGTGCCGGTTTTTTAAATCCGAATCCGACTTTTTTTGGAAAGATATTACAATATGTTCGTGCCAATTATTTTATTCCGGATGCACGAAAATATTGGATAAAACCATCGGTAAAATACCTCGAAAAATACTTATTAGAAAATAAGATTGATGCAATTATTACCACAGGCCCGCCACATAGTTTACATTTAATCGGATTGCATTTAAAGAAAAAAACAAATGTAAAGTGGATTGCAGATTTTCGGGATCCTTGGACGGATATTGATTATTTTCATCAATTGCCATTAACTAAAAAAGCGATAAAAAAACACCATCAGCTAGAAAAAGAAGTCCTTAAAAAAGCCGATGCAAGTTTGGTGGTTGGTAAAACAATGAAGGCTAATTATGAGGCCTTTTCAGATAACTTACGCGTGCTAACAAATGGGTATGATGCTGATGAAAACACCAATAATCAATCAGTTTTAGATTCGAAATTCTCCATTACACATATCGGATTGATGAATGCAGATAGAAACCCGAAAACATTATGGAAAGCATTGGCTGAATTATCCGAAGAAAATACCGACTTTAAAAACGATTTAGAAATAAAATTAATTGGAAAATTGTCTGATGATGTTGTAGCAGATTTAAAAAAATACGACTTTAAAAATGTTGCACGCATAAATTATGTGCCGCATAAAGAAGTACAGGAATATCAGCGAGCTTCACAGGTTTTATTATTAGCGGTAAATAATGTGCCAAGCGCTAAAGGAATAATAACAGGAAAGATTTTTGAATATTTACAAGCAAAACGTCCTATCTTAGCAATTGGTCCGGAAGATGGTGATTTATCGGAGATTTTAGCAAAAACAAACGCAGGTAGTATAGTCGATTTTAATGAAAAAGAGCAATTAAAAAAGACAGTTAGTGATTTGTATAAAAAGTACCAACAAAATTCGTTAACAGTTTCATCTGTAAATATCGAGCAATACCATCGCAAAGAATTAACCAAACAATTGTCAGTAATACTTAAACAAGTAGTAAATTCTTGAAAAAAATAGTTACCATATTAGGCGCTCGTCCTCAGTTTGTAAAAGGAGCTGTTTTAAGCCGAGTAATACAAAAACATGGCGAAGTTGAAGAAATAATTGTACATACAGGTCAGCATTTTGATGCCAATATGAGTGCAGTTTTTTTTGATGAAATGCAAATACCGAAACCGAAGTATAATTTAAATATCAACGGTTTAAGTCACGGTGCTATGACAGGGCAGATGCTGGAAAAAATCGAAGAAATTTTAGTAGCAGAAAAACCGGATGCAGTTGTGGTGTATGGTGATACAAATTCTACACTAGCAGGTGCTTTAGCGGCCAAAAAAATACATGTAAAAGTGGTACATATAGAGGCTGGTTTGCGCTCTTTTAATATGCAAATGCCCGAAGAGGTGAATCGTATTGTAACCGATAGAATTGCAGATTTATTAAGCTGCCCTACACAGGTTGCGATGGGTAATTTGCAAAAAGAAGGTTTTGATAATTTAGCGATTAAAATTGAGCAGCATGGCGATATCATGAAAGATGCTGTTGAGTTTTACGGTCAGTTTTCTGAAGAGAAATCGACTATCATAAGCGATTTGGGGTTAACAGAAAATGAATTTGTTTTAGCGACAATTCACCGTCAGGAAAACACCGATTTTAAAGAGAAATTAACCGAAGTCTTTTCAGCTTTAGAAACAATAAATAAAACAAAAAAAGTAGTACTGCCATTACACCCTCGCACTAAAAAAATGTTAGCAAAGTATAATTTACAGCCTAATATTACTTTTATAAATCCTGTAGGTTATTTTGATATGTTAGAATTGTTAAAAAAATGTAGTTTGGTGGTTACTGATAGTGGTGGACTTCAAAAAGAGGCGTTTTTTAATAAAAAACACTGCATTATTGCAAGAGAAGAAACCGAATGGACAGAATTGGTAGCCTATAAATACTCTATAATTACAGGTACACATCCGAAGAAAATAACCAATGCATTTAATGATTTTTTAAATTCAGAAATGACATTTAAAGAGGCATTATATGGTAATAATGTTGGGGAGAAAATATATAAAGCTATAGTAGCATTAATTCAAGAATAAATTGGGAATCGTATTAAGACAGTCGCTAAAGAACACCATTATAATCTACTTAGGTTTTTTAATAGGAGGTATTAACACCATATATTTATATGCTCGTTTTTTAAAAGACGAGTATTATGGATTGGCAATGTATGTATTTGCAGCTTCAAATTTATTAATGCCTGTAATTGCTTTAGGTATTCAGTTTACAATTATTAAATTCTTTGTAGCCTACAAAACTAAAAAAGAAAAAGATAGTTTTTTAAGTTCCGTTTTATTTTTACCGCTTTTAATAGCGTTGCCTGTTGGTTTTGGTTGGGACTTTTTTCATAATTTAATTATGGGGTATGTTACCAAAAGTAATGTTGAAGGGAACTTAATTATAGAGAATTATACTGTTTATATATATGTTATTGCAGTAGCTTGTGCTTATTTTGAGGTTTTTTATTCTTGGGCAAAAGTACAAATGCAGTCGGTTTTTGGTAATATTTTAAAAGAACTTTATAACAGAGCTGCGATTATGATATTGTTGTTTGCAGTAAGTTTTGAGTTGATTACCAAGCAAGAATTTTTGTATTATATGACCGTTGCCTACGTGGCGAGAACTATATTTATGATGTTGTATGCACTTAAACTATATACACCTACGTTAACATTGTCGTTACCATCTAATTTTAAAGAGGTTCTTAGGTATACTTTTTATATCGTTTTAGCAGGTAGTGCAGGTGCGTTTGTGTTGGATATAGACAAAGTAATGATTCCTGGTAAAGACGGATTGGCAACAGCTGCTTATTATGGTGTGGCTTTATTTATAGGTACTTTTATTGAAGCGCCAAGTAGGGCGATGGGACAAATATTACAACCGCTTACTTCTAAATCTATTAATGAAAACAATGATAAAGAAACAAAGAGTTTGTATGAAAAAAGCTCTATAAATTTATTATTGGTAGGAGGCTTGTTCTTTGTATTGGTAAACTGTAATGTAGATGAATTGTTTAAAATAATGCCAAATAAAAATTATGCAGGTGGCGGGCTGGTAGTTTTATTAATATCTACAGCTAAATTATTTTTAATGTCTTTAGGTAATAACGGCGCGATAATTCAAAACTCTAAATTTTATAAAATTACCATGCCCGTTGGTTTGGGAATGGCGTTTATGGTGTATTATTTAAATATTTTCTTTTATAATGATATAGGTATGGGTACCGAAGGTTTGGCTTTAGCTACATTGTTAACTGTATTATTTTTTAATACGTTTAAGCTTTGGTTTGTTAATAGCAAATTAAAAATGTTTCCGTACACAAAGAAAACTCTTAAGATGCTATTAATAATAGCCGTATTATTCTTCGGATTTTATTATTGGAATTTCTCGATACCTCAATTCTCTATTAAAAATACGCCAATCGATCCGATAATAAACATTATCTTAAAAAGTATTTTAATAGTAGTGGTGTACGTGTTTGTGGTAATTAAACTAGCAGTATCAGATCAAATGAATAATTTAGCTAAACGTTATATCAAATAGCTAATTTTTATATAAAATAAGGTTTTTTTTGAAGAAGAAGTAACAACGAAGAGGACGTTATTTAAGTAAACTTTTTTTAATTCGACTTAACTGTACAGGCGATACATTAAGATAAGAGGCAATATAGCGTTGTGCGATTAAATTATCGATAGTAGGTATTCTTTCTTTTAATAGTAAATACCTTTCTGTAGCAGAATGTGTAGAGATATCTAAAATTACATTTTCAACCTTTAAATAAGAGTCTTCCATCGTTTTTATATAAAATAAACAAAACTCATGACTCTTTAACGTTAATTCTTTTAGTTGTAAGAAACACCCTTTGTATCCAGTAACTTTTGTTAATGCTTGGTAATTTAAGTCAGAAGGATTTCCTTTTATTAGAGAATGTAAGCTGCCAGAAAAATGACCAGGAGTAAAAAAGAATTTTGTAATTTCTTTACCGCCTTCAGTTTCTAAATAGGATCTAAGTAAGCCAGTTTTTACAATAAAAAAACTAGTAGTATGTTCATTCGTTTTTGTGAAATATTCAAAAGGCTCTAGCTCACAATACGTAAGGCTATCCTTAAAAACAGAGATGATATTTTTAGGTAAGTTTATATACTGAGAAAGAATTTTTTCAATATCATTATTCATAAAAAGGGTAATTAACAAGTTGTCTCTTAAAAAGAGCTGTATAAATTTAATAAAAAATAACGATTAAAAAAAATATAAGTACCAAAAGTCAAACTTATACAAAGGAGTAAGTTTGACTTTTTTAAAAGTTCATATACGGGGGAACTTTTTTAATAAATGTAACTTGTTAATTACATTGTAAATATAGATGGTTCTGTCAGTAAAAGCATTAACATATGTTTATAAAGCTATAAGTGATGGTTTTTTCTTATCCTGCTTAACTGTACCGGTGTAATATTTAAAAAAGAAGCAATATGATATTGATTAATTAAATTATCTATACCAGGATGGCTTTTTTTTAGTTTTTCATATCGTTCTGTAGCATTTAACATTGATAATTCTAAAACTTTCGCTTCTTCTCTAATATAAATAACTTCAAGTACTCTGTAGTGAAATATAGCCAAATCATGATGTTTTATTGATAAATGATGAAAAGATTCATAACTACATTCTAAAACTTCACAATCAGTAAGACATTCATAAACTAAACCCGAAGGTTTTTTCTTTATTAATGCACCTAAGTTACCTGAGGTACTTACGGGAATGAATATTGTTTTGGTATGTTCTTTTCCTTTCTCATCTACAATATATGATCTTATTAATCCTTTTTTTAGAATATAAAAATTAACTGGCACTTGACCTATTTCAACTATTTTATGATTCTTTAAGAGTGTTTTATTTTCTGTTATTCCATAAAACTCTTTAAAAGAGTTCTCAGAAACGTTATGGAAACTGTAAACAAAAGTTCTAAAAAAATCCATGATAAAGAGTGTTAAAATTAAGTGCTACTCAAATCTACATTTTTTATTAAAATAAAAGAAATTTATTTAAGTTTTCTTTAAGTGCTTGTAAATGATTAAGTTAATAGTGAGTAATTGTATTTGTTATAGCGATGCAGAAAATTATAAAAGCTATTATAGTTTTATAATTGTACTTTCTAAAAAACTAATAGCATTTGGACCTTCCATAAAAAGTAAGTCTAATATAGATAAATTGGGAATAAAACCATGTTTGTCATCAAACATCTGAATGTAAGACTCCACCTTTACTTCAACACTTTTTTTAGCAATTGCTAATTGTCTGTAGTCTCTAATAGCCGGATTCACCTCATAGTTTTCGGATGTAGCGTAAGAAGTGTCTATTTGCAAGGCATCGGTAATAAACAAATGAGTATCAATATTTACATCGTGTAAGTATTTGTACTCTTTAGTAAATATTTTAGCAATATCATCTTCAAAAAACTCAAAGAAAGGTGAAGAACGGTAAGCCGATTGTAATGATTTTAAATGCTGCTGCTGCCATTGCGAATCATTTTCGACTAAAGTATCTTTCGTTTTTTTTCGGTTTGTTTTAAGCAAATGCTTTACCGGTATGTTTAAACTTAGTTTTCCGTTAGCACCAAAAATATAACACCTGTTTCGGTAGGTTTGTTTTTGATAATTATCATCAAGTTCAAAAACAACCGAATCAGATGTACTAATTGCTGCGTATTGTGAAATAGGCGCAAAATATGTGGGAATAAAAAGTGACATTATGCTTTCTTTTTACCTTTTCTGTAACTATAAAAGCTATAACCTGCAATTAAAACAAGTACGAGCCATAAATAAGAAGTAGGTTTTCCGCTACCACCAACGGTGGTAAACATTCTGTCCCATCGAATAGATTTTATTTTTGCTCCAAAATCTAAGATTGAAATGCTTGGATCCCAACTTAACCAAATCATAACAGGTCTTCCAACTACATGATCAAACGGTACATATCCCCAGTTTCTAGCATCTAAAGAGCGTTGACGGTTATCACCCATCATCCAATAATAATCTTGCTTAAACGTGTAGTTTTTAGCTTTTTTTCCGTTAATGAAAATGTCGTTACCAAAAATAGTTAAATCGTTATTTTCATACCTTCGGATGATTTGCTCGTAAAACGGAATCGTACTTTCGTTTAAAGCAACAGTAGACCCTTTTTTAGGAATATAAAGTGGTCCGAAATTATCTGAAGACCAAGCATATTTTGGGTTGTGAGGAAAAACAGTAGGATCATATGTGCCTTTCGGACTTATATTTTTTTCGATACTTTTTACCAGTGGGTTTTTCTTTAAAGAGGCAGCTTCATTATCAGTAAGGTTTAAATAGTAAACACCATCGTTAGACATTTTACCTTCTCTGTTCTTGTTGTATTCTCTTATAACAGTTTGTGATAATTCTTTTCCCTCAGTATCAATTTTAAAGTACCATTGTGGTTTTGCTCTGTCTGGTAATACTGTTTTCTTGCCGTTTATAAATACATATCCATCACGAACTTCTAAGGTGTCACCAGCAATACCGGTGGCTCTTTTTACGTAATTGGTTCTTTTATCAATAGGCTTGTAAGTTGCTTTTCCTGATCTATCTCCCCACATTAAAGCCAAGGTATCTGCAGGCCAGCTAAAAACAACAATATCGTTGCGTTTAATGCTTTGAAAACCTGGTAAACGCATGTATGGTAAAGATAATTTGTTTAAAATTCCTTCTTTGTTTTTATCATCAGAAATAAAAGATTTACTTCCTAAAATAGGCAATGTATCATGTGCCATAGGTGCAGCTATAGTTGTACTAGGTATGCGCGCACCATAATGGAACTTACTCACAAATAAATAATCACCCACTAATAAGGTTTTTTCTAAAGATGAAGTAGGAATTGTATAAGGCTGCATAACATACGTATGCACTAAAGTAGCAGCTATAATAGCAAAAGCAATAGAGCTTACCCATTCTCCTAATGCAGAGCGTGGTTGTAAACTTCTATTTGCGATATAAGGTGTTTCGGTAGCATAGTTGATATAAAAAATATAAAGACCTAAAGTGAAAATCGATAAAAGAGTGTCTTTTTTTTCATTAAAACCAAAACTTCTACACGTTTCTACCCAAATAATAGGAAACATTAAAAGGTCTACTATAGGTATAAATAATAAAATTACCCACCATTTTGGACGATTTATAATTTGCATTAAAACCACAGCATTGTACACAGGTATTGCTGCTTCCCAAGCTTTTTTTCCAGCTTTAACATATAATTTCCAGGTCCCTAAAAAATGGATAATCTGAATTATTAAGAAGAATAAAAACCATTGGGTAAATGTCATAATTTGTATATTTTGCTTTCCTAAAAAGGAATGAAATTTAATGTTATTAGTGTGCCTTTTTTACTATTTGTTACGCAATTAACCTAAGTTTAACACATCTCTCATGGTATAAACACCTGTTTTATTAACAAGCCATTCGGCAGCTATAACTGCACCTAAGGCAAAACCGTGTCTATTATGCGCAGTATGTTTAATATCAATAGTGTCAATGTCTGATTGGTAGCTTACGGTATGCGTTCCTGGTACATCTGGAGTTCTAACAGCGGTAATAGGTATGTTTTTTTCGGATGCTTTAGTTGTTAATTCCCAGTTTTCTTTAGCAGAGTTCTCAATAATTCCATCAGCCAATGTAATTGCTGTTCCGCTAGGGGCATCTAATTTTTTGGTATGATGAATTTCTTCAATAGATACATTGTAGGTATTTAAAGTGTGCATTATTTTTGCTAATTGTTTGTTTAGTTCAAAAAAAATAGTAACCCCTAAACTAAAATTAGAGGCATAAATAAAAGCACCTTTTTTCTCGCTACATAACGCTGTAATCGACTCGTATTTATCTAACCAACCTGTGGTTCCTGAAATAACAGGAATTTGATTATTTATGCAATTGCTGATATTATTAAAAGCTGAGTCAGGTACACTAAAATCAATAGCAATATCAGCTTTTGTAATGTCATAAGTATCTTTTCCTGAGGTTTTAATAACTATTTCATGGCCTCTTTGTAAAGCAATTTTTTCAATTTCTTTACCCATTCTACCATAACCAAGTAAGGCGATTTTCATTTAAAAAGAGTATTTTAAAGTTAATCCAACTTTAGGAGCTTCAATAAAAAGAGGATCTGGATATACCATTGGTTTTAAAGACAAGCTGTCGTCGGTGTCGAATTGTAATAAATGTGCATTTACACTAGCCTCCACAATTTGCAAAACATATATTAATACACCTGTTAAAAGTGATAAATCTCTATTTTTTCTAAGTACTTTCTGTGCATTTTCAAGTCCGTCATTAGAAATTATAGTATTTCCGTTCTCATCGGTAAATTCATCTCTTAATCCTTGTTTTCGAAGTTTGAAAGCGGTTCTATAACGATCGTATTCATCACTATTATCTAAATAATAATAAGCACTTGTTCCTATTGCAGCCCAAACGATTGGTGCTTTCCAGTATTTTTTATTATAAATTTGTCCTCCTCCTGGGAAAATAGCGGAATAGAAAGCAGCTTTAGATGGAGATAATGGATTGTATTTGTCGCTACCTAATTGTAGCTGTTTAGCGCGTACAGCAGTAGAATCTTTTTGAGCAAATAAGAGTTGACTCAAAAAAAAACTAAAAAAAACAAATATGAGTGTGCGAGTATTCAATTTACTTTAACAGTTTTTTAATACGATTAAAGTCTTCTTCAGAGGTAAAAGGAATTGAAATTTTTCCTTTTCCTTTATTGTTTACACTAACATCTACTTTATTACCAAAATAACTACTCATATCTTTTACACTGTCAGAAACAAAACTTGGTACTGTTTTCTTTTTTGCAATTTTAGCTACAATACCCGATTTTAAACTTTTTACCAGCTCTTCGGTCTGACGAACAGAAAGTTTATCTTTAACGATTTTTTCATAAACTGTTAATTGGTTTTCGGTATTAAAAACACTTATTAAAGCACGACCATGCCCCATAGATATAAAACCATCGCGCATACCTGTTTGAATAATTGGATCTAATTTTAATAAACGTAAATAATTGGTAACTGTAGATCTTTTTTTACCTACACGAACACTTAATTCTTCTTGAGTTAATTGAATTTCATCAATTAAACGCTGGTAAGAAAGTGCTACTTCAATAGGGTCAAGGTTTTTACGCTGTATATTTTCAACCAACGCCATTTCTAGCATTTCTTGATCGTTTGCTAACCGAATATAAGCAGGTACAGTTTTATTACCTATTAATTTAGAGGCTCTAAAACGACGTTCACCTGATACTAATTGAAATCTGTTATTTGCTAATTTTCTTACTGTAATAGGTTGTATAACGCCTAATTGTTCTATAGAGTTCGCTAATTCACGTAAAGCTTCTTCGTCAAAATAGGTTCTAGGCTGAAAAGGATTCATTTCTATTGAATCTAATCCAATTTCAATGATATTTCCTACCAATTTATCAGCGTTTTTATCTTCAGCAGAATTTACTTCAGCAGTTTCAGTTAATAAAGCTGATAAACCTCTTCCTAAAGCTCGTTTTTTAGTTGCTTTTGCCATGCTATAGTACTTATGCGTTTTTAGTTAAAATTTCGTTCGCCAAATTTAAGTAATTTACAGCACCTTTACTGGTTGCATCGTATGAAATTATACTTTCACCATAACTAGGTGCTTCACTTAAACGAATATTTCGGTGAACAATTGTATCAAAAACCATTGAGCTAAAGTGTTTTTTTACTTCCTCTACAACTTGGTTAGAAAGACGTAAACGAGAATCAAACATGGTTAATAGTAATCCTTCAATATCTAACTCTGGATTGTGAATTTTTTGAACACTTTTAATCGTGTTTAATAATTTACCTAAACCTTCTAATGCAAAATATTCACATTGAATAGGAATGATAACAGAGTCGGCAGCTACTAAAGAGTTTAAGGTAATTAACCCTAAAGAAGGAGCACAGTCTATTAATATATAGTCGTAATCGTCTTTTATATCTACTAATGCCTTTTTAAGCATGTATTCTCTTTCTCGCTTGTCTACCAATTCTATTTCAATAGCAACAAGATCTATATGAGCAGGAATTAAATCTACATTAGGAGAACTCGTTTTTACAATAGTTTCTTTAGCCGATATGGTGTGTTCTAAAACTTGATAGGTTCCAAACTCAATACTTTCAACATCCAAACCTAAGCCAGAAGTGGCATTAGCTTGCGGGTCGGCATCTATTAATAATACCTTTTTTTCTAAAACACCTAATGATGAGGCTAAATTGATAGAGGTAGTAGTTTTACCTACACCACCTTTTTGATTTGCAATTGCGATTATTTTACCCATTGTGATTTATAAAAAGTTTGAAAGAGGTAAATTTACAATTATTTATCATTTTTGAAAGCGAAAGATGTTAACAAAACTCATTATTTAATTAATGTAATTTGCTATTTGTAAAGCTATATTAATTTTTAGGTTGTTAAACCCTGTGAATAAACGTTTTTCAAACCCTGCTTTAATCATATCCCTGCTTTAGTTTTGCTTTAATTCTTTGTAATACTAGTTAAAAGAATTTTTATACTTAAATAAGTATAGAGTTAATTAAAAAGATATCGCGTAAACCGAAAAGCGAAAGAGTAGGTAAAAATTAAAATAATTTATTATGAAAAAGTATTTTTTAGTATTGCTGTTAAGTATTGTTGCTATAGCATGCCAAGATGAACAAGGACAAGATATTATAGAGAAAGAAAAAGCTTTTGCAACTAAAAATAATGAGTCTAAGATGTTGCGATTTAAAACGGTTAAAGAACTTAAAGTTTTTATCAATGATCGACTCGAATCGGATTCAGACTTATTAGAAGAAGCAAAAGAAATGAGTAGTTCAGGTAGATATAACCCTTTATTGTTAGTTTATAATTTAGAGTCAGAGGAAGCAGAAAGGCTAGGTATAAATGAAAAGGAAGTAGCTAATGTTAGTTCGGATGATAATATGTTATTGTTTTTGTTAAATGAAAATGGAGAAATAGCAATTCAAGGAAAGATTTTTAGAATTGATGGTGAGTTTGTATATACTTATACCGAAGGTTTTAGTAGCAGTATAGCTGATTTTTTAAAAGACTACAATTCAGGAAATATTAAACTTGAAAAAGGAAAAAGAATGGATTATACGAAAGAGTTAAACGTTTATGCTCATACAAATACTGATAAAAATATCAAAGAAGAACTAGAGGCAAGAGGGGTGACAGCTCATGGGTATTTTGATAGTAACCACAGAATGAGAGCTAGGCAATTTAATGGGTTTTGGGGTTTTTATAGTTCTATTGGCGCGAATACATTGGTTCAAGAGAAAAAGAAATTCTTATGGTGGTCTTGGTGGAAAACAGTAAAAACAGATAATAGATTAGAATATAATATGGCTTTTAGGTCAAATGTAACCCCTGGTCATCCTGGTTATCCATCGTCAATTAATGTCGCTAAATCAGGGCACAAATATTGTAATTGCAACCAAGCACAAGCAGTTTACAGTTGGTCTGTAGGTTTTCCTTGGGCGCCAGAAATTTACACACCTTTAGAGGGAGAGTCTAAGCATTGGGCACATTGGTATGGTTCTAATCCTAACACAGTGTCAATAACGTTACAATATTAAGTATTAGAAAATTATTTAATAATACTGTAAAATAAGAAAAGCCACATAATTGAATATGTGGCTTTTATAATTTTATAGTAACTATTTTATGCGTTTAACATAACTGGCATTACCAACATGGTAACTTGTTCACCTTCGTCAGTTCCGTCAATTGGCGTTAAAATTCCAGCACGATTTGGTAAAGACATTTCGATTAATACATCGTTGGCATTTAAGTTATTTAACATCTCGCTTAAAAAACGTGAGTTAAAACCTATTTGCATATCATCTCCTTGGTAATCACAATGTAAACGTTCGTCCGCTTTGTTAGAATAGTCTAAATCTTCGGCAGATATATTTAATTCTGTTCCAGCCATTTTTAAACGAATCTGATGTGTTGTTTTGCTAGAGAAAATAGAAACACGACGTACAGAATTTAAGAATGAAGCTCTGTCTACCGTTAATTTATTCGGATTCTCTTTAGGGATTACCGCTTCGTAATTAGGGTATTTTCCGTCAATTAAACGACAAACCAAAACAACGTTATCAAACGTAAATTTAGCATTGGTATCATTATATTCAATCGTAACGTTGTTTTCTGATCCGCTTAAAATCCCTTTTAATAAATTTAAAGGTTTTTTAGGCATAATAAATTCTGCAGATTTATCAGCAGTAACATCGGTACGCGTATATTTTACTAGTTTGTGAGCGTCGGTAGCAACAAAAGTTAATTCTTTTGAGTTGAACTGAAAAAATACACCACTCATTACGGGTCTTAAATCATCATTACCAGCAGCAAATATTGTTTTTGAAATTGCCGTTGCTAAAATATGAGAAGGAATATCAGTACTACTAGGAGAAGGCAATTCAACAGCTTTAGGAAATTCTTCACCGCTAAAATAAGCCATGTCGTATTTACCTTGCTCAGAAATAATTTCTATGATGCTATCATTTTCTGCCTTAAAAGTAAGTGGTTGCTCTGGGAAAGTTTTTAAAGTATCTAATAATAAACGCGCATTAATAGCTATCGATCCGGTATCAGTACTTTCTACTTCAACAACCGATGTCATTGTTGTTTCAAGATCTGATGATGATATTTGAAGTTCATTGTTAGCTAGTTCGAACAAAAAATTGTCTAAAATAGGTAATGTGTTATTGCTGTTTATAACCCCTCCTAAAACTTGTAATTGTTTTAATAACTGAGAGCTAGATACGATAAATTTCATTTAGTATAGTTTCTGTATATTAGATGTACAAATATATCTTAATTTGATGGTTTTAAAAATTATTTTTTCAATCATCGAAAAAGTTAATTAAATTGATAGTTTAAAAGTAGGGTTCCGTAAAAATTTCCTTTTGGTACGCGTACACTTTTTAGCTTTTTTGTGTGGTAATTTACGGCATAACCGAAATTAAAACGATTGGCAGTAAAACGAATGCCTATTTCAGTTGTAAACTTAAAAGGTTCAATATCGTAAGTAATCGGACTACTATCATTTAAAAAGCTACCTTCAATTGTTGCGTCATAGGCAACATAGCTAAACATAGGTTTTATATATAAAAAAGACTCAATTTCGTTATTGAAATTCGTGTTTTTGTTGTTTAGGTTTGCATTGAAAGCAATCGAGTTTATAATTTTTTGAAGTGGTTTTAGTCCGATGCGGCCATAAAATCCTGTTGAAAAATCAGTGTAAACGGTCCCAATTCTGATATTGTTAACCCAATTAATATCAAGGTAATTGTCGTTTGCTAGTTTTTTTATGTAATCTATTTTTAAGTTTACCGCGAAAGCATCAGTAATTTGATCTTCCCATCCGATAGCTTTTTTGTAGCCATAAATATCGTGAATGAAATCCTGAAGAGGTTTGCTAAAAGCAGAAGGTCCGAGCACACCAAGTTGTAAAGAACTTTTTAGGATGGTTTCGTCTTTGTAAAAATGTTGTACACCAAAACTACCAAATAAATAACCTGCAAATGGGCGATCGTGATCACTGCTTTGTTGTACAACAGCCTTAAATGGCGTATACATATGATGGCCAAGTTGAATTTCGAAAACCTTTTTTTCAATATTTTCAGTGGTTTTGTTACTTAAATAGCGATACGAAAAAAACATACCATTTGTATAATATCTATCTTGGTTAGGGGATATATATAAATCATTATCGTTTAAAAAACTGAATTCTTTAGCGTATTTTCGTTGTGAAAAAAGGCTAATAGAGAACAAGAGAATAAAAAAAAAGATTTTTTGTTTCATAGCAGCTAATATCGTCTTATTTTAGCAATGTTAGGGTTAAATTAGTAGTAATTCAACGTATTATTTTAAATGGGAAATAAAGTAAAACTTACAATTGATGATTTTGAAAGAGCTTCAACAAACGATCAGTTGTTGTCTTTAATTAAAGAGAAAGGAGTTTCTATAGATAAGGTTAAAGAGAAAATAGCATACGAAAAGGAGTTGAAAAAACTTCAGATAGAATTAGTTAAGCTGCAACAATGGATCGCGAAAAACAACAAACGAGTAGCTGTTATTTTCGAAGGAAGAGATGCAGCTGGAAAGGGTGGGAATATTCGTCGTTTTATGGAACATTTAAATCCGCGTTCTATGCGTTTGGTGGCTTTAAATAAGCCAACAGTTGTCGAAAAAGGGCAGTGGTATTTTCAGCGATATATTAAAGAATTACCAAATCCGGGAGAGATTGTCTTTTTTGATCGTAGTTGGTATAATCGTGCGGTTGTAGAGCCTGTAATGGGGTTTTGTACAAATGAAGAGTATAAGAAGTTTTTGGTTCAGGTGCCAGAGTTTGAGCATATGTTGTATGAAGATGGTGTAACAATTATTAAATTTTGGTTATCAATATCCAAAGACGAGCAAATGCGTCGATTTGATGCACGAAATGATGATCCTTTAAAAAGATGGAAATTTAGTCCTGTTGATAAAAAAGGGCAAGAATTATGGAGTGATTATAGTTTCTATAAAGAAGAAATGTTTAGTAAAACACACACTTCTTACAGCCCTTGGATAGTGGTAAAAACAAATGATAAAAAGAAAGCTAGGATAGAATGTATACGCCATGTATTATCACAGTTTGATTATCAAGAAAGAGAGGATGTTAAAATGGCAACAAATCCCGATCCTAATATAGTAATGCGCTATTATCGCTCAGTAAATCATTTAGATTAATATGGGAAAGTTAACACAAAAAGATGCAGATAAGCTGAATACGACTAAAGGGTTAAAAGCACTTTTATCTAAACCTTTTAATATAGAAAGAGCGGTTAGGTATGTAGATTATGAACGTAAATTAAAAAAACTGCAGGTTGAGTTAATTCGTTTGCAAAAATGGGCGATTAATAATAATGAACGTATAATCGTAATTTTTGAGGGTAGAGACGCTGCTGGTAAAGGTGGAGCGATACGTAGAATTACAGAACGAATAAATCCGCGTCATATGCGTATTGTGGCATTGCCAAAGCCAAATGAAGATGAAAAAACGCAATGGTATTTTCAAAGATATGTTAGAAAGTTTCCGAAGGCAGGTGAAATTGTTTTTTTTGATCGTAGCTGGTATAATCGTGCAGTGGTTGAGCCTGTGAATGGATTTTGTACTGAAGAAGAATATCAAATATTTATGAATCAGGTAAATGATTTTGAAAGAATGATTTTAGAGTCAGGTATTCGATTGGTAAAGATATATATGTCTATCAATAAAAAAGAGCAAGCAAAGCGTTTTAGTGATATTAAAACCAATCCATTAAAACAATGGAAAATGACTTCGGTAGATAAAAAAGCACAAGATCTTTGGGATGATTATACGGAGTATAAACGCGCAATGTTTTCTAAAACAAACACAGCAATATCACCATGGAAAGTTATTAGAGCAAATAGAAAAACAATTGCTCGTATTGATGTTATAAATCACGTTTTAAAAAGTATTCCTTACGATAAAAATACCGTAGTGTAAATTCCTGTTGATATTATACTTTTTTACGTTATGCTGAATGTATTTCAGCATCGCATCAAGTGAGAAAAGGGTTAATACTGTTTTTGTAAATAGGTTTCCGAAACTACATCAGAGTTTATATAAATGTTGTATTTAATACAAAAAAATGCTAGGAACAATAATTCTTCAATCATATAGAAAAAAAGAAATAAAAAAGGTAGCTGAATCATTAAATGAATTATGTCACCCAAATGAAAATTACGGTTGGGCATCCGCTGGAGTCTATGCCT
Source organism: Tenacibaculum sp. M1.3A (assembly GCF_057732375.1). NCBI lineage: Bacteria > Pseudomonadati > Bacteroidota > Flavobacteriia > Flavobacteriales > Flavobacteriaceae > Tenacibaculum > Tenacibaculum sp. M1.3A. The sequence goes on along the minus strand of NZ_JBYJEF010000004.1, from coordinate 5,927 downwards.
ATTGGGACTATAAAACTCATGAAGTTCTTTATATAGGATTAGCCTCGGATTTAACCCAAAGATTCAAACAGCACAACGGCTTTTATCCAAGCATTGACAGGAAGACTTGTAAATTTGAACAAATTGAGGAATATTTTAAAAGAAATGAGAAAATTGGATTTTCAATTTTAGTTCAATCAATAATTTCCCAACCATTTAACTCTAAGGTAAAAAGAGGAAATAAAAGCTACTCTGAAGCATCAGCCGATTATAAAAACAATTTTGGAGACGAAGGAAGTAATTCGATAAAACATCAAGAAGGTGTATTAATTGAAACCTTTAGGCAAACAAACGGAGAAATCCCGAAATGGAATAAAGCAAACGGAGCTAAAAGCGGACAAAACTCAGCTAAACTTAAACACTTTGAGTCTTTAAAAATTATTTCCAACCAAAAAGAACATTTATTATTATCAAAATCATCATTATTTGAACTTGCAGAAACCCCTACATTTGAACGGTTTGAAAATTTTCTTCATGCTGTTCGAATATCTGCACCAATTCATGGAGAATTTAGAGCTATTGAAATGGTTGAAAAGAACGACCCTCAGACGTATCAAGATATGATATCAGAAAATTATTTTAGAAAAGAATTAAAAATTTAAAAGTACTAAGTACAACACCGTATAAAATTAATGTGGGGTTTTAGTTTTAGCCGAAAGTTTTAGTTTATTTACAATGTCGCTTATTCTTATTTGAGTATTTTTAGGTCGACAAAGATAAAAACACAAAATAAGTATAAGCTTAGTGTTTCGCTCGACAATCTTAGGATTGTCAAACTCCCACACTAGTCTTATATAAAACCGTTACCATTATAGGTCATGCTGAATGTATTTCAGCATCGCATCAAGTTTAGAAAGAGTAGTTGTTTTTTATAAAATAGATTTATAATATGTCGATGTTGTTTTTAACGCTTTCAAAAATATAAAAAACCTCTCCAGCAATTTGCTTGCTAGTGTTTAAGTAGGTTTCTGAAACTAAATCGGTGTTATCTGCATTTTTAGGATCTGAGTATGGTAAATGGAATCTAGCGATGGCATCCGCAATAAACGGACAGTTTTCGTCTGCACTATCGCAAGTTGTAATAGCAATGTACGGATAACTGTTATTAGAATGGTCGAAAGTTTTAGAGAAACCTATGATAGATTTTTTAGTTTTATCAAAAGAGATTAAATACCGAGGATTTTGATGAGAAAAATCGATGATGTTAAAGTTAAATCCTGTTTTTTGTAAGCTTTTTACAGTATTTCTATGAAAAGCAGTAGTTTCTGTACCGCCAGAATACGTGTAAATATTTTTTAAATTAAAATATTCAACAGCAAAGAAGCTCCAAACTTGTGCAAACTGACTTCTTCTAGAGTTATGTGTACAAATAAAGTTTAAATTTATTTTTTCTCTTTCCTGATATTCATTACTAATTAATTGCGCAATATTGGTAAGTAGTTTTTTACGCTCATTACTAATTGTTATATCTTTGCTAGCTTCTTCAAAGAATGTTTTTGTGCTAATATTTTTAGTGTTTATCATTTTTTTAGAGTTCTTTTGTAGTACATGATTACTGCAAAAATACGCTGTAAAACTCTTTTAATGAATTAAGTAAAGGTTAAGAATGTGTTTAGAAATAGGTAATAAAGTAGCAGTTTTAGATGCTGATATTAGAGGATTCATAACAAAAAAAGAAAATAATATGTTTTTTGTTAAAGATGCCGATGGTATGGAGTATTCCTTTTTTGAAAATGAATTGGTTAAAATTCATGCCGACCAAAATGAGTTAAGCAGACATGTTAAAATAAATAACAGCTTCTTAAGAGAGAAAGTTCAACAAGCACCTAAAAAGAAAAAATCAATATTCGTAAAAGATAAAAACGAAGTGGTGATGGAAGTTGATTTACATGCTCATAGATTGGTGAAATCTACCCGAGGTATGGATAATTACGATGTGCTTTCTTTGCAGTTAGAAACAGCAAAACATAAATTAGAATATTGTATTGCTAAAAGCATCTCTAAATTAGTGTTAATTCACGGAGTGGGTGAAGGGGTGTTAAAAAGCGAATTGTATTACTTACTAAATAATTATGAGGTGAAATATTACGATGCCTCTTATCAAAAATATGGGCAAGGAGCTACGGAGGTTTATATTTATCAAAATTCAAATTAAGAATATTTTATGGAATCTGTTTATTTAGATAATGCAGCAACTACACCAATGTTACCCGAAGTTATTGGGGTAATGCAACAATCAATGCTACATAATTTTGGTAACCCATCGTCTACACATCAATTTGGTAGAAAAGCAAAAGCAGCAGTAGAAACAGCAAGAAAAAATATAGCAAAGCTCTTTAATGTAACAGCACGAGAAATTGTTTTTACTGCAGGTGGTACCGAAGCTGATAATTTAATTTTGCAAAATGCAGTAGTAAATTTAGGAGTAACCAGAATTATTACCTCTAAAACAGAACATCATGCGGTTTTGCGTACGGTTGCCTATTTGCAAAAACACTATGCTCTAAAAGTGGACTTTGTAGACTTAGATGAAAGCGCATCTGTAGATTTAAAGGATTTAGAAAATATTTTAAAAACATCAACAGAAAAAACATTAGTAAGTCTAATGTATATAAATAATGAGATTGGTAATATTTTACCAATTGATGAAGTTGCTAAATTGTGTAAGAAAAATGAAGCTTATTTTCATTCAGATACCGTTCAGGCGATAGGGCATTACCAAATAGATTTGCAAAAAACACCCATCGATTTTATAGTGGCAAGTGCACATAAATTTCACGGTCCAAAAGGGGTGGGGTTTGTGTATGTTAAAAAAGGAATTGCTGTGCAGCCAATGTTGTATGGTGGTGAACAAGAAAAAGGAGTAAGATCTAGTACCGAAAATGTACACGCTATTTTAGGTATGGAAAAGGCATTGGAAATAGCATATACAAATATAGAAAAGGATAAAGAGTATATTTTAAGTTTAAAAAAGTATTTAATTACAGAATTAAGGAATAAGAATACCAATATCTCTTTTAATGGTTTGTCTGCTGATATAAACAATAGTAGTTATTTAATAACGAGCTTGCGATTGCCTATTCGTAAAAACATGTTATTATTTGATTTAGATTTAAAAGGAATTGCAGTTTCTGGTGGAAGCGCTTGTCAAAGCGGAAGTAATAAAGGTTCGCATGTGTTGCAAAGTTTTTTAAATGATATAGATGCTGAAAAAACATCACTCCGAGTTTCTTTAAGTAAATTAAATGTCAAAGAAGAATTAGATTTATTGATTACTACCCTTTTAAAAATTATCAACTAGCTTTTTTATTAAAACAGAGTTTTTAAGAGGTTTTTCAGTTATCCCCCTTCGCGTTAGGTGTGTTTATTTTATTATGCTCTTAAAATGATTTTAATGAGGTTTTTAAAATAGTTTTTATCTATTTTTATCAGTACATCTATAAGTATTAAGTATTTTAAATTACAGTAATGAACTTATTGAATCATTTTTTTTAGTAGTTTTGTGACCTGTAAATAAAAACTGTGTCAAAATAATTAAATATTTTTTTAGTGTGGTTGTTTATTTTTATTCCCCCCTCTTTAATAAGCAATGTTAAATATATTTTAGAAATAGTTTTATAACTTTTAAAGTGGGGGGAATCTTTTTTTTTGAGAAAAAACGTCCTGTTTTTAAGTATTACAAACAATTTTAATAAATAAATAAATAAAAAAACACTGGTGTAAAACCAAGTGCTATTTTTTATCGTATGTATCCATAATTGGTATTAATGTACCAAGAAATTATTAGAAATTAAAGTGTTTTTTATGAATAAACTTTACTCTTCAACCTATCAAAAAGTAACCTTTTTATTACTTTTTTTCTTGTTTTCAGTTGTTAGCTCTTTTGGGCAAGATTGTAGTAATATAGAAGACTATACTCCTGTTTGTATAGGTACTACAGAAGTGTATTCAGCAGAAACTTCTGGAGGTTCTGCTTCTGCAATTAACTCAGGTAATAATTATGGTTGTTTAGGTTCAACGCCAAACTCTAAATGGTTTTTTTTACAAGCTTCTACTAGTGGTGATTTAAGGATTAATCAAACAAATTCAAATAATGTAGATGTAGATGGTGCTCTTTGGGGGCCTTTTAACTCTATACCTGATATGACTAATCAGTGTAATTCTTATCCTGTCCCATTGGATTGTGATTACACAACGTCACCAAATTTTAGTTTCGATGTACCAGTTACTGCGGGTAAATATTATGCACTATTAGTTGTTAATTTTTCAGGAGCAACTACAGATATTTCTTTATTAGATAATGGTAGTACAGCTTCAACAAACTGTTCTGATGATTCTGATGGAGATAATATAGCTGATGTATATGATTTAGATGATGATAATGATGGTATTTTAGATATAGACGAGCAAAATTGTATAACTACAACTACACCAGCTGGTAATGCTATAGCAATACAAGACAGCAATAGGGTTGATAATAGGTTCAGTTCATTGGGAGTAAGTGATGGTTTTAGTGCTAACTTATATAGAAATAATAGCTTTTTGGTTGTTGATTTAGGGCAAACAAACCCTGCTGGTTCAACAATAACGATTAGGGGAAGAACAAATAATAGAAACAATGTTTTTATAAGAATTGATCAATCTAATGATGCAATATCATTTGAAAATAATAGAACAGGTGGATTTGCATTCGATAATACTTATAGAAATTTTACATATGTTTTAAGTGATAATGCTAGATATATTAGAATTAGAGCATTTGGTTTATTAAATGATAATACTAGAACAAGAACATTAGGAATAGACTCTTTTTCGTATGCCTCTTTTAGTTCAACAGATTGTTTTGATATTAATTCTGATGCAGATGGTATTGTTGATAGACTAGATAATGATTCTGATGCTGATGGTTGCCCTGATGCTGTTGAGGGTGATGAAAATGTAGAAAGTAGTCAACTAGATGGTAATGATAGAATAAATTATACAACAACAGGAGGTTTAACAAATTTTGGAGTTCCTAACTTGGTTAATTCTGGAGGTGGAGCTGATTTAGGAGGAGATCAAGGCCAAGGTATTGGATCAAGTAGAGTCCTTAACCTTAATGCAAACCCTAATTTAATAATAACAAATCCACCAACTGTATGTATAGGTAATACTGTAAATTTAACTAATAGTAATGTAACAGATGGTGCGAACGGAAGTAGTTCTCCAGGAACACTTACTTACTGGACAAATGCATTGGCAACTAATACTTTAGCAAACCCAAATGCAGTTGCTGCTAGCGGAACTTATTATGTAAAATTAACATCAGCAACAGGGTGTTCAGAAATCGAACCAGTTGTTGTAACAGTAAGCCCATTACCAACAGTAGATGCAGGAGCAGACCAAACGGTTTGTTCAGGAGCGATGGTTACTTTAAGTGGATCAGGAGCCGTAAGCTATGTTTGGGATAATGGAGTAACAGACGGAACAGCATTTGCAGCGACAACGACAACGATTTATGCAGTAACAGGAACCGATGCAAATGGATGTGAGAATACAGATACGGTAACAATTACAGTAAACCCATTACCAGTAGCCGATGCAGGAACAGATGCTACGATAGATTGTACTAACACAACAGCAAGTATTGGAACAGCAGCAGTAACAGGATTTACTTATGCATGGTTACCAACTACAGGATTAGACGATGCAGCGATAGCACAACCAACAGCAGATCCAGCAACAACAACTACATATAGTTTAGTAGTAACAGAGACAGCAACAGGATGTTCAAGTGTAGCAGATACAGTAACAGTAACAGTAGATGAAGATTTACCAGTAGCCGATGCAGGAACAGATGCTACGATAGATTGTACTAACACAACAGCAAGTATTGGAACAGCAGCAGT
>NZ_JBYJEF010000003.1:0-441932 GCF_057732375.1 Tenacibaculum sp. M1.3A | reverse complement strand
ATAGCAATTTCTAAATCACCACTCATTCCCATAGATGCGACTTTAAGTTTTTTACTTCGAAATTTTAAATTAGCCTTTAGTTAAATAATGTAATACATATTGATTATAATGTTGAGTTTAACAATATATCAGGACGGCACAGTTTTATGTATTAAAAAGATCTCATAGATTTTATGCTGTGAGGTCTTTTTAATTTAGAGCATGTTTCAATTTTATCTAAAAAAAGTATAAGAGAAAAAATAATAAATCAAACCTGTTAACCTTAATTAATTTTAGGCTCACATCCTGATTTGCCAGATTTCTATTTTTGATGCGATGGTGAACTAAACTCAACATGATGATAATTTAGTATTATCTACATATTAAATTGTTTAAAAATACCTAGCCCCGATTGAAGCATTTGTTTGAGCTCTTTTTTATTTTCTTAAAAAAAGCGAGTGCGGAAAGCGGGAAATAGCTTCAAATTAATTTTAGAGTGCTTTAAATTTACGATTTCTTAATCTCTCGACATAAAAATCTGTAAAACATACCAAAACAACAACATTAAAGAAGCAAATAAGCCTAATGCAGCCGGTATATAATCGTCGGTAGAAAATTTGTTAACCAAGTTAGAAGTTTGATATAAGATAGAACCTGCAGCTAAAACACACATTCCTACAGAAAACCATAAACCTAAGTTAAAACCAAATAAAGTACCCGCAATAATAAGTGCGATTGCAATAAAAAAACCAACACTTAAGCCTGCTTTTATAAAAGAGAAATCTTTTTTGGTGATAAATACAATTGATGATATTCCTACAAACAATCCTAAAGTTACGATTCCTGCTTGTTTAATAACTTCGAAATTATTAGTGTAAGAAATGGCCATGTAAATAAGCGGAATAAAAATAAATGCTTCTGCAAATACATAACCCGAGTATGCTAATATTGTAAGTTCTTATCTGATGTTTTTAAGGCCGTGCTCTCAGCATAATTGGTAATCAACATAAAACCACCTAGTAATAATAGCCATTTATAACCTTCTGTCATCGATAAAGCAAACTCAACTATTGTAGCGTTTTGTAATAGTAAATATTCAAATACGATAAATAAAAGTACGCCTAAACCAACATGCGCATAGGTTTTTTTGTAAAAAGCAACTCTATCTGTTTCTGACACTTGAGCTACAAGAACTTTATTGTTAAATGAGTTTTCCATAAATGTTTTTTTAGAGTATAAAGATAGTTTTTATTAAGAATTTTTAATCTACTTTTTTTATTTTTATAAAATGAACGAAGGTAAAATAATCGCTAAAAAAGTATTGTTTATGGCAATGTTATTTATAGTAACAAGCTGTATTAAAACCAATCAAAATAATAAGATGAATTCAAACAAAATAGTAATTGCACACCGTGGAGCATCTGCATATTTACCAGAACATACTATGGAAGCAAAAGCAATGGCCTATGCTATGAATCCTGATTATATTGAGCAAGATTTGGTGTTAAGTAAAGATAATGTGCCAATTGTTATTCATGATATTTATTTAGATGATGTTACCAATGTTGCTGTAGTTTTTCCTGATAAGAAAAGAGAAGACAATCGTTTTTATGTAATTGATTTTACATTTAAGGAGTTGCAGCAATTACAAGTAACCGAACGTTTTGACCCAAAAACAGGCGAACAGTTTTATCCGACTCGTTTTCCAAAAAATAAAGGGAATTTTAAATTACATTCTTTTGAACAAGAAATAGAATTGATTCAGGGATTAAATTATAGTACAGGGAAAAATATCGGGATTTATCCAGAGATTAAAAATCCTGAATTTCACCATGAAAACGGAAAAGACATTGCTAAAATTACCTTGGATATTTTGTTATATTATGGTTATAAAACAAAAAAAGACAACTGTATTTTTCAATGTTTTGATGTCAAAGAATTAGAAAGAGTTCGGGTAGAATTACAATCCGATTTATTTTTAGTACAATTAATTGAATCTACAGAAGAAACAAAAAAATTAAACCATTTTGCAACCTATGCAAACGGAATAGGACCTTGGTACAAGCAAATTATTGATAAAAAAGAAAACGGAAAATGGTTGTTTACTTCTTTAGTTACTGATGCTCATAAACTCGGATTAAAAGTGCATCCGTATACTTTTAGAGCCGATCAATTAGGTGAATTTTCTTCTTTTGATGAAATGCTACAAGTATTGTTTTTTCAAGCAAATATTGACGGTGGTTTTACCGACTTTCCTGATAAAATGGTGGAATTTTTAGCTAAGAAGTAACCTCAATTAGTTTTGATCGATAAGCGGATAGTAATTTCGATTTAGAGATAAAGCCAAGGTATTTTCCGTTTTTGACAACAGGTAAATTCCAAGCACCACTTTCTTTAAATTTTTCCATTACTTTTTCAACAGAATCCGTGTGCTGAATAATCGATGGCGCACTTCGCATAAAAGTTTCTACAGTAACTTTGTCATACATTTCTGTATCAAACATAATAGGCCTAATATCATCTAACAAAACAATTCCTAAAAACTGTTTGTCTTTTTCAATTACAGGAAAAATATTTCTGTTAGAATTAGAAACTGCCTTTTTAAGCATATTACCTAAAAGCATTTCTGGGTGAACAGCTTTAAAATTTGTTTCTATCAATTTGTTAATCTTCATCATCATTAACACATTTTTATCTTTGTTATGTGTAATGAGTTCGCCTCGTTCAGCTAATTCTACCGTGTAAATAGAGTTTGATATAAAGTATTTTGTAACCGCAAAAGAAATTGCGGCAACCAACATTAAAGGAACAAACAAATTATAACCGCCAGTAATTTCTGCAATTAAAAAAATAGCGGTTAAAGGAGCATGTAATACTCCGGCCATTAAACCAGTCATTCCTATTAAAGTAAAGTTAGATTCTGATACATTACCGCCTAATTGATTAATGATTTTTGCAGATACATTTCCTAAAGCACTTCCCATAACTAAGGTAGGAATAAAGATCCCTCCAACACCACCAGCAGCAAATGTGGTAGTCATAGCAATGGCTTTAAATAGTGTAATTAATAATAAGAAACCGATAACAATCCAAACATTTTCGAAATCTACATTATACGGAATATCTTTTAAGGCAGCCAAAGCATTTCCTTCTAGTAAATTATTAATTAATCCGTAACCTTCACCATATAAAGGCGGAATTAAATACAGCATTATTCCAATTGCAATTCCGCCAATAATAAATTTATGGATTGGTTTTTTAATTCGTTTAAAGAAATTGGTAATACTAAAATAAATTTTCGAAAAATATACAGAAGCTAATCCGGTAACAAAACCCAGCAATACATAATAAAAAATATCTTTTATTTTAAAAGCATCTATCAATTTGAAACCCAATAAAGCATCTTTTTCAAAAAAGAAATAAGAAGTTATAACAGCAGAAACTGACGCCAATAATAAAGGAACCAATGAAGCAAAAGCTAAATCTAAACTAAAAATTTCGATAGCAAATATTATCGCAGCAACAGGTGCTTTAAACATAGATGACATTGCACCTGCCGTTGCACAACCAATTAAAAGCATTCTTGTTTTTTGATTCATATGAAACAACTGAGAAACCGTTGATCCTAATGCGGCACCAGTACTTACAGCAGGACCTTGTAAACCAACAGAACCACCAAAACCAACAGTAATTGGTGCGGTAATTAAAGAGGCATAAATTTTATATTTCTCTATGATTCCGTTACGTTTAGAAATAGCATGAAGTGTTGTAGAAATACCATGACCAATCTCTTTTTTAATGAATCTTTTTTTAATGTAATACACTAAAGCGAGCCCTATAATTGGAAAAATAAAATAAAGAGAATGATGAATATCTTTAATAAACTTACCTTCTAAAATAGTTTGAAAAAAGGAAGTCATATTTTTTAGAATAAGCGTTCCTATTCCGGCTAAAAAACCCACAAAAACACTTAATACATATACAAATTGACGTTCAGAAATATTTTTATATCTCCAAATTAATATTTTTTTGAATATGTTTCTAGATTTTGGCATTCATCAATTATAATAAGAGCTTTGTATTAAATTACTATTTTTCTTGAGTGCTGATATCTTTTATCAAACCAAAGGCAAAATAAACAACTAAGAATCCACCAAAAACAATACAAAGCCACATAAAAATTTTAGTTTCCCAAAAAGGAGTGGTTTTTATTTTTATTGCTTCTTGTTTAACTTTCGAGAAGTTTAAAACGCTTGCTTCTTTTAAGGCAATTGTTTTGTTAGATATAAAATTACCTAGGTCGTACGAAGGTTTAATAAGTGTAGTATCAATTACTATGGTGTATTTTTCCTGTTGCTTTAAATTAGCGATTACGTATACTGGTTTTTGTAATAATTGTATGTTTTCTATCGCCAAAGGCGGATTGTCTTTGTTTTCGATTTCAATACTAAATTCTTTTTCATTTAAGTTGTTAAGAACAAACGTATTTTTGTTTTTAGAATTCAATTGAAATCTAGCAATTACTTGATCATAAGTTTCAATACGTTTTTTAATTTTACGAGTTCTCTTTACGATGACCTTTGTGTTACGTAGAAAAAAATCAGTAGTAATATTAAACGAAATAGTATTTATTTTATGAGCATTTTCGGCCGAAAATTTAAGTTGAGTTACCTTTTTATCTTTTAAAGTAACAGCTTTTTGTTTGTAATTAGAAACCTCTAAAGGTTCTTGTGTAAAAAACTTACTTTCATAAATTCCAGCTTCTAAAATATTGATAGGTAATGAGTTTTTATCGTTAAAGTTAATACGTAAAAAGGCATAGGTATTTAGCGGAAAATCAATCGTTTTTTCTAAAAACACTTTTCCTGATGCTGTTTTACTAGGAATATTTATATACGATAGTTTTTTGTCAGAAATTAAGCCAAACCAATCTTTTCCGTTATCACTGCCATACACATTATAGCTTTTTCTGATTTTAGTATTTGCTATTTTAAGTATAATATAATCTTGCTTTTTACCAGCTTCATTTTTTATAATGATAGAAGTAACAGAGTCTTTAATTACTTTTTTAGAAGCTATTTTAACTGTTTTAAAAGCAGAGAAATTCCTGTCGTTATTATAAATTAAAACATACGGAACTTCATTTTTTTGAGCATCTTTAATTCGTAGAATATTAAAATTATCATTACTTGAAGAACGTATCTTTTGAGATAGCATTATCTTATGTAAACCATCTTCTTTAATTGTATCTAAAGATCCTTTATAGCTTTGGCTAAAACAAGTAATAGCAATTAATAAGGCTGCTAATAAACTATACTTCTTCATTGTTGTCTTCTTTTTCTGAGGCTTCATCAACTACTAACTTTTTAATTTTTTGATACACAAAAGAAATCACTAATATTAAAATTCCTAATAAAATAAAAGCAATTATCTTTCCGGTTTCTGATACGTTTTTAATATCGTACATAAACAATTTAACAATCGTTAAACCCAACAACGAAAGTGCAATTACTCGCAATGTTTTCCATTGTCTTCGTATTCCTATAATCAAAAATATAAAAGAGAAAATACCCCAAAGTATCGGATATCCTATTTTTATAATTTGTGTTTTAGTTTCTTGTACTTGGGTGTTTACAAAATTGCTTTTTAAATATTGATTATCTTCAGCATTAGGAAATTTTTCGGCTAACTCAACGGTATCAACCGTATTAGAAATATACAAACCGTGGGTCATTATTTCATTACTTAGCACATAAACAATCGCAAAAGTAAATAACCATGGTAACCACTTGCTTTTCGTTGCATTAATATTAAAAAGAGATGGTATTTTTTTAAATAATTGATATCCGAAATAAACCAAACACGCTAAAACAATATAATGAAAGTAAAAAGCATATGTAGTATTGGTGTTACCAATAAAATTTTGAGCCATTTCGTTTGCCGGAAACTTATAAAAAGAAAGAATATAAAATAATATAGAAAAACTACTTATTAATAATACGAACTTCGAAAATGCTTTGTTGCTGAATATTGCCGTTAAGTATAATAAAACAGCCACAAAAACAAAATGATAAACTAGAGGGAATGATAACACTGAAAAAGTGTTTTCTAAGAATTGATCTGCTTGATAACTAATTTCTAAAATCCCCGTGAAATAACTTACAAGAATCGCAAGTATTAAAACCAATTTTTTGTAAAAATTAATATTTAGCACAAAAACTTTAGCAACAATCTCCTTCTCTTTTTGTAATAACCAATACGTTAAAAACAACGAAAAACTTACCGTAAAACCAGCAATAAATAACGGATTAAAAATTACTGATAATTCTTCGGATGAACCATAACGATCCCAATCTATTAATAAGCTAAAAAGCGTTAGAGTTTGTACAATTACGGCGCCTATTTTAAAAGAATTAATTTTCGATTTTTGAGACAACCAAAATAATAACACCGCTTCTGCAGCCCAAAATAAGGTAATATGATTTCCTTCAAATTGAATTGGTATTGTAAGTGTAACAAAGGTGAGCGCTAAGCCAATTAAGAGATATATTGCGTTTTTATCTAATCCGAATTTTTTATATAAAACAGTGGCGTAACCTAAATTATAAACTGCTAATAACAATGTAAATAATCCAGTAAGGTTAGAGTCTAAATCATTTAGTATTAACATTCCTGTTCCGAAAAACACAAACGTATTCGCAACCAAAATAAGATATTCTATTGCAGAGAAAACGCCTTTATTTTTTAGATTATTTAAAACAATGGTAATACTAAATATAAAATAAAAGATAGTTGCAAAAGTTAAAGCACCTGTATGTGAAAATGATGGTTCTCCTATTTTTAAGGCGCACCAGCTAGTAAATAATAGGGTAGTAAAAATGTAGGCTAAAATGGTAGAAACCTTCCATTTTTTAAAATAAGAAATCCCTAATATTCCAATGTTTAAAATGGCAATATAAGTGAACAATATAATGTAATTACCTTCACCAGTACTTACCATAAAAGGTGCGGCAAATCCACCAATTAATGATAAAACTGCTAATTCTTGACGGTTGTAAGAAACAGAAACTAAACTACTAAAGGCAGTAATCACTGCCATTATACTAAAAGCAACGGTTTGACTAAATAGTTGGTATTCGTTAAACGCAATATAAATAGTAAAATAAAAGATACTAATTGCTCCGGCTACTAAAACCGAGCTAAAAGAAGCATAGTTTTTCTTTAGTTTATGAGCAATAGCCATAACAAGCGAACCACATAAAATACCAATACCAACTCTTGCAGGTTCGTTTATCCAATCTTTATCAATTGCATATTTAACAAAAAAACTAATTCCTAATACTAAAATTAAAATTCCGAGTTTATTAATTAAGTTTTCACCTATAAACTTTTCTAAATCAGGATTTTTCTCCTTAAATGATTTTATCCAAGACTTTTTTGGAGCTGTTTTAATTTTCTGTTTTACAACTTGTTTTTGAGTTATGGTTGAAGTAGGTTTTTGTGGAGTATCAACAACAGGAACTGGTTGTATTATTTTTTCGACGCTTTTTTCGGGAACAATAGTAGTAGGTTTTGCTACTTTAATCGGTTCATTCTTTATAGGATTTTTGATAGCAACAGCTGTTTCTTTTGTTTCGGAAGCTGTTCTTTTTGAAAGAATTTCATTTTGAAGAAAACGAAGTCTGTTTTTTAAATCTTCAATAGTTAGGTTTTGTTCTTTAAACTTGTTGTTTATATTTCTGTTAAGAAAATAGAAACATAAAATGAGTGTTATAAATAAAAAACCTTCCATAGAATCTTTTTTTGAATTTTAATATCAAATGTAAACTTTTAAAATGATAACGATTGTTGTAATAATTAAAATGAAAAAGTAACTTTAATAGATAGAGCATCTATTGGAAATCAATAACTAAAAATAGTCGCTCGATAGTTTATTTGTTAGATAGTGATTTTTGTAATTCTTGATAATCGCCTAAATATAATTGACGTAATGTTTCTACGTAGGGTCTTTGATTATAATAACCGTCATTAAAATCTTTTATAGCAGCATTTAACAGTTTAGTTGCTTTTTCAATTTCACCTTGTTTTTTACATATAAAGGCTTTGTAGTATTTTGCATCAGCGCTAAAACCGTACGAATTTTTAATAACGCGATCAAAGCAAAGTTGTGCTTCTGCATAGTTTTCTAACTCGAGATACGCGATACCTTTGTATAAAAAGGCAGTAACATCTACAGAGCTTTCACTAAAATCAACAATTTCTTTATCGATATATTTATCAAAATAAAAAATAGCTTTTTTATAATCGTTTAGACCTAAGTAAGCAATTCCTCGCCAACAATCTACACTTAAACCTTGCGGAGCATCAATAAAATTAGGTGTTAAAATATCGCTCTTATCAAAATCGGCAATTGCTTTTTTGTAATCTCTATAGAACCAAAGATATAAGTATCCACGCCAAGGAATTCGGCTTACAGAATCTAGTTTTAAAGCTTTATCATATTGCGGTTTCCATTTATTTGGCATTCCTCTTTTTAAATACGCCACAGATAATTCATAAACAGCTTGTTCGTATGTAGGATCTATTTTTAAAGCTTCTACAATTCCGTTTTGAAAAGGTGTTGAACCTTGTGTAAAAAATACTGCTTTTTTATATCTTTTTTCGGCTAAAGTTCTTTTGTTTTCTTCATTTTTACAAGACAGAAAACTAATAATAAGTATAAGGCTAAGGGATAATTTGAGTAACTTTTCCATTTTCTATTCTATAAGATATGTACATGTAATAATTTTGCGGTTTGTTATCATAAGAAATAACATTCCAATTTGCTGGTCTTGAGGTAAAGGTTAATAACTCATCTACCATTTTAGGATTTAAAGATTTTTCTTTTAAATCTAAATCCATTTCAATAACTTCAAACCAACCAGCATTTCCTTCACAGTTTACTAAAAACCGATAATTTAAATAACCAGATTCTGTATAGTTATTTGTGTTAAACTGCGTGTTTACTGCATCTCTAAATTGCTTTTTAGAGCCTTTGTAAGCTTTTAAACTTGCACTACTATAGGTATGATAAATACCACCGTCATTACATAGTTGGTGTTTATCGTTTAAAAGTGCTTTACTTTGATCAATATAGCCAACATAATGTTTAAAAGGTTTGTTTTCGGTATCATATGCTTGGTTAATATAAAAATAGCCGAAGAGAAGTAGCGAACCAATAAGAACTAAAATAGTAGTAAAAACTATTAAAACAATTTTTAGAATTTTCTTTTTTTTCATGATTTAAAAGTAATAAAAAAATCCCGTTCTAAATTTAGAAAGGGATTTTATATGTTTCTGTCATTGCGAATGATAATGAAGCAATCTCTTAATTTATAAACAGATTACTTCGTCAATTTTCCTCGTAATGACGTTTTATTCTTTTAAATCTAATTTTATACTTAATTCTGATAATTGCGCGTCGTTTAAAGCAGCCGGAGCATCAATCATTACATCACGACCAGAGTTATTTTTAGGGAATGCAATAAAATCACGAATTGTTTCTTGTCCGCCTAAAATAGCAACCAATCTATCTAATCCGAAAGCTAAACCTCCATGTGGTGGCGCACCATATTCAAAAGCATCCATTAAGAAACCAAATTGTTCTTTAGCTTCAGCTTCTGTAAAGCCTAAATGCTTAAACATAATAGCTTGTGTTTCCTTATCGTGAATTCTGATAGAACCTCCACCGATTTCATTTCCGTTTAACACTAAATCGTATGCGTTTGCTTTTACATCGCCAGGATTGGTATCTAATAATTCTAACTGACCAGGTTTTGGTGACGTAAACGGGTGGTGCATTGCGTGGTAATGACCAGTTTCTTCGTCTAATTCTAATAAAGGGAAATCGATTACCCATAAAGGAGCAAATACCTTCGGATCTCTTAAACCTAAACGTTCTGCCATTTCCATACGTAACGCAGATAATTGTGGACGTACTTTAGTAATGTTTCCTGATAAAATACAGATTAAGTCACCAGCTTTTGCGCCAGTTTTTTCTGCCCATTTTGCTAAATCTTCTTGATCGTAAAATTTATCTACAGATGATTTAAAAGTACCATCTTCGTTACATTTTACATACACCATTCCTAAAGCACCAACTTGCGGACGACGTACCCAATCTATTAATTTATCTATTTCTTTTCTTGTATAAGAAGCTCCTCCAGGAACTGCGATACCAACAACTAATTCAGCATCGTTAAATACTTTAAATTCTTTTTGCTGTGCAACGTCATTTAATTCACCAAACTCCATTCCGAAACGGATATCTGGTTTGTCATTTCCGTACAAACGCATTGCGTCATCAAATAACATTCTTGGAAATTTATCAACCTCAACGTTGTTAATTTCTTTTAATAAATGACGTGTTAATCCTTCAAAAATATTTAAAATATCTTCTTGATTAACAAAAGCCATTTCACAGTCAATTTGTGTAAATTCCGGCTGACGATCGGCACGTAAATCTTCATCTCTAAAACACTTTACAATCTGAAAGTATTTATCCATTCCACCAACCATTAATAGTTGTTTGAAGGTTTGAGGCGATTGTGGTAATGCGTAAAACTGCCCAGCATTCATTCTTGAAGGTACTAAGAAATCACGTGCTCCTTCTGGAGTTGACTTGATTAAATAAGGTGTTTCTACTTCTATAAATTCTTGATCAGATAAATACTTACGTACTTCCATAGATACTTTCGATCTAAAGATCAAACTATCTTTTACAGGATTACGACGAATATCTAAATAACGATATTTCATTCTGATGTCTTCACCACCATCCGTTTTATCTTCAATAGTAAAAGGCGGAGTTTTAGCTTCGTTTAATATTTCTAAACTAGTTACTAGTAATTCAACCTCACCAGTAGGAATATTTTTGTTTTTAGATTCTCGTTCGATAACAGTACCGGTAACTTGAACAACAAATTCACGTCCTAAAGTTTTGGCTTTTTCCATTAAATCTTTAGAAGTACGCCCTTCGTCAAAAATTAACTGTGTAATTCCGTAACGATCACGTAAATCCACCCAAATCATAAAACCTTTATCACGAGATTTTTGTACCCAACCAGATAAGGTAACTTCAGTATTTATGTGTGAGGCTCTTAATTCGCCACAAGTTTGCGTTCTGTACATTTCTTGAATTTTAAAAGTGCAAAATTACGTAAATAAAAAGGAGGATTAAAAGTAGTTAGAATAAAAATGAACACTAAATGACTAGCTTTATAACTTTATAGTTAAATATGTTTCTCAATATAAAAAAATAGTACTTTTAAACTTCAAAAAAATATCATGTTTAAAAATATACTTTTAGTAGTAGTACTTGTTGTAACTTTTGTTAGTTGTAAGAAGGAAAAAGAGATTCAAATTTTAAATTCTTCAAATTATTTTGATGTTCTTAATAAAGAATTTACAGGCGATTTAGCTTTCGAAACAACTTCGTTTGTTGAAAAATATTGGAGAGTTGTGGGTAATACAGGTTTTAATAAAAGTGTGTACAGAATTGCAGATGAGCTTGAAAAATCAGGATTCGTAAAAGAAAATGTTGCTACGAGTACTGACTTTTTAACTTACAGAATTGAAAAAAGACCGCTTGAAAAACCAACTTGGGAATCTGTTAATGCTGAGGTGAAAATAGTTGGTGAAGAAATTCCTTTGTTACAACATGCTACGAATAGAAACATGATTGCTTTAAATTCGTACAGTACGCCCAAGGAAGGTGTTACTACCGAAGTAGTTTATGTGAAAGATATAAAGAAACTGAAAACTTTAAATATTAAAGGTAAAATTGTTTTTGCAGAAACAAGCCCTAGTAGAATATTTAAGCAAGCTATTGTAGAAGGCGGAGCGGCAGGGTTGATTACTTATAGCAATCCGAAATATTTGCAACCAGAGAAAAACAAAACTTCTATTCAGTTTAGATCTATTCCTTTAAATGAAGAGGTAGAAGCATGGGCAATTGCCATGTCTTATGAGGCTAAAGAAAAATTGAAAGCTAAGTTATTAAAAGATAAGGTTGTTTTAAACGTAAATATCGAAACGAACATTTATCCGTCAGAAGAATTAACAATTATTGCGGATGTAAAAGGGACAAAATCCCCTAAAGAGCGATTAGTTTTTAGTGCGCATATACAAGAACCTGGTGCAAATGATAATGCAACAGGAGTAGGAGTGGCTTTAGAAATGGCAACTCTTACAGCAAAATTTATAAAAGAGAAGCGATTTACACCAAACAGAACATTAACTTTTTTATGGGGAGATGAAATTATTTCTACAAACCGATATGTTAAAGAAGATAGTATTAGAGCTAAAGATATAAAGTGGGGAATTTCACTTGATATGGTTGGAGAAGACACCGAAAAAACGGGAGGTACTTTTTTAATAGAAAAAATGCCAGACCCAAGTGCTATTTGGATACGCGGAAAAGACAAACATACAGAATGGGGAGGTAGAAAAATGAAATTAAGCGAAATGAAACCTCATTATTTAAATGATTTTTTAATTGATAAGTTTAAAGAGCAAGGTAAACGCGCAAATTGGGTAGTTAGTACAAATCCTTTTGAAGGAGGAAGTGATCATGTTCCGTTTTTAAAGGCTGATATTCCGAGTGTTTTATTTTGGCATTTTACAGATCAGTTTTACCATACTGATAATGATAGAATAGATAAAGTATCTAAAACTACTTTAAAAAATGTAGGTGTTACTTCGTTAACATCCGCTTTTACATTATTAAATGCTGATAAAAAAACCGCTAAATCAATTTTAATGAATATAGAAAAAGTGGCACTTTCTAGACTTAAAGAAGAACAACATCAAGGTGAAATATCTTTATTAAAAGGAGATTCTTTAAAAACTCAAATAGCAATAATTTCTGCATGGAATAATTGGTATGCTAAAACAGCAACAACTACAATAGATATTGTAAAAGGTAGCACAGCATTTAAAAAGGAGATTAAAAAATCTCAAAAATTAATTGACTCAGTGTCTTTAAAAATTATGAGCGAGCTTGTTAAAAAGGATTCACTTAATACTTTATAAAACTAGAACAATGACTATAGATAATTTTAAAAATAAGTTAAGAAACACTCCAAAAGATATTGGTTTTTCTGAAACGATTAGCATTATTGAAGCACACTATATTTTTACAGCAGCGGCTTTTAAAAACGGAAATCTAGAAAATAGTAGTACTCAAAATTTAGGTTCGTGTAAAGTATTTTCTTTTGCTTTAAAAGAACAATTAACCAAAGAAGAAACTTTGGCTTGTTTTGGACAATATTATTTTATTGATGTTTTAGAGAATCCGAATGGGACCGATCATCAGAATATTAGAAACTTTATGAATACGGGTTTTAAAGGATTGGTTTTTGAGAAGGAAACCTTAATAGAAAAAGTGTAGTTTTATAATGTAATTTTATAAATTTCATATTCTAAATAATGTCGAATCCGTCAACCTGAATTTATTTCAGGTTCTCACCCTGATTTCTAAAAGTAATGCGATGCTGAAATAAATTCAGCATGACGATTCTTGTCTTTTACCTTGTTCTTTGTACTTTTTCTCAGATTGGTTGACTAAATATTAAATACTTAATTATAGTCACTTATGAAAACACAAAAACAGCGAGTGCGAAAAGCGGGATATAGCTTCAAAATAAAAACACCTATGGTAACTATAAATTACAATAGGTGTTTTGTTTTATGTTGATAAAATAATACTTAGTTAAAAGCACCTGATTTTAATTTTTGAAAATAAACGGTAGCCGCTTTTTTAACTTTCGGTGCTAGAATAAGCGTAGAAAGTACAGTTGGAATTGCCATTAAAGCATAGGCACTATCCATTAGATTAATTACAAAATCTAACTTAATAATAGAAGCAACTATAATTACTAAAACGTAAAAATGATTGTAATATTTACCAGTTTTAGTACTTGTTAAATAACTTAAACAACTAAATCCATAAAATGAATAGGTGAATAGGGTAGAGAAGGCGAAAATTAACACACAGATGGTTAAAATAATACTACCTGAGTGAAAAGGTAATACCGAATCGAAGGCAGCTAAAGTCATAGATATACCGTTACCATCGAAACCTTGCCAAACACCTGATGATAAAATTGCCAATGCAGTTAATGTACACACTAACAAAGTATCTATTGCTGGGCCTAACATGGCAACTAAACCTTCTCTAATTGGTTCGTCTGTCTTTGCGGTTCCGTGCATCATTGGTGCGGTTCCTAAACCTGCTTCGTTAGAAAAAGCAGCACGTTTTACACCTGTAATTATTAAAGCACCTAAGGCACCACCTAAAACAGCATTACCAGAAAAGGCGTCAGTAAATATTAACGAAATTATTGAAGGAACTACATCTATTTTTATAAACAGAATCGTTAAAACGGTTAGTAAATAAATAACTACCATTAAAGGAACTAATTTACCTGCAACTTTTCCTATTCGTTGAATTCCGCCAAAAATTACAGTAGAAACGATGGCAGCAATGGTTATTCCTATTAACAGTTTTGCAGAAAACTCATTTGCTTCGTTCACATTAAAAACATCAATCATTGTTTGTGTTAATTGATTTGCTTGAAAAGCAGGTAAAGTTCCTACTAAACCAGCAGTAGCGAAAAACATGGCTAAAGGTTTCCATTTTTTACCTAAACCTTCTGTAATTACATACATTGGGCCTCCTTTTGCGTTTCCTTCTTCATCTTCTCCTCTATACATAATAGCTAAAGTACAGGTAAAAAACTTAGTAGCCATACCGACAAAAGCACTTACCCACATCCAAAAAATTGCCCCAGGGCCACCCATGGCAATAGCAATTGCAACACCACTGATGTTTCCCATTCCTACGGTTGCAGCAATTGCAGATGATAGTGCTTCGTAGTGAGATAAATCTCCAGGAGAATCTTTTTTATCATATTTACCTCTTAAAATCGCAATAGCATGCGCCATGTATTTAAAAGGAACTAGGCCAGAGTATACAAACAAGTACAGTCCGCCACCTATTAATAATATTAATAATGGCATTCCCCAAATCCATGATGAAAAATCGGCGACTAAATCTTGAATATCTGTAAACATATGAGTTTTTTTAAGTGAACTTAATATTGTTAATTTAATATATATTCAGTTTGTTATGTGTAATTTGTTGATTGTATTATTGGTTTGTGAAATAATGATTACCAATCTTCTCCTTTAAAATTTTTTGATTTTGCGTAGTTAATGGTATTCTCTAAATAATCTTCGGTATTATATATAGGTATTGGAAGTATTGATTCTAATAAATCGGTGCTGTATTCGTATGGTTTAGAGGTTAGGTATTCATTTAAATGTAAACCAATAGTTTTATAATAGATGTTTTCTAATCTGTTTTTATCTTTTAATAATACATTTTCTGTAGAAGCATTTAAAATGGTAAAATTATTAAAATCTACTGTTTTTAAAATCCTTTCCATGCCTTTCAGAACACTTGTGCTCTTAGAGTGTACAATATTAAGTTGGTCTATTTGTTTCTGGTATACATTGGCTATTACTTTGGCAACATAATCTACAGGAATGATATTTAGCCCTGTTTTAAAATTTACAGCAAGTCTGATAGAATTATTTGCTAATGGGTTTTTATAAAAAAACTTACCTAAAAGATAATAAACCATGTAATTTGAAATAAAATAAGGAGCATTGTTAAATACATTACCGCCTAAAACACTGGGTCTTAATATTTGGATAGCAACGTTGTTTTCTTTTCCTTTTTTTAATAAATACTTTTCGGTAGTGTGTTTTGCTTCTTCGTAGAAGTTACGATATTTTGGTTTTTTTGTAGTGTGGTAATCATTATCAATTAAGCCCCCAATATTACCAATACTAAAGGCAGTACTTATATAAGTGAATTTTGTAATATATGAGGAATAGGTGTTAAAAACATCTTTTGTAAATTTATAAACACCCGTAAAGATCGTATCTCGTTGCGATTCATCTGTAGATAAATTTACACTTCCTGCAGAATGAATAAAAAAATTGGTTTTTTCCTTTGATAAAAATGTTGATGGTTTAAGAAAAGTAACCATCTCTAAAACTTTTATTTTTTTAGAAATAAAACTTTTATTTTCAGATATAAATGCTGGAGCAGCATCATTATTTAATATTTTTTGAATCCTTTGCAATGCAGACTTTCCGTTTTTTTCTCTTATAGGAAGAAATATATGTTTAATATTATCCTGTTGCAATAATTCATAAAAAACCTGAGAGCCTAACGTTCCAGTAATACCAGTAAGAATAACATTTATTTGATTCTGTTCCATTTCAATGTATAATTAATCTTTTAATTGGCGATAATAATTATTTAATACTTACTCCTTTTTTATTTAAGAGATCAATATCTCTAAAAAAGCCTTCTTGAATAGTACCTTCTTGAAAAATAAATGTTTTATCGTGTAGTACATTGTTTTCAAAAAAAGTAACTTGAAATTGATTGTCTAATGCAAATAATTCTGGTTGCATTATTTCGAATTTAGAAAATGAATTAGCAGGCAATAGATCTATTTTTCTACGGAACAATGATGTTTTTTTTGTTTCAGAAAATCCTTGAGAAACAATTACAACCATCTCTAAAGCAACTTCTTTTTTATTGATGATATATACGCACCATTCATTAGCGCCGTCTTGCTCATTTTTTTCTAAAGTAATGGCTATTTCAATATTTTCTACTTTAGGGATTTTAATGTCTTTCTTCATTTTATATAGGTGTTAAATGCAAAAAGTTGAAAAGTAGAACTGAATCTATGCTTTTCAACTTTTGCTTTTATTTTTTTTAGTAATTAAATCACTGATTTAAATTGCTCTAAGAAACGTTTATCATTTTCATAAAACATACGAATATCTGGTATTTGATATAATAGCATTGCTATACGTTCAATTCCCATTCCGAATGCATATCCAGAATATATGGTAGGATCGATATTTGCGTTTTTTAATACGTTAGGATCTACCATTCCGCATCCCATAATTTCTAACCAACCCGTTCCTTTTGTAATTCTGTAATCGGTTTCAGTCTCTAATCCCCAATAAATATCTACTTCTGCACTTGGCTCCGTAAATGGAAAGTAAGAAGGTCTTAAACGAATTTTAGATTTACCGAACATCTCTTTGGTAAAGTATAATAAGGTTTGCTTTAAATCGGCAAACGAAACATCAGTATCAATATATAAACCTTCTACTTGATGAAAAATACAGTGCGATCTTGATGAAATATCTTCATTACGAAAAACACGACCCGGAGAAATTGTTCTAATAGGCGGCGTATTGTTTTCCATATAACGAACTTGTACCGATGAGGTATGTGTTCTTAATAAAGTATCCGGATTTTTATCAATAAAAAAGGTATCCTGCATATCACGTGCTGGGTGATATTCTGGTAAATTTAATGCAGTAAAATTATGCCAATCATCTTCAATCTCAGGACCTTCAGAAACTGTAAATCCAATTCGGTTAAAAACTTCTATGATTTTGTTTTTAACTAAAGATATTGGGTGTCGAGAACCTAAGTTTATTGCTTCAGACGGACGCGTTAAATCGCCATAAACACCATTTTCTTCAATAGTACCTTCTAAAGTGTCGTTTAATTCGGTTACTTTTTCTTCAGCAGATTTCTTTAAATTGTTTAAAGCCTGACCAAAGTCTTTACGCATTGCAGCATCTACATTTTTGAATTCAGCAAATAAATCTTTTAACAATCCTTTGCTACCCAAATATTTTATTCTGAAAGCTTCAACTTCATCTTTAGAAGTTGCTTGAAAAGCCTTTACATCACCAATCAATTCTTTTACCTTGTCTAACATCTTATTTTTCGGAATATTTAGGTTGCAAATTTATGCTTTTTAAATGAAAAAATGTGTTGGTTTTTAGAAGAGTTCTCGACTATTGAACTCTAAAGAACAAAAATTATTGATATTTTTAAAAAAATAGGTAAATAATTGATTTTTTTAAATTTAACAAATTGTAAATTAATTATATTTGCCTAACAAAATTGTTTAAATCATAATACAACATAATTAAAATTATGGAATCTAAAATAAATGCATTTATAGAATACGTTAAAGAACGTAATTCTAATGAGCCAGAATTTTTACAAGCTGTACATGAAGTTGCAGAAACTGTAATTCCATTTATAGAAAACAACCCTAAGTATCAGGACAAGAAGTTGTTAGAGAGAATGGTTGAGCCAGAGAGAACTTTATTGTTTAGAGTTGCTTGGGTTGATGATAAAGGAGAAACACAAGTAAATAGAGGTTATAGAGTTGAGTTTAACTCGGCAATTGGACCTTATAAAGGAGGTTTACGTTTTCATCCATCTGTAAATTTATCAATTTTAAAATTCTTAGGATTCGAGCAAGTATTCAAAAACTCATTAACTACTTTGCCAATGGGTGGAGGAAAAGGAGGTTCTGACTTTAATCCAAAAGGAAAATCTGATCGTGAAGTAATGGCATTTTGTCAAGCTTTTATGTCTGAGTTATTCCGTCATATTGGAGCTAATACTGATGTTCCTGCAGGAGATATTGGAGTTGGAGGTAGAGAAATCGGATTTATGTTCGGTCAATATAAAAAATTACGTAACGAATTCGTTGGTGTTTTAACAGGTAAAGGCCGTTCTTGGGGTGGATCTTTAATAAGACCAGAAGCTACAGGTTATGGTGATGTGTATTTTGCACAAAACATGTTAAAAACCAAAAACGATTCTTTTAACGGTAAAACGGTTGTTGTTTCAGGATCTGGAAACGTTGCTCAATATGCAACTGAAAAGGCTACTGAATTAGGAGCTAAAGTGGTTACTATGTCAGATTCTTCAGGTTATATTTATGATGCTGATGGAATAGATGCTGATAAATTAGCTTTTGTAATGGAAATTAAAAATGTTCGCAGAGGTAGAATTAGCGAATATGTTGATAAATATCCAAATGCTAAATTCTTTGAGGGTGAGAGACCTTGGGGAATTAAATGTGATGTAGCTTTACCATGTGCAACTCAAAATGAGTTAAACGGTGAGGAAGCTAAAACATTATTAGCAAACGGATGTATTTGTGTTGCAGAAGGAGCAAACATGCCTTCTACACCAGAAGCTGTTGAAGCATTTCAAGAAGCAAAAATTTTATTTGCTCCAGGAAAAGCATCAAATGCTGGTGGTGTTGCAACTTCTGGTTTAGAAATGAGTCAAAACTCATTACGTTATAACTGGACGAGAGAAGAAGTTGACGCTAAATTAAACCAAATTATGAACGATATTCACGCTTCTTGTGTTGAGTATGGTACAGATGAAAATGGTTTCGTAGATTACGTAAAAGGAGCAAATATTGCAGGTTTTGTAAAAGTTGCAGACGCAATGTTAGATCAAGGAGTAGTATAATTATTCCTTTTTATTATATTTTAGAAGCACGCTATTTATAGCGTGCTTTTTTATTTAGTACTTTCGATAAAAAATTTATAATGAGTAGATCTAAAAGAAAAAATACATTTACAGTAGCTTTTTATAATGTAGAAAATTTATTTGATACCGTTAATAATCCTTTAACAGCAGATGATGATTTTACGGCTAACGGTAAACGAAATTGGAATCATCAAAAGTATCTTCATAAAATTAAAAAACTAAGCTCAGTTATAAGTCAAATAGGTAATAATCAATCGGCTTTCCCGCCGGCTATTGTCGGGTTAGCAGAAGTTGAAAATGCCAAGGTCGTCAAGGATTTAATTCGACATAAAAATTTATCAAAATATAATTATAGTTATGTCCATTACGATTCACCAGATGAAAGAGGTATTGATGTAGCTTTTATCTATAATAAAGATTTTTTTGAAGTTATTTCGACAGATACACACTCTCTTTATTTAAAAGATTCGGAAGGAGAGATTGATTATACACGAGATTTATTAGTTGTAAAAGGAAAGTTACATGGTGAATTAGTACATGTTTTGGTGAATCATTGGCCATCGAGAAGAGATGGAGATGAGGAAACAAGTTTAAAACGTATTAAAGCAGCTAAACAAGCTCAAGAAGTAATAAAGGATATAAAATTAGAAGAAAAAAATGCGAAGTTTATTATTATGGGCGACTTTAATGATGATCCTTTAAGTGAGAGTGTTAACAATGTTTTAGTTACAGATGATTTATACAACCCGATGAAACCTCTATTTAAAAAAGGTAAAGGAAGTTCTACTTTTTATAAAGAATGGCATTTGTTCGATCAAATTATATTTTCAAGAGATTTTTTTGATTCGAGTAAAAGCAGATTTACTTTTGTGAAAGCACATATTTTAAATAAAGAATGGTTGCGATTTTATAAAGGGAAGTTTAAAGATAGTCCGTTTAGAACATATATTGGGCCATGGTATCAAGGAGGTTATTCAGATCATTTCCCTGTGTATCTTACATTTGAAAAAGAAGCATAAAAATCCCGAGACAGCATCTCGGGATTTTTTTATCTATGATTATAACTATTTATTCAACAGTTACAGATTTAGCTAAATTTCTAGGTTGGTCTACGTTCTTTTCTAACATCACAGCGATATGATATGATAATAATTGAAAAGGAATTGTAGTTAATAAAGGACTAAAAGCTTCTTCAGTATCAGGAACTTCAATGACATGATCTGCAATTTCTTTTACAGTTGTATCTCCTTCAGTTACGATTGCTATTATTTTACCACTTCTAGATTTTATTTCTTGAATATTACTAACCACTTTTTCATAATGACCTCTACTTGTTGCAATCACGAAAATTGGCATATTTTCGTCAATTAAAGCAATAGGACCATGTTTCATTTCTGCAGCAGGATACCCTTCTGCATGTATGTATGAAATTTCTTTTAACTTTAATGCGCCTTCTAATGCAACAGGAAAGTTAAATCCTCTACCTAAATATAAACAGTTTTTAGCATCTTTATAAACCTTTGCTATTTCTTTAATTTGTGCATCAGCTTTTAATAACTTTTCTACTTGTGCTGGAATTTGTTGTAATGATTGTAAATAATTATTTACAGCAGAGGTTGATAAAGTACCTTTTGCTTTAGCTAATTTTAAAGCAATTAAAGAAAGCACTGTTATTTGTGTTGTAAAAGCTTTTGTTGATGCTACTCCAATTTCAGGACCTGCATGCGTATAAGCACCAGCATGTGTTTCTCTTGCGATAGAAGAACCAACAACATTACAGATTCCGAAAACAAATGCACCTTTAGATTTTGCTAATTTAATAGCAGCTAAAGTATCAGCTGTTTCTCCAGATTGAGAAATAGCAATAACGACATCATTTTCGTTTATAATAGGATTACGATATCTAAATTCAGATGCGTACTCAACTTCAACAGGAATACGAGCCATGTCTTCAAAAAGATACTCTCCTACTAACCCGGCATGCCAAGAAGTACCACAAGCAACAATTATAATTCGGCTTGCATTGGTAAACTTAGAAATGTTATCATCAATACCAGCCATACGAATTATACCTTCATTAGGTAACATTCTTCCTCTGTAGGTATCAATGATTGCTTTAGGTTGTTCGTAAATTTCTTTTAGCATAAAGTGATCATAACCTCCTTTTTCAATTTGCTCTAAGCTTAATTGAAGTTTTTGGATGTTTGCATCGATTTCTTTATCTGTTTCGATTTTACGAATCTTTATACCTTTATTTTTTTTGATGATAGCTAATTCACCATCTTCTAAATAAATAGCATCTTTAGTGTACTCAATAAAGGGAGAAGCATCAGAAGCAACAAAATACTCTTCATTATTTTTTCCTACACCGATAGCAATAGGACTACCTAATCGAGCTACAATTAGCTCATTAGGTTTGTTTTTATCAAAAACAGCAATTGCATAGGCACCAATAACACTGGTAAGTGCTAATTGTACAGCTTTTCCTAATTTACAATCTTCATTTTTTTTAACTTCTTCAATAAGATTTATTAAAACTTCAGTATCAGTATCACTCTTAAAGGTGTAACCTCTCGAAATTAATTCCTTTTTTATAGTGTCATAATTTTCTATAATTCCATTATGAACAATAACTAAGTCTTCTGATTCAGAAAAATGTGGATGAGAATTAGTGTCGTTAGGTACTCCGTGAGTTGCCCAACGCGTGTGCCCAATTCCGATAGTTCCTTTTTTTCTTTTTTCATCATTATTAGTGATGATTTCTAAATCAGAAACTTTTCCTTTAGTTTTTGATAAGTGAATTTTTTCACCATCGTACATCATTATTCCTGCACTATCATAACCTCTATACTCTAAACGCTTTAATCCGTTTATAACAATTGGGTAAGCATCTCTATAGCCTATGTATCCTGTGATTCCGCACATACTATTTTACTTTTCTTTTGAATATGATATTTTTAAAACAGCTCTTTTTGTACCGTTAGCAGTTTCGCTTCCGTCTAATAAGGTAACCCCTCTAGGGTTCCAGTTATATGTGCTAACATTTGTATTTAAAACACCATTAATTACGGGAGTATCCGTAGGGTTATTATATGTTTTTAAAACTAAAGGAGAGTTGTCGTTTGTTGTTCCGTCTAATAAATCAGATAGATAATCGGTTAATCTAAAAGAATATTTTTCAGGAGTGCCATCGTCAGATAAAGCTAAATTACCACCAAAACTTGCAGCTTCCTTATATGCATCAGTAACTTGTGTAGGAGATATACTACCACTTCCGTTATCTTTTTCTTGATAGATGAATAAACGTTGTGGAATTATGTTTTTATCAGTATTAATGGTATTGTTTACATAAAAAGATAATAATACATCGTTAATTAACCAGTTATTACCTCTTAATTCCTGAAGTTTTACATCATCTATTATTTTAATTCTAGCCATAGTCCCTGCTGTTCCTTGTACTGTAAAGTTATTTGCAGGTGGAGCAGTAGTCGCAGGGCTCATTTTATAAATACTGTTTCTTACACTAGATAAAGGATAAGATATTGTTTTAGGTAATGTATCTTTTAACACTAAATCAGTAGTGCCTTCTTTTTTTTCGAAAGTAGTAATCGTGTAATGAAAATCTAACGTGGCAGAAGCGCTATTTCCACTTAAATTTAATGGAACCATTGCTCCGTCACTATCTTCTGTTTTAACAATTAATCCTTTAAAGTAAGAATTAAAAGCATCAGCAGTTTTAAACTCGTCACTATCAAATTTATCCCAAAATAGACTTTTCATTTCTGTCATATCTAAAGGAATGGTCAAGAAAGGTGCTTTGTTTGCAAGTCTTATTGTATCTTGATATGTAGTACCATTACTAATATTTCTTGTTAATACTAGTATAGTATCACTAGGGTTAGGTTTAAAAGTAAATCCAATATCCTCATTTAATAACTCAAGCTGTTCGTAGTCATGATTAGACTGAAAGCTATTAGATTTGGCAGGATTACTAGGGTCCAATCTATTTAGAAAAGTACCATTTCTATACACTTTTAAAGAGGTAGCAATGTCTTTGTTCCCTAAAACAGAATCTAGTCTGAAAATTGGTCTCTCAGTAGTACCTGTACCAGTATTTGTAGCTTTGTAAGGTAGCTTAAGAACAACTTTATCAAGAGTAAAAACAGAATCTATTTCTCCGTCTGCAGTAGCAGGTTGTAAATCTTCTATTCTTGGACTAGTTGCTAGTGATAACTGACTAACAAAAGAAGCTTCTATTGTTTTGTAATTATCATTATTATAAACACCAAGCCAATAATCACCTAAAGCACCGATACTTATATTATCAGCTCTAACTGATTTATATATTTCTAGAGGATTCGATTCAGAAATATCAATTGTTTCAATTTCTACATCTAATAATATTTCTCCTGTTTCAAATTTAGTATTGTTAACAACACTACTTCCTACGTCACTAAAATCTTTTTCACACGATACTAAAGTTGCTAAACATAGCAAGCTAATACCCAAAACGCCAATTTTTCTAATCATTTGTATTATTATTCGCTTATTTCTAAAACATTTTTTTTATAAAACTCTAAGTAAGCTTCTGATAAAACTTCTTCAGATTGATATTCTAAAACTTTTGTGTTTTTTTCATCAATAAAAGCATTAATTTCATCTGGTAAAACTTCACTACCCTTTATAATGGCGTCTGAGTTTTCAATAGCACTTTTTAAGATGCTAATTTCATTTGGTGTAGTTAACGTTGCTATTTTAGTTTCATCAACTTTATCAAAACGAACCTTTTTTGCTAAATCGCCCTCTAATTCACCTTCAAAATTATTATTGTAAATAGAAGTTACAATCTTACTTTCGGTAAATAATGGTTCTTCTTTGTAAAATTCCTTTAAATATAATGGAAGTAAAGAGGCCATCCATCCATGAACATGAATAATATCTGGCGCCCAATTTAGTTTTTTAACGGTTTCTACGACTCCTTTAGCAAAGAAAATCATACGTTCGTCGTTATCACTAAACATTTTGTCATCTTCATCAGAATATACAGCTTTACGCTTAAAGTATTCGTCGTTATCAATGAAATACACTTGCATTCTTTCTTTCGGAATAGAAGCAACTTTAATAATCAATGGCATATCCATATCATTAATTATTAAATTCATACCAGATAATCGAATAACTTCATGCAATTGATGTCTTCGCTCATTTATTACCCCATAACGAGGCATAAAAATACGGGTTTGAACTCCTTTAGAATGTGCGTTTTTAGCAACATTAAATGCAGTAGATGATAATTCTGTTTCAGGTAAGTAAGGTATTACTTCTGATGAAACATATAATATTCTCTTATCCTTCATTAATTTTGTCTATTTTATTGAAGATGCAAAAATACGAAAATTTATGCTAAAATGATGTTAAATTGCTAATTTTGCACGCATTTCAACTATAATAGAATGAAAGTTTATAAAACTAAATTAGAATTAAAAGAATTTTTATCAAAAGTAAAAATCAATAATAAATCTATCGGATTCGTTCCTACTATGGGAGCCTTACACGAAGGGCATTTATCACTTGTTAAAAAGGCAAAGAAAATGAATGATATAACTGTTGTAAGTATTTTTGTGAACCCTACACAATTTGATAATAAAGAGGATTTAGTTAAATATCCAAAAACGTTTGATAGCGATGTAAAGCTTTTAGAAAGTGTTGATTGCGATGTTTTATTTTTCCCGTCTGTAGAAGAAATATATAATAAAAATATTGAATCAGAGAATTTTAGTTTTGACGGACTAGAGCATCAAATGGAAGGGAAATTTAGAGACGGTCATTTTAACGGTGTAGGAACTATCGTGAAAACATTGTTCGAAATTGTGGAGCCTGATGTTGCTTATTTCGGGAAAAAAGATTTTCAGCAGTTACAAATCATCAAAAAAATGGTTGAAAAAAATGCGCTTCCGGTAAAGATAAAAGGCTGTGATATTTATAGAGAAGAAGATGGTTTAGCAATGAGCTCACGTAATACGAGATTAACAAAAGAACATCGAAAAACAGCTCCTTTTATTTATAAAATACTTAAAAAAGCAAAGAAGAAATTTGGCATAAATAGTGCAGTAGAAGTTACTGAATGGGTACAAAAACAGTTTCAGAAGCATCCGTTATTAGAATTAGAGTATTTTACAATAGCTAATGAAAAAACATTAGAAACCATCGTAAAAAAAGAGTCTGAACATAAATATCGTGCTTTTATTGCTGTTTTTGCAGGAGAAATTAGATTGATAGATAATATCCGTTTAAAATAAAATCATTCAAAAACAACTCATTAATCATTAAAAAACTATTTTTGCACTATGTTAGTACAAGTAGTAAAATCTAAAATCCACCGCGTAAAAGTTACGGGTGCCGATTTAAATTATATAGGAAGCATTACCATTGATGAAGATTTAATGGATGCAGCGGGAATTATTGAAGGAGAACGTGTTCAGATTGTGAATAACAATAATGGCGAACGTTTGGAAACATATGCAATTCCTGGTCCTAGGAATAGTGGCGAAATTACCTTAAATGGTGCCGCTGCCAGAAAAGTGGCAAAAGGCGATGTTTTAATACTTATCGTATATGCTTTTATGGAACTAGAAGAGGCTAAAAACTTTAAACCTTCTTTGGTTTTTCCTAACGAAGAAGATAATACCCTTACATAGTTTTGAATATTAAAAAAGCATTAAAAATTATATTACCTCTCGTTTTGGGAGGTTTTTTGGTTTGGTACTCTTTATCAAAAGTCTCTATAGCAACTTTGTTAGATTACTTCAAGGAGGCAAATTATTGGTGGATAGCTTTAGGATTGTTCTTCGGACTTTTAAGTCACTTGTCTAGAGCATATCGTTGGAAGTTTTTACTAGAACCAATGGGGTATAAGCCAGATTTTGGTAATAGCGCTATGGCTGTTTTAGTTGCCTATCTGGTTAATTATGCAGTGCCAAGGGCAGGAGAGGTTTCTCGTGCTGCGGTTATGACAAATTATGAAAACATTCCCTTCGAAAAAGGTTTTGGAACCATTGTAGCCGAAAGAATGGCTGATTTAATTATGATGTTAAGTATCATCGCGATTACATTATTTGTACAGTTCGATTTTATATATGAATTATTAACAAAGAATTTTAATCCACTTAAAATAGGGGCGATATTAGCAGTTCTTATCGTAGTCGGATTCATCTTTTCGAGATATGTAAAAAAAGCAACATCAGGAATTGGTCTAAAAATAAAAAACTTTATTTCAGGATTAGTTGAAGGAGTTATGAGCATCTTTAAAATGAAGAATAAATGGGCGTTTATTTTTCATACCGTATTTATTTGGTTAATGTATGTACTAATGTTCTGGGCAACAATACCGGCAATAGATGGCTTAAGTGTTCCTTTAGGAGGCGTTTTAATAGGTTTTATTGCAGGCGGATTTAGTATTGCAGCAACCAACGGAGGTATCGGTTTATATCCGGTAGCTGTTGCAGGTGCCTTAGCTTTATTTGGTATTGCAGAAGAGCCAGCAACCGCTTTTGGTTGGATTATGTGGACAGCCCAAACAGCAATGATTATTGTTTTTGGAGGCTTAGCATTCTTGTTATTACCTATCTACAATAAAAATAAAAAGTAATAAGGCGTTACCTTGCAGGTCGCGCTTTCGCTACTCGCTTTTTTTGAAAAAACAAAAAAGAGCTCAAGCATACCGCTCAATCGCTAACGCAGTTTCTTTATAAACTTTAGTTATAAACTATTTTTGTTCGGCTGTGTTTAAGAAGCTGTTTTCGTGATTATAAAAATCATACATCCGTCATACTGAATTTATTTCAGCATCGCATAACTTTGGTAAATTAGAAACTAAAATAAATTCAGTTTTAGGGATCAATATTTTTTAGGATAAAATTTATACAGAGGCTAAAAATAATCAATAGTATTAGATATTAGTTTGTAACTTTGAACATTACTATTGAGTATTTTAAAACTTCCAATCTATTTTAAATGGCCAAAACCAAAACTACTTTTTTCTGTCAAAACTGCGGAGCGCAACACGCGCAATGGGCAGGACAATGCAATACTTGTAAAGAATGGAATACCATTGTTGAAGAGGTAATTCAGAAAGAAGAAAAAAGAAGTTGGAAAACGCCAGAAAACAATAAAAAAAGAGTTTCTACGCCTTTAAGAGTACAAGATATTCAGTTGAATCAAGAAGAGCGTGTTGAAACTAAAAACAGCGAATTAGACACTGTTTTAGGTGGCGGAATTGTAAAAGGAGCCGTTGTTTTATTAGGTGGTGAACCCGGAATTGGTAAATCGACGTTGTTATTGCAAATTGCTTTAAAAATTCCGCAAAAAGTATTGTACGTTTCGGGTGAAGAAAGTCAGTCGCAAATTAAAATGCGAGCTGAGCGTTTAGAAGCTACAAATTCTAATTGCTTAATTCTTACTGAAACAAATACACAGCAAATATTTAAAAATATAGAAGAAGTTAAACCAGATGTTTTGGTGATTGATTCTATTCAAACCTTACATACAAACTCTATTGAAGCGTCACCAGGAAGTATTTCTCAAATCCGTGAAACTTCAGCAGAACTTATAAAATTCGCCAAAGAAACTTCAACTCCGGTATTATTAATTGGTCATATTAATAAAGAAGGACACATTGCAGGGCCTAAAATTTTAGAACACATGGTAGATGTTGTTTTGCAGTTTGAAGGCGACAGAAATCATACCTATAGAATATTACGCTCTCAGAAAAACCGATTTGGTTCTACTGCAGAACTCGGAATTTACGAAATGCTGTCAACCGGATTACGAGAAGTATCTAACCCGTCTGAAATATTAATTTCAAAAAAAGATGCTGATTTAAGCGGAACCGCAATTGCATCCACTTTAGAAGGTATTCGTCCTTTAATGATCGAAATTCAGGCCTTGGTCTCTACCGCAGTTTATGGTACACCACAACGATCTACAACAGGTTATAATTTAAAAAGATTGCACATGATTTTAGCTGTTCTAGAAAAAAGAGCAGGCTTTAAATTAGGCGCAAAAGATGTGTTTTTAAATGTTACAGGCGGAATTCATGTAGATGATCCTGCGATAGATTTAGCGGTTGTTGCAGCGATTTTATCATCGAATCAAGATTTAGCGATTAATCCGAATGTTTGTTTTGCTGCCGAAGTTGGTTTGGCAGGAGAAATACGACCGGTTTCTAAAATTGATCAGCGTATTTTAGAAGCTGAAAAACTAGGGTATAAAACTTTAGTAGCCTCGAAATACAATAAAATATCTTCTAAAAATCACGGTATAAAACTAGTTTTAGTTGGTAAAATAGAAGAGGCTTTCGCTACGTTGTTTGCCTAGGGTTTGTTAACTATTTATAATAGCCTTTAAGTAGAAATAATCAGATTCTTAAAATAAAAGTAGTAACCTCTTTCATAGTAGTGTATTAAGTGAAAATTTTTTAAGAACTTCATCTTTTTTATTTTAGTAGAAATTTCTTTTTTGATTTTTTATTGAATGAATTAATATCATTTAAATTTTTAAAATCACTGTGTAATACTTCTGATATTTCCTGAGACAGGAGCCTTAAATCATATAAACAAGCTTTACCAACCTCTTGAATTTCATTATCGGTTTTAAATTGATGCTCTGTCTCTATATTTTTTAAAAATATATTTAGTTCTGTTAGTTTATTGCTAAGGACATCTGAAAACCAGATGTTGTGCAAGGTCGTCAGAGTTAATTTTACCATGAAGTCATTATAAATTTCAATACTGCCCATAATAAATGGCCATGGCTTACTATTTTCAGCGGTCATTACTTTCAATAAGCTTGTTGTTTGATTTGCTAATTCATATGAATAAAGCCTTTTTTCAGTAACTTTTTCAAAGTATTTAAGTTTGTAGTCAGACTTTTGTAACCTTTTTTGAAAATAAGCAGATAAAAAAGCAGTAATAACTGAGCTTGTTAGGATTGTAAGTATAATTTTTTCTGTAGTCATAATATTTTTTTATTGCTCAAATGAACATGATTTTCAATTAATAAGTTCAGCGCTAGCTAAGTTATCAGAAAACAAGTTAAAATAAAACTAAGCAATTCAAAAATGTAAAGACTAGTCTTCTTTCTTTTTCTTCTTGCCAAAAAGTCTATTAAAAAAACCTTTAATTCCTTTTTGTCTGTAAGCAGGGCATTTTATTGATTCGTAAACATCTTGCGGAATATCAAAATCCGTCAAGTATTTTTTACTTAGCTCAGCGTCTTTCTCTATTTCTTTAATAATGTTGGCAACAATAGGCAAGGCCAATGACGAGCCAGAACCTTTTCCGCTTTTAAAATGTATGGTGTTTTTTGAGGTTCCTACCCAAGTACCAAAAACAATATTGGGTGTATAGGCAAGAAACCAAGCATCTGTATAATTTTGCGCGGTACCTGTTTTAGCAGCAAGCTGACTTTTAATTTTATAAGTGTTTCTAATCTTAGCTCCTGTACCTTGGTCAACAGCTTTTTGTAAAATGGCTGTTAGTGTTTCAGTTGTTCCTTTTTTAAAGACTTCTTCGGCTTTTTGCTCTTTACTTTCATAAATAATAGCACCTTCTTTATCGGTAATTTTAGTAATCATGTACAAGTCGTTCATGGCGCCATTATTAGCAAAGCTACCGTACGCTTTTGTTATTTCAGACAATGATAAGTCTAGTGTTCCTAAAGCAATAGAGGGAGCGTTATTGGTAATTTTAGGAAACTGTAGTTTTTCACAGTAATTGATTAACAATTCTCTTTCGAGCTTAAAATAAAGATCGATAGTTGGTAAATTCATAGAATGAATTAAGGCATTCCATAGCGCAACTTTATTATCTGGAGTAGTTTTGTAATCGGCATTTTGAGGTTTCCAATTATTAAATTCGGAATATGTTTTTTCTTCGTTGTCAAAATAGTCGCAAGGTGAAATACCATTTTCTAACGCGGTAGCATATAAAATGGGTTTAAAGGCAGAAGCTATTTGACGATGTGATAAAACCATATCAAAAGGAAGCATTTTAAAATTATTTCCACCAACCCAACTGATCACTGCTCCGTTTTTAGGATTCGTAACCAATACAGACGCATTAAGCATTTTTGCATAATGCCATAAACTATCAATTTTAGTACCTGTTATCGTTTTAGTGCTATCCCAATCGAACAACTTAAAGGTTTTGTTTTGTTTGTCTTTTTCAGAAGAAAAACGGTTCTTTTTTAACCAGTTGTTTTTTAAACTATTCGATTGTAACTCTTTATCTAGCTCTTTTTGTTTAACTATAAGTTGTTCTTTAGCCGCTTTTTCGGCGATTTTTTGAATACTGTAATTTAACGTGGTATATATTTTTAAACCGTCGGCTTCTATATTGTGTTTTATATTTCTTGTTTCATTAATACTATCTATTATTTTAACAGCTTTTTTCTTTACTTGATAAGAAAAATAACCAGCAGTTGTTTTTAAATCGAGGTTTTTATAGCTTAGTGTAAGTGGTAATTTTTGTAAACTGTCTGTAGTTTTAGTATTTAAATACTGTTCGTTTTTCATAAGCTGAAGAACGATATTTCTCCTGCTTAAAGCATTTTCAGGATTCAACCTTGGGTTGTAATAGGTGTTTGCTTTTAACATACCAACCAACACAGCAGATTCTTCGGCATTTAACTCATTCGCCTTTTTATTAAAAAATCGATTAGCGGCAGATTCTATTCCGAAAATATTTTCACCAAAAGGAACCGAATTAAAATACAATTGAAGTATCTCGTTTTTAGAATACAAGCCTTCCATTCTGCTAGCAATAATAAGTTCTTTAATCTTATTTATGGGCATGCTTAAAAAACCGTGATACTTTCGTCCGAATAAGTTTTTAATTAATTGTTGTGTAATTGTACTTCCGCCACCACCAGAAGCATCTTGCATTAAAATACTTTTAAATAACACTCTTGCATAGCTCTGACCATCATAACCATTATGAGTATAAAAACGTTTATCTTCAGTAGCAATTAAAGCTTCTTTTAAATGATTTGGTATTTGTGATATGTTGATGTTGGTGCGGTTTTCTGTAAAAATTTTACCGATAATTACATCATCCGAAGAATATATTAAAGAGGCTTCTTCATTTATTACAGATGATAATTTTTCGTTGTTAGGTAAAGTGCCAAACACTTCAAAATACACCAAAGAGAATAGTAGTAAAATTGATAGCAATATAAAAATAGCCAAACCGGTTGCGTATTTTAATAAACGGATTAAATTTTTCTTTTCTATAAGCTTATGGTATATTTCTTTAAGTGTTTTCATCAGGCTATTAATCAAATTCTGTTTTTAAGTTTTTTATTAGTTAGAGCTTTAAAGAACTCTTAATTTATTTTTTAAAGTCAGCAATTTTTATACCGTTGTTAAACTTTATGTTCGTCCAGTTTACAAATATCCAAGGTTTATTGGTTACTTCTGCATTCCAATTAGAGTTTTTGTATTTTCTTTTAGTAGGTATAAGAATGCCTTCAACATTTTCGTACTGTAATTTCATTAAAAAAGGATCAGTTTTACCAAAATCAACAACAGTAAAAAGAAACTGATCTATTAATTTAGTATTTTTATTAATGTATAATTGGTAAATATCCTTTGGTTTATTGTCTTTAGAATTAAACGTAATTTTAACAATATCGTATTTAGCAGTATCAATAATTTCTTCTTTTATATATTCGTAATTTACACCTGGATCTAGTAATTTCTGAATCATTGTAAACCAATAAAAGTTGGTAGGCCTGTTAAAAGCGACTTTTTTTAAAGCAATAGAATCTAAGATGATTTCTCCGTTATTTTTTAACCAAAATTCTTTACCATCATAACCTTGTTCTATATTACCAGCCAAATGCGTAAGCGTTCTTTCATGTTTAGTATACAAACCATAAGACAACTCGTTATTAAATATATATTTTTCGGTTGATGTATCTGTTTTGCCATCCGGAGTTTTATAAGTATACGTATAAACCACATCTTTTTTTGATGAAAGCGTACTGTAATTACCTGTTTTTTCTACCGTTTGATATACTAGTTGATGTGCTTTGTTTTTAAATTGAATATTGTTTGTCGCTATAGCTGGTTTTACTTCTTTTAAATATTTTTTGCTGTTTTGTTTACAAGAAGATAAAGTAAGTATTGCAGTGATGCAAATTGCTAAGAGTATTCTCATTTTTGCTGTTTTTAATATTATAATCGAGTAGCTAATTTTATGCAAAGCTATTAGAAAAGGAGTAAAGGTTAAAACTATTTTTGTAAAACAAAAAAACCTCATAATTACATGAGGTTCTCTTATGAGTTTTGCTGTTTTTAGCAACATCCACCACCATCATAATGATAGGTAGATTCTGAGAAGAAAATATCATCTCTGCCTAAAGCTTTTAAAGCTGCGGCTGTTTTATCACAAATAGCTAATGGCTGATTTTTTAATAAAGTATGTCCTAATCCATCATCAAAATAATCTTGATCACCGTAATAAATTGCTGCTTTTCCTGTAAAAATACAAGGACCATCCGCTGGCATTGGATCTTTAATAGCGGCAACCTCAATAGATTCTATATAAATTAATTCATCTGTTGGGTAGTTCTTTGGGTCTAAAATACGATATGGTTTACGGGCTCTAATTTCTATGGTTCCGAAACCAGCATCTGTTAACGCTTTTACATAATCGGCAATTGTTAAACTACCGCTTAAACATAAGGCACGCAAACGTTCGTCGTTACGCAATTCTTCATTCATCTCTTGCTCGCAAGTAGGATCGCTCATTACTAATTTTCCGTGAGGCTTTATTACTCGGTACATTTCGGCAATTGCCTTTTTTAAATCATCCGACTTAAAAATGTTAAATAAACAGTTTTGGGCAGCAACATCAATTGAATTATCATCAACAGGTAAGTTCATAGCATCACCTTTGCGTAAATCAACAAAATCGCTTTTAAACCAATCGTTTTGTTCTTCGGCAACGATAAAGTTTTTTCGAGATGCTTCTAACATTTCATCAACTACATCTAAACCAATTACACCACCTTTATTTCTGTTAAAATAAGCAAATTGTAATAATTCCATTCCGCCACCAACACCAACATATAACATTTTTGGGTTGTTGGTTAAATCGCGTGCATGCACTGTAGAACCACAACCATAGTTCATTTCTTGCATGATTTTCGGAATTTTTAAACCAGGTAATTCCCAAATAGGATTAGTAGTGCAGCATAAGCCAACATCTGGTGTTAAAGCTGCTTCTTTATATACGTTGTGTGTGGTTTCTAAATAACTCATTTGTTTTCGTTTTTTAGTTGTGTGTGCCTAAAATAGGTATTTATAATTGGTTAATTAATTCTTTAAATAAAGTAATCATTTTTGGTTCTGCTTTACCAGCAACAGCAATAATTTCTGCAATATCTACAGGTTGTAAATTCTTTGGGTCACATTCATCTGTTAAAACTGAAATAGCAGCACATGGTAAATTTAATTGTTTAGCAACGATAACTTCTGGTACAGTACTCATACCAACAGCATCTGCTTCTAAAATTTGCAACATTCTGTATTCTGCTCTGGTTTCTAGTTGCGGCCCTACAACACTTGCATACATACCTTCGTGCAATTGAATGTTGTTTACTACTGCAATTTCTTTCAGTAAACCATTAATTTTTTTCGAATAAGGTGCTAACATATCGGCAAAAATGTTTCCGAAATCATTGGCTCCTTTAAATGCTAGTGGCGAACCTCCTTGTAGATTTAAATGATCTTCTAATAACATTAAATCTCCTTTTTTATAAGTAAGATTGATAGCACCTGCAGCATTAGAAATTAATAGAGTATTGATTCCTAAACTATGCATTGTTCTTATTCCGTAGGTAACTTCCCAAAGATTGTAGCCTTCGTATACGTGAAAACGCCCAGACATTACTAGTACTTTTTTTCCTGATAAGGTTCCGTAAATTAATTTACCTGAATGAAACTCGACTGTTGCTTGCGGGAAATTCGGAATATCAGCATACGTAATTTCTTTTTCGATATTTATCTCGTTAACTAATTTTCCTAAACCTGTTCCTAAAACAATTCCGATTTCAGGATTTATAATTCCGTTAGATTTTAAAAAATCTGTTGTTTCTTGTAGTTGTTGTTTTTTCATTTGTACTGAACTTATTTAAGTTCTTTTGTCAGGTCGAGCGCAGTCGAGACCTTAATTAAAACCTCTCGACTGCGCTCGAGAAGACATTATTTATAAAAAGTGTTGAAATGCTTTGTGGTTTTTAA
Source organism: Tenacibaculum sp. M1.3A (assembly GCF_057732375.1). Classification (NCBI taxonomy): domain Bacteria; kingdom Pseudomonadati; phylum Bacteroidota; class Flavobacteriia; order Flavobacteriales; family Flavobacteriaceae; genus Tenacibaculum; species Tenacibaculum sp. M1.3A. The sequence goes on along the minus strand of NZ_JBYJEF010000003.1, from coordinate 407,196 downwards.
TGTCATCAAAAACATCAACATCATTAAGTTCTTCTAATAAATGTACGCTTACTTTATGTAAGTCGTTAAGAGTGTCTTTTCTTACTGTTGCTGTACCCCATTTTTTATTTTTAAAAATAGCGGATTGTAGATTTTTCATTCCTAAAAGATAATAACCACCATCTTCAGCAGGGCCAATTACTACATCATTAGTATCTAGTTTAGAAAAAGCATCGTTAATATGATTTGGAGTTAAATCGTATAAATCGCTGCCAATAATCATTACTTTTTTATAACCAGTTTTAAATCCGTCTTTAAAAGCATTTAACATTCTAATACCTAAGTCTTCGCCTTCTTGTTGGTGTTTTTGAAATACATCGGTATTCCAAATATCATTTTCACGAACTTTAACCGAGTAGTAAACCGCTTTATCGCAAGATAAATTGGTTGTAACTTCTTTGGTTTTATTAAGTAGGAATTTGTAAATTTCTAAAGCAGTTTCATCACCAACTGTTTTGGCTAAGCGTGTTTTTGCTTTTCCTAATTCAGGATTTCTAGTGAAGATTAATAATAAGTTTTTAGTCATAAACTTTTTCTCCTTTTAAGAGCCACTTGCTCCATCGTTTGTTAAAAGTATGTATTTTTTCTGTATTATTACCTAAAGTATCTTGTACTTTAAAGTTTGCATTTTTCCATTCAAAAATTCCTCCGTAAAGATTATAAACATTTGTATAGCCTTCTTTTATTAATTTATAAGCAATCGTTTCAGAACGAATTCCTAAAGAGCAATAAACTACAATTTTAGTGTCTTTATCGTCGGGTAATTTTTGTGTAATTTCGGAGAGCTTAAAATTATTATAGCCAACTGAAATAGCATCTTTTAAATGACTAACGTTAAATTCATCAGTCTCTCTAGCGTCTAATAAAATGGTTTTTGTGTTGGGTAGCGCTAAAGTTTCTACAGATATATACGGAACGTTTTTAGTATTGTGTTTTTTTAATAACTGATTTAAATCTTTTTGAGAAAAACAAGTAATAGAGATTAGAAAAATAACTAAAAATTTAAACATAATGTGGTTATATTTGAGCTTTTAAAAATTTAAATTGAAATGAAAAAAGTCTTAAAATTAGTCTCATTATTAGTCTTTGTTGCTATGTTTACTTCTTGTGAAGAAGAAGATCCTTGTAAGTCAGAAACAACAACGTATACATTGCCTGATGGTTCTACTAGAACTATAGAGGGGCCGTGTTTATAAAACGAATTAAAAGCTCTCTGTTTAGAGGGCTTTTAATTTTTTATTAAGCAACAACACCTTGGCAACTACTACCAGCGCCAGCAGTACAACCATAACAATGTTGATTGATAATTATATTTCTATCTTGTAATAACTCTTCGTTATATTCTGAAATGTGTTTTACTTTCGAGTTAACTTTTAAGTTTAACATTTGATTAAAATCACAGTCATACAAATTTCCGTCCCAGCTTATCGATAATGTATTTGTACACATTACGTTTTCAACAGCCATCGGATTATAAGCCTCTACTAAAGAATGCATGTATTCTTCATAATTTTCTGAAGCAATTAAATAATCTAAAAACCTACTTATTGGTAAGTTTGTGATGGCAAATAAATTATGAAAATCAATATTAAAATCATCTTTTAAAGCTTTTTTAAAGTCGTTCTCTAAAGCTGCTTGATCTCCAGGTAAAAATGCTCCTGACGGATTGTAAACTAAATCTAATTTTAAATCAGATCCTTCAGTTCCGTATCCAACTTCATTCAGCATTTGAAGCGCTTTAATAGATTTATCAAAAACACCATCACCACGTTGCTTGTCAGTTTTTCCACGTGTCCAGTGTGGCATTGAAGAAACTACGTGCACATTGTGCTTTTTAAAGAACTCAGGTAAATCGTAGTATTTCTTATTAGCTCTTATAATCGTTAAGTTAGAACGTACAATAAAATCTTTAATTCCTGCTTTTGATGCTTCTTCAACAAACCATCTAAAATTAGGATTCATTTCTGGTGCGCCACCTGTTAAATCTAACGTATGTGCTTCTGTTTTTTTAATAACATCTAAGCATTGCTGCATGGTTTCGGTAGTCATGATCTCTTTACGATCAGGGCCAGCATCTACATGGCAGTGCGCACAAACTTGGTTACACATATAACCTAAGTTAATTTGAAGAATCTCTAGCTTTTTAGGGCGAAGCGGAAACTGATTTGTTTCCTTTATTTTTTTTGCGAACGTAGGTAACTCTCCATCAGCGAAAATTCCGTTTGATAAAATTTCTAATTGACGTTGTGTATTTGCCAAGTCATTATTTCTTGCTTGAAGGGACTTTTTCATCTTTATATATTAGTTTCTGTCAGATCGAACGCAGTCGAGAGCTAAATATTATCTCTAGATAAACTACGTATACTACTTTCAATAAAGCTAACTTTATTTCAGAAATGTTCGAGGAGACACTTTTGAAAATAGTTTTTACATTTCTAATTTATTCACTTTATTCATCATTTGAACTCCGTGAACTAGTGTTGCACCACTTTTTATCGCAGCACCAACATGTAATGCTTCCATCATTTCTTCTTTAGTAATTCCGCGCTCTAAACCATCTTTTGTATAAGCGTCTATACAATATGGGCATTGCTCTGTATGCGCAACAGCTAGGGCAATTAAACTTTTTTCGCGAGCTGTTAAAGCACCTTCTTCAAATACTTTGCTGTAATAATCAAAAAACTTAGTACCAAGCTCTTCATTCCATTCTGATATTTTTCCGAACTTACGTAAGTCCGCTGGGTCGTAATATGTTTTTGACATGTGTTTTTTTTAGATTGAAAAGTAAAAATACAAATTGTTAAAAGGTTTCCTTGTTAAAAAGATATGATCTTATTTATTTTCCGTTTAAACTCCAGTCATACTTTAAAAAACTAACTGTTGCGTTTGCATCTACTTTGGTATTAGAGTATTTGTTGATAAAATCTATTAATGAACTATTTTTCGTAAAATCTCCTTTAAACCATTCGAAAATTTTTGAAAGCTGTACGTCGTTTTCTGATATCTTATTTCTTGAAGAATCATTAATAAACTTTTTCATTAAACTATTGGTCTTGCTTTCGTAATTTGCTTCAGTAAAAGCAAAATTACCTAATTGCGGACAAGAACCTGAAGCACAATTTACGGCAACATGAATTTTTGGATCATTAAAATTTTTACGTAAAATTTGATGCTCAATATGATTTAAAGTGTAAGTTTTACCTCCAACGTTAGCAAACGGAATATTCCAAGCATCCTTTCCTCCCTTTTTAATATTTAAAATACTTTTTAAAGGGTAGTTGTCTAAGATTATTTTTATCGTGTAAGCATTATAAGCGTTTACCCAAAAGGCTTTGGTTTTTGCTTCAGACCAATTTCTTTGAGGTGTTGTTTTATTTAAATAGCTTAAATAAGAATCAAGTTTAGCTTCATCTTTTTGTAGGTTCTTATAATCTACAAATCCAGTACTATTAACATGTTTTTTTAGTAAAGTATTAAAAACACTTGTTTGACCAAATGAGTTTATAAAAAAAGTTAAGCTTAGTAATAAAAATATTTTACGCATAATTTTTTGTTTTAATCTAATAATATAGACGTTGAGATGCCTAATTAATTACAAATTATATGCCGTTTTAAATAAAAACAATTTGCATATATGTAATCGGTTAGTTTTAAGAGTTTTAATGTAAGGATAATACTCGAGTTAATCTTTAAAACGGTACAAAAATTAGAGGAATGTTATGTGAAGAGATAGGAGGGAAGTTTGTAAAATAAAAAAACCTTAACAAATAAATGTTAAGGTTTAGTACTGAAGGCGGGACTTGAACCCGCACGACCCAAGGGTCATTGGATTTTAAGTCCAACGTGTCTACCAATTCCACCACTTCAGCGTGATTTGATTGTAATACAATCAAACTTGGTATATTTTTAAGAAAGTCTCAGAGCGAAAGACGGGATTTGAACCCGCGACCCCCACCTTGGCAAGGTGATGCTCTACCCCTGAGCTACTTTCGCGTAGTCAAAAATTATTTTAAAGAACGTTGCATTGCTTTCAATGCGGGTGCAAATATAACACCTTTTTTTAAATAGCAAAATATTTTTTTATTTTTTTTATATTTCGATTACTATTTTTTTTTATGGTCATTAAGGAAGAAAGAAATATCTTTGCAAAAAATAAAACTAGAAGTGGATTCTATCTCACCAGTACATATTAAACCCTCTTTAAAATCAATGTTTAACGATTTTAAACAATTAACCAAGGTTGGTTTATCTATAAGCGTTGTTTTTACATCAGTTACAGGTTATTTGTTGGGAGCAGAAACAATTGATTATACCATAGTTTTATTATTATCATTAGGAGGATACTTAATGGTAGGTGCATCTAATGCATTTAACCAAGTTATAGAGAAAGATATTGATTCGTTAATGCAGCGTACTAAAAACCGCCCTTTGCCGGCAGGTAGAATGAGCGTAACGGTAGCGTTAACAATTGCAATTGTTTTTACGATTGCAGGTATTGGTATATTATATGTAATAGATCCTAAATGTGCTTTGTTTGGTGCAATTTCTATTTTTTTATACACAAGTGCTTATACGCCTTTAAAGGCTGTAACACCTTTAGCTGTTTTTGTAGGTGCCATTCCAGGAGCCATACCTTTTATGTTAGGATGGGTTGCTGCAACAGGCGAGTTTGGTGTTGAAGCTGGTTTTTTATTCTTGATTCAGTTTTTTTGGCAATTCCCACATTTTTGGGCAATAGGTTGGTTACAGTTTGAAGAATATAATAAAGCAGGCCTTCATATGCTTCCTATGAATAAAAAAGACAAAGGAGCTATTGTGCAAATAATTTTTTATACCTGTATTATGATTTTAATGTCGGTTGCTCCGGTTTTAAAAGTAACAGGTAGTTTTTATATTTATCCATTAACCGCTGTAATCGTATTATTGCTAGGTGTGTTAATGTTGTATTACGCTTTTAAATTATACAAATCAGAAGAAAATACAGATGCTAGAAAATTAATGCTAGCCAGTGTTTTTTATATTACAATCGTACCCATAATTTATGTGGTAGATAAATTTTTACACTAATGAGTAAACAAACGTTACAAGAAGAATTAAAAGCAGGTAAGAGAAAATCAGCAAAACCAATGTTATGGGTTTCGATGATTAGTATGGTAATGTTTTTTGCAGGATTAACAAGTGCTTATGTTATAAGTATGAAGCGTGATGATTGGGTTAGTTTCGATCTACCCCAAGCATTTTACATTAGTACTGTTTTGATTGTTTTAAGCAGTATTACCTTAATTTTCTCTCAAAAATTTTTAAAGAAAGATAATTTAAAAGCTTCATTAGGGCTTTTATTAAGCACTTTAATATTGGGTTTAGGGTTTGTATGGTATCAATATATAGGTTTTAATGAATTAAAATCTGTAGGGTTATATTTTACCGGACCAGAGAGTACTGTGTCTACATCTTTTATATTAGGAATAACATTTATGCATGTTTTACACTTGTTAGCAGGTGTAATTGTGTTGTTGGTGGTTATTTATAATCATTTTAAAAAGAAATATTCAGCATCGGATATGCTTGGGTTTGAGCTAGGTGGAATCTTTTGGCATTTCGTAGATGTTTTATGGATTTATCTATTTTTCTTTTTCTATTTCATAAGATGATGAAAAATGCGTAATTTTGACGCACTGTTTTAACAAAAATTAACAAAAAGAGATTTATGGAAGCAAATAATGCTGTAAATTCTGATAACAAAGAAACTTGGAGCGGAGGTGGTGAAAAACCATTTGGCGCTAGTTATGGTAAAATGATGATGTGGTTTTTCATCGTTTCTGATGCATTAACTTTTTCAGGTTTTTTAGCAGCGTATGGTTTAACACGTTTTAAATTTATTGATTCATGGCCAATTGCCGATGAAGTGTTCACTCACTTTCCGGGGTTACATGGTGTGCATGCGCCAATGTATTATGTTGCGCTAATGACATTTATTTTAATTATATCATCGGTAACAATGGTATTAGCTGTTGATGCTGGTCATCAAATGAAAAAGAAGAAAGTAGCTTGGTATATGTTTGCTACCATTATTTTCGGAATTATTTTCGTTGGATCTCAGGCATGGGAATGGAAAAATTTTATTAACGGTTCTTATGGAGCGGTTAAAACTTCTAATAATCATATTTTACAGTTTGTAAAAGATGGTCATCAAATCGCTTTAGCTGATTTTGTTCATGCTGAAAGAAAAGATGATAGAGTAGAGCACACTCGTAAAAACGGATTGTGGTTTGAAAAAGAAGAAACAATTTCTCAGTATTCAGTAGCACAGGTTCAAGAAGCTTTTAAAGCAGATCCATCTTTGCTAATTAGAACAGAACAATTAAATCCTGAAACCAAGCAAAAGATAATTTTATCTAGAGCAGAAAGTTTAGCGAAATTAGCTTTAGCAAATCAAGTTGTTGAAGGAGCAAACTTAGAGGTAAATGAATATGGTAATCCAATCTTTGCAGATTTCTTTTTCTTTATTACAGGTTTTCATGGTTTTCACGTATTATCAGGAATCATCATTAATATCATTATCTTCTTTAACGTAGTACTAGGTACTTATGAGCGTAGAGGGCATTATGAAATGGTAGAAAAAGTAGGTTTATATTGGCACTTTGTAGATTTAGTTTGGGTATTTGTATTTACCTTTTTCTACTTAGTATAATTTAAAAGCGATATTAAAAATGGGTCACGCACACGAATCAAATAAAAAAAGAATTTGGATTGTTTTAGCAATCTTAACAATTATAACGACTGTAGAAGTAGCTTTTGGTATTATTAAACCAGATGCAATGCATTTACACGGATGGGGAACGAGTTGGTTAAACTGGTTTTTTATCATCTTAACACTAGTAAAAGCATACTATATTGCTTGGGCATTTATGCACTTAGAGGGTGAGAAGAAATGGTTTAGAAGAGCAATTGTTTGGGTATTAGTCTTTTTAGTTTCTTATCTATTATTTATAGTTTTAATAGAAGGAGGTTATTTGCATAAAACATTGGCACCATTAGTAAAATGGTAATCAAATAATATTTTTAAAAAAAGGTGGTTTTAACCACCTTTTTTTGACTTTAATTAGAACTGATATATGGGTAAAACTAAAAAATTTATTGTCTTGTTTGCACTATTTATAGTGCCATTGTTATTCTATGTATTACTACAATTAGGAACACATAATTTTGGGAAATTACCAATAGTATCTAAAGATGTTATCGATATTTCTTTAATTGATAAAAGCATTTCTTTTGATAAAAGGGTTACCGTAGTTACTTTTTTAGGAAACGATATCGACTTAGTAAAAGGGGAGGTTTATAATTTAAAGGAAAAAATTTATAATAAATTTTCTAATTACGTAAGTTTTCAAATGATTTCTTTAGTTGATGAAAGTCAAAAAGAAGCTGTAAAAGATTTAAAAAAAATGTTAAGTGTTAATGCCGATTTAACTCGATGGAACTTTGTATTTGCTTCTTCAGAAGAGATGCAAGCGTTGCATGAAAGTTTTAAAACTAAAAGTGCTTTAGATGAAAGTTTTCATTCACCAAAAGCTTATATTATAGATAAAGAGCTAAATCTAAGAAGAGGTAAATCGACAATTAATAGTTTAGAAGATAAAAATTTATTCGGATATACGATGAAATCTGTAGCTGAACTTAAAAACGATATGATTGACGATATCAGTGTTGTTTTAGTAGAATACAAATTAGCATTGAAGAAGAATAATAGTAGTGACGACCGAAGAAAAAATAGCATTTCAAATGAAAAAAAATAAGTACTCATACGTAGGTATTTCTTTTATTATTTTATTGTTTGGTATTTATGCCGTACCAAAGATTATAAAACATTTTCAAACGGCTGATTTACATAAATTCAATAAGGTTCCTGCTTTTGAATTTATAAATCAAGATGGTAAAACAATTACAAATAAGAATTTTGAAGATAAGGTTTTTGTTGTCGAGTTTTTCTTTGCTACTTGCCCAACAATTTGCCCTTTAATGAATGCTGAAATGGTTACCATTCAGAATGAATTTATGGGAAACCCTAATTTTGGAATTGCATCTTTTTCTATCACTCCAGAAATTGATACTTCAAATCAATTAAAAATCTACGCGCTTAAAAACGGAATTAACCATAAAAATTGGCATTTACTAACAGGAAAATCAGAAGATATTGTTTATGATTTATCTAATGAAGGCTTTAAGTTATTTGCAGGTAAAGGAGAGGTTTCTCATGGTGGATTTGAACATTCTGGATTATTTGCATTGGTTGATAAAAACGGATATATCCGTTCGCGTTACGACGAACACGGAAATCCGATTATGTATTACAGAGCATTAGATGAACACGGCTTTGGAAATCAAATTACAGAATTGAAACAAGATATTAAATTATTATTGAAGGAATAAAATGAATACTGAAGAAAAAAAATATAAAAAATTAATAACTATTGTTTCAATTGTAATTCCGTTGGCTGTTGCAGCTTTATTCGGAATTAAAATTCCAAACGTTGAGCCGTTGTCATTTTTGCCTCCAATATATGCGAGTGTAAACGGATTAACAGCAGTATTATTAATAGCATCAGTTATAGCAATAAAAAAAGGAAATAAAAAGTTACACGAACAATTAAATACCACAGCAATTATTTGTTCAGCATTGTTTTTAGTGATGTATGTAGCGTATCATATGACTTCAGATTCTACGAATTTTGGAGGTGAAGGAGCAATAAAATATATTTACTTTTTTATTTTAATAACGCACATAGTATTATCTATCGTAGTAATTCCTTTTGTTTTAGTAACATTTATGAGAGCACGTTTAGGAAATTTCCCTGAGCATAAAAAAATAGCAAAAATTACATTTCCGTTATGGCTGTATGTTGCTGTAACAGGTGTAATTGTATATTTAATGATATCTCCATATTATGTATAAAAAACTGTTGTTATTTATTTTGTTAATTGTTTCTGCTAATATATCTGCGCAATGTGCCATGTGTAAAGCAGTTGTGGAAGGAGGTAGTAAAGATATTGCTGAAGGAGTTAATAACGGAATTACCTATTTAATGGTTTTTCCTTACATTTTAGTCGGCACTTTAGCGTACTTCATTTATAGGTATAATAAAAAAACAAAAAATAAACCTTTAAACTAAGAGTTTTTTGTAACAAATTATGTTTTTGGTCGTCATATAAAAAAAACAAAAAGTAATTGTTCGGTTTTGTGGCTTTTAATGTTCATAATCAAACAGTTAAAAAACACTTCAATTTGTGTAATCACCTGTTAAACAAGTGGTTATATTTTGTTTCTTTTTTGGAACATAAATTGACTAACTTTAATGAACAAAAAAATATTCGTCTTGAAAACAAAATTTGTATTAGTAGCAGCTTTATTTACAACGTTAGCTGGTTTTTCTCAAAAACAATGGACACTTAAAGAGTGTGTTACTCACGCACTAGAAAACAATATTACCATAAAGCAGAATAAGCTTAATATTGATATTGCAGAAACAGATGTTGAAATTACAAAAGGAAATTTTTTACCAAACTTAAACTTTAGCAATTCTAATGGTAGCACTTTTGGATTATCTTCAGGTGCTAATGGAGTTAATACAAGTCAAGATAGGTTTTCAACAAGTTTTAATTTAAATGCTGGAGGAAACATATTTAATGGTTTTAGAAATTTGAATAGTAAAAAACAGGCATTGTTTAGTGTTGAAGGAAATAAGTTGGATTTAGCTAAAATCGAAAACGATATTTCATTAAATATTGTAAACACTTATTTGAATGTATTATTTGCAAAAGAAAATCTATCAGTTGCTATAACTCAATCTGAAATAAGTAAAAAGCAAATTGACAGAGCGAAAGCTCAGTTTGAGGCAGGTGCAGTTCCAAAAGGTGACCTGTTAAATGTACAGTCTACTGCAGCTAATGATATTCAAAATGTTGTTGTACAGGAGAATACGTTAAATTTAGCGTTATTAAGTTTAGCGCAAACACTTCAAGTTTCAGTAGAAAATTTTGATGTAGCAACTATTGATATTGATTCTCCTTCATCAGTTTTGTTATATAACAATGCGAAAGAAGTATATAATAAAGCATTAACCAACAGGCCGGAAATAAACAGAGCTAAGTTAAATGTAGAGAATGCTGATCTAGGAATAAAATTAGCAAAAGGAGCATATTTACCTTCGTTATCATATTCTGTTGGAGCAAGCACTTCTTATTTTACTACATTTGGACAGCCAGATATAATTTCTCAAAGAGATGCTACAACAGGTAATATAATTTCTATTCCTAATGGTTTCGGGAAACAGTTAGATAGTAATTTAAGTTATAGCGTAGGCTTATCTTTAAACATCCCAATATTTAATCGTTTTCAAACTAGTAATAGAGTAGCGAAATCTGTGATTAATAAAGAGCAAACTGAGTTTGCATTAGAAAGTAGAAAATTACAATTACAACAAGAAATAGAAAAATCATTTTTAGATGCAAAAGCAGCAGCTAAAACATATGAAGCTGCTAACATTTCTTTAGAAGCGCAAAAAGAAGCTTTCAAAAACGCACAAGTAAGTTATGATTATGGTTCTATGACACAATTTGATTACGATCAGGTTCGTAATCGTTTAGTAAATGCAGAAGGAGCAATGATTAGATCTAAATACGATTATGTGTTTAAAACCAAAGTATTAAAGTTTTACTTCGGAGAAGATATTTTATTAGATTAAAAAAACAAGTTATATTTTAATAAAACTCATCGCTTTTTAGCTGATGAGTTTTTTGTTTTTTAAGACTATCTTTGCTTAAAATTTTTACAACGTGGCATTGATACTTAACATAGAAACTGCAACTAAAAACTGTTCGGTTAGTTTGGCTAAAAACGGAAAAGTTTTAGCTATTAGAGAATTAAATGATGGTAATTATTCTCATGCAGAAAAATTACACCCTTTTATTCAAGATCTTTTAAAAGAAGCTAACGTAACAACAAGTAATCTTGATGCAGTAGCAGTTAGTAAAGGTCCTGGGTCTTATACAGGGCTTCGCATTGGGGTTTCTGCAGCAAAAGGAATGTGCTTTGCTATTGATAAGCCATTAATATCTATAGAAACTTTAAAATCACTTGCGCATAGTATCGCTATTGAAGAAGGGTTGATAGTGTCAATGTTAGATGCTCGTCGAATGGAAGTATATTCTGCTGTTTATAATTCGGCATACGAACAGCAACGAGAAATTAAAGCAGAAATAATTAATGAAGATTCTTTTAAAGAAGAATTATCAAAAGGAAAAGTTTATTTTTTAGGTGATGGGGCAACTAAATGTAAAGATGTAATTATTCATGATAACGCTGTTTTTGTAGAATATAAATTTCCATCAGCAAAAGAAATGGCAGTATTGAGTTATAATAAGTACAAAAAAAACGACATCGAAGATGTCGCTTATTTTGAACCTTTTTACTTAAAAGATTTTATAGCTATTCCTGAAAAAAAGAAAGTTTAACCTTGCTTTTGAATTTCAACAGTATGTGGATAAGGAATCTCTATTCCAGCTTCGTCTAATGCAAGTTTTACACTTTCGATAGTTTCAAAGTGCACTTCCCAGTAATCTTCAGTTTTTACCCAAGGTCTAACCGCAAAGTTTACAGAGCTGTCTGCTAGCTCAGATACTTTTGCTGTTGGCGCAGGGTCTTTTAATACTTTTGGATTAGAAGTTAAAACTTTCAAGAAAACTTCTTTGGTTTTTTTAATATCTGCATCGTAAGAAACGCCAAAAGTTAAATCTACTCTTAAGTTTCCTTCCGCAGTGTAATTAATAATGTTTCCGTTAGATAATGATCCATTAGGAATAATTGCTAATTTATTACCAGGAGTATTTACATGAGTTTTAAATATTTGTATTTCTTTTACGACACCTGTTATTCCTTGAGCTTCTATTAAATCACCAATTTTAAACGGCTTAAACATCATAATTAAAGCACCACCAGCAAAATTAGCAAGTGATCCTTGTAATGCTAAACCAACGGCTAAACCAGCGGCTCCTAAAATAGCAGCAAATGATGTAGTTGCAACTCCTAATTGAGATATAACGGTAACAAACAATAATGCTTTAAGCGACCAGCTAACTAAATCACCTAGAAACTTCTGAAGCGTAAGGTCGACATTTTGTTTGGTCATCACTTTTTTAGAAAGCTTAACCATCATTTTAATCATAAACAAACCAATAACTAAAATAGCAATAGCCGTTATAAGTTTTGGAGTGTATTCTATTAATAAAACTTGAAGTTCATCTAAATATTCTTTCATGTATGTAAATTAAAAATTAATATAAAATTTATAATGAGACAATTTCTTTTATTTGACTGCAATTTACAGCATCAACAAGACAATACCAATTAAAGCAGGTACAGATTGAATAATAAAAATTTTAGGTTTTCTTGTAGAATAAGAACCATAAAGGCCTGCTATAAAAACACAAGTTAAAAAGAAAATGGCGACATCTGTTTTTTGTGAGCATATAGCCCAAATTAAACCAGCAGCTAAAAAACCATTATACAAACCCTGATTTGCTGCGAGTACTTTTGTTTCTTCAGCAAATTCTTTACTTTTTAAACCAAATGTTTTAATTCCTTTTGGCTTTGTCCATAGTACCATTTCTAATATTAGTATGTAAATGTGAATTAGTGCAACTAATCCAATGAAAAAAGGCAGTAGTATATTCATAAATGATTAAAGATTAAAATTGGTTTAATACTGGTTTTTAGCTATTTTATAATAGGAATTTAAAAATAAAAAAGCGGCTTTGTTTTTGCAAAACCGCTTTAATAGTAGTTAATTATGATGTAATTACTTTACCTCAAAAGTAATCTTTAAGTTTACTCTAAATTCGGTAACTTCATCTTCATTTACAACAGCACTCTGTGATTGTACAAATACAGATTTAATGTTTTTTACAGATTTAGAAGCTTGCTTTACTGCTTTTTTTGTAGCGTCTTCCCAACTTTTTTCAGAATTAGATAATACCTCAATAACTTTCATAATAGCCATAATATTTTTTTTAATGATTAATACATTGTAAATATAATAATATTTAAATCAATCTATTAACAATATTTAAACAGTTGCAATGTTAAATTAATGTTATCTAAATGTTTGGAATATGTAAATATTTTTTATATATTTGGATTATAAGTGTTAATTATAAAAATTTAGATATGAAAAAATTAATAATAGCAGCTTGTATTTTATCAGTATCATTATTACAAGCTCAAGATACAGAACCAAAATTTGAAAAGTCAGGTGACTTAGTAAAAGCAACTTATTTTTATAAAGATGGTAAGGTAAAAGAGCAAGGGTTTTTTAAAGATAAAAAATTATCAGGAACTTGGACGTCTTTTGATGCCAGTGGAAATAAAAAAACAATTGCACACTACAATGCCGGTAAAAAAGTAGGGAAGTGGTTTATGTGGAAAGAAGATGGTTTAAAAGAAATTGATTACTCAAATAATGTTATAGCGAGTGTTCAAACTTGGAGAGAAGAAACAAAAATGGCTGTTAAATAGTATTAAATAGTTTATTGATTTATATAAATAACCGAGTTTTTTACTCGGTTATTTTATTTTCTACCAAAATCAGCAGGAATCTCTCCCCAAGCCTTCGTTTCCCATTTTAATATTGGGTTTGTAAAGGTGTTTTCTTTAAGCCATTTTTCGGCACGTTTTATTAAATCTAAAATTTCTTTATTACTGGCGTCAAAAGTTACGTTAGTTCTACATTGTTTTTTTTTAACCCAACTCATTGCTGTTCTAGAATCTGAATAAATAGGATAGTTATCCATTTTTTTATTCTTTAAAAGCGCAATTCCGTGCACCAAAGCCAAAAACTCACCAATATTATTGGTTCCTTTTTTATAAGGTCCCATTTTAAATATTTCTTTTTTACTTTTTGTTAAAACTCCTCGATATTCCATTACTCCAGGATTCCCAGCACAAGCAGCATCTACAGAAATACTTTCTAAATTAGGAATTCCGCATTTTGCTTTTTCTTCCGCAGATAAAACTACTTTTTTAGTGTCTTTACCTATGTAGTCATTATAACTTTTTGTGAAAGCAGTTTCAGCAGCGTTTTTGTCTACGAAAGCTTTGTATTGAGCGTTTTCAAAACCTGTAATTTGTTTTTTACAAACATCCCAAGAGGTGAAAACGCCTGTTTTTTTACCTCTCCAAACAACGTAATATTTCTTCTTTTTAGACATTTTTTAAAATTATATTTTCTATAACTTTAGGAAAATGCTCTTGTTCTAATAGGTTAATTTTACTTGCAATATCAGCAGCAGTATCGGTATTTGTAAGTGCAGTTTTTGCTTGAGAAACAATAGCACCTTCGTCATAATTCTCGTTTACATAGTGAATTGTAATACCTGTTTCTGTTTCATTGTTTTCTTTTACAGCTTTATGAACATTCATGCCATACATTCCTTTTCCACCGTATTTTGGTAATAATGCAGGGTGAATATTAATTATTTTATTAGGAAAAGCAGCAACTATCTTAGCAGGTATGCGCCATAAAAAACCAGCAAGTATAATTATGTCAGCTTCAACATGTAAAAAATTTAAAACAGTATCTTCTTTTTCAAAATTTTCTTTATCAAATAAAGTGACATCTATATTTAAACGTTCACATCTTTCAAAAACCTTGGCATGTTCATTGTTAGACAACACGTGAGTAACAGTAGCAATATTAGAATTTTGAAAGTGTTTTATAATATTTTCGGCATTAGAACCAGAACCAGAAGCAAAAATTACGATACGTTTCATGATAAATAGAAGTATTTTGTTACTACAAAAAAAAGAATAATTATTAACAACGGTGGTGTTTGTAGCAAAATATTCAATATTTTTTTTATATTAGACCACACATTTTTGAGCAAAAGTTAGAATTAATAGTTAAGATTCGTACTTTTGCCTCGATTTTAAATTTTAAAACAAACAAATTATGTCAGACATAGCATCAAGAGTAAAAGCGATTATCGTAGATAAATTAGGAGTAGACGATAATGAAGTAACAAACGAAGCAAGCTTCACAAATGATTTAGGAGCAGATTCTTTAGATACTGTTGAATTAATCATGGAATTCGAAAAAGAATTTGATATCCAAATTCCAGACGATCAAGCAGAAAACATTGGTACAGTAGGTCAAGCAGTAAGCTATATCGAAGAAGCTAAAAAATAATATTTATATGCAATTAAAACGAGTTGTAGTAACTGGACTTGGCGCATTAACGCCAATAGGAAACAATATAGAAGAGTATTGGGAGAGCTTAGTTAACGGAGTTAGCGGAGCTGCGCCTATAACGTATTTCGATGCTGCCAAGTTCAAAACTCGTTTTGCATGTGAGTTAAAAAACTTTGACGCGACAAATTTCATCAATAGAAAAGATGCGCGTAAAATGGATAGGTTTACGCAATATGCTATGGTAGCTTCTGATGAAGCAATAGTAGATTCAAAACTAAACCTAGACGAAGTTAACAAGTTTAGAGTAGGTGTAATTTGGGGAGCTGGTATTGGAGGTTTAGAAACTTTTCAAAATGAAGCTATGGAGTTTGGTGCTGGAGACGGTACACCAAGATTTAACCCATTTTTTATTCCTAAAATGATTGCTGATATCGCACCGGGTCATATTTCTATTAAAAATGGATTTATGGGGCCTAATTATACAACGGTATCTGCATGTGCATCGTCAGCAAATGCAATGATTGATGCATTAAATTACATAAGACTCGGACACTGTGATGTTATTGTAACAGGTGGTAGTGAAGCTGCTATTACATACGCAGGTGTTGGAGGTTTTAATGCAATGCACGCACTTTCTACAAATAATGAAAACTATAAATCAGCCTCAAAACCTTTTGATGGCGAACGTGATGGTTTTGTTTTAGGAGAAGGAGCAGGAGCGCTTGTATTAGAAGAGTACGAACATGCTATGGCACGTGGAGCAAAAATTTATGCAGAAGTTATTGGTGGAGGAATGTCATCTGACGCTTACCATATGACAGCACCACATCCTGATGGAATTGGTGTAATCGCTGTAATGAAAAACTGTCTTGAAAATGCAGGTTTAAAACCAGAAGATGTAGACCATATTAATACACATGGTACTTCTACACCCTTAGGAGATGTTGCTGAATTAAAAGCGATATCTGAAGTTTTTGGTGAACACGCTAAAAACATTAACATTAACTCAACAAAATCTATGACAGGGCACTTACTTGGTGCTGCTGGAGCCGTAGAGTCGATTGCTTCTATATTAGCGATGGAACACGGAATTATTCCTCCAACAATTAATCATGTGAATGTTGATGAAAATATCAATCCAGATTTAAACTTAACGTTAAACAAGCCTCAAAAGAGAGAGGTTAAAGTAGCAATGAGTAACACGTTTGGTTTTGGTGGTCATAATGCTTGTGTAGTATTTAGAAAATTAGATTAATTTCTTATGAACTTTCTTCGTAGAATAGTTAAGCCACAAAATAAAGAGGATGAAAATTTTTACTACGAATTAAAAGAACTGCTCAATTTTAAGCCAATAACACTTTCTCATTACAAGAAAGCATTTACACATAGGTCATTAAAATTAGTAGACGAAAAAGGATATCCTATTAATTACGAACGATTAGAATTTTTAGGCGATGCTATTTTAGGATCGGTAATGGCTTCTTATCTTTATAAAAAAGTTCCGGAAGGAGATGAAGGGTATTTAACTCAAATGCGATCTAAAGTTGTAAGTAGAGCACATTTAAATACTTTAGGTAAAGATTTAGAATTACTTCGTTTTGTAAAAAGTAACATTCCGCCAGCTAATATTAGTAATAATATTTACGGTAATATATTTGAGGCACTAATTGGTGCTATTTATTTAGATAGAGGGTATAATTATTGTAATCAATTTATTTACGATCAAGTAGTATTGCCTTATGTAGATATTGAAAGGTTAGAAGGTAAAATATCTAGCTATAAAGGATTTGTTATTGAATGGTGCCAAAAGAATAAGAAAAAGTATAAATTCGAATCATACGAAGATTCTGGAAACCAAAGTAAAAGACATTTCAGTGTACGCGTTAGTATTGATGGAAACATTATAGGTAAAGGAAGAGCTACCTCTAAAAAGAAAGCCGAAGAAATTGCTGCAAAAAGAGTATATTTTGCAATGCAAAGTCAAATGGAAAATTCTTAACATTAGCGCGAAAACGTTTTCGTTAATTTCACACTATATTTTAGATACATTCAGTAATTTAGCCAAAAGCAAATAGTTGTTTTTATGGCTACTTATACATTGAATATTAACGAGTTTTGTACAAGTGATTATGCATTAATAGGCATTCATACGGTACTTAATGAGTATAAATTAGCGTATTTACTAAATAAATATTTACATACAAGTTTTAGTAAAGCGAATTATGATTTAGATTTCACTCAAAAAAATAGGCAATCTTTTTATTCGGTATATGAATATACAAATATAGAGTTTGATTACGATTGGTTTTTAATCGCCAATGTTTATAAGTCAACCCAAAAAACAACAGCAACAAGTCTTTTTTCTGAGAGCGACTCAATAACGCACCTTGTTCCTGAGAAAAAAAAAGTTGATTTCTTTTTAAAAATAGAAGGAGATTTTGATTTAGCATATATTGTGAAAACAATTGATATGATAAATAAAATACCACAAATTATTACTTCTTATAAAGTAGAAGTAGAATCCCTAAAGTCGAAAGATTTTTTAATATTTTAAACGATGCCACACAACAAAAAAACAAAAATTGTAGCAACCCTAGGACCTGCAACAAATACAAAAGAAATTTTAGCTGAAATGGCAGCCTCTGGAGTAAATGTTTTTAGAGTTAATTTTTCTCATGCCGATTACGATGATGTAAAAGAACGTATTCGACAAATACGAGAAATTAATGATGAGAGAGGTTATAATGTGGCTATTTTAGCAGACTTACAAGGGCCTAAGCTTAGAGTAGGAATAATGAATGATGGAATAGAATTAAAAGCAGGAGATACTTTTACTTTTACAACAGAAGAGTGTATAGGGACCAAAGAAAAAGCTTTTATGACCTATCAGCGTTTTCCGAAAGATGTAAAAGCAGGAGAGCAAATTTTAGTAGACGATGGTAAATTATTATTCGAAGTAGTTTCTACAGATAAAAATACAGAGGTAATTACCAAGGTTATTGTAGGTGGTGCTTTAAAATCTAAAAAAGGAGTTAATTTACCAAATACCAATATATCATTACCAGCATTAACAGAAAAAGATAAAAAAGATGCTGTTTTTGCTTTAGAGCAAGAAGTTGATTGGATTGCATTATCATTTGTTAGAAACCCTGAGGATTTAAGAATGTTACGCGATTTAATTAAGCAGAAATCAAGATACAGAGTTCCAGTAATTGCAAAAATTGAAAAACCAGAAGCTGTTGAAAACATAGATGCTTTAATTCCGTATTGTGATGGATTAATGGTAGCTCGTGGAGATTTAGGTGTAGAAGTGCCTATGCAAGATGTGCCGTTAATTCAAAAAATGTTGGTAAGAAGAGCTAAGCAAGCAAGAATTCCTGTAATTATTGCAACGCAAATGATGGAAACGATGATTGAAAACGCGGTGCCAACAAGAGCAGAGGTAAATGATGTTGCAAATTCAATTATGGATGGAGCAGATGCCGTAATGCTTTCTGGAGAAACATCTGTAGGAAAATACCCAATACGTGTTATTAAAAAGATGACAGAAATTATTGGAAG
This sequence comes from Tenacibaculum sp. M1.3A, assembly GCF_057732375.1. NCBI lineage: Bacteria > Pseudomonadati > Bacteroidota > Flavobacteriia > Flavobacteriales > Flavobacteriaceae > Tenacibaculum > Tenacibaculum sp. M1.3A. The sequence goes on along the minus strand of NZ_JBYJEF010000003.1, from coordinate 388,354 downwards.
TGTTGAGTTTTCTGATTTAATTAAAGTGCCACAAGAAGCACCACATATTCGTACAAAAAGATTTATTACAAAATCGGTTTGTCATCATGCGGCTTTAATGGCTGATGATATTAATGCAGCAGCAATTACTACCTTAACAAATAGTGGATATACCGCTTTTCAGGTTTCTGCTTGGAGACCAAAATCACACGTATTAGCCTTTTCTTCAGAGAAAAGAATATTAGGTAAGTTAAACCTTTTGTGGGGTGTTAGAGCTTATTATTACGATCGTGAATTAAGTACTGACGATACTTTGGAAGATATTAATGAAATATGTAAAGAAAAAGGGTTTGTAAAAACTGGTGATTTTATGATTAACTTATCATCTATGCCTGTAAAAGCAAAAGGAATGGTAAACACTTTGCGCGTTTCTCATATAGATTAGTAGATTATTAAATCTATAAAAAAGCGCTTAACTAATTTTAGTTGAGCGCTTTTTGTTTTAAAACGTTAATTTTTTAGAAACAATAATAGCATCATTTATTATAAATGGCATTGGCATCATAATTTCGCTTCGCGGCTTTAAATTCATTTTTTTATTAGATAACAAATCGTATGATATTTCATTTAATGTTATGTTAGGTTTTACGTTTTTATCAATTGTAAAAGACATTGTAACATTTTTATCTGAATTTGCCATTTGATAAATTAAAAGAGTGCCTTGATCAGCAATAAACTCTTTTCCATTATCATAAAAAGCACCATTTACTTCCAAGTTTTTTATACCAATAGTCTCATTGTTGTTAAACTCGTATCTATTTATTTTTCTAGTAGGCGTTATCGTAAAACTTAATTTTCTTTCATTACCAACAACAACATCTTCGTTTATGGTAATAATAGAAGTGCTAAAGTTTTTGTTTGCTGTTTTTTTATGAAAACTAAAGTTGGTATTGTATTTGCTTTTACCTTTTATAGAAGGCAAGCTTCCTTCTGTAAAATCATCTTTAAAAACTTGTTTTGTAAATCCATCTAAGGTTTTGTTATAAGTAGCCCAATAAGAAGTATCGGTATCAGAGTTTTGTATAAAAACAATACTGTTGGGTTTTTTATTATCAATTGAAAACCCGCTGTTAAAAGTTGCTAGTCCGAAGAGAAAAATAGTTGCTAATCCTGTAATTTTTTGCCAGTTGTTTTTCTTTTTTTGTTGATGAAAAACAGGTAAAATAAATCCGAATATTAATACCAATAAAAAAGCAGATACAAATAGTATTTTTAAACCTAAAGCAACAGGAAATAACTGTAACATCGGTGCAATTATATATGTTGTAGGTATTGCTATAATGGCAAATAAGGTAGCACTTGTTCTGTTGCTAACATTTAAGAAAATTAAAATAGCTAACATTAATAAAGAAGTATAAATAGGAATGATAAAAAATCCTGCGCCTGGTAAATATTGTGTTATTAAATAATTTAAAACAAGCCCGATGAAAATCGGAGCGATAAATAAATCGGTAGTTTTAGCTTGTTTACAGGTGTTATATATTTTAAACAAAATCCAACTATTTAAACATACAAATGCCATTATATATTGATATCCGTTATAGGTAAAACCATGTAACATATCGACATATTCGGGATGTATCATTAAAATTAATAACCATAATCCGTGTGATAAACCAATACATAGAATTAATGCTATGGTATAGGGAATAAAACCTTTTAATAACCCGTTAATAGTTATTTTTTCTTTTTTTAATCCGAAGAAAATTAAAGCTATAAAAATTAATAAAGCGAATATAAACATTGGTAAAACCCAAGAAAACGGATACGTTAAAAGTTTTGTAAAAGGAAAATTTACATATATGTAATCTTCATCACTATTGGTATTTGTTAAATCAGAATTCGAAAAGTAATTTAAGGATGTTGTAAAGTATTCTGCTTGATGCTGTAATGTTTCTCTATCGAGTCTTTCGTATGAATCTTGTGCGGTATGATAATCGAAATGATCATCAATAAAGGCAAAATTAAAGCCGTTTATGTTTCCGTTTTCTCTAAAAACTGTTAAATCGGTATCGTTTGGTAATTTTTTATAGATGCTGTACATTAAAGAATTTGCAGCTGGATAATTGGGGTTAGAGTTTAAAAATTCGGTTAATATTTTTTTATTCTTACCGTTTGTTTCCATCAGCATATAACTAGCACCACCACTTCCTCTGGCTTCAAAATTTAAAACCAATCCAATATTTTTTGCAAGAGAATGGTTTTCTACAAAAGCCTGAGCACCGAGTAATCCTAATTCTTCAGCATCAGAAAAAAGAATAATAATATCATTTTTAGGTTGCTTGTTTTTAGCTAAAAAAGCCCGAAGCCCTTCTAAAATTGTTACAACTCCAGATCCAGCATCGCTGGCACCTATAGAAGAATGTGGATTTGAATCGTAATGTGTTAAAAGTAACAACGATTTTCCGTTTTCGGTACCTTTAATTTTGCTAATAATATTTTGGGGAGTTGTACTTGCTCTCCACTTTTTATTAATTACTGTTTTTTGCTGAATTTCAGTTTTTAACCCTAATTTATGAAGTTCGTTTACAATATAATCTTGTACTACTTTGTGTTCGGGAGAACCTGTGTGATGTGTTTTTTGAGATATGTTTTTTAAATGATAAAGAGCGTTGGTTGTCGAGAAATCGGTTGTTTTTAATTCTTCATCTGCAGTTGTAATTATAGGTGATATGTCACTATAACTCCAATAAACGGTTAGAAGTAAAATTATAACAGCAAGAAAATTATTTGATGATTTCATAGTGAGTTTTATGTTCAATAAAAATAAGCAATTTATTTGTTAAGTAAAGTATCGCGGATGAGTGGTGCATGAAATTTATGAAAATATATATAAGGGTGATTAATCAGTTACGAACTTAATTTTTTATTATGTTATTTTAAAATTAGTTAACAAATAAAAAGCAATAAGATTAAAATGATACATAAATGTAATGTGTTTTTTATTTAAGTAAATGCTATATTTGTATCAATTATAAAATATAAGATTTTCTGATCCCTATAAACAGCCCCTTTCTTCCGCCTGAAAATGAATATAACAGGATTGTATCACTGATTTGGAAAAAAAAGAGATTAACAAATAATGGACCTTTAGTTTTAAAATTGGAAAAGGATCTAAGTGATTTTTTAAAACTCAAAGATGTTTTATTTGTTAATAATGGAACAACAGCATTACAATTAGCAATAAAGTCTTTAAATTTAAAAGGCGAAGTAATAACTACACCATTTTCTTTTGTAGCAACAACATCTACAATTGTTTGGGGAAATTGTACTCCAATATTTGTGGATATAGATAAAGATACTTTAAATATAGATCCTCATAAAATTGAAGCATCAATTACGAATAAAACTACTGCTATTTTAGCTACTCATGTTTTTGGTTCGCCATGTGATGTATATGCTATCGCCGAAATAGCTAAAAAACACAATTTAAAAGTAATTTATGACGGTGCACATGCATTTGATGTGAATGTAAAAGGTAGTTCAATTTTTAATTTTGGAGATATAAGTATTTGTAGTACACATGCAACTAAAACTTTCCATACTATCGAAGGAGGTTTTTTGGTAACAAAAAATGACTTATTGTTTCAAAAACTTAAGTCAATGAGAAATTTTGGATTTAAAGATGAAACTACTTTTTCTAATTTAGGAATAAATGCTAAAAATTCTGAGTTCCATGCAGGTATGGGAGTTGTAAATTTAAAGTATCAAGAAAAAATCAGAAATAAAAGAAAGCTGTTGTCTGAACTGTATGATGAGTTACTAAAAGGAGAGGAATTTATAAAGCAAAAGAGAATTAAAAATACGAGTAAAAATTATTCATATTACCCAATTATTTTTAAGGATGAAATTACTTTATTAAATAGTATTAAGGAGTTAAATGTTAATGAAATTTATCCTAGAAGATATTTTTACCCATCTCTTTCTAAATCATTAAATTATGTAGGTAAAGAAAGGGATTTACCAGTAGTTAATAGTGTGGCAAAAAGGGTTCTTTGTCTTCCTCTTTTTTATGATTTAAAAACTGAAGATGTTATTGTTGTTTGTGATATTTTAAAAAAAGTGGTTTCAAAAATAACTAAGTAGAAAATGTACTTAAAAGAAATAAAAAAAAGTCTAATTTGGGCTTTTATAGATGTTGTTTTTTTAAGAGGTTTTTCTTTTTTTGTAATATTAGTATTAGCACGATTACTTACTCCTGAAGATTTTGGTTTAATAGGAGTTCTCTCTATTTTTATTAGCATTGGATCTGCAATTACTGAAGGAGGAATGGGGAATTCTATTATTAGGGATAATAAAGCAGATAAAACAGATTATACATCTGTTTTTTTTGGAAATTTACTACTTAGCTTTTTTATATACCCATTATTATATTTATTAGCACCGTATTTGGCTAATTATTTCGAGAATACATTACTTACAAGCTTAATAAGGGTTTATAGTTTAAGTTTAATATTATCTGCTTTTTTTAGTATTCAGCAAAGTGTACTAATAAAGCAAATGAATTTAAAAAAAATTACATTAAATAATCTTTTAGCAACAATATTAGGTTCTATTATTGGCTTATTTTTAGCATATTTAGGCTATGGAATTTGGAGTTTAGTTTGGATGCAATTAAGTACTTTATTAATTAAATCTATTGTTTATTGGAGTAATTCTGATTGGCAGATAGAGATGAAAATATCGTATAAAAAATTAAAGAAACATTTCCTGTTTGGGTATAAACTAATGATCTCATCTCTTTTAGATTCTATAATGAAAGAAGTATATTCATTTTTAATAGGAAAGAGGTTTTCAATAAATACTTTAGGTTTTTATAGCCAAGCTAAAATATTAAGAAATTACCCTGTTAATTTAATATCTTCTATGATATCGAAAGTAACATATCCATTGTTATCAAAAATGCAAGACGATAAAGAAAAAACAGCAAAAACTTATAAGTCAATACTAAGATGCGTTTTCTTTATTATTTGTCCAATTATGTTTTGTTTAATGGTAATTGCGAAACCATTATTTATAGTTTTACTTTCAGATAAGTGGTTACCTGCAGTTCCTTATTTTCAAATTTTAGTTCTTTCTGGAATGTTAATTCCTATACATTCATTTAATATAAATATTTTCAAGGTATATGATAGAACAGATTTATTTTTAAAATTAGAGATTGTGAAGATTTTCATGGTAATTATTTCAATATTTTGTGGAATTTTATTTGGAATTTATGGCTTATTAATAGCAATTGTAATTACATCTTTTTTAGGTCTTTTTGTTAACACATTTTATAGTGGTAGATTAATTAATTATAAAACATTTGATCAATTAAAAGACATGTTGCCAATAATTTTAATAGGTCTTGTTGTTAGTTTCTTAAGTTTTTTTTTAATGATTTTACTTAAAGATTTTCATAATTTGTTATTAATTATTATTATTATATTGTTTTTTAGTATAATGTATTTTGTTTTATCATTTTTTCTAAACAAAAAGTATTTTTTTGAAATAAGACAACTATTTTTAAATTTATTAAAATAATTAAAGAAAGTAAATAATGAAATTAGGTGTAATGCAATCCTACTTTTTCCCATACATAGGTTATTTTCAGTTAATACAAGCTGTAGATGTTTTTGTTTTATATGAAAATGTTTCGTTTAGAAAAAAGTCTTGGATAACGAGAAATAGAATTTTAGATAAAGGAAAAAAAACACCTTTTTATATAAATGTACCAGTAAAAGGAAAAAGTTCGAATAAATTAATTAATGAAATAGAAATTAATGAAGATGGTAAGTGGAAAAAAAAATTATTAAACCTTATTTATTTTAATTACAAAAAGGCATTATATTTTAATGAAACCTATCCTTTTTTAGAAGAAATAATAAATACTTTAGATAGTAATTTACATTCCTATAATTCAAAAATAATTGTAAATGTCTGTAATTTATTAAAAATTGAAACAAAAATTGAATTTGATAATATTAAGAATAAAGATGTTGAGATTGACTTATTAATACAAGATAAAATAAATAAAGAAAATGTAAAATCTGAAAGAATTATAAAACTTTGTAATAAATACAATTGTAATTCTTATATAAACCCAATAGGAGGAACAGAACTTTATGACAAAGCATATTTTGAGAATAAAGGGATAGAACTATTATTTGTAGAAACTCAAAAGCATTTTTTTAAACAGTTTGGAGAGTCTTTTTTTCAGGGATTGTCAATAATTGATGTTTTGATGCATAATGGAGTTGAAAAAACTAAAAAATTAATTAGAGAATACAAATTGCTGTAATTTAGAATGAATATACAAGAATCTGTAGAAACTTTTGTAAAGGAAAGAAAAGAGTATTACAAACAATGGGTATTTGAAGAACCTATTATTATAAGCAAAAGCCATAATGATAAGCTTATTAAGGTTCAAAAAATAATGTATAAACTTATAAACGAATTTGTAAGTTGTTATAAAAAATATAAACATTTAATGCCTGTAAGTGAAAAAACAGAGAAAATAATAGAAATATTTAATAGAAAAAAATATAATGTAGGTACTTATAGAACCGATTTTGTTTATGATAAAAATAACCAAGTAAAGTTGATAGAAATTACTTGTAGATTTGCTTTAAATGGAGTTTTTTTATCCGGATTAATGAATAGATTATCATTAGATTACCACCAAAGAGAAATGAAATTTCTGGAAATTCAAAATTTATATGAACCCATTAATAATCATTTAGAAAGGTATTTAAAAGACATAGAGTCTGTATATATCTTAAAAGGAAAAGACTTAAAAAATGAATCTAAAATTTATAAAGATATTTTTACACGAATGAATTATAAAGCTATAGATATTAGCTATAAAGAAGTGGGAAATTTTATAGATTCTATGCAAAATAGTTTAATAATTAGTGAGTTGTCTTTTGATGAAATAACATCATTTTCTATACAAACTTTAGAAAAATTAATGCCTCTTAATATTATTAATGATTTTAGAACTATTTTTTTAATTCACGATAAAAGATTTTTTTCTGTATTAGGAAAAAAAGAGCTTCAAGAAACTGTTTTAACAAAAGAAGAAATTATTTTATTTAAAGATTTTCACATACCGACTTATACCTCTTTAGAAAATATTGAAGTATGGGAAAAAGCAAAAAATGAAAAAGATAAATGGATTTTAAAGCATAGAGCATTAGGCAAAAGTCAAAAAATTTATGCAGGTATAGTTACAGAAGATAAAGAATGGAAAAATCTTTTCTCTGAAGCAGAAAAGAAAGATATGGTATTGCAAGAATGGATACCTCAAAAAAAAATTAAAGGCGAAATAAAAGGAGAGAAATTTGAAGATTTTGTAACAGGTACTCTTTTATATTTTGATGATAATTATTTTGGAATGGGAGATTTTAGAACCTCATCTCACCCAGTTACAAATAAAGTAGATCACAGAAAAGCTTGTTCTTTAATAAGAGCAAATAATACGGGATTAGATTTAGCAACAATAAAAAATTACATAAATTAATAATTATGAGCTTTAAATTTAATTTAAGTGACTTGTCTGAACATCAAAAAAGTATGTTACCAACACAAAATGATATTCTTTTTTATGAACAAAACGGTTGGTATATTAGTAATAAAATAATACCAGACATATTATTGGATAATGCTATAAAAGGAGCAAATGATTTCTATCAAGGAAAAATAGATTTTAATTTTAAAAGTAATAATGGAATTGCAAATGATCAAATAGATATTTGTTCTGCTATAAGAAATAATGAATTTGTTACACTTCAAAAAAAAGAGCTACAAACTTTAGGTTTTTATCCTATGATAGGTGCAATTGCCTCAGCTTTGGCAAGAACAACCGAAGTTCGTTTATTTGCAGATTCTTTAGTAAATAAATTACCCGAAAAACCTAATAGTAGAGGTGTTGTTGGTTGGCATTCAGATAAGGCTTATTGGCCAACCTGTACATCAAACAAAATGCTTACAGCATGGATACCTTTACAAGACTGCAATGAAAATATGGGGGCATTAACTTATATTTCAAAAAGTCACCTCTGGAAAGATGAAAAAGAACTTAAATCATTTTATTCTTTTCATGACCAAAATTTATTTAAGTTTGAGAATTATTTAAAAAATAAGAAACCTAATTATTTAAAAAAAATGATGACCTTAAAAAAAGGACATGTTAGTTTTCATAATAGTCATACAATACATTGTAGTTTTCCTAATACAAGTAATAAAAATAGAATGGCTTTAGCTATTCATTTACAAGATAAAGAAAATAGGTATCAAGAAGTTTATAATGACAAAGGTGAATTAATTGTTATTGGTTATGATAAAATATGTAGCAAAGACAAACTAGGGAAACCAAACTATAGAGATTCAGATTTATTTCCAATAATTTTTAGTGTATAAAAATGAATTTCAAAGAGTTTAAAAATAAATATTTAAAAGTAGCTGTAGAAGAGTATTCTAATAACAGAAAAGATAAAAAGCCTATTGTTACGGTAAAAGTAGTTACTTATAATCATGTAAACTTTATTGCTCAGTGTCTAGATTCTATTTTAATGCAGGTTACAAATTTTGATTTCGAAATTTTAATTGCAGAAGATGATTCTAATGATGGCACTAGAGAAATATGTAAAAAGTATGCAGATAAATACCCGAATAAAATAAAGCTATTATTAAACTCTAGAAAGAATAATATTTTAATAGATGGTAGAGCAACAGGTACATTTAATAATACATATGCTAACTATTGTATAAAATCTAAATACATATCTATTATTGAAGGAGATGATTATTGGACAGACAAGTTATCTTTACAAAAGAGGGTTAAATTTTTAGAAAATAATGAAGATTATGTGTTATGTTTTCATAATGCAAAGATTTATAACCAAAGACAGGATAAGTTTAAAAAAGAATATCTAGTGCGGTTTAAAGAGTCAGTAAGTATAGAGAAAGAAGAAATATTAAATACATATGTACCTACTTTAACTTTATTATATAGAAATAATAAAGTTAAACTTTTTGAAGAAAACATGATAAATATTATTACGGGAGATTTTATTTTAAGAGGTAAATTAGCAAATTTTGGTAAAGCCAGATATATTCATGAAATAAAACCGTCAATATATAGAGTTCATAAAGGAGGAATATTTAGTGGTAGTAATTTTAAAGACAACAAGAAAGCAATATTTGCGGCTAAATTTTACTTGTTAAAGTTTTATGAAGAAAGAAATTGGGATTTAGGTCCTATTAACCAAAGTTTAGCAGAAATGTTTATCTCTTATTTTTTTAAAGAAATAAGAAATAATAAAATAATAAAAAGTAACTATTTTTTTCAAAGCCTAGCTTATTCAAAAAAAAGTAATATTTCTTTTTTTAAAATATGTAAAAATGTTTTTTATAATAAAAAAAGTGTAAAAGCCTTAATATGGAAATTACGATACAACAAAACATGGAAACTTTAGATTATAAGGATTATAAAAAAAATGATAGTGAATTATTTAAAACTATTTTAGTAGCCTTAAATTCAACAGGTTTTGTTATCATTAAAAATTTTAATGATTCAGAGAATATAGAAATAATTAAAAAAAATTTTTTAGAAATTTCTAGACAAATAGGAACACCTATAGGTCATGATGTAAATAATAAATTAATTTGGGATATAAAATCGAATACAACATCAAAAAATTTCATAAAAACATATTCTGAACATTCTCATGAAGCCGAATTACATACAGATAGTCAGTATAGCGAATATCCTGAAGATTATTTTAGTTTATTGACTTTAAAAAAAGCAAATTGTGGTGGAGGTATTTCTAGTATTTTAAAATTGAAAGACATTTTAAATGATTTAAGAGTATTAAAAAGAGGTAAAGAACTTGAGAAAATATTAAGAGAGACAGAATTCCCTTTTGTTGTACCTAATGTGTTTAAGAAAAAAGAATCTAATAAGCATGAATTTAATTTTGGGCCAATTCTAAGAACTAATGAAATTAGGTTTAGAATTGATACTTTTGAAAAAGCAATACATTATGATAATAGTTTATGTACAAAAGAACAGATTATAGCCTATACCGAATTGAAAAAGATAATTTTAAATAATTCAAAAATAATTAATTTTTGCCTTGAAGAGGGAGATTTAATCTTTATAAATAATAAAACAGCATTGCATGGAAGAAGTTTATTTACAGATGAGAAAAGGCACCTTTTAAGAATTAGGTTAAATAAGAATTAATCTTGCCTAACTAATAAATAGATTTCATTTTCTAATTCTAAATAACCTTGGTCATACACATAAAAATAAGTATTATTTGTTTTAGTAATATATAATGATGTAATAAATTTAAAGTTGAAACCCTTATCAAACAGCTTGCGTCTGCTAATTTTTGTTTTACCTGAAATATTTAAATCTGTAAGAATTTTATAGTTTTTACGTAAGCGATTATTGGTGTTTCTAATAAGGTTTTTACTGTCTTTATTTACTTTGTTATTGTAGGAGTTTCGGCAATAATCTGAGCAGAACTTTTTATCAATTCTCCCAATTACTTTTTCGTTGCATTCTAAACATTTTTTACTTTCCATAGTTTGCTTTTTTAAGTTCGTACCAGTTTACTTTTACTTCTTTGTAATTAAATTGATTTACAAATTGCAATCCGATTTTGTTTAAAATTTTATTTGAACCAATATTATTAGTGTCTGCAGCACCGTAAATAATATCATAATTCATTTTTTTAAATCCGAATTCTAAAGAAGCAAAAGCAGTTTCAGAAGCATACCCTTTTCCCCAAAAACGCGGAATAAAACGATAACCGATATCCACAAAATCTTGATAACCGTTTAACGCTTCTTTTGTACCTGTATTCAATTTTAAGCCAGACCAACCAATAAACTCTCCAGTTTCTTTTTTAATACAAGCAAATCGCCCGATGCCTAATTCTTTATATTGTTGATGAATAAACTGAATATTCTCTTCGGCTTGTAAAATTGTATTTATGGGTTTTTTGCCTAAATATTCATGTACTTTTTCATCAGAATCTAATTCGAACATTCCGTTAATATCTGTTTTTCGAATTTCTCTTAAAATTAATCGATCAGTTTCTAAATGAAATCTCATGAGCTAAGTATTTGATATACAAAGGTATTAAATTTAATTAAACATTTACATTCATTTACAAACGAAAACAAATTATTACTAACCGTTTTTAATTAGCACGGTGTTTCATCTTTGCAATGTCAAAACGAATTGACAAATAATAATCATTTAAAACTTATCTTATGAATACGTTAAGAAACAAAGTGCAGTTAATAGGAAACTTAGGTAATGACCCAGAAATTATTACTTTAGAAAGCGGGAAAAAAGTAGCAAAACTATCAATAGCAACTAATGAAACTTATAAAAACGCTGCAGGAGAAAAAATCACTGATACACAATGGCACAACTTAGTTGCTTGGAATAAAACAGCAGAGATTGTAGAAAAGTATTTAACCAAAGGAAGAGAAATAATGGTTGAAGGTAAACTAACATCAAGATCTTATGAAACTTCAGCAGGCGAAAAACGTTATGTAACCGAAGTTGTGGTAATAGAACTTTTAATGTTAGGAGGTAAATAGGTTTTTTAAAACAGACTTACTTTTTAAGTAGTTAATTATCAGTAGTTTATTTTGTTTTTTATGAATTTATTTATATGTACATTTGCACCCCCTTAATAAATGAATTAACATTACATATAAAAAAATGAAAAAACAATTTTCCCTTATAGTGTTTATGTTCACTATTTTAAACTTCTATGGGCAAAAAGAGGTCTGTTTAACCCCAGATGAATCTTCTATAGATATGAATAGTATATCTGTAACAAAATGTTCTATTGAGCCTGTTAAAGATTCAAATAAAAAGAAAAATAGGCAGATAAAAGTTAAAATATCAGCAAACAGACGATTTTTAAAGAAAAGAAAGGTTGTAAAAGTAGCACAAATTGTAAAGCCAGTAAAATTACTAGAAAATGAAGCAATGGCTAATGTTCCTGTTGAGCCAACTGAAATAATAGAAACTGATAAAATAGCGGTAAATGTTTCAGAAAGTATCAATAAGAATAATGGTCAAAAAGATATTTATACTCTGAAAAAAAGTATTAATAGCTTAAAAGAGAAGTTATCGAAGGAAGAGGTTATGAAAGCGTCAAAACTTTATTACGTAGATAATATTCCTACATTTAAAGGATGCTTAAATGCTAAAAAAAGTGAGGAGTTAGATTGCTTTAATGCAGAGATGATTAAACATATTAACAAGTATTTTGTTTATCCTAGTGAAGCAATTAGAAGCCAAATACAAGGAGAGGTTTGGGTTCGTTTTATAATCGACAAAAACGGTTATGTAAGAAACGTAAAAGCTATTGGTCCTAATAACGGTGAGATATTAAACGAAGAAGCAAAAAGAGTTGTGTTTGAATTACCTAATTTCAAACCAGCAAAAAACAATGGAAAAACAGTATCTGTTAAATATGGTTTTCCTATAAACTTTTCATTAGAAGAATAATTTTTCAAAACTTTATAATAATTTAAAAAATGTTAAAAAAACAATTAATGATTATTGTTTTTACTTTATGCATTGCAACAATGTATTCACAAGTAAAAATAAAAGGAATAGTATATGATGAGTATTTAGAGCCATTTTACGGTGCCGAAATTGTAGTAGGTAATAAAGGTACAACATCAGATGAAGAGGGTGTGTTTACAATTTTATTAGATGGTAAGTTTCCTCAAACAATAAATGTTTCTGCCTTTGGTTATAGAACAGAGACTATTGTGGTTACATCAGAAAATAGTGTTAATGTAGTTCTTAAAGAAAATCTTTTATTAGATCAAGTAGTTATATCTGCGTCAAGAGTACCAGAGAGAATTATAGAATCTCCGGTTACAATTGAACGATTAGGTTTAACAGATATAAAAAAGAGCAGTTCAAATTCTTTTTATGATGGTTTAGCCAATTTAAAAGGAGTAGATGCTAGAGAAATTAGTTATGGATACAAATCTGTAAACACAAGAGGTTTCGCAGATTTTGGTAACTCAAGATTCGTGCAATTAGTTGATGGTATGGATACCGCAGCACCTGCTTTAAACTTTAGTGCAGGGAACTTATCAGGTATTTCAGAGCTAGATATTAAAAGTGTAGAGGTATTACCAGGAGCATCTTCAGCATTATATGGTGCAAATGCTTATAATGGTATTATGCTAATGAGTACGAAGAACCCTTTTGATTATTCAGGAATAAGTTTCTTATTAAAAAGTGGAACTACTAATCAGAAAGCAGCAGGAAACAATCCTTTTTATGACGCTACAGTGCGTATGGCTTACAAGTTTAGTGACGCCTTTGCTGCTAAGGTAAATTTCTCATACTACGAGGCTGAAGAATGGCATGCTACAGATTCTAGAAATAAGAAGATAGATAGTGGCGAACTATTTGATGGAAGTCCAGATGAGATTGGAAGTTTAGATTATGATGGTGTAAATACATACGGAGATGAAGATTTTGCAGATTTATCTCGTTCAACATTAATATTGGTAGATTTTGGTTATTTACCTTTTAACGCATTAGATCCAAATGCTGAAAACACAGGTAGATTTCCTGTAGGAACGCAGATAAGCAGAAAAGGGTATACCGAAAGAGAGTTACTAAGAGATTATAAATCTAAGAATTTGAAGTTCTCAACATCTTTACATTACCGTCCTTTTAAAGATGAATCATTAGAGGTTATTTTAGCAACAAGATTGGCTAAGGGAGATAATATGTTTCAAGGAGTATCATCAAGATTCGCACAACGTAATTATTATATAGGTCAATCTAAGTTAGAAGTAAAAGGAGATAACTTTTTTGTTAGAGGGTATTACACTCGTAATGATGCCGGAGATACTTATGATTTAACAAGAACAGCTCAAGCATTAAATAGATTTGCAGATTTTAATCTGCCTGTTTTACCTCCTTCATCTTTTTTCCCTTCTGGGTATAATTTCTCGTGGGGAGATTTTTATGCGATAAATTTATTTCAAGGAGGTTCATTAGCATCAGCTAGAGAATTTGCAGACCAATATAGATTAAATCCAGGTACACAAGAATTTAATGATAGTTTTGATTTAATTACTTCAACATTGGTAACAGAAGGAGGAAGTAAGATTTATGACAGAAGTTATTATTCTCACTTAGATGGTAATTACAACCTTAAAAGTTTATTAGATGACTGGGCTGACGTTCAAGTAGGAGGGTCTTATAGAAATTACAATCCAGATTCTAAAGGAACTATTTTTAATGATGCTGTAGAAGAAATTAGTATTGAAGAATATGGTTTTTACACGCAAATTCAAAAGAAATTTTTAGATGATAAATTAAAGTTTACAGGGTCTATTCGTTATGATAAATCTGAAAATTTTAAAGCCAATTATTCACCAAGAGTTGCGCTTAATTATGCATTAGGAGAAAGTAATGATCAAATTGTAAGAGCTTCTTTTCAGACGGGATTTAGAAATCCAACAATTCAAGAACAGTACATGTTTGCTCCTTCAGCAAGAAAAACTACTGTTGGTTCTGTTTCTGATAATTTAAGAAGAATAGATGGAACTACAACAGCTGTAACGGGAGATGATTTAATTAATAACGCGTTATTAACAAGATCTATTTATGACAGAGACTATATTAATGAGACAGGAAATTTTTTAGTTAAATCTGAGTATGAAGAAATAGTAGCAGAACAAGTTAAAACTTTTGAGTTAGGTTATAGAGGGCTTTTAAATGTTGCAGGATCAAATTTATATTTAGATTTTAATACTTATTATAGTTTTCATAACGATTTTGTGTTTTATCAGGATTTAACAGTTCCTAATGTAGGTAAAGTTATAGCAACAGCACAATTAGATGCTGATGCAACTACTGCAATATTTGATAATCCAAATGTAAGTGAGTTTAATTTAATTACAAATGCTAAATCAGAAGTACATTCATACGGTTTAGGTTTAGGCGTACAAACAAAAATGTTTAAAAATTATAGTTTAGGTTTCAACTATAATTTTGCACATTATGAAATGAAAGAAGATTTAGATTATGGGTTATTTGAGCCAAATTTTAATACACCTAAGCACACTGTAAAAGCTCAATTTGGAAATGAGAAGCTTTTTAAAAATTTTGGATTTAATGTAAATGCAAGATGGCAAGACGAATTTAGATGGGTTTCAACTTTTGTAAAAGGTCAAGTAGATGCTAGAACAGCTATAGATGCACAATTAAATTATAGAATACCATCAATAAAATCTAAATTTAAAATAGGTGGAACTAACTTGTTTGGTAAAGAATACTTTGTTGCTCCAGGAACAGGACAAATTGGTAAACTATATTATTTTTCATGGATAATTAATAACTAAGGCAACAAGAAAGTAATATTTTAGATGAATAAGCTCAGCGTTAATTTTAACGCTGAGCTTATTTTTTTATAATTAATTGAGTTGTTAATGTTATTTAGAGAGGTAAAATAGTTTTTTAAGAATGGTTATAACTCATAGAAAGCTGAATTCTTTTTCTTTGCACATCCACTTCTAGCACTTTTACTTCTACATGTTGTTGCAAGCTTACATGCTCACTAACATCTTTAACAAACGTATTAGAAAGGTTAGAAACATGTACTAAGCCACTTTCTTTAACGCCAATATCTACAAAACAACCAAAGTTTGTAATGTTGTTTACGATTCCCGGCAGTATCATTCCAGATCTTACATCATCGATGGTTTTAATATGTTCGTTAAAACTAAAAGCTTTTGCTTTTTCTCGCGGATCTAGTCCGGGTTTTTCCAATTCTTTTACAATATCTTGTAACGTAGGCAAACCAAAAGAATCAGTAATATAGTGTTGTAGCTTTAGTTGTTTTAAAGCGGTTGTGTTGCCTATTAAATCTGATAACTTACAACCAGCATCTTTTGCCATTTGTTTTATTAATGCATAGCTTTCTGGGTGTACGGCAGAATTATCTAAAGGATTATCGCTATTCTTAATACGTAAAAATCCGGCAGATTGCTCAAATGCTTTTCCGCCTAAGCGTGGCACTTTTTTAATAGCAATTCTATTTTTAAATGCGCCATTCTCGTTTCGATAATTCACAATGTTTTCTGCTAATTTCGGACCAATACCAGAAACATAACTTAGTAACGAAGCACTTGCTGTATTTATATTTACACCTACTTTATTAACGCAATGCTCAACAACGGTATCTAACGATTTATTTAATTTCGATTGCTCTACATCGTGTTGATATTGCCCAACTCCGATAGATTTTGCATCAATTTTAACCAATTCAGCTAAAGGATCTGCTAATCTTCGTCCAATAGAAATAGCGCCACGAACGGTAACATCATAGTCAGGAAATTCATCTCTTGCAATTTTAGAGGCTGAATAAATAGAGGCTCCGGCTTCACTTATCACAAAAACATCAACATTATTTTTAAACGAAATACTTTTTATTAACTGTTCGGTTTCTCTTGATGCAGTTCCGTTACCAATAGCAATTGCTTCAATTTGATGTTTGTCAACTAATGAATTAATCTTGTTTTTGGCTTCAGTAGATTGATGTTGAGGTGCATGCGGATAAATATTTTCATTGTGTAATAAATCACCTTGTTTATTTAAGCAAACCACTTTACAACCCGATCTAAAACCAGGGTCGATTGCCAAAATTCGTTTTTCACCTAAAGGAGAACCTAATAACAATTGTTGTAAATTTTTTGCGAATACGGTTATGGCGTTTTCATCTGCTTTATCCTTTGCAAGCGTCATTGCTTCGTTGGTTAAAGAAGGTAATAGTAATCGCTTATAAGCATCAGCAACTGCTAATTCGATTTGAGTAGCACACTCGTTTTGAGAGTTGATAACTCTATCTTCAATTTTTTGAAGGGTTCTTTCATTATCGATAGCGATTTTTACACGGATAAACCCTTCTTTTTCGGCACGAAGAATAGCTAATAATCGGTGAGACGGAATGCGATTTAGATTTTCTTCCCAATCAAAATAATCTTTGAATTTTTGCGCTTTCTCGTCGGCTATTTTAGTTTTTATAATCTTTGTAGAAATAGTAGCATAACGCTCTAATTGATGACGGATATTATTACGAACATCAGTACGTTCATTTATCCATTCAGCAATAATATGACGAGTTCCTTCTAGTACTTTGTCTTCCGAATCAACTTCATCGTTTATATATTTCGAGACGGTAAAACTTAAATCATTTACGCGCTGACTCATAATCATCTTCGCCAACGGCTCTAATCCGTTTTTACGCGCAGTTTCGGCTTTGGTTTTACGTTTCTTTTTATACGGAAGATAGATGTCTTCTAATGTAGTAAGATCATCTGTTTTTTCGATTTTAGCTTTTAACTCATTGGTTAAAACATCTTGTTCTTCCAGCGCTTTAAGAATTGTAGCTTTTCTTTTTTCTAAAGCTTCAAATTGTTCTTTTAGCTGTACTATTTGTCCGATTTCAACTTCATCTAAATCCCCTGTTTTTTCTTTTCGGTAACGCGCAATAAACGGAATGGTACAATCTTCATTTAACAACTCAATAGTATTTTGAATCGATTTTTGAGAAATAGTTGTACGAGAAATTATATAATTGAGGAGTTGCATAGCGTTAATTGAATTTGTAATAAATATATTTTTTTTCTAATTGTAAATAAGCTCCCAAAATGATACTGTTGTTTATCTTAAATAAATTAATAGCTTTTGGTATCCTTATGTTTTCAGTGTTATTTTGATAAATATCTTCGACGTTATCATCTTTGTTATTTTTTATAAAATTAGCGATTTTATCGTATGTGTTATCTTTTATTTTTCCTTTTATATGGTTGAAGTTTTCATCAAATAAACAATTAATTTTGATAGATTTTGTAGTCAAATAATTAAAAAAGGAATTAGAGGTTGGTGAAGAAAAACCCTGAGTACTTAATAAGTTGGGAGAAAAACCAATTATTCCAAGACTAATAAACATAATAGTAGTAGAACTAGCTTTTGTTGTTAATTTTTCACTTCCAATTGTAACCTCATACAGGTTATTGTTTTTAACGACTCCAATTCCTATATTGCTTTCTGATATTTTTCGTAAAAATTTATTTGTTTCCTCAAAACTTCGATGTTTATTAAAACCACCTCCATCTTGAATTATAAGTGAGTTTTTAAAGCTAATCGGTTGATTTTTTATTGCTTCAAATTGTTTTATCTTATTTTTATCCTTTAAGCTATAAATAGAATAGATTAACCTGTTTTTTGTGGCTCCAACTAAAAAAATATTATCTTTATATATAAATGAGTTTGATCTTTTATACATGTTTTTTTCATTAAATAAAGGTTTCTTAATTCTTTCAAATATATAAGAGCCTTTATCTAAGTTTAAAGTTAAAATTTGCGTGTAAAACCTATTCTTATCTAAGGTAATAATAATATCATTATTTGTAATATATAGTTTATTGTATCTAGATGCCAATGCTATTGATGTAGGTGAAACTTGATTTTTTTCAATAACATAAGAAAGACCTTTGTCAACTACTCTGTTTGTATAAGGACTTTCATTAACCTTAGTAAGTTCGTATTCTATATTTTTTATTTCCCTATGATTAGGTTTTTTATAATCAGCTAATAATTTGCTTAAGGAAATTTCTTTCTGATTATTTATTAAGAATTTTTCTTTTCCAACATTAAAATTTGTAGTAGTTGTCTCATCATTAATAAAATAATTTTTTGAGATAATATTCGATGTTTTTTTTTCTAAAAAAAGCAAATGGCTAATATTTTCTTTGTTAACACTTTGAAGGAATAGTAAATTTTTAGTGTTTAATTTATTTTCACTAAAAGAAACTTTATTTAGGTTAAAGTTGAATTTAACTATAGCAAATTTACTTTTTTCTTTATTAGCTAAAATTAGCTTATAAATATTATTGCTATCATATATTTTACCAACTACATTATTATACTTTCTATATAGTTCATTTATAAGTAATTGGTTTTTAACAATAAGTTTTTCATCTAATAAATAAGCATGAATTTTCTTAGTTTCAAACAAGAAAGTACAAGTGTTTTTAGTGTAATTGTTATACACAGAAAGTGATTTTTGAATAAGCTTAGAATTTTCTAATTTTGCGTTAAAACTTCCAATTTGTTCTTGAGAATTAACATAAGTTAAACTCATCATAATTAAAATAATGATGATTTTTTTCATAGCTGCGTAAAATAAAAAACCTCGCAATAATTTGCGAGGTTACGAATATACTAAAATGTTGTTTTTATCTAAGAAATAAATTCACCGTTAGTTACCTTTTCAGAAGGTTGTACAAAGGCTAATTTGCCATCAGGAGTATCGGTCATTAAAATCATTCCTTGACTTTCGATGCCTTTTAATTTACGTGGCGCTAAATTACAAACCACACTAACTTGTTGTCCAATAATATCGGCAGGTTTAAAGCTTTCTGCAATACCAGAAACGATGGTTCTTATATCTAAACCAACATCAACTGTAAGCTTTAAAAGCTTTTTAGTTTTAGCTACTTTTTCAGCTTCGATAATTGTACCAACACGAATGTCTATTTTTGTGAAATCATCAAATTCAATGGTTTCCTTTTGAGGCTCTAAAACTCTGTTTTCAGCTTCATTTGCTTTTTTTGTAGCTTCTAATTTATCTAATTGTAGTTGAATTTCAGCATCTTCAATTTTAGCGAATAATAATTCAGCTTCATTTATTTGATGATTATCAGCAATTAAAATGTTTTTTTCAGAAATATCCTCCCAAGTTAATTCGTCATTGCGAGTCAAGTTTTTTCTGCTTGATGTGGCAACCTCATTATCAGAAGAGATAACTTCGTCGGAAAACTCCTCGTTATGACTTATGTTTAAGATGTTTTTTAGTTTCGTAGAAGTAAAAGGTAAGAAAGGTTCAGATAAAACAGCTAACCCTGTAGCAATTTGTAATGCTACATTCATAATTGTTTTAGTACGTTCTTCATCAACCTTAATCATTTTCCAAGGCTCTTCATCAGCTAAGTATTTATTACCTAAACGAGCTAAATTCATTAACTCTTGAGAAGCTTCTCTAAAACGATAACGCTCAATAGATTTTGCAATTACATTAGGAAACTCTTTTAAGCTAGCTAAAGTATCTTCATCAACTTCAGAAAGGTCACCAGCAGCTGGTACTTTTCCACCGTAATATTTATTCGTTAAAACAACTACTCGGTTTATAAAATTACCGAAGATAGCTACTAACTCATTATTATTTTTTGCTTGAAAATCTTTCCAAGTAAAATCGTTGTCTTTACTTTCAGGTGCGTTTGCAGTTAAAGTATAACGCAATACATCTTGTTGATTAGGAAAGTCTTCTAAATATTCATGTAACCAAACTGCCCAGTTTTTAGAAGTTGATAATTTGTTTCCTTCTAAATTTAAAAACTCGTTTGCTGGTACATTTTCTGGTAAAATATAATCGCCATGTGCTTTTAACATCGATGGAAAAATAAGACAATGAAATACAATATTATCTTTACCTATAAAGTGCACTAATTTTGTGTCATCTTTTTTCCAATAATCTTCCCAGTTTTTACCTTCACGAGCTGCCCATTCTTTGGTAGAAGATATATAACCAATCGGTGCATCAAACCAAACATATAATACTTTTCCGTCTGCTCCTTCAATAGGTACAGGAATTCCCCAGTCTAAATCACGAGTTACAGCTCTAGGACGTAATCCGTCATCAATCCAAGACTTACATTGTCCTAAAACGTTTGGTTTCCAATCGTGTTTATGACCTTCAATAATCCATTTACGTAAAAAATCTTCGTGTTTATCTAAAGGTAAAAACCAGTGTTTTGTTTCTTTTAAAGAAGGAACATTTCCTGTAATTGCTGATTTCGGATTGATTAGATCTGTTGCATTATGACTTGTACCACATTTTTCACATTGATCACCGTAGCTTTCTTCGTTTCCGCATTTGGGGCAAGTACCTACAACAAAACGATCTGCTAAATATTGATTTGCTTCTGCGTCGTATAACTGCTCTGTAACTTCTTCGATAAACTCACCATCATTGTACATTTTTATAAAAAAATCAGAGGCCGTTTTATGATGGATTTCAGATGATGTACGAGAATAGTTGTCAAATGAAATTCCGAAATCAACAAAAGATTTTTTGATGATTCTGTGGTATTTATCAATAATATTTTGCGGAGTAACACCTTCTTTTTTTGCGCGCATTGGTATCGCTACACCGTGTTCATCAGAACCACAAATGTAAATTACATCTTTACCTTTTTGACGTAAAAAACGTGTGTAAATATCTCCAGGAACATACACACCTGCTAAATGACCAATATGAATTGGTCCGTTTGTATAAGGTAATGCTGCTGTAATTGTATATCTTTTTGGTGTACTCATTTTCTTCTGCTAAAATTAAAGTGCAAAAGTACGAAAAAGCAATTTTTTAAACTGTTATAAAATGGGTACATTTGATAGATTAGACTTTATATATTAATAGCATAAAAAAATAAGACACTATTTTGAAGAGAAGTGTACTAGTATTATCTTTTTTCTTAACAGCTTTAATAGCTTTTTCGCAAACAAAAACTATGAAATTAATAACGCCGCCTTCTTTACAAAAAGGAGATACAATTGCAATTGTAGCACCTGCAGGAATATTAAAAAACAGAAAGCATGTTATAGATAAAGCAAAACAATTAGCGGAAAGTTGGGGTTTAGAAGTTGTGTACGGAAAGCATTTGTTTAACCAAGCGCATCATTTTGCGGGAACTGATGAAGAGCGTTGTGAAGATTTTCAAAATGCTTTAGATAATCCGAATATAAAAGCAATTTGGGCGGCTCGCGGTGGTTATGGTTCTGTTCGAATATTAGATAAATTAGATTTTACGAAGTTTAAAGAAAAACCGAAATGGGTAATTGGGTATTCTGATATTACTGCGTTTCATAACCATATTCATAATGTGGGTGTAGAAACGATTCACGGAATTATGGGAACAAGCATGCAAGATGCACCTGAAGTAATAGCAAAAAGTATTGAATCGCTTAAAAGAGCATTGTTTGGTGAAGAATTGGCGTATGAAATTCCGTTTTCGAAATACAATCGACTAGGAAACGTAAAAGGAGAATTAGTTGGAGGAAATATTGCCATTTTAGCATCTATGCTAGGTTCTGAAAGTCAGATTTCAACAGAAGATAAAATTTTATTTATTGAAGAAATAGGAGAATATAAATATTCGATAGATCGTATGCTGCAGAGCTTAAAGCGTGCAGGATATTTTAGGAAAGTAAAAGGAATCATTGTTGGTGATATGACTAAGGTTAAGAAAAATACTACGGCTTGGGGAACTTCAATAGAGCAATTAATTTTAGAGGTGATTCCAAATGATGTACCAATAATATTCAGTTTTCCTGCGGGTCACGAACCTGATAACAGAGCCTTAATTATGGGAAGAAATATTACGCTAAACATTAAAGAAAAAACAGCAACGGTAAATTTTAATTAGTGGCACAACACAACGATCTTGGTAAAAAAGGGGAGGAGTTAGCAATTAATTATTTGCAGGATAATGGCTATGCTATTATTGAAAAAAACTACCGATTTAAAAAAGCTGAGGTTGATATTATTGCACAAAAAGAAGCTGTTTTAGTAGCGATAGAAGTTAAAACACGATCGAGTACTTATTTCGGAAATCCGCAAGATTTTGTAAATCCGAAGAAAATAAAATTATTAGTTATGGCAATAGATAATTATGTAATCGAAAAAGATTTAGATGTAGAGGTTCGGTTTGATATTATTGCTGTATTAAAAAGTAAAGATACTTATAAGATACAGCATATAGAAGATGCTTTCTTATATTTTTAAAAACAAAAAAGCCCAACAGTTTAATTGTTGGGCTTTTTTGTTTATTTTAAGTATTATTACTTATTGAAATAATTTTTCACATCATCTAACAGGTTAGGCATTGCAATTATTTTCTTGTTGGCATTTAATATAAAGTAAGAAGGTGTACCTAATAAATTATATTTTTGAACTGTTTCATTATCAAACTTATACTCAGGATGCGTTCCTATTGCGTTATGAGAATGTGGTAGTTTTTTAACAAATTCTGTCCAATCTGCTTCATCATTTTCAATTCCGAATGTAATCACTGAAACGTTTTCATGATTTTCATTCATGTATTTGTCTAATTCAGGAACTTCATCAACACAATGAGGACAACCAGTACTCCAAAATACTAATAAATATTTTTCACCATCATTTAAAGTAGATAATTTCATTTCTTTATCACCTTCTTTCCAAGAAAAATCAGGCGCAATTCTACCAACGGTAGCACTTAATAATTTCACTTTTTCTTTTTTGAATGCATCATCAAACTGATCGGCAGGTAAAACATCATAATACTTTTCAAACATCCAATCTACAGCTTCACCATTACGTTTATCGGTTAAAGAAGTGATTAAAAACTCTGTTACCGCTTTTCTTAATCTACCAGTAGGAACTTCATCCATAACTTTAAGAATAGATCGTCGTAATAACTTTCTTTGTATTTGTAAATCTTCAGATGAATTTAGGTAAAAAACAAAATCAGAAATACGATCAACTAAAAAAGAAGAATTATAAAGAGCATCACTTTTAAAATCGATGTATTTAAAAAAGTTCTCGTTTGTAGAAGTTAAATATTCTTCCATATTATCAAACGGATTAGACTCATTGTATCTTTGAGAAGCTTTAATAAAATGATTTACCAACATACCTTCCGATTTATTCTCGTACATGTCTTGCAAGTCTTCAAGCTCATCCAATGCTTTTTTGTAAGCTTTTTTAGCGTCTTTGTTTTCTTCAGTTATAAAAGTAGCTTGGTTTAAATCAATTTTATTTTGAATCTCTGCGTAAGCTAGTGAGTATTCATTTAATAATTTATTTTCTCTAGAAGCTGTAAATACAACAGATTGATCTGGATATTTAGGGTTAAATATAAACTCTACATTTTCTTTATTAAAGTAAAAATCTACAAAACCTGCACCTTTATTTCTATAAGTAGCTCTATATGCTCCAGGTTTAGCATCGTCCTTTAAGTCGAATTGAAACCTACCTAATACCTGATTTTCACCACCAACAGCGATAGTATCAAATTTTATAGTTGTATTTGCAACGAATTTTTGCTTAGCTCCTTCTATTTTATAAAGAATAACCCAGTCGGTTTTCTCAGGCGGAGTTAAGGTTCCTTTAACTGTATATTGAGCGTTAGCTATAGAAGTGGCAAGTATTAGTAAAGCCAGTAATTTTTTCATCATTATAATTTAAAGGTTTGTAAATAAGATTTAAAACTAATCATTTGTTAACTTCTTTCCAAGAAGTGTACCAATTTTATTTTTTCTTGCTTATTTTTAGAGAAGTTTATTTATAAAATAGAAATATGCAGCTTAAAAATAAAGTGTTTTGGATTACCGGAGCTTCATCGGGCATTGGTAAATCACTAGCAATAGAATTATCTAACTACGATGTAAATTTAATTTTATCATCAAGAAATAAAAATGCTTTAGAGGAGGTTAAAAGTAAGTGTAAAAATACATCGAAAGTAAAAATAGTTACGCTTGACTTAGAAAAGTACGAAAATATGAATCCGAAAGTTAATGAGGCAATGTTATGTTTTGGAGCGGTTGATGTTTTGGTAAACAATGGAGGTTTAAGTCAGCGTTCATTAGTTATAAACACTGATATTTCTGTTGATAAACGCTTAATGGATGTTAATTATTTAGGAACCGTTGGTTTAACAAAAGCATTATTACCTCATTTTATTAAAAATAAATCTGGCCATTTTGTGGTAACTACTAGTATTGTTGGTAAAATAGGTACTCCGTTACGATCAACATATGCAGCAACAAAACACGCGTTGCATGGTTTTTTTGATAGTTTGCGTGCCGAGCTTTATAACGATAATATTTTGGTAACTTTAGTTTGTCCGGGTTTTGTAACTACCAACGTTTCTAAGAATGCATTGACAGGAGATGGAACTCCGCAAAATAAAATGGACAGCGCAACTGCAAACGGAATAGATCCTGATCGTTTTGCTAAACTAATGCTAAAAGCAATAAAAAATAAACGTGAAGAAGTATATATCGGCGGAGCAAAAGAACGTTTAGCAGTGTATGTAAAACGATTTTTCCCCAAAATTTTATCAAAAATGATCCGAAAATTAAGTGTTACTTAAATATAAGATATTACCAAGAAAATGAAGTAATCTTTTTAATTGAGAGAAAGATTACTTCGTTATTCATTCCTCGTAATGACGAGCTTATAAAAACTACTTAAAAAAATCAATCAATTCAAAATAATTGATAATAGCTTCTTTTATTAAAACAGATTGTTCGCCAGGTTTTAAACTTGGTAATTCTGTTAACGTTTTATAATGTGGCCAACCGTCTTCATCAAAGAAATCAAATTCATAGTATCCATAAGGCTCTAAAAGTTTACAAATAGCAATGTGCATTAGATTTACTTTTTCGTCTTTTTTAAACTTACGTTGCCCTTGCCCTAACTCTTGTACGCCAATTAAATAAATAACAGCATCTACATTTAACTGGTCACCGTCGGCAAATTGATCTGATAAATTTTTTATCAGAAAAGCCCATTTTTCCTTTAAGTTAACTTCTTTCTCCATCTGTTTTTTTTGAGTAAGCAAAGATACAAATGAGTTGTGTATATTTGGTGCACAATATGCACACATAATTGTTTTATGAGTGTATTTTACTTAAAAAGTTATTATTTTACATTTATGAATACGTTTGATATTATTATTGCAGCTTTACTTCTTTTTGGTTTTATACGAGGATTGATGAAAGGTTTGTTTGTTGAGGTTGCTTCTTTAGTCGCTCTGGTAGCTGGAGTTTATGGTGCAATACACTTTTCGTATTTTATTGCCGATTGGTTAAAAGACAGCGTTTCTTGGGATGAGAAATATATTTCATTAGCAGCCTTTGCAGCAACATTTATTATTATAATAATAACGGTTTCTATGTTTGGTAAAGTATTAACTAAAATAGCTGATTTTGCTTCATTAGGAATTATTAATAAAATTTTAGGTGGTGTTTTTGGCGCTTTAAAAATCGGATTAATTTTAAGTGTTGTTTTTATTTTCTTCGGAAAAATGAATGATACGATTCCGTTTGTAAACAAGGAAAATTTAGAAGAGTCTATATTATATACTCCCGTTAAAAAGATAGCACCAACAATTTTCCCGTCAATAATTAAAGATGATGGAGAAGTAACAATTCCAGAGATTGAAGAAACTTTAGAAGTTGAGATATAAAAAAATCCGAAGTTATTAACTTCGGATTTTTTAGTTTTATAAAATAGATAGTATTACAACATGGTAACTTTACCTGTGTGTAAAGAGTATACACCACCAACGATGGTAATTTCTCCGTTATCTTCCATTTCTTGTAAAATTTTACTCTTTTCGCGGATACGCTCAATAGTTAATTTTACATTGTTCTCAACAGTTTTAGCAACAAACGCACTGTTAGTTGAGTTTGCTTCTCCGTCAACTTGTTCTGCAGCTAATTTAGCAGCAGGAGCAATATTATCTAACATTGCAGTAATATTACCAAGCTCTACACCGTCGCAAGCAGCTTTAACAGCACCACAACTTTCATGACCTAAAACAAATACCAATTTACTTCCTGCAACTGCACAAGAGTATTCCATTGAACCTAAAATATCAACATTTTCGAAGTTTCCTGCCACACGAGCAACAAAAACATCACCAATTGTTTGGTCGAAAACTAATTCTACTGGCACACGTGAATCTATACAAGACAAAATTACTGCTTTTGGGAATTGTCCATCTATAGTTTGTTTTACCAATTCTGTTACGTTCGTTGCAGTTAAGTTATTTGCAACATAACGCTCATTTCCTTCAAGTAAGTTTTGTAAAACTCCTTTAGGTGTTAATGCACTTTGTACATTTTTGGTTATCGCGGTATTTCTCATTTTTTTATTTTTTAAATTCGTCTTTTACGTTTTGTTTTATCCATAGAACACAAGTGTTAAAGTTCTTAAAGATGTGTTCTTTCGGAATAAAATCTGGAATGATACCTATTCGTTCCATCATATATCTTGGTTGTTTTAATAGATTTACAAACAAGACTTCAATATTTTTTTTCTTTAAATCCTGCAGCATATCTTCCATCGCATATAAACCAGATTGATCCATATATTGCATTCTACCTAAACGCATAATTACTGTAGATGCCGTTTCTGGTATTTGCTGAGAAAGTGCCTGAAAATCGCTTGTAGACCCAAAAAATAAAGGTCCTTTTATATGCTTTATAAAAATTTCTTGTTTTAATTCTTGAGGAAAACTAACTTCATCGGGCCAAGCTTCTTCGTCTAGTGATTTTACATCAGAACGATCGGCAGTTAAATCTCCAATTTTTTTCATAAACATTAAAGAAGCAATTACTAAACCAATACCTACGGCGTATACTAAATTCCAAAAAGTAGATAGCAGCATAACTACCAACATAATAATAACTTCAGAACTTATTTTGAAAGGCCCAATTTTAGTGTCGCGTGGTAAGTTAGGTATTGCTTTTAAACCTTTATAATCCATAACACCAATACCAACAGTAATTAAAATACCTGCTAATACTGCTGCAGGTATTTTAGATGCAATAGGTCCTAGTCCTAATAAAATAACTAATAACATAAGTCCAGCTACCATACCAGATAATTTGGTTTTACCACCAGAGTTAATGTTTACCACAGTACGAATTGTTGCTCCTGCACCAGGAATACCTCCAAAAATAGCCCCAATACTGTTTCCAATACCTTGACCAATTAATTCCTTATTTGGTTTATGCTTCGTTTTTGTCATATTATCAGCAACTACCGACGTTAATAAAGAGTCAATTGCTCCTAATAACGATAAGGTTAATGCAGTAAAAATATAAGGAGTAATACTAGAAAAACTAAAGTTGGTGAAAATATCCATATTCGGCATAGGAAACCCTCCTGGAATTTCTTGAATTGCACGATAAGGCAATGAGAAACCAATGGCAATACCTGTCATAACCACTAAAGCAACTAATGTGCTAGGCACTGCGGTAGTAATACGTTTAAATCCGTAGATAATAAATATAGTTCCTAATGCTAATATTAATTCAAGCCAACTAATATTTTTTAAAGCTCTTGGCAGTACTTTAAAAGTTCCTAAAACACCAGAAGATTCTTTACCTGCTAATGTTTCGCTCTCTTTTAAAATGTCTGCTTGTGTTATTTTTTTAGCCCTAGAAACTGTTTCTTCGAAGTTTTCTAACACTAATATTTTTTCTCCAGCTTCATCTTTTAAAATGTTTTCTAAAATTAATTCTTCGGCAAGTGGTTTAAATTGTTCTACAAATTGACTGTCTTCTTTTGCATAATAACCTACAGCAGGTAAAATTTGTGTAACTAATATAATCACACCAATAGCAGTCATAAATCCTGACACCACAGGGTAGGGAATATACCGTATATATTTACCTAAACCTAAAACCCCCAAGGCAACCTGAAATAAACCGGCCAATAAGAATATGGTTAAAATAGCGGGTAATGCTTTTGATACATCACCTTCATTTGCAGCTATAATACCTGCAATAACTACCATACTTACAGCAGTCATAGGAGCTGTTGGGCCAGATATTTGTGTATCTGTACCGCCAAAAAGCGCAGCAAAGAATGAAATAAATATGGCACCATATAAACCTGCACTAGGCCCTAAACCAGAACTAACACCAAAAGCTAATGCTAATGGAAGCGCTACAATTCCGGCTGTGATACCACCAAATAAATCTCCTTTAAAATTTGAGAATAATTTCTTCATTCGTTTTTATTGATTAAAAATGCACTAGACAAGATAATGAATCTATTTTACATTTTTTCAATAGATTTTTATTTTAATTTGTAAATAATAATGAACAATCTGTGTTGTTTACAAAACGGCCAAAATTGATATCTTTTTGATTTCTATTCACTAACAATAAATCAATATTGTTTTTGCTTACGTAATCACCAATATTTTTAAGTTCAGAATCTTCTTTGTCAAAAACAAATTCAACCATTTTTTTACCAGTTATCATTTTGTTTAAAACTGATTTTTTATTTGATGTCTGAAAAGATTTTAAAGGCTTTTTAGTATGTGATATTAGCTTTTTAGTAAATCTATCTGCACTTTGATTTACGTTATTAAGCAAACCTAAAGAAAGTTCAGAACTTGTTTCTAATATGTTTTTGTTATCAGTAACAATTACGGTTCCTTTGTGTTTTTTTAAAAGAAAATTAAGCGTGTTATCTCCTAAAAAAGATAATAGATTAGATTTTCTTTTTCCTAAAATAACAATATCAGGTCTAGTTTCTGTAAGATGATTACTAATTTCATCTTTTAAGTTTCCAAAAGATATTTTGTGCTTAATGTTAACTTCCTTGTCTTTAGAAAGTTCTTTTTTTATTCTTTTGATTTTGTTATCAGCTTTAATAAAATTTTCATTAATAGTTCTCATGGCTGAAAGTTGACTTTCTTTTTCAACAAGATCAGTAGGTTTTTTTACGCAAAGAATATCTATTTCACCTTCTACTATTTTTGCTATATTCATACTAGTTTTTAGTATGGTTTCAGAAGATTTACCTATATCTGATAAAATTAAAATTTTATATTGATTTTCCATTCAGATATTTTTAAGCAACCTTTTTAGGTCTAAGGTTAAAGAACTCTATGTAACTAGGTGGGTTTTCTACAATACCTCTTTCAGAAACTAAACGAATATCAATATTTCGCTCTTTTGCTTTAAATGCAAAATCTTCTAATATTTCAATAATATCGTTATCTAGATATCTGGTTTTTCTAACATCTAATTCTAAATGAGTTTCTCTTGGTAAACTATCTAATTCTTTTAAAATAGCCCCTTTATTAAAGAATGTTACTTCTTCTGCAAGTGTCATTTTAATACTATGTTTACCATTACTTTTATCTTCAATGTGTAAAAAGTGAGAGTTTTGGAAACTTTTAATTAAGATTACGACAATACCAACAGCTAAACCTAAACCAATACCTATTAATAAATCTGCGAAAACAATACCAATAACTGTTACAAAAAATGGAATCCATTGTTTCCAGCCCAATTGAACCATTTCTTTAAATACGGATGGTTTTGCCAATTTATAACCAACAATTAGTAAGATTGCGGCCAATACAGATAAAGGAATTTTATTTAACAAAGTCGGGATTAGTATTACA
Organism: Tenacibaculum sp. M1.3A; assembly: GCF_057732375.1. Lineage (NCBI taxonomy): Bacteria > Pseudomonadati > Bacteroidota > Flavobacteriia > Flavobacteriales > Flavobacteriaceae > Tenacibaculum > Tenacibaculum sp. M1.3A. The sequence goes on along the minus strand of NZ_JBYJEF010000003.1, from coordinate 357,997 downwards.
GAAATCAATAATAAAAATCCATGTATTATAGCAGATAATTTCGTTCTTCCACCAGATTGAATATTTGCAGAACTTCTTACAATAACTTGTGTAATTGGTAAACCACCAATTAAACCAGAAATAACATTTCCTGTTCCTTGTGCTAATAACTCTCTATTTGTTGGGGTTACATTTTTATGTGGATCTAACTTGTCTGTAGCTTCGACACATAAAAGTGTTTCTAAACTTGCAACCAAAGCAATTGTAAATGCCGTTACCCAAACTTGTGGATTTGTAATAGCACCAAAATTAGGAAAACTAAACTGACCTAAAAATGAATCGAAACTATCAGGTACAGGAACGCTTACTAAATGCTCTGAATTGACACCGTATTTAGAATTTTCTCCAGTTACATAAAAATACACAATACCAGCAACAACTGCTACTAATGGTCCTTGAATGATGTTGAAAATCTTCCCTTTTTTAGAAAGAATATTACTCCAAAGTAATAAAATTCCCAAACCAATAAAACCAATAATAGTAGGTCCTAAAGTAATATTATCTGTAATATTTAAAATCGCTGAAAATGTGTTTTCCCCTGAAGCTTCTATAAAACTGTCTGCACCTTCTGCTTCTGCATCATATCCAAAGAAATGTGGAATTTGCTTTAAAATAATAATAATTCCAATTCCTGTTAACATTCCTTTAATTACTGAAGATGGAAAGTAATAACCAATAATTCCTGCTTTTAAAAGGCCAAAAACGATTTGAATTATTCCCCCTAAAACTACGGCAACTAAAAAATTTTCATAACCACCTAAAGTTCCTATTGCTGTTAATACAATTGCAGCTAAACCAGCTGCGGGACCACTTACGCCAATTTTAGAACCACTTAATCCTCCAACTATAATACCACCAATAATACCTGCAATTAAGCCAGAAAAAAGAGGTGCACCACTTGCTAATGCAATACCTAAACATAAAGGTAGCGCTACGAAAAATACGACTACACTTGCTGGTAAGTCATTTTTAATATATTTAAACATATATAAATAATTTGTCTCTAAGTTTTAAGCTTAGAGTTTTGTTTTTAATGATTTTTTTGTTTTACTTAGAAATTATAAAACAAACTTTGGTGGAGGTGTAGTGATTCTTAAATACTGAGATATGTAATTTTTTGAGTAAAAAATTACATGTTTTCTTTTTTGGAGTTTTCTAAAAAACACATTTAAATTAGAGTTCGAGTATACTTTTAACTCTTTAGAAGTTTCTTTAGCATTATTTTCTTCCTCTTCCTCGTTTATATCAAGAAAGATGGTAATGTCTTGGTTTTTATCAATTAAAGTTATAATTGTAGGTGCAGCAATCATACTCATAAATAAAATAGAGAAAAAAAGTGCGATTTTTAACTTCAATTAAAAGGTTTTATTATTAAAGAGGCAAATCTAAGAAAGTTTTTTTATAATTTTGTTAAATTATAATTAAAAAGAGCTCAACAGTTTTAGGTCTTTTTTAATAACCCATCCTGTTTTTCCATCTACTAGTTTAATTTTGTTCCATTCATCAACGGTATCTAGTATTTTTACTTTAGTGCCTTCATGTAATATAAATATTTCATCAGCATCTTTTATAGGTTCATTTTTAACATTAACTTCTTCTGAAAAAACAATTGCCACTACTGTTTTTGTTGAGTTATCGTATTGTGAGTAGGTGATAATAAAAACAGTAATCAATAATATAAAAGATAAAATACTAGTTGTAAAATAGAACCTTTTCTTGTTAGGTAGATATGAAAAGTAATAAAGTATATATAATAAAGAAGCTAATAATGAAGATAAAATTAACACTATAGCCCAAGTATTAAAAGTGATTTTTTGTAAGAAATTTTCATTTATTCTTTGAAAAATAGATTTAGGTAACTCTTCAATTCTGTCTAGAGTTAATTTATTAGCTATAAACAAATTGTTCTTAGCGTCTATGTTCGAGGGGTTTAGGGTAATTGCTTTTTCGTAATTGTAAATAGAGGGAGCTACTTTATTTAATTTGTAATAGGCATTACCTAAATTATAATACAATTCAGATGATACCTTTTTAGAAGCTTCTATTTTTTCATATAATTTAATAGCTTCCTGGTATTTTCCGTCTTTATATAGCGTATTTGCAGTTACAAACAATTCATTAGCGTTTTGTGCTAATACAATGGTTGATATAAACAACGATATTAATACAATAACCTGTCTCATTATAATTGTCTGTCTAATTGTGTTATTACTTCTTTTGCCTTTTCGTATTCTTGCTCCATTTGTAGGTTTGTAATTGGCGTATACCTAGCAAAATCACAATCGTTTAGAACCTCTATAAAACTATTTATAGTTGTATCATCTACTTTTTTATCTTGTAGTAAGAAGGTGATTTTTTCACTGCTAATATCTGAGGTTTCTATGCCTAATTTAGCTTTTAAATAATTATGTAATGCTCTTTCTAAAGCTTCATAAAATGCTTCTTTATTTCCTAATTCTTTTTGTGCTTCTGATAAATACTTTTTAGCCAATCTATCTGCTTTTCGTTTTTTATTTCCAACAACATCACCATCTCGTTCTTCTTTTTTCTGATTGATAAAAATAGCAACAGGAATCGAAATTATTGGTAAGAATAATAATATGTAAAATAAGATAGAATTAAAAAAGGTGGTTTTTTTTATAGGCTCAAAACTTGTAGTAGTTTGTATGTACTTAAAATCATCTCCAGTAATTTTTACATCTTGCTTTATAACAATGTCAGACTGGTTTTTTGGTAATGGTTTACCCTCTAATACATCAACATATAAATCATCTGTAACTATGGTTTTATACGTTTTTTCCTTCGGATCAAAATAAGAAAAGCTCGTTTTCGGTATCTTGTATTTTCCTTTAAATTCAGGTACAACTGTGTATGTATCACTAACAGATCCGATTATTCCACTAGAAGTAACGCTAATCTTTTCTTTTCTTTCTGGCTGATAAATTTCAAGTTCTTCAGGTGTTTCTACTTTAGGAAGCTCAAATAGTTTTAAGTTCCCTTTTCCGTTAACTTCTACTTTTATTAACGAAGATTCGTTTGCTTTTAAAGAGCCTTTGTTTAGAGAAACATCAAAAGAAAAATCACCAACTGCGCCGGTAAAATCCTCAGGTTTATTGGTAAGAGGTAAGGCTTTCGCGCGAACTACTTTCTTAGCAGATGAAAACTCTCTTCTAACTTGTTTTGTAATTACATTTCCAAAAAAATCTGCACGGCCTGTAGGTAAGGCAACAATAATATCCATTTTCATAGGGTCTATTGTTAGTTTTCCGTTTTTGGTTGGTATTAATAAAGCTTTATGAAGTACAGCGTATCGATAACGTTCACCATTATACATTCCTGTTTTTACAGGTGTTCCGTTTCTTTTTATTTCTTGATTCCAAAAGCCATTATATTGTGGGGCTTCTGTAATTGCATTGTCATAAATACCTACATTATCACTAAAATAAAGGCGATATTCAACATAAACACTTTCACCAACATAAGGTTGCGACTTAGAAAGTTCTGCAACTAAATGAATGTTTTGTTGTGCTATATAATTTGGGTCGTTAGGGTTTTTAGGAACATCAACAGCACTTAAAACAATAACTTTTACGGTGTTCGATTTTATAGTTTTCCCACCAATTTCTATAGATGCTGGTGGAATATTAAATTCACCTTTTTGTTTTGGCTGAATAATATAGGTGTATGATTTAGAGAAGGTAACTTTTCCGTTTATCCAAGATTGACTAACAGATTGACTTGGCCCTCCAACTATTTTGAAGTTTTTAAAGTTAGGCGCTTTAAAATTATCCGCTCCTTGTTTATTGGTCGAAAACTCAACACGTAAACGTTGGTTAACACCTAGTTTGTTTTTACTAACAGTTGCTTTTAATGCAGACTCTTGCGCATTAATAGTTAAGGTTATAAAAAGGAGTAATAATGATGTATATATTTTCAACTTCATATTCATTTTAAAAAAACATTAAAAAGAGTTAAGTGCAAAAAAGATAAGATTACCAATCTTTTTCTTGCTTTACCTTTTTTCCTTTCGATTTTTTAACATTCATTTTCTTTTGCGTCTTCTTCTCCTCGTTATTCAAACTTTCTAACAATTGCTTCATTTGCTCAGGAGACATTTGTGCTTGTTTAGGCTGCGGTTTTTGATCTTTCTTTTCAAGCTTTTTTTGATCTTGTTTGTCTTTATTCTCCTGATCTTTTTTATCGTCCTTCTTATCCTTATCGTCGCCTTTTTTATCTTTATTCTGATCCTTCTTGTCTTTGTCGTCGCCTTTTTTATCTTTATTCTGATCCTTCTTGTCTTTGTCGTCTTTTTTATCCTTGTCCTTATCTTTTTTGTCTTGTTCCTGTTGCTTTTTTAAATCTTTTTGAGCAACGGCCAAGTTATAACGAGTTTCATCGTCATTCGGATTTCTTCTTAAGGCATTTTTATAAGCATCTACAGCTTGCTGATATTGTTTTTGCTCCATTTGTGCATTTCCAATATTATGATATGCTTCTGCTTTATCAAACTTATCTTTCGATGTTTTTGCTGTTACTTCAAATTGCGCAACTGCTTCTTTATATTTTTTTTCTTGATACAACGTATTTCCGAAATTGTAGCTCGCCTTATCATAGGTGCTGTTTTTTCCTAGAGCTTTTCGATATGAAATTGCGGCATCACTAAATTTTTGTTTGTTATATAACTTATTACCTTCACGCAATAAACTTCTGGCTTCACGCTGCAGTTTTAAGGTGTCTAGCTGTGCTGATACATTTATAGTAATCAACATTAAAAATAATAATAGTATGTTTTGTAGTTGTTTCATTTCTTATAAAATAAGTTCTATGAACCTTCTTCGTTAAATAAATCTGCTTCTTTAACCCATTTAGTTTTCTTCTCGAAAAAGAACAAATCAATAATTAAAAATAGCAATCCGATTGCTAAAAACCACTGAAATTGATCTTTGTAATCAGAAAATTGTTTTGTTTCAAACTCACTTTTCTGAGCGTTTGCAATAATGTTTTCAATAATATCAACAGGGTTATCTGTTCTATTACCGTCAATATATTTTCCTTCGGATGCTTCCGCGATATCTTGTAAAACAGTTGTTGTTCTTTTGGTAATTACGGTTTCTCCTTTTCTATCTTTTTTATAACCAATAAGTGCGCCATTTAATTTTATAGGTATAGGGCCTCCTTTTTCGGTACCAACACCAATGGTGTATACTTTTACGCCTTCGTTAGAAATATTTTGAGCAACTTGCTTTGTTTCCTCTTGATGATCTTCACCATCAGAAATGATAATTAAAAAACGATTGGTTTGCTCGTCATTATTATAATAGGTTTTAGCTAAGTTTAAAGCTTCGTTTATGGCTGTTCCTTGGCTCGAAACCATATCTGGATTCGCATTTTGCAAAAACATTTTAGCCGCAGCATGATCGGTTGTAATTGGTAATAACGGATACGCATTACCTGCATAAATTATAATTCCGACTCTGTCGCTTCCTAATTTATCAATAATTTTAGAAATAATTTGTTTTGATTTCTCTAATCTATTTGGCGCAATATCTTCAGCCAACATACTTTTAGAAACATCTAATGCAAAAACAACATCAACACCTTCTCTTTTTACTGTTTTTAACTTGGTTCCCATTTTAGGGTTTACCAATGAAATAATTAAAAATGAGAGTCCGATTAATAAGAAAATCAACTTTACAACCGATTTAAATGTAGATGAATTCGGAGCAATTTTTGCTAATAACTTTGCGCTTGCAAATTTTTTCTGAGTGCGTTTTTTCCACCATAAAACCAACAAGAAAATAACAATTATTACTGGAATAATTGCAAACAGATAAAAATATATTGGTTCTTCTATACGATACATTGTTTATATAAAGCTTTTAAATAAAGTGTTTTTTAATGTGAATTCTAGTAATAAAAAGATACCAGCTAAAAATACTAGTAATCTGTATTTTTCAGTATAATTATAGTATTTAAATTCTTCTATTTTTGTTTTTTCAAGCTTGTCAATTTCATCATAAATAGCTTTTAGTTTAGTGTTGTCTGTAGCTCTAAAATATTTACCGTCCGTTTCTTTAGCTATATGTTTTAATAAATCTTCATCTATTTCAACTTGTTGTTTTCTAAAAGAAATTTTACCTGTTCTAGGATCTTTCGCCCAAGGAAAATCCGCCATTCCATTAGTACCAATACCGATAGTATATACCTTAATATCGTTTCCTTTTGCTAGTTCGGTTGCTGTTTTTGGATCTACAAAACCTGTATTGTTTACACCATCTGTTAAAAGAATAATAACTTTACTTTTCGCTTTGCTTTTCTTTAATCTATTTACTGCAGATCCTAATCCCATACCAATAGCAGTTCCGCCTTCTAATTGCCCCCATTTAATTTCAGAAATGGTTCTTTTAATGATAGATTTGTCGCTTGTAATTGGTGTTTGAGTAAAACTCTCACCAGCATAAACTACAATACCGATTCGGTCATTTGGTCTGCGATTTACAAAATCAACTGCCACTTTTTTAAGTGCTTCTAGTCGATTTGGCTTTAAATCTTTAGCTAGCATACTTGCCGATACATCAATTGCCATAACAATATCAATACCTTTATTTGTTTTTGTTTTTTTACTTACCGCTACGTTTCTTGGCCTTGCTAAAGCAATAATCAAACATGTTAAAGCAGCTAATCGTAATAGGTACAATAAAGGCTTTAATTTAGATAAAATAGAGCCTTGTACTTTAAAACCTTTAACGCTAGATATTGTTAATTGTGCACTATCTTTTTTTCTAGAATAGTAATTCCAGAAAGCTAATAGCGGAATTAATATCAGCAACCATAAAAATTCGGGATTATGAAATTCAAAATTATTCCACATTTTTTTCACTTATTTTAATTGATTTAGAAACTCTATTTGAAATTTTATCACCATAAGAATCTCCTTCTTTGTGAGCAATAATTAACAGGTACATATTGTTATTGTTAACAAAAGTAAAAGCTTCATATATTTTGTTAATAGAGTTTTCAGTGAAAGTTCCCGTAATTTTAGAGCCATGTATACTTTCATAGTCGTAAGATTGTACATCATATAAAACATTTGAAATGTTTGGCTGCTGTTGCATTTGAGCTATTGCACTATTTATTGCTCCATTTAAATCTGCTTTAATTTCTGGTATGTATTCGGTAGACATTACAATAATTTGTAAGCTGTTTACAATACTTGTATAGCCTAATATTTCTATAGAATTTACATATTTTTCAACTTCTTCTGGTAATTCTGGCGTTTTTTCTTTTGTTAACTCAACCGGAGTTTGAATAGAAAAAATAGAATTACTACCAACCGAATATGTTTTCCAATCTTTGTTGTAAAGCATTTTTGTGGTTGAAGTGTCTAAAATTTTTGAAACAGAATTAAAAGTTTTTCTCCCAACTGTAATTCCATAATAACCAAAAATTATAAAAGCAACGATAAAAGAAGAGATAAAAACATATTTTTTTGATAAGCTTTTTTTAGTTTTGTTCAGGTTACTCCTAGAACTGTCTTTCTTTGGTTGCGGCGATTGATCTTTTTCTACGGTTATTAAATTAGTTCTATATTCAACTATTTTTGGTTGAATTTTAGAAATAATTTGTTCGGCAGTTTTTCTATCAAACTCTATGTCATTGGCTAAAGGTTTATTTTTAGCGAATTTTACCAAGTCTGCATTTTTTAATAATTTATTAAGGCCAATTATGGTCTCATTATCGATATTTAAGTTTTTAGCATCATTTTGTAAATAGACTAAATCAATAATTTCATTGGTTGTTATCTCTTGAGTTGAAATTTCAATATCCCTTTCTATATAACCTCTTACAATTTCGGTTAACTCACTATAGTATTTCTTAATTTTATTGTTTTGCCACAATAGTTTTTTATCTAACTCTTGCAGTTTTTCAATCGCCTCTTCATAAGGAGGTAATAACGGAACAATAATTTCTTCTTCTGCTTCTTTTTTCTTTTTGATAACAAAGAAATAAAGTAGTAACCCTATTACAATAAGAATAGCAAGTGCCCACCAGAAATAATTTTTAAAATCATCAAATTGATACGCTTCTCCTTTTATTCCTTTTATAGGAAATTTTTTAATTTTAGTGGTGTCAATAGCTACCGTTGCTACATTAATTAATAAACTATCTGTTAAATAAGGTTGGTTTTTAATGAAAACCTGTTGCTGCGGAATGTAAAAAGCACCACTATCAAAACCTGTTAAAATATATTTTTGAATCAGTTTATTTTTAACAGTATCTATTTTTAAAGTATCAATTACCTCTAATCCTTTTAAATTATTTAATTTAGGGAGGATAACGTTTTCAGTTTCATCTACCGAAATTTTGTATTGAAATTGCTCTCCAATTCTAATATTGGTGGTGTCAATTTCAACCTTTATTTTGTTAGATTGTGAAAATCCAACGCCATAAATAAGTAAGAATATGTAGAGTAATTTAGTCTTCATTTTTATCTTGTCGATTAAAATAGGTAGTTTTTATTTTCGTTTAAAATAACCTAATAATTTTGTTACATAACTTTCATCTACGCGCGTATTTATAGTTCCTGAACCACTTTTCTTAAAAGTAGTTTCGAAATAATCAGTCAATCTTAAAGCATTTGCTTTGTATTGATTTCTTACAGATGACGAACTTGTGTTTACTAGATGGGTATTTCCTGTTTCAGCATCAACCATTGGAACCATTCCTAAATTAGGAATCTCCTCATCATGTTTGTCATACACTCTAATACCAGTAACATCGTGTTTGTTACCAACTAGTTTTAGTGTGCGCTCGTAATTATCATCCATAAAATCAGAAAGTATAAAAACAATGGCTTTTTTCTTCATTATATTTGATAAGAATTTTAAAGCCTCACTAATATCTGTTTGCTTGCTTTTAGGTTTAAATTCGATTAATTCTCGAATAATACGCAATACATGACTTTTACCCTTTTTAGGAGGGATATAAAGTTCTACTTGATCAGAAAACAAGATCAATCCGACTTTATCATTATTTTGTGTGGCTGAAAAAGCTAGTGTTGCAGCAATCTCGGTAACGGTATCTTTTTTAAATTGATTAGAAGTACCAAAAGATTCTGAGCCAGAAATATCTACCACTAACATCATGGTAAGTTCACGTTCTTCTTCAAAAACTTTTATATAAGGTTCGTTATAACGCGCAGTTACATTCCAATCAATCGCTCTAATATCATCTCCGTATTGATATTGGCGTACTTCAGAAAAAGTCATACCACGACCTTTAAAGGTTGAGTGGTATTCTCCTCCAAAAATATGATTAGACAAACGACGTGTCTTAATTTCTATTTTACGAACTTTTTTTAGTAATTCTTTTGTATCCATTTCTTTTCAATTGTCAGTTAACAGGTTTCATAATCAACAATATTTTTAATGCTGATTGTTGTTTCTTGATAATTGATTATGGTACTTGTACTTCGTTAATTATTGAGTTTATAATATCTAAAGAAGTAATGTTCTCAGCTTCTGCTTCGTAAGTAATTCCAATTCTGTGACGTAAAACATCGTTTACAATTGCACGAACATCTTCTGGTATTACATAACCTCTACGTTTAATAAAAGCATAACATTTTGCTGCTTTTGCTAAGTTGATACTCCCACGAGGAGATGCTCCAAAACTAATTAAAGGTTTTAATTTTTCTAAATTATAACGTTCAGGATAACGAGTAGCAAATACGATGTCTAGAATATATTTTTCTATTTTCTCGTCCATATATACTTCGTTAACAACTTCACGAGCTTTTATAATCTGATCTACAGAAATAACCGGATTTACTTTTTCGAATTTTCCGCTTAGATTCGCACGCATAATCATTTGTTCATCTTCTAACTTCGGATAATCAATCACTGTTTTTAACATAAAACGGTCAACCTGAGCCTCAGGAAGTGGATACGTTCCTTCTTGTTCAACAGGGTTTTGAGTTGCCATTACTAAAAAAGGTTCTTGTAACTTAAAAGTTTCATCACCAATAGTAATCTGACGTTCTTGCATTGCTTCTAATAAAGCAGATTGAACTTTAGCAGGCGCACGGTTAATTTCATCGGCTAATACAAAATTAGCGAAGATTGGACCTTTTTTAATCATGAAATCGTTTTCTTTCATGTTGTAAATCATGGTTCCAACAATATCTGCAGGTAATAAATCTGGCGTAAACTGAACACGACTAAAACTAGCTTGTACCGCTTTAGATAATGTGTTAATAGCAAGAGTTTTTGCTAAACCAGGTACACCTTCTAGTAAAATGTGTCCGTTACCAAGAAGTCCTATAAGTAATCGTTCAATCATGTATTTCTGACCAACGATAACTTTACTCATTTCATTTGTTAATAAATCAACAAAAGCACTTTCTCTTTCTATCTTTTCATTAATAGCTCTTACATCTACATCCATAGTAATTAAAGTATATTATAATTTTGTGAAACAAAACTACAATAATAAGAAAATAAGAGCTGTTAAAGTTAGGTTAAAGCAAAAAGGGAAGTTATTTAAAATAATGTTAATTTATTTGATAAGTGTTTTTAGTTTTTAAATTGCTGTAATTGTGGTTTTTAGAAAATAATTAGTATTATTGTTACAACTAACTTATAAAATTTAAACTATGAATTTAAAATTAAAATTATTTGTTGCGAGTTTTTTTATAGGAATTATGGCTATAAATGCTCAGCAAGTTAAAGGTAAAGTTATTGATATAAGTGGCTCTCCACTCCCCTTTGTAAATGTTTTAGAGAAAAATACTGTTAAAGGAATGAGCACGAATGAACAAGGTGAGTTTGTGTTAAATGTAAATAAAACACCAGTTACTTTAGTGTTTTCTTCAGTAGGATTTTCTACATTAGAAAAAACAGTATACAAAGGAGAATATCTTACAATAACTCTAAAAGAGGATAGTGTTTTAGATGAAATAATATTAACAGGTAACAGATCAAAACCTAGAACTATTTTAGATTCAGCTGTACCTATTGATAATGTAAGTGTTAGAGAGTTGCAGGCTACAGGTCAAACGAGTATTGATCAAATGTTAACGTATGCAATACCATCTTATAATGCAAGTAGTCAGACAGTTTCTGATGGGACAGCTCATTTTGACCCAGCAGATTTAAGAGGTTTAGGGCCAAGTAGAACCTTAGTTTTGGTTAACGGGAAACGTAAAAATCAAAGTGCTTTAGTATATGTAAATGACACTCCAGGGAAGGGAGAAGTTGGGGTGGATATGAAAAGTATACCTACAGCTGCAATAGAAAGAGTTGAGGTTTTACGTGACGGAGCATCTGCACAATATGGTTCTGATGCGATTGCAGGTGTTATCAATATTATTTTAAAGAAAGATATTGATTTTACTCAAGTAAATATTAGCGCTGGGGTAACAAAAGAAGGAGATGGTTTTAATGCAGGAGCTGATGTAAACCATACTTTTACATTTGGTGATGGTGGTTTTGTAAACTCAACACTTGGTTTTAGTTATCAAGAAAAAACAAACAGAGCAGGTGAACCAGGTAAAGATGATTTATTTGGAGTAGATAACCAATGGACTAGAGATAATCCAGCTTTAGGAATGACTATAGGACAACCAGAAATGAAAAAAGGAGATTTATTCGTAAATGCAGAATATCCTTTAAGTGAAAATACAAAGTTATATGCTTTTGGAGGGTTTAATATCAGGCAAGGTACAAGTTTTGCTCTTTATAGACCACCATATTGGATTACGGATGATTTTGGATTATTAACTCCTCCTGGAGAAACATATAACGGTTTTCAGCCAACTTTCGAAACTGATATTAAAGATGTATTATTCACTGCAGGAAGTAAGTTTAAGTTAGGTGGATTTAATGCTGATTTAAGTGCTGGTTATGGTAGAAATTCTGTTGGTTATACGATAGGAAATACAATAAACCCAAGCTTAGGCGCAAATAGCCCTACTTCTTTTGATGCAGGAGCATATGCATTTAGCAATATTATAGGTAATTTTGATGTAAGCCGTTCATTTGGAGAGGTAAGTGTAGGTTTTGGTTTAGAAGGACGTCAAGAACAATTTGATGTAACTGCTGGACAAGTGGAATCTTATATCAACGGAGGAGCTCAATCTTTTCCAGGGCTACAGCCAGGTAATGCTTTAAGTGAAACAAGAACAAACATTGGAGGATATGCTACTTTAGATTGGGATATTTCTGAAAAGTTCTTAATTGCAGGTGCTGCTCGTCATGAAAATTATTCTGACTTTGGGGGCAATACTTCTTGGAAAGTAAGCTCAAGATATAAATTAGGAGAGGCAGGTGTGTTGCGTGCTTCATATGGTACAGGGTTTAGAGCACCTTCATTACATCAAGTGTATTTAAGTAATGTGCAAACATTGGTTTCTGGAAGTACAATTTCTAATCAAGGAACATTTAACAATGTAAGTCCAGTAATTAAAGACTTAGGAGTTGCTTCATTATTTGCTGAAACATCTAAAAGTTTCTCTGCCGGTTTAACAGTAAAAGCATCTAGAGATTTTACAATTTCGTTAGATTATTATAATATTATAGTTGAAGATAGAGTTGTGTTTTCTGGTGAAATTGGAGGAACAGATGATAATGGAAACCCGAATGCAGCAGTACAACAAATACTAGATGACAATAGTGTAACAAGTATTAAGTTTTTTATTAATGCAGCAGACACTAAAACTCAAGGTTTTGATTATTCTATGCGTTATAAAAATATTGATTTTGCTTCAGGGAAATTGGGAGTTAATTTAGCGGTAAACATAAATAGTACAAAATTAGAAGGGGAGGTAAAAACACCGACTAAATTATCAGGATACAAAAATGCTATTTTTAACAGAAAAGAGCAATCAAGAATTATTAGTGCTAGACCAAGCACAAAGTTTTTATTCGGAGCAGATTATAAAATTAATAAGTTTACTGCGAATTTAAATAACACGTATTTTGGAGAAGTAACATGGCAACATGCTGTTGACCCTGGAAAAGATCAAACATTTGGAGGAAAAATTGTAACTGATTTATCTTTCGGGTATGAGTTCTCAGATATGATTTCTTTCACAGCACAAGTAAATAATTTATTTGATGTTTATCCAGATGAGATAGATACCAAAGGAGATGTTGTTACTGATTTAGGTGGGCGTTTTAGATATCCATGGGAAGTGAATCAATTTGGATTTAGCGGAACAATTTTTAAAGCTGGATTAACTTTTAAATTCTAAAAGAAAATTATTTTTTAACTAAAAAGACACCTTTTAAAGGTGTCTTTTTTTATGAGTTATATTCTTTTAAAGAGAGTTTTTTATTTTCAAAAACACCATAGGTAAAATATTGTACCCAATCACCAGTGTTTATGTATGTACTGTTTTCTTTTAGTTTAATTTCTAAAGGAAGATGACGGTGACCGAAAATAAAATAATCATAATGTTTCGTTTTTAATTTGCGTTTGCAATATTGAACTAACCATTCTTTATCTTCTCCTAAAAACTTAAAATCATCATCGCCAGAAATCATTTTGTTTTTAACCGACATGTATTGTCCTAATCGAACTCCTAAATCTGGATGTAACCAACGAAATAACCATTTAAAAGGTTTAAAAGTAAATACTTTTTTCATGCGCTTGTAGCCCTTGTCTTCAGGTCCCAAACCATCGCCATGCCCAATTAAGAGTGTTTTTTTGTTTATAGAAAACTCTTGTGGACTATGAAATACAGGGATGTTTAATTCCTTTTCAAAATAATCTGCCATCCATAAATCGTGATTTCCTACGAAGAAATAAATCGGAATTCCGCTATCTTTAATTTCTGCTAACTTCCCTAAAACACGTACAAATCCTTTTGGGACTACGGTTTTATATTCAAACCAAAAATCAAATAAATCACCTAACAAAAAAATAGCTTCAGCATCTTCTTTAACCTCATTTAACCAACGAACAAATTTTTGCTCTCTAGGAAAACTAGCTTCGGCAGTTGGTGCGCCTAAATGTTGATCAGAAGCGAAATAAACTTTTTTATTTTTGGTGGTGTTGATAGAAATCAAAATTGTAATTTTTGGTAAAAATAACTAATTTGAGCTACTTTTGTAGAAAACACTAGTAATACCATGGAAATAAATCCGTTTGACGATACTTATTTTATGAAAAAAGCGTTGCAAGAAGCTGAAACTGCTTTTGATAAAGGAGAAGTTCCTGTAGGTGCCGTGGTGGTTTTTAAAGATCAAATAATAGCAAGAGCTCATAACTTAACAGAAATGTTAAATGATGTAACTGCGCATGCCGAAATGCAAGCTTTTACTGCAGCTGCGGATTTTTTAGGAGGTAAATATTTAAAAGATTGTGTACTATACGTTACGTTAGAACCTTGCCAGATGTGCGCAGGCGCAAGTTATTGGACACAAATAGGTAAGATAGTATACGGTGCTAGTGAGCCAAAATTAGGTTTTAGTGTATTGCAAACAAAACTACATCCGAAAACGAAAGTAGTAACAGGTGTTCTAGAAGATGAGTGTAGTTTGTTGTTAAAGAAATTCTTTGTTGAAAAGCGTAACTTGAATTAACAGATAACTTCACTACGTTCGTAATGACAATTGTAATTTAAAACAAGGATTGTTGTTTGCAACCGCTTTCATGTTCTAATAACCATTTTTTACGCCATATTCCGCCAGCATATCCTGTTAAAGAGCCATCTGAGCCAATAACTCGGTGACAGGGAATGATAATCCAAATTGGATTTTTGCCGTTGGCAGACGCTACGGCTCTAATAGCTTTTGGGTCACCAATTTGTTTGGTTTGCTTTAAATAAGTAGTGCTTTTATTAAAAGGAATATTTAATAATTCATTCCAAACCTTTTGTTGAAACTCTGTGCCTTGCGGATTCAATTTTAGATTAAAATTAGTTCTTGTTCCTGCAAAATATTCTTCTAATTGTGTTACGCAATTTTGCAAACAAGTTGGAGTGTTTTTAGTTTCTGTCATTTCGAGCAGAGTCGATAATTCATTATCTAAAACAGAAATACTTTGAATTCCGTTTTCGTTCCCCACAATTTTTGCGGTTCCTATAGGTGTTTTATAATATGTTGTTTGTAAATCAGACACCAAAAATATCTTTTGAATTCTGAGTGGTAATTTCAGCAATTTCATTGAAAGTTAACCCGTAAATATCAACCAACTTGTCAACTATATTTGTAATGTATGAAGTTTCGTTACGTTTTCCTCGGTAGGGAGTTGGCGCTAAATACGGTGAGTCGGTTTCTAAAACGATATGTTTAATGTCAATTTCATTTAAAAATTTATCTATTTTTCCGTTTTTAAAAGTTGCAACTCCGCCAATTCCTAATTTCATGTTGTATGAAATGGCTTTTTTAGCTTGCTCTAAATTTCCTGTAAAACAGTGAAAAATACCGAATAAATCAGCACCTTTTTCACTTTCTAACACTTCAAAAATTTCATCAAAGGCATCACGGCAATGAATTACAATAGGTGATTTTTTTTCTTTTGCCCATTGAATTTGAGTCCTGAAAACTTCTTGCTGTTGGGTTAAAAATGTTTTATCCCAAAATAAATCGATTCCGATTTCGCCAATGGCATAAAAATTACGTTTATCAATCCATTCTCTTACATGTGCCAGTTCCTCTTTATAATTTTCTTTAACAGAAGTAGGATGTAGGCCCATCATTAAAAACACTTCTTTCGGGTAGTTTTTTTCTAAATCGAGCATTCGCGCTGTATAAGAACTATCTATGGCAGGAATAAAAAAGCGAGAAACACCAGCTTCTTTTGCACGCTGCATCATTTCGTTTCTGTCTTCGTCGAACTGTTCTGAATATAAATGAGTGTGAGTATCGGTAATCATTTTTGTTTTTATTTGCTATTGCGATTGAAACGAAGCAATCTGAATATTGAGATTACTTCACTTTGTTCGTAATGACGTATGTTTGTATATATGTTACAAAAGTACAAGAAATGGCAAGTCTGAAAAAAATATTAAAGAAAAAGAAATACATTAAAATAAAACTTAAAAAAATAGTCACCAATCATTTAGAACTCAAGGCTGAAATAAATGGTGTTAAGGGGAAGTTTATTTTAGATACTGGCGCATCAAATTCGTGTGTTGGACTAGATTTAATTGAGCGTTTTAAGTTAATATCCGAAGATAGTGAAGTGAAAGCTGCTGGAGCAGGAGCAACTGATATGGAAACAAGAAAATCGGAAAATAACTCGTTGAAAATCGGAAAATGGAAAACGAATCAATGTAATTTGGTTTTGTTTGATTTAACACATGTAAACACAGCCTTAACATTACATAAAGCTAAAAAGGTAGACGGAATTATTGGTGCAGATATTTTAGAAAGTGGAAAAGCCTTTATTGATTATGATGATAAAGTATTGTACTTAAAAAAGTTAAAGAAATCGAAAGAAGAGGCGTTATTTAAGATTCCGTTTTAGAATTAAATTAGTTAAAAAGTGTTAAAATTTAAAAACGTAATTTGAATATTTAAATTGCGTTTATTGGTTTATGTAAACCATCATTATTGATTTTTTTGTTCAGAAATGTGGTTTTTTAAGTGTTGTTTTTATAAGTTAGATGAAACTGTAGCTGTAACATTTTATCCTGACTTCCGTCGAATTAGTGTAGTCAATTAAAATCAACAACCATGAAATCAATAGCAAGTAATTTAGTCGTAGAAAGAGGAATTTTAACATCAGTTTATAAACAAGAAATAAGAGCTAATATAAATTCGATGAAGATAGAATC
Source organism: Tenacibaculum sp. M1.3A (assembly GCF_057732375.1). Classification (NCBI taxonomy): domain Bacteria; kingdom Pseudomonadati; phylum Bacteroidota; class Flavobacteriia; order Flavobacteriales; family Flavobacteriaceae; genus Tenacibaculum; species Tenacibaculum sp. M1.3A. The sequence goes on along the minus strand of NZ_JBYJEF010000003.1, from coordinate 341,175 downwards.
TTTATTTAGAATTAAAAATAAATTAAGAACTAGTAACACTAACTTGTATAGTGAAACGGCTACTATTTTAAAGGTTGCTATGTTTGTAGTAGCTTTAGTTGTAATTGTTTTTTAAAAGTAAAAATCTCACAACGTGATGTTATGAGATTTTTAAAATTTATAGCATACTATAAAGAAATTAGGTCACTTTGTTCGTAATGATGTTACGATAATACTTCTTTAATTCTCTTTACAGCTTCGCGTAATTGTAATTCAGAAGCAGCATACGATAAACGAACACAGTTTGGTGCGCCAAAAGCTTCACCAGTAACGGTTGCAACATTTGCTTCTTCTAATAATAACATAGAAAAATCGTTTGCATTTTTAATTTCGGTTTCTTTGATAGTTTTTCCGAAGAAAGCAGAAATATCTGGAAAAACATAAAAAGCACCTTCAGGTACGTTTAGTTTAAATCCGTCTATTTCTCCTAATAAACCTAAAATCATATCTCTACGAGTTTTAAATTCATCAACCATATATTGTACTTTAACAGGCTCTGCTAAAACAGCTGTAATTGCAGCACGTTGCGCGATACAGTTTGTTCCTGATGTAATTTGACCTTGCATTTTAGTACACGCCTTAGCAATCCACTCAGGAGCGCCAATAAAACCAATTCTCCATCCTGTCATAGCAAATGCTTTTGCCAAACCGTTCACGGTAATAGTACGATCGAACATGTTTTCGATAGCTGCAAAACTAAATGGTTTTGTTCCGTAATTAATATGTTCGTAAATTTCGTCAGATAAAATATATATCTGCGGATATTTCTCTAAGACTAGGGCTAAAGCACGGTATTCTGCCTCACTATAAATAGTTCCACTTGGATTATTTGGTGAGTTAAAGAAAATCATTTTTGTTTTAGGAGTAATCGCTGCTTCTAATTGTGCCGGAGTAATTTTAAAATCACTATCGATAGAAGAAGGAATTTCAACAAATTTAGCTTCACATAAAGTTGCAATTGCTGAATAACTTACCCAATACGGAGCAGGTAATAAAACCTCGTCACCCGGGTTTAATAAAACCTGTGCAATATTTGCAATAGATTGTTTTGCACCTGTTGATACTACAATTTGGTTTGGGTTATATGTTAAATCATTGTCTCGCTTAAATTTTACACAGATAGCTTCCTTTAGCTCTACATATCCATCAACTGGCGTATACGAGTTGTAATTTTGATTGATAGCTTCAATAGCTGCATCTTTAATAAAATCAGGAGTGTTAAAATCAGGTTCTCCTAAACTTAAACTAATAATATCTCTACCAGCTGCTTTTAATTCTCTTGCTTTAGCAGCCATTGCTAAAGTTTGTGATATTGGTAAGCTGTTAATTCTGTTTGATAATGCGTTTGACATTGTGTTGTTAGTTGTGTGTTGTTTATGCTAGTTGAGGTTCTTTACCTAAATAACTTAATTGTTTAAAGTGCTCGGCAAGCGCTTTTGTCATTGTTTTATATTCGTTGTAAGGTAAGTTAAACTCTTGCGCTGTTTCTTTTACAATTTTAGCTAATTTGTTATAATGAACATGCGAAATATGTGGAAAAATATGATGTTCTACCTGATGATTTAATCCGCCAGTATAAAAGTTAACTAACCAGTTTTTAGGTGCAAAATTAGAGGTTGTATATAGTTGGTGAACTGCCCAAGTATGTTCTAAATTTCCTTCTTTATCAGGTAAAGGCATTTTTGTATTTGGTACAACGTGTGCTAATTGAAAAACAACACTTAAAATCATACCAGCTGTATAATGCATAATAAAAAAACCAAGTAAAACTTTCCACCAAGCAATATTTACCACCACTAAAGGCAATACAATCCATAGAGAATAATACACTACTTTAGAGATCACTAACTTTGTCCATTCTACTTTAGGGTTCGGGAATTTACCGTACGATAATTTACGTTTTAAATAGCTACTCATTTGTTTAAAATCGGTAGTTATAGCCCAGTTAATAGTTAATAATCCATATAAAAATATAGAATAAAATTTTTGAAACTTATGTATTGGTAACCATTTTGAGTGTTTAGAAAAACGGATAATTCTTCCTGCATCAATATCTTCATCATGCCCTTTAACGTTGGTAAACGTATGGTGTAATACATTGTGTTGTACTTTCCAGTTATACACATTTCCTGCTAAAATGTAAATACTACTTCCCATTAATTTATTCAACCATTTTTTGCTCGAAAATGATTCGTGATTAGCATCGTGCATTACATTCATACCAACACCAGCCATACCAATACCGGTAATTGTTATAAGTAATAGCATTACCCATTGTGGCATTGTTACAGTTAAAATTAAAATAAAAGGGATTAAAAAGGTTGCAAACATGATAATTGCTTTAGAATATAACTTCCAATTACCTGTACGCTTAATGTTATTTTCTTTAAAATACGAGTTAACACGCTTATTTAGAGTTCTAAAAAACTTAGCGTTATCTATTCTCGAGAAGTTTACTGTCTTCATTTATTGTATATTAGGGATCGCAAAAATAAACGTTTTTACCCGATGGTTATTGCTTAGTGGCAAATTTTTAACAATAAACATATCTTTTGATAGATAATTAACTATTACGAATTAGTTTTTTACTTTTGCAACGAAAAAAATAATCAATGGAACTTATAAAAAAATACTTTACCGATTTAACTGAAACACAGTTAGAACAGTTCTCTAAACTACAAGAATTGTACGAGGATTGGAACTTAAAAATTAACGTGGTTTCGCGTAAAGATATTGATGAATTGTACTTACGACACGTATTACATTCATTAGGAATAGCAAAGGTTATGCAGTTTAAGCCAGGTTCTAAAGTGATGGATGTTGGTACAGGTGGAGGTTTCCCCGGTATTCCGTTGGCAATTTTATTTCCTGAAACGCAGTTTCATTTAGTAGATTCTATTGGTAAGAAAATAAAAGTAGTAAACGAAGTAGCTGAAGGTTTAGGTTTGCAAAACGTTAAAACTACAAATGGTCGTGTTGAGGAAGTAAAAGACACGTATGATTTTATTGTAAGTAGAGCAGTAGCGCAAATGGAAACTTTTGTTGGATGGACGAAAGGAAAAATTTCTAAAAAACAAAACCACGATTTAAAAAACGGTATTCTGTATTTAAAAGGTGGTGATTTAACTGAAGAGTTAGAGAAATATACATCTGCAACTACTTATGATTTACCAGATTTCTTTGAAGAAGAGTTCTTTGAAACTAAAAAAGTTGTCCATTTAGGAATGAAATTTAAAGCATAATTACTTTATAGCAGAAAAAACATAATACATTTCTGCAGCAATTTGTAGACTACGCTCTAAATATTTTTCTTTTTCTTGCGGAGTATTATCATATATTTTAGGGTCTTCAAAAGTAATTGGGACCCTTTTTTCTGCTCCAGAAATAAACGGACAACCATCATCTGCTTGTGAACATGTCATGATTGCACAAAACGCTGAAACTGGATTAAAGTCATTATCATATTTTTTAGAAAAACCGATTATAGCAGGCAAGTTATCACTGTATTTAATAGCATAAACAGGGTTTGTGTTTGCTGATAAAGATTCTATTTTAAATCCGTTATCTCTTAATGTTGCAACAATTGTACTATTTAGGTTTGTAGCTTCGGTACCGCCCGAATAACTATTTACAAAAGAAACCGTATAATAATGCGCCATAGTTTGCGCCCAAACTTGCGCTAAATGACTTCGCCTTGAGTTATGAGTACATATAAAATTAAGATTTATAGGCTCTTTCTTAGTCGCTTTTTCTTGAATGTATTGTAGTAAAGGATTCAATATTTCTTTTCTTTCTTCGGAAACAAAAGGTAAATCCAATATTGTTTTATTTATCGATGGATACATTTTTATCAATTTATAAAATTAACAACAACCTGATTCTGATGAGCAAGCGTTTTGTTCTTGAATTTCTGATAATTTCATTTTAGGCTTTTCTTGAGGAATACCACAATTATCTTTTGCCAAGCAATCTGTTTTTGTTGCTGTTAATACGAAGTTTGTTCCGTTAAAATCTAATCCGTATTTACCAATTGTAGCTCCTTGATATTCTACTTCAATATCTAAATCAGCAATATTTAATACTTTTTCAGACAGCTCAATAATATGTGTTAATTTTTCTGGATGCAATCTGTGGTCATAATCATCTGCTTCCCATAACTGAAAGTTTGCTACTTCTTCGTTTCTTACAGTTCCGCCACAATCGATAAAATTTTTAGTTACACGCCCAACTTCTGTTACGTGAAAATGGTTTGGAACTAAATCGCCATTTGGTAATTGAAAAGCAATTGTTTTTAAGGATGCTAAATGTTTTTTAATTTCTGATAATTTCATGTCTTTTTATTTTAATTGTAATATTACGATGGATTAATGTAAATTTTTTTAACAGCAATTATTCGATTCGCTATCGAGGTTTAAAAAGTTGTTTAATAAAGATTTTATGGTTGTCCAATTCTCTTGATCAATACAATAACAAACACTGGTTCCTTCAATATTACCTTTTATCAACTTTAAATTTTTCAACTCTTTTAAATGCTGAGAAATGGTAGGTTGCGCCAAACCGATTTCATTTACTAAATCGCCACAAACACACGAATTAATTTTAAATAAGTGTTGTAAAATAGCAATACGAGCAGGATGGCCTAGCACTTTAGCTATTTTAGCAAGATCGTTTTGCTGTGGTGTAAATTTTTCTGATTTGGTAACTCCCATTGCTTAATTATTATATTGCAATATTACGATTAATAATTGATTTAAAACAAAATGCTCCGATAATATTTTGTTATCGGAGCATTTTGTTACTTTATAAACAGCAATTATAAGTATACAATTACTGCTAAATATTTAGTTAATCTTGTCAATTCGAGCAGAGTTTAGAATGTATCGAGACTAAGAATAGTTCTCGACTTCGCTCGAACAGACATCATAATATAAAACTATAGCTGTTTAGCGTAATATATTTTTAACTCTTAAGATATTAATACCAACGCTTTTTCTTCTTTTTAGAAGCGTCAGACTTTCGTCCTTTTTTATTTTTACTTATGGTATTCGGTTGTTTTATGTGTTTTGGTTTTACTAAAAGAAACGGGTGATCTTCAATGATTTTTATTGGTCTCTTTAAAAATTCCTGAATTCCTTTTATGTAGCTAGTTTCATCGGCACTACAAAAAGAAAATGCGATACCCGATTTTCCTGCTCTACCAGTTCTACCAATTCGGTGAACGTAGGTTTCAGGTACATTTGGTATATCTACATTAATAACAGCATCAATTTTATGAATATCAATACCACGAGCGGCAACATCCGTAGCAATTAAAATATTAGCTTTATTGTTTTTAAAATCTTCAATAGCTTGGTTACGTAAAATTTGTGTTTTATCTCCGTGAACACTCGTTACTTTGTAGCCGTTTTTTATAAGTGTTTGCTCTAATTTATCAACACCAAATTTGGTACGTCTAAAAATAAGAATACGACCTTGAATCGTGTTGCGTAATAAATGCAAACATAAATCTACCTTATGTTTTTTAGGCGTGTAGTATAATAACTGCCCAATTTTGTTAACCGTATTATCAGTAGGAATCACGTTAACTGTTTCTGGCTTATATAACATTTGTTTAGCCAAATCACTCACTTTTTCGGGCATGGTTGCCGAGCATAAAAGTGTTTGTTTTTTACGCGGACATAAGGCTTCAATCTTTTTTACATCTTGAATAAAACCCATGTCTAACATTAAATCAGCTTCATCTAAAACAAAAGTTTTTAAGGTCGTTAAATCTACACTTCCTTGTTCATGTAAATCGATTAAACGACCAGGAGTTGCTACTAATACATCTACTCCTTTTACTAAAGTCTCTTTTTGTGCTTTTGTTGATATTCCTCCGTATACAACGCCAGTAAGTATATTTGTATGTTTCGCGTAGGTGTTAAAGCTTTCTTCAATTTGTATGGCCAATTCTCTGGTAGGACTTACAACTAAGGCTTTTATTTTTTTAGGACCTCTTTCAGGAACTAAAGCTAATTCTTGCGCTAAATTATGAATAATAGGCAATGCAAAAGCTGCGGTTTTACCCGATCCTGTTTGCGAACCAACAATTACATCTTTTTTATCTATCACTAACGGAATCACTTTTTGCTGTACTAAGGTAGCTGTGTGATATTTTTCTTCGCTTAATGCTTTTAAAATAGATGGATTAAGATGTAAGTCTGAAAATTGCATTGATTATTTTTTTTGCAAAGATACTCTAAATCAAACAATATAAGTTCGATTAATGTGCTAGCAAAAATCTAAAAAAAAGTTAATGCAAAACCAAGTATAGATCCTCCTAAAACGATAAAAGCACTGTTTAGTTTTTTAAAACCAAAAACAACAATTAAACTCACAATAGCAATAACAATTGTTCGCCAATCTATTAAAGTGTCTTTAGCCATGTTTATACAAACAGCTATAATTAAAGCTACAGCAGCAACATTTACAGCATCTAAAATAGCGCGAATAATAGTAGATTTTCTCATTTTTGGCATTAGTGGATTCAACACCAAAACAAAAACGAAAGAAGGTAAAAATATACCCAAAGTTGCTACAATTGCGCCCGTTATTCCGTTTAATTGCCATCCGATAAAAGTAGCGGTAGATAAAACAGGCCCGGGAGTAATTTGCCCCACAGCAACAGCATCAATTAAAGCTTGGCGCGTTAACCAACCATTAGCCACTAATTCGGAGTCTAAAAAGGCAAATAATACATAACCACTACCGTATAATATCGCTCCGATTTTTAAGAAAGTTAAAAGAATTTTTATATTGCTTAAGTTGGCAAATTCGCTTGCTTGAAATAGTAATAGCGGAACAAAACTATTTAAATTATTTTTGTTTTGCTTAAAAAAGTACAAGCCTAAACCTAAAAGACCACAACCAAAAAGCGTTATGATTTCATTGACTCCTAATAGGCAAACCACTAAAGCAATGGCTCCTAAAACAGCCAATTCGGTATTTTTAATTGCTTTTTTACCGAGCCTGTAACCTGCCATTATAATAATAGCAATTACTGCTGGTTTTATACCGTAAATAAAAGGCTCCACTTTTGGTAACTGCCCATATTCTTGATACAACCAGGCAAAAACGGAGGTAATAACTACCGCCGGAAAAATAAATGAAAAGCCTGCAACAATTAATCCTTTCCAACCAGCTTTTTCATGACCGCAATGCATGGTCATTTCTGTAGAGTTTGGCCCAGGAATTAAATTAGTAGCTCCTATAAGATCTAAAAAATGCTCTTGCGTCATCCATTTTCTCTTCTTTACCACTTCATCTTCCATCATGGCAATATGTGCGGCAGGACCACCAAAAGCGATGCTCCCTAATTTAAAAAAGAGTTTTGCTATTTCTTTTAAATCGTTTTTTTGAGACATTTTTGGGTTGTTGTAGGTTTAGATTATATGCGAAATTAATCATTGTATTTTACTTGCATTAATTCAGTTAGAGATACTGTAAAAGGCTCTCCGGCAGCTGAGCGAATGTTTTTACCTTCAATTGTTTTTTTATATTGCTCTAAATTTTTAAAATTCCATTTCATGTTCTTGAAAATTTCTAAGTCTTTAGAGTTTTGTTCAAATTCATATATCAAGTAATGCTCTTTTTTAGCTTCAGGATGTCCTAATTCAGCTAAGTGTTCTCTTGAAAAAACACGAATTCCTTCTTTTAGTTGATACAAAATAGTCGCTTTTGATTTACCACTTTCACGTAATAGTAAAAATTTAGCATTAACTACTTTGGGTAAAAAAACTAAAGAGCCTCTTTCGTCATTCATTCTAAAATTATATTTAGAATTGTCTTTATACCAATTTAAACGCTTATTATTTTTTGCAAAACCAACTAACACATAAGTATCATCAGGTATTAGCTTTTTGCCTTTAATATATTCAGGTATCGGTTCATTTATAATATTTGGAGAGTCATTTTTATGAATGTTGTATGATTTTGAAGCAATGTTTTCACGCTGGGAAGCATTGTTTAAAAAGTGACTCAATACTTCTTTTAAAAAGTTTTCTAAATGAATAGTTTCACTACTGTTCTCTGATGGTTTAATAGGGAAAGCACCTAGCCCTGGTAAAACTTCGTGAAAACCTTTTAAACGCTTGTTCGTGTCTCCAGGATAAAGAACATAAGCACCGCTAGTTCTTCTTATGGCATCTTTATAAGCGTGCATTTTTAATAAATCTGCATTTTTATAAATACCTTTTAAATTGGCTTTCTTTTCATTGTTTAGATGTTCTTCATCTTGGTTGCCTTCAATTATTTGGTTTATGTTGGCAATTTTGTATTTCGCATCAAAATGAATATGAACTATTTGTTCTTTTTCTTCCGCTTCATTTTCATTTAAGTTGGTTGGCCAAATAGATAAAGTATAATCTGGTCTTAACGTAGTTGTCCAACTTCCTGCTTTCGAAATGTTATCGTTTCCAACAAAACTTCTATTGTAATTAAAACGAATATTTAAATCTCTGTGTTCTTTTGTGTAATTTCCTTTAAGAGCTGTAAACTTGCCTTGTTTTAATTGTAGGTTTAAATTATTCGAGTTTGAAACAATTAATTTTTCTAATTCTTTTGGTTCAATTTCAAAGATTGATTTTAATACATCTAAAAGTTTGAAAAATAACCAATATTCATAAAGTGTAGCAATGTCTTTTTTGCCTCCACTATAAACATCTTCTCCGCCATCCCAAATTAACTTAGCTGCTAAATCAAATTTTAACCAAACTTTTAATATTTCTCTATAACCTTCTTTTTTTTGTAAAGTAGGACTATTTAGTTTTAAAGTAGTTGGTCTTGATATTTCTTTAAAAAGAGAATGTTGTAGGTGGTTTTCTAATTTTTCAGTTACAACATTCGCTTCATATTTTAATCTTTCACCTGCATTTGGATGATTGCCAATGTCCATGCAGAATTTAGAAAAAGTTTCGAGCGCATGTTTAATAAAACGGTTCTCGGAAGTGTCTACACTTTCTATTTTCTTATAAGAGCTAATTTTAGTAGCTACAGATTTTAATTTAGATGAATAAAGTGAATGGTTAGATGATAATTTAGTTCTATTGTTAGAATTAATTAGTTGTTTAATTTCATTGTTTCTAAAACGTTTTATCTTTCTTACATCAGTTTCTTCTGCTTCTTCTGTCCACTTTGTAGTAGGAGAGCTGATAATTCTGTGAATAGCATCTTCAAATTCTTCCGAATTGATAATTGATTTTACAAAAGCAAACCTTTGGTATAAAGTTTTATTATCCGCATTGAAGTCTGTTTCAAAAGAATGACTAACAGGAGAATTAGCTTGTAATATTAGGTCGGTACATTTTTCTGTAATAGAATTTAACATGTACTGATAGTCCTTTCTATAACCTGTTTTGGTTGATTGAACTTCTAATTTTTGCTCCCACTTTTTATTTGGTTCATTTGTGTTGAAAATTTCAAGAGAAAGTGTCCCCACAAAAATATTAGGAGAAATACGACCAATATGTTCGTTTCTAGCTCGTTTTTGAACAATGTTTTCTTGGTCATTACAAGTTAAACGATAGTCTTTATTCGAGAATTCATAATCATAAAAACAACCTTCTTTTAACTGAAATAGGGGTTCATTCGTATATTGATTGTTTTCATCAATTTCAATATCTGTTTCTTTTTTAGCATCAATGTAAAGAATAAGATTCTTTTCTATATGTGCTAAATCAATCTCTATGTTTTTTACTTTTTGCATAAATTAAGCTTCGGCATAACTAGCAAAACCGTTATCAATAGCACCCTTATACATTCTTGTTATTTTTTCTAAGGATAATGGATATAAAACACCTTCTTTTAAAACTAATTCACCATGAACTTCTTGATATAATTTAAAATCTTCATTTTCAAAGATGTCTTTTTTAACATCTATATCCTTAACACAAATATTACCTAATGTTTCTAAAATCGGGCACAGTTTTCGTCTTGAGCCATGTAGTTTTGGTAATAATTTCTGCATTACAGCAATGTCTATTTTTTCATTTTCTGAAATTTCTTCATTTATTACAGTTAATTGTTGGTATAATCTATGAATCTCCATTCCTGTTCTATAGCCAAATTCAGCACCTGTTTTCTGTAATTGACCAAAGAAATTAACCAAAGTATCATTTAAATCATCAGTATTAATTTCTTCAAATTCGTTGTTTTTTGTAGTTTTAATAAAATCAGCAGCCATATTAGCTCCTTTAGACTCTAATTTCCTTATGTCAATTTGGTTGGGTGATTTTAAAAAATTACTAATCTCTTCTTCTGTTACTCTAAATTCTATAGCATTAGCTCTATCCAGTACTTTTGGGCTAAACATATAGGTTGTTTCATCTATATTAACCGTACCGACTACAAATAAATTTTTTGGCCAACTTAACTCAAAAGGAACGCCTGTCTTTTCTTGTTCTTTGTCAGAATGTAGTTTGAACTTATCTTTAGATTCCATTAAACTTAAAAAATCAGCAAAATAACGTTCTACATGACTCAAATTCATTTCGTCTAATATTAAGAAGTAAGGCTTGTTTTTATTTTCTTCTTTATTAGCTTCAATAATTAACTGTAAAGCACCATTTTCTGGTAAAATATATTCCTCTGGGTTTAGTGCATTTACATAACCTAGTAAAGGTTCTCTGTTTGTCCAATCTGCCCCAACGGGTACAATACAATATTGTGTTGAGTCTTCACATATCCATTGAGCAAAGCTTTGTGCTAATTTAGTTTTACCAGAACCAGATAAACCACTTAATAATACAAATGGTTTGGTAACGAGGGATGAAATATACCTTGTAACTAGTTGATTGGAGTATTTTAGGTTGGCGGTTGTACAATCTTGGTGTAAGGTTGAAATATTGAAATTTGTTTGAGAAATTACCTGTAAACCTTTTTTTAAATCTATAGATTGATATTGTTCTATAATCTGATTCAAATCAGTATTCAAAATTTTATCATCAGGAAGGTTATTAGTGTCGTAAGTTTTGAAAATAAATGAATCTCCGTATCTATCAGGTTTGCTTAACGAATTTTCACTAAAAAACTCTTTAATCATGACTGGGTTATTTATTTTCCATTCGACTTGTGGTTTTTTTGTTTCGCTAATTCCGTATGCTAAAATAAGTTTATTCTCATTTTTATAATATAAATAAACAGGATAGATACCTTCACTAGTGGTGAATGGCTTCTTTAAGAAGGAAATCCAAGGAATTCTAGCAGATACACCTTGTCCAAAACTTACTTTGACCTTTGTACCAAGATAATCTTTTTTGTAATGTTTTGTTTTTAAATCATTTGTTTTTGCTTGTGATAAAAAATCGATTAATTGCCCAGAATACACGGTAGAATTATTTTTTTTAGTACTATCTGTCCATTCCCAGGCTTTGTAAGATAATTCATAGAAAGGAACATCAGTTTTAAATTTAATTTTTTCAAGTAAGTTTATATATTCTGAATATGTATTGAAGCTAGGATCAATTTTTAGAACTTCATGAATATAAGGTTTTGTTGGCCCATTAATGGGTAAGTATTTGATAGGGTCAATGTAGAAAAGTGCCTCTGTTAATTTGGTTTTACCAACACTTCTAATTTTTAAAACATCTTCAAAATCAATATTGTCTATCTTTTTATTTAACGCTTTATTAAAAAACGCCCATAATCTAGAGACTTCGTTATTAACTCTTTGATATTTATAAGGAAACAACCATACTTTTTGTGCTTGAGCAGAAGGTAATCCTTTTTCGTCAGAAGGTATTTTTGCGCCTATTTTTTTTGCGATTTCTTGTAAATAATTAAGTCTTCTATCAGTACCATATTTATAAATGTAGCAGAAGAATGTAAATGGATCAATTTCACTTAATTCAATATCATGTTCTCCATCAAGTTCTTTATCATTAAATGGAGTTATTCCAACTGATTTAAGTAAATCAATTAATTCAGTTTGAGAGTCTTCTTTTTGTTTTAAAAACTCAGTTATTTGTTTGTGTGTTTCTACCCAACTAAATTTATTTTTACTCATTCTCTTTCTTCTTTGTGGCTTGTCTCTTTTTTTTTAAACGGCTTATGTTTAACTATTATTTAATAATCTGTCAGCAATTTACAAAAGTTCACTGAATAGTAGTGGAAATAGTCATTGTTATATCTTAAAATTTATATGGTATTATAAAAGGTTAAGCATGGTGTTTGATTGTTAAGTTCTAATAATACCTTCTCTACTAAAAAATAGATTCCTCGGTCATGGTTGTAAAGCGTTCTAAAAAGTTCATTCCTTTGTAAGAATTTCCTTTTTCGTTTAATTTCGGGCTCCAAACCACGATGCTATATTCGTTTGGTAGTATGGCTATAATACCACCACCAACACCACTTTTACCGGCTAAGCCAACTTTAAAAGCAAACTCACCAGATTCGTCGTAAAAACCGCAGGTTTGCATCAATGCATTTATTCTTTTCGATTGAGATTTTGTTAATATCTGTTTGTTGTTATGTGGCGCTTTTCCGTTGTTGGCTAAAAACAAAAACAAGTCAGAAAGATGCTCGCAACTTAACTCTAAAGAACATAAATCGAAATAAAAGTCGAGCACCTCATTGGGGTCGTTTTTAATATTCCCAAGAGATTTAATGAAGTTACAGAGCGCAATATTTCTATAACCTACAGATTTTTCTGAAGCAGCTATTTTAGCGGAATAACTAATGTCGTTATTCGCAGAGAGACTTTTAATAAAGGCAAGCAAATCTTCTTTTGGGTTTTTTAGATTACTAATAAGAATATCACAAATAACCATGGCACCAGCATTTATAAAAGGATTTCTTGGTATTCCGTTATCGCTTTCTAATTGCACAAGCGAATTAAATGCTGTACCAGAAGGCTCAACATCTAAGCGTTCCCAAATGTTACCATCAAATATTTTATAAGCTAAACAGAGCGACAGTACTTTAGCCATACTTTGTATAGAAAACTTTTCTTTATAATCTCCTAAACCATATTTTAAAGAAGATGTTGTAGAGATATGAACGCCAAACTTATCGGCATCTATAGTTGCTAATTCAGGAATATAGGAAGCTAGTTCTCCTTGATCATCAATAGTATTAACCTTTAAGAAAACTTCTTGGATTATTTTTTTATAATTCATTTTATGAAAATAGGTGGTTTACAAAGCTAGTAGAAAATAATGGCAATTAAAGAAAAAAGCAACCTCAAATGAGATTGCTTTTTTTATAATGTAGTATAATTTACACGCTGTTTTTAATAGCTCTTTGTAATGTCAGTTCGAGTGATTTTTGAGAAAAAATAATATCGAGAACTAATTTAGAAACTAAAAGGATGTTTCTCGATATAAATCCTACTCATTTTAATCGTTAAATTTACTCGAATTGACAAAAATTCATCAAAAGGAACAACGATTTTTAAATAGCGCTATTTATTCTTAAAGTTTAATTTCTTCTTTGGTTTTGTTTAGTAAAACAGGTTTTCCGAAACCTAGTTCATTTAAACGGTCTAATTGCGTTTCTGCATCTCCTACAAATAACCAAATCATTTTATTAGGATTCACATATTTTTTTGCCAATTCCTGTACTTTTTCAATAGTCATTTCATTTACAATTTTCTCTCTGTCTTTAACATAGTCGGCACTTAAATTGTATGTGCTAATGTTTTCTAACATGTTTAGTTTTGCACCCATGGTTTCAAAACGACGAGCGTTACTTTTAATTAAAAAACCTTTGGTTGTTGCTAAATCTTTCTCTGAGAAATTAGTTGGGTATTCGGTAACAATTTTTTTAACTGCTTGCGCCGATTCTAAGGTAACATTGGTTCTTACTCTACTAAAAATTGTAAAAGGACCGGCCTCTTTTGTTCCAGAAAATTGAGAGTAAATACCGTATGTATAACCTTTTCCTTCTCTTAACTCTTGTGTTAATTGAGATGCAAAACCACCACCACCAAGAATGTAATTCATAACCGTTGCTGGATAATAATCTTCATCGGTTACTGCTAAAGCTGGTGCGCCAAAACTAATTACCGATTGTTTTGCTTTTGGTACGTCGTAAAAATAAACAGTTGGCTTATTAGGAGCTTCTGGAGTTTTAAAAACCGGAATAGTTACTTCTTTCGCAGCCCATTTAGTGGTTAAGTTATTTAAAGAAGCTACTGCTTTTTCTTGATTTACATCACCAACAATATGCATTTTTGCTACAGAAGGAGAAATGTAATTTGAATAGTATGATTTTAAATCATCTAAGGCAATTTTCTCTACTGAAGCAATAGTTCCTAAGGTGTTTTTAGAACGGATATTCTCTTTTCCGTAAATCAATTCATTATATACATTTCGTGTTACCGTAGTTGGGTTTGCTTCTTGCTGACGTAAATTACCTACAACCGATTTTTTAATCAATTCAAATTCTGTTACATCCCAACGTGGCTCTAGCAACATTTCTTCAACCAAGTTGATAGTTTCCGTATAGTTTTTAGCCAATGTAGTACCGCTCATGGTAATGTTTTCTTTAGATGAATACACACTAATAGAAGCACCTAATTCTTGAATAGCTTCTTCTAACTGCGCCACGGTTTTGTTTTTTGTACCACGGTTCATTATACGAGCAGTTAAGTTGGCAACACCTAATTTATCCATTTTTTCTAATAACTGACCACCATCAATTACCAAGTTAAAACGAACTAAAGGAACCTCACTGTTTTCAATTCCGAAAACTTTAATTCCGTTTGCTAATTCATCATTCCAAACATTTGGTACACTTAAAGCAGGCGATTTACCATAAACAGGTTCGGTTGCTCTAGCTATTTTAGAAGGTGTTTTTTCGTATTCAGCAGCAATTTTAGCATCGAAGTTTTCTTCAGCTCCAGTAATGATTTTTTCTTCTTTTATAATTGCTTCTTTAGCACCTTTTAATGCAAGTTTTGCCATTCCTTTAGGTACAAAACTAGTTGCGATGAAGTTTTTATCTTTAATATAGGTATTGTAAACACGCATTACATCTTCTTTGGTAACGTTTAAGGTTAAATCAATTTCTTTATTGATGAACCCAGGATCACCCGCATAGGTGTTGTAAGAAGCTAAGTTTGTTCCTTTTCCTAATACGCTAGATAAGCTATTGTAAAAACTAGTTTCTAAACCTGCCTTAATTCTGCTTAAATCCTTATCAGAAATACCTGTTTCTTCAAAGTTTTTAAACGCTGTGTTAATTCCGTCATTAATAGCATTTAAATCAACATTATTAAACCCACGGATACTTAATTGCGATTGTCCTGCTAATTCAGATGACCAGTTCCACATACTTGTGTTTGCGGTAAGTTTTAAATCATCTACTAAAACCTTATTTAAAGGTGCTTTTTTTCCTTGTGATAAATAGTCTGTTAAAATATCTAGGGCATACGAATCTTTATGGTATAATTCAACTGTTGGCCAAGCAAGTGTTAGCATTGGTAATCGTGCAAAATTATCTTCAAAATATAAAGATTTTGTTTCTGCAACATTTCCTGATTTTTTAGCTAAAGGCGTAATTTCTTCACCTCTAGGAATCTCGTTAAAATATTTACGAACCCATTCTTTTGCTTTCGCAGGATCAAAATCTCCTGATAAAACTAAAGTAGCATTGTTAGGAACGTACCATTTCTTAAAAAAGGTTTTTACATCGCTTAAAGTAGCATTTTGTAAATGTTCTAACGAGCCAATTACTTGCCAGTTGTAAGGATGATCTTTCGCGTATAAATTACGATCGATAATTTGCTGATTAAATCCGTACGGACGGTTATCAACACTTTGTCTTTTTTCGTTTTTAACGACTTGTTTTTCTTTTGCTAAAACAGGTTCTGTAACGGTGTTTATAAACCAACCTAATTTATCGGCTTCTGCCCAAATCATTTTTTCTAAGGCATCATTTGGTACGGTTTGTAAATAATTTGTTCTATCTCTTGATGTTGATCCGTTTGCTCCAGAACCACCAATTCGTGCGCTCATTTTATCTAAACCACCTTTACCAAGGTTTTCGGATTCTAAGAATAGTAAGTGTTCAAATAAATGTGCAAAACCAGTTCTTCCTTCAATTTCTCTGGCAGAACCAACGTGAACCATCAATTCTACGGCAACCACAGGATCCGATTTATCGGTATGTAAAACTACTTGAAGACCGTTTTCTAATTCAAATTTTTCAAAAGGAACATTTAAGGAAGTTTTCTTCTCTTTTTGTTCTGTATTACAGGCAATAAAGAATATTGCAGCTGTAAATAGTAGCACTTTTTTTATCATTGTTTATATGTGTTGATTTTTGATGCTGATAAAGATACATAATAATGAAAATGCATATTGTTAAATTAATGCTAGAATTTATGGCAAAGAAAAACCTCACCAGAATCTGATGAGGTTTTAAAACACTATATATTTATTTTCTTATCCTAAGAAAGGGTATTTATAATCTGTAGGCGATACTAATGTTTCTTTTATTAAGCGAACAGATGTCCAACGTAATAAGTTTTGTGCAGAACCTGCTTTGTCATTTGTTCCTGATGCTCTTGCACCACCAAATGGTTGCTGACCAACAACTGCACCTGAAGGCTTGTCGTTAATGTAAAAGTTTCCAGCAGCATTTTCTAATGCTTTAGATGCTTTTTCAACAATATATCTGTCTGTAGAAAAGATAGCTCCAGTTAATGCATATTCAGAAGTTTCATCTACTAATTTTAAGGAAGCTTCCCACTCAGCATCTTCGTAAACATAAACTGTCATTACAGGACCAAATAATTCTGTATGCATGGTTGCATATTTAGGCGATGTAGTAACAATTACAGTAGGCTCAATAAAGTAACCTACAGATTTATCGTAGTTTCCACCAATAATAATTTCTGCATCTTTATCAGCTTTGGCTGCATCTATATAGCTTGCAATTTTATCAAAAGAACCTTCGTGAATAACAGCATTTACAAAGTTAGAGGTGTCTTCTGGAGAACCCATTTTTAATTCACCTACTTGTGCCGTTAAATGTTTTTTAACATCTGGCCAAAGTGAAGCAGGAATGTAAGAACGAGAAGCCGCAGAACATTTTTGACCTTGGTATTCGAAAGCACCTCTTGTCATTGCTGTCGCAACTTGTAATGGGTTAGAAGAGTTGTGAACCCAAATGAAATCTTTTCCACCAGTTTCTCCAACAATTCTTGGGTATGTTTTATAAGTATGAATATTGTTACCAATTTGTTTCCATAATTCTTTAAAAACATGTGTAGATCCTGTAAAATGTAATCCAGAGAAATCTGGAGACGCTAAAACAGTATCAGAAATCATAACAGGATCTCCGTACACTACGTTAATTACACCATCAGGTAAACCAGCTTCTTTAAATAAATCTACAATTACTTGTGCAGAATATGCTTGGTGGTCAGATGGTTTCCAAACAACAACATTACCCATTAAGGCAGCTGATGCTGGTAAGTTTGCAGCAATAGACGTAAAGTTAAATGGAGAAATTGCATAGATAAAACCTTCTAAAGGTCTGTATTCAACCCTGTTCCATACTCCTGGAGACGATGTTGGCTGATCTTTAAAAATATCAGTCATATATTCTACGTTAAAACGGAAGAAATCAATCATTTCACAAGCAGCATCAATTTCTGCTTGAAACACGTTTTTAGATTGTGCAATCATTGTGGCAGCATTCATTCTTGCTCTATAAGGTCCTGCTAATAATTCAGCAGCCTTCAAGAAAATAGAAGCTCTTTCCATCCAACTAACGTTAGACCATGCTTCTCTTGCTGCTAATGCAGTTGAAATTGCAGTATCTACGTTTGATTTATCTGCGGTATGATATTGACCAACTACATGTTTATGATCATGTGGTGGTGTGATGTTTTTTGTATTACCGGTTCTAACTTCTTTACCGTTAATGTACATAGGTACATCAAGGTTGCTGTTAAACATCGATTTGTATGTTGCTAATAATTCTTCTCTTTCTGGAGATCCAGGAGCATACCCTTTTACAGGTTCGTTTACTGCTTTTGGAACATTAAAAAATCCTCTTGTCATTTTAGTATGTTGTTTGTATGTTTAAAAAATATTTTTAATTAAAAGCTAAAAAACAAAATCTAATGCCATTAATTTGCAATGATTATATTGTTGCTTTAATCAAAAAAGCTATAATTATTATAAGGAACAAAGTTAGCATTTATTTTAAGAATTACTAAGTTGTTTTTACATCTCATTTATCAAAAAATAATACAATATGTGTACGGTAACTTATTTGCCTTTAGGTGGTCAGGATTTTATATTAACATCAAATAGAGATGAAGACCCAAAAAGAAAAACGATTGCTCCAAAAGAATATGATGAAGAGGGAGTAAAATTAACATATCCAAAAGATGAACTTGCTGGGGGAACGTGGATTGGCTTATCTGATAAAAAACGATTAATTTGTTTGCTAAACGGTGGTTTTGAAAAGCACAAACGAGCAGATAGTTATAG
Source organism: Tenacibaculum sp. M1.3A (assembly GCF_057732375.1). Classification (NCBI taxonomy): domain Bacteria; kingdom Pseudomonadati; phylum Bacteroidota; class Flavobacteriia; order Flavobacteriales; family Flavobacteriaceae; genus Tenacibaculum; species Tenacibaculum sp. M1.3A. The sequence continues at coordinate 322,654 of NZ_JBYJEF010000003.1, read as the reverse complement.
GTTAAGTAGAGGTGTAATTGTAAAACAACTATTAAAGGTTGATAACCCTGTGGAAATTATAAATCATTTTAATTTTGAAGGAATTGAGCCTTTTACGATTGTTTTAGTTGATTGGGAAAAGAACTTAAATGCTTATGAGTTGGTTTGGGATGGTGAGAAAAAGCATTTTCAGAAATTAGATAATGCCCCAAAAATATGGTCGTCATCTACATTATATACTGAAGAGGTGAAGGAATTACGACGTGATTGGTTTGTTGATTGGCAAACGGAAAATCCTGTTTTTAAGCAAGAAAGTATAATTGCTTTTCATAAAGATGAAACCAAAGGAAATAAAGAGATTTCATTAAAAATGAAACGCCCTCAGGTAGAAACGGTAAGTGTTACTTCTGTACAAAAAACAGCAGAAGAAGTTACGGTTAGTTATATGGATGTTTTAAATAAAAAGATTTCTAATACAACGCAAAAGCAATAAATGAAATTATAATAGAGCCTATTAAAGCAAGCGTAAAAAACACAAAGTTTGCCATAATATATTTCACAAAAGTTTTAAAATAGCCCTGACCATAAAACTTTTTCATTGCCATAAATAAATAGATGGTAAATAGCAATAAGAAAAGACCTAATAAAAATTCAGCTTCTTTAAAATAACCGATTAAATAAAATGCTGAAGAGAGTAAAAAGAAGACTGTTTGGGTGTGAAAAACAAAAACTAAATGTTCTACATAGGTAAATTTTCTTCGGATGTAAATGATTCTTAAGAACAGTGTAAAAAGTGGTAGTAAGATAAACAAGGCTATCGACGCATACGATAATATCTGACGATAAAATTTATCTGTTTCTCCTCTTTTTGATAAAAATGAGCTTAAAACTTCGGTGCGTGAATAGAAGAATCTATTGGTGAAAGTTTTTTCCATTTCTAAACTATCCAATGCTTTATTTATCTCAATTTCTGGATGTTTTTTTTGAAATTTAATAATTTTAGAAAGTTGGTTAGAGTTGTCAAATCCAATATTTACTATTGGTTGTTTAGCATTTCCGTCAATTTTTAAAGAATCAATTTTTTGCTTAACTAAATTAACTTTAATAGAGTCTTGCTCGTTAATTTCTTTAAATATTTCTTTTTGAATCGAGTCTAAATCTACCTCTAATGCTTTTATGCCGTTTTCATCAAATTTTATTTGTGATGTGGTGTTTTCAGAAACAGTACCGCTTTGCAATTCGTTAAATTTATCATAGCTTTCGGTAATTCCTATAATTAAAAAGAACAAAACAGAAACGGTTAAGTAAAATCGAAAAGGATTAGAATAACGATCTCTTTTTCCGTTGATATAATCTTTAGATACTTTTCCGGGTTTTATTAAAAGTGGAACCAATGTTCTCCAAAATTTAGCATCCCAAGAAAAGAAACCCGCAAATACTTCGCGAATAAAACTGGCTAATGTAATTTTTTTACCTTTATTTTTTTGTCCACATTCTGGGCAAAATTTTTCGTTTTGAGAAAAAGGATATCCGCAATTTAAGCAATTAGGTTCTCTTATAATTGCAATCTTGGTTTTCTTAGCCATTAGTTTAAAGTAGGAGTAGTAGTTAGTTGAAATGTTGGTATAATTACCAGAAATTCTTCTAAAGTATCTGGGTTAATCATTTTGTAATTTCCTTTCATAGCGCCTGCTGTAGAAAGTAAAAAACAGTTAGATCGGTAATTGTAGGTTTCGTTAGGTTTAAGAACAGGAGTTTCTCCAATAACGCCTTCGCCTTCTACATATTCGGTGTTGTTAAGAGAATCGAAAATTATCCAAAAACGTTCTAAAAGTTTTACGGTGTCTTTTGAGTTGTTTTCAATAAAAACATAATAGCTAAAAGAATAATATTGTTGATAGCCACGATAAATTAAACCATTAAATGTGGTCTTGATAGATATTTTTATGCCTTTTGTTATTTGTTGAAACATCGTATAAATATAAACTTTTTTAGGTTTTTAGTCAATTATTTTAAAGGTAAATTACCTGTTTTGATTTAAATAACCGTTTCCTACGCCTATAACTCTGTCGTAAATTCCGCCAAAAGGTTTGTAGTAAACGATCACAGTGTATTCATTTTCTGTCTGATAAAAAGAGCCGTCTACTTCATTTAAATCAATCATATTATTTTTATCTAAAGTAGCATAACTGTAATTGTAAAATCCTTGTTTGAATTTAATTTCGGCGTAATATCTTTCGTCAACAGCATTGTATTTCATTTTGTTTTCGTTTGATAATTGATAGTTGTTAAAAGCTCCGTATACAAATACTTCTTTGTTATCAAAAGGCTCAAAAGCATCTAAAGAAAAATGAAGCATTGAGTAATCGGCTTCAGTTTTAGGGTCATTTGCTTCTAAAGTTCTAACAACAAACTGTCCGTTAATATCAGGATTGTAAGTGTAAATCTTATCAACTCTTTGTTCATCAGTATATAAATAACTGTGGTAGATGTCTTTTCTCTCGGTTTTCGCAATGTTTAAACTTGTACTGCGAATGTGTTTGCTATCAAAATTTAAAAATTCATTTCCTCCCCAGAAATCTGTTTTAAGAGTGTGATTGTATAATAATTGTTGAGGTTTTATAAATTGAGGTTGAATATTGTTAATAACGGTTGCCCAATTATGATTTTGAAATAAAGAAATATTAATTTCTTGGTTTGGATTGTTAATTACCAATTCTGGATGATTTATAGAGAATTGAACTGTTTGTTTTTGCATGTTGTGTTTGGTATCTCTACTTCTAAAAACAGCCACACCAACAGCAGTAATATCTTCATAAAAAACACAACGTCTAGAAAATACTACTTCGTAATCATCATTTAAAACAGAAAGTAGATAGTTGCCACTTTTCGTAATAATGGTATTCTGATTTGGTATTTCAACAGTGTAATGCGTGTAAGGCTGCAAAGTGTTAAAAGAGTTGGAAATATTAATGATCTCATTTTCATTAAATCCGTTTATATACTGATTGGAAGTTAGATTGCTTGGTTTCCAATCATGCGTCATATGCTCAACCTTATACTTATATTCTTTGTTATCGGCATCTAAATCATCAAAAGATAATTTTAAAACCTCACCTAATCTCACAATTGCAGAATACTGATTTGTATTGTGCTTAGGTTGTAATTGAATTGTTTTAATATTTTGGGCATTTACATTTATGTATAACGCACTGAATAGGAAGATTACAAGATGTTTTATCATAAATGCAAAGGTATCAAAATGTAGACCAAAGACAAATATTTATTTAGAATAGATATAAATAAAGAACTATCGAAAAGATAAAAATGTAAATACTTACCCGAAAAAATGAAAATCTGTAAATTTGCTTGTTTTTAGAAAATCAATTTAATCAGTTCCTATGTCAAAAGACATCCGTATTAAGAAAGGCTTGGACATCAAGCTCGTTGGCGACGCAGAGCAAATCACTACTGAACTTTCGTTGGGTAGCGTATTTGTAATTAAGCCTAGCGATTTTCATGGCGTTATTCCAAAAATTTTAGCAAAAGAAGGTACCGAAGTAAAAGCAGGTGAAGCACTTTTTTATTCAAAAAGTGATGAGCGTATTTTATTTCCTAGTCCGGTAAGTGGTAAAGTTACAGAAATCGTTCGTGGAGACAGAAGAAAAGTTTTAGCATTTAAAATCACTGCTGATGCACAGCAGCAATACAAAGATTTTGGTAAAAAAGATATTGATGCAATGTCTGGTGAAGAAGTGAAAAATCACTTATTTGCTTCAGGTTGTTGGCCATTTGTAAAGCAACGTCCTTACGATGTTGTTGCAAATCCGAATCAAGCTCCAAAAGCAATTTTTGTATCTGCATACGCAAGTGCACCTTTAGCAGCAGATTATGATTATGCACTAAAAGGTAAAGAAGCTGAATTACAGGCTGCTTTAACTGCGTTAACAAAGTTAACAGCGGGTAAAGTACATGTTTCAATTGCAAAAGACTCAATGTTATCTCCGTTTAAAGAGCTAAAAGGGGTTGAATTGCACCATGTTTCTGGTCCGCATCCTGTTGGTAATGTAAGTACTCAAATAGCACAAATTAATCCTATTAATAAAGGAGAAGTTGTGTGGGTGGTTACTCCGCAAGATTTAGTGGTAATCGGAGAATTATTGTTAACAGGTAAGTTTAACGCAAAGCGCACAATTGCTTTAGCAGGAGCTAAATTTAACAAGCCACAATACGTTACTGCATTAGCGGGAGCAAGTATTGCTGATTTGGTAAAAGGAAATTTAGATGCTGATAATGCGCGTGTAATTAGTGGTAACGTGTTAAGCGGAACGCAGGTTGGCGAAGAAGGGTATTTAGGATACTACGAAAATATAGTAACTGCAATTCCTGAAGGAGACGATTATGAATTTTTTGGATGGAATAAGCCAGTTTTTGATAAGGTTTCTACTTCTAGAGCATTTACGTTCTCTTGGTTAACACCAAAGAAAAAATACGACTTAAATACGAATACAAACGGTGAGCACAGAGCATTTGTGGTTACAGGATCGTACGAAGAAGTATTTCCGTTAGATATCTATCCGATGCAATTATTAAAAGCGAGTATGTACAAAGATCTTGACGAAATGGAAGGATTAGGAGCTTACGAAGTTGCACCAGAAGATTTCGCTTTAACAGAATTTATTTGTGTATCTAAACAACCTCACCAGAAGATAATTCGTGAAGGATTAGATTTAATGAGAGAAGAACTAGGATAAGATATGGGCTTAAAACAAAACTTACATAATTTAAAAGAAAAATATAAAGGTACTAAGATGGCACCTGCGTTTAACGCAATCCACACCTTTTTATATTTACCTAATGAGACAACTCACGGAGGAACTCATATAAAGGCGGCCGATGATTTAAAACGTACAATGAACATAGTTATTATGGCATTAGTACCGTGTTTAATCTTCGGGATGTTCAATGCAGGTTATCAACATAACGCTGCTATTAACGGATTTACAGAAGGAATGTCTTTCTTTAGTGGAGACTTCTGGAATATGGATAATTTCTTAATCGGTTTAGTTAAAATTTTACCATTAGTAATTGTATCATATGTGGTTGGTTTAGCTGTTGAATTTGTTTTCGCAGTAATCAAAGGTCACGAAGTAGAAGAAGGGTATTTAGTAACAGGTATGTTAGTACCGTTAATTGTACCAATCGATTTACCTTTATGGATGCTAAGTGTAGCCGTAATTTTCGGTGTAGTAATCGGTAAAGAAGTTTTTGGGGGTACAGGAATGAATATCTTAAACCCAGCATTAACAATACGTGCATTTTTATTCTTCGCATACCCAACTTGGATGTCGGGAGATAAAGTATGGGTAGAAGGCGCAAGAGAATTGGCAGGAACTGCTGATGCTATTTCAGGTGAAACAGTTTTAGGAAGCTTAGCGCAATCACAACCATTAACACATTCAGTTTCTGATATGTTTTTCGGATTTATTCCAGGATCAGTAGGAGAAACATCAACATTATTAATTTTATTAGGAGGCCTTTTCTTAATTTTTACAAAGATAGGAAGTTGGAGAATTATGTTATCTGCAGTAATCGGAGCCTTAGTAATGGGATTCATCTTTAATCAGGTAGTTGATTTAGGATGGATTGGTGAAACAAGTAAGTTTTACGGATTAATGAGTTTAGACTTTTGGAAGCATTTATTAATTGGAGGTTTTGCATTTGGTGCCGTTTATATGGCAACTGATCCTGTATCAGCATCGCAAACCAACAAAGGAAAATGGATTTACGGTTTCTTTATCGGATTTATTTCGATTATGATACGTGTATTCAATCCAGCTTATCCAGAAGGAGTAATGTTAGCTATTTTATTAATGAACGTTTTTGCTCCAACAATTGACCACTATGTGGTTCAAGGAAATGTAAAGAGAAGATTAAAACGTGCTAAAGTTAAAACTGCCTAATTATGAGTAAGAAAACAGACAGTAATGGATATACGCTACTTTTTGCCATTGCTATGGTATTAATAGTAGGTGCGTTGTTAGCTTTTACAGCTTCATCGCTTCGCCCAAGAATAGATGCTAATAAACGTATCGAAAAGCAACAAAATATTTTGTATGCTATGGGTGTAAATGATAATGATGAAAGCAGTGCAGTTTTTGTTTCTAAAGACAAAGTAGCTGACGAGTTTTCAAAATACATCAAAAAACAATTAGTTATCGAAGGTGATAAAACTACTGAAGATGCTGAGGCGTATTTAATTGATGTAAAAAAGCAACAAACAGCTGCAAAAGCAGGAAAAGTAAGAAAATTACCATTATTTGTTGGTGAAAAAGACGGTAAAGCGTTTTATATAGCACCAATTAGAGGTAAAGGATTATGGGATGCTATTTGGGCATACGTTGCAATGGATAAAAACATGGTAGTTCAGGGTGCTTTTTTCGATCATAAAGGAGAAACGCCAGGTTTAGGAGCAAATATTAAGCAACGCTATTTTATGGATGATTTTATTGGAGAAGATTTAATGAACAACGGTTCTTTTAAAGGAATCACGGTTTCTAAATCAAACAACGATCCGAAGAACAAAGATAAAAATGATAACGAGGTAGATGCAATTGCAGGAGCAACCATTACAGGTGATGGTGTTGCAGCAATGATTAAATCTGAATTAGGTTTATACGTGCCTTACTTTAAAACATTGAAATAAATATGGGACTTTTATCAAAAAAAGACGCAGTATTAATTACAGATCCGTTATTAGATAACAATCCAATTACGATTCAAGTATTAGGTATCTGTTCAGCATTAGCAATTACAGCAGAGCTTAAAGCTTCTATAGTAATGGCAGTTTCTGTATTATTTGTATTAGGTATAGGAAACGTAGTAATCTCTTTAATGAGAAATATTATTCCATCAAAAATTAGAATTATTGTACAGTTAATCGTAGTTGCTGCTTTAGTAATTATTGTTGATTTAGTATTAAAAGCATTTCAATACGAGCTAAGTAAAACATTATCCGTTTTTGTAGGGTTAATTATTACCAACTGTATTATTATGGGGCGTTTTGAGGCTTTTGCTTTAGGAAATGGACCATGGAGAGCTTTCTTAGATGGAATTGGAAACTCATTAGGTTACGGTGCTATTTTAATTGCAGTAGGTTTCTTTAGAGAATTATTAGGTTCTGGTACTTTATTAGGATTTAAAGTTTTAGGAGATCCTATTGAATTAACAGGATTGTATGCTTTCGGATATGAAAATAACGGTTTCATGTTATTATCACCAATGGCATTAATTGTTGTAGGTATTATTATTTGGATACAGCGTAGTAAAAACAAAGCATTAATTGAAGACTAACCTTGTTAGTAATCATTAAAAATATAGAAAAATGGAACATTTAGAATTATTTTTCAAGTCGATATTTATTGATAACATGGTATTTGCAACCTTCTTAGGAATGTGTTCTTACCTAGCAGTATCTAAAAAAGTAACAACAGCAGTAGGTTTAGGAGCTGCAGTTATTTTTGTATTAGCTGTAACAGTACCTATCAACTGGTTATTAGATCAATATTTATTACAACCAGGAGCATTAACTTGGTTAGGAGAAGAATATGCAGATTACGATTTAAGTTTCTTATCATTTATCATGTTCATTGCAACTATTGCAACCATGGTACAATTAGTAGAAATTATTGTAGAGAAGTTTGCACCAGCATTGTATAACTCTTTAGGTATTTTCTTACCATTAATTGCAGTAAACTGTGCAATTTTAGGAGGATCTTTATTTATGCAATCTCGTGAAATTCCTACTTTAGGTTTATCATTAACCTATGGTATTGGTTCAGGAATTGGATGGTTTTTAGCAATTGTTGCCATTGCAGCAATTCGTGAAAAAATTAGATATTCATCTGTACCACCAGCATTAAGAGGATTAGGAATTACTTTTATCATTACAGGTTTAATGGCAATAGGATTCATGAGCTTTGGAGGTATGTTAACAGGAGGTGATGATGAAGTGAAGAAAGAAGAAGCTCCTAAAACATCAGTTGTTACTCCTAAATTAGTAGAGAAGGAAGCTGTAAAGGAAGAAGCAGAAAAAGAAGAAGCTGAAAAATTAGCTGATAACCCTAAAAAAATTATAGAATAATGGTATTTTTAGAAGTAAGTACAGGAGGTACAGTAGCTGTAACAGTTATATCTTTTTTAATAATCTTATTAATTTTAGTAGGATTGTTATTATTTGTAAAACAAAAACTAGCACCATCAGGACCCGTAAAAATTACAATTAACGGTGATAAAACAATCGAAGTTGCCTCAGGAGGTACATTATTATCTACTTTAGGTAATGAGAAAATTTTCTTACCATCAGCTTGTGGTGGAGGTGGATCTTGTGTGCAGTGTGAATGTCACGTAAACTCTGGTGGAGGTGAAGCTTTGCCTACAGAAACGCCACACTTTACGCGTAAAGAATTAGCAGCAGGAGTACGTTTATCTTGTCAGGTAAAAGTAAAACAAGACATGGATATTTCTATTCCAGAAGAAATTTTCGGAATTAAGAAATGGGAAGCAGTAGTTGTAAGAAACTATAACGTAGCAACATTTATTAAAGAATTTGTAGTTGAAATTCCAGAAGATATGGGCTACAAAGCAGGTGGTTATATTCAAATTGAAATTCCAAACTGTGAAATAAAATATGCTGACATGGATATTACTGCGCACCCAGAAGAGCATGATACACCAGATAAGTTTGAAGCTGAATGGAATAAATTCGGATTAAGACCATTGGTAATGAAAAATACAGAAACTGTAGAAAGAGCATATTCTATGGCTTCTTACCCAGCAGAAGGAAGAGAAATTATGTTAAATGTACGTATTGCAACACCTCCTTTTGATAGAGTAAAAGGTGGATGGATGGATGTAAATCCAGGAGTTGCATCTTCTTACATTTTTAACTTAAAGAAAGGAGATAAGTGTACTATTTCAGGACCTTATGGTGAATTCTTTATTAATGAATCTGATGCAGAAATGTTATATGTGGGTGGTGGAGCAGGTATGGCGCCAATGCGTTCTCACTTATATCACTTATTCAGAACTTTAAAAACTGGTAGAAAAGTTACGTATTGGTACGGTGGTCGTTCTAAGGCTGAATTATTCTATATAGAACACTTTAGAGCTTTAGAAAAAGATTTTCCAAACTTTAAGTTTTACATTGCATTATCTGATCCAACAGAAGCGGATAACTGGAAAGTTAAGAAAGATATAAATGATGAGTTAGGAGATGGATTTGTAGGGTTTATTCACAATTGTGTAATAGAAAACTACTTAAATCATCATGAAGCACCAGAAGACTTAGAATTATATTTCTGTGGTCCACCATTAATGAACAATGCCGTTCAGAAAATGGGAGAAGATTTTGGTCTTGCCGATGAGAACATACGTTTTGATGATTTTGGAGGATAAAAACTCAATGTCATTACGAGGATAGAAACGACGTGGTAATCTTTTTTGTAAATAAACAGATTGCTTCACTTTGTTCGCAATGACCAAAAGTATAAAAAAACCGATACAGAAATGTATCGGTTTTTTACTTTCTATATCGTCATTATTATGAATAAGAATTGAGTAAGAAGATAAATTAAAACTTTTACATTCTGTCAAAGTAATATACTTGTGGTATTTGGGGATAGAAAGCGTACCTTTGCGGCAAATTACTGTAAATGATTACTTTTCAAGATTTAGATTTATCAAATCCATTACAAAACGCAATTCAAGAATTAGGTTTTGTACATCCAACACCAATTCAAGAAGAAGCTTTTCCGATTATTCGATCGGGTAAAGATGTTGTAGGTATTGCACAAACAGGTACAGGTAAAACGTTTGCCTATATGTTACCTATACTTCGTGATTTAAAATTTTCGAAGCAAGTACACCCCAGAGTTTTAGTTGTTGTACCAACACGTGAATTAGTAGTTCAGGTTGTTAATGAAATTGAAAAGCTTTCAGAATTTATGAGCTTGCATACCGTTGGTGTGTTTGGAGGTATTCCTTTAAGTAGGCACAAAGAAGCTGTTGCGCAAGGTGCAGATGTTATTGTAGCTACTCCAGGACGTTTGTATGATTTAGCGGTAAGTAACATGTTAAAACTTAGATCAATTCAGAAATTAGTGATTGATGAAGTTGATGTAATGCTAGATTTAGGATTTAGGTTTCAATTATTAAATATTTTTGATTTATTACCGGAGCGTCGTCAAAATATCATGTTTTCTGCAACAATGACAGAAGATGTTGAAGCTTTGATTGATGATTTTTTTACAGCTCCTAAAAAGATTTTTATTGCTGTAAGTGGTACTCCGCTAGATAATATACAGCAAATTAGTTACGATGTACCTAATTTTTATACAAAGGTTAATTTACTAAAAGAATTACTATATAATAAAGACGAATATAGTAAAGTATTAGTTTTTGCGCCGAATAAAAGAAATGCGGATAGATTATTTGAATGTGTAAAAGAAGAATTTCCTTCAGAGACTTGTGTAATTCACTCTAATAAAACGCAAAACTATCGTATGCGTTCTATCGAGCAATTTAATATTGGTGAAAAGCGAATTTTAATAGCTACCGATGTTATTGCTCGTGGATTGGATTTAGAAGAAGTTACGCACGTAATAAACTTTAACACCCCACATTTTCCTGAAAATTATATGCACAGAATTGGTCGTACAGGTCGTGCAGAACATGAAGGAAAAACAATTCTTTTTTCAACTGAAAAAGAGCAAGAAGCAAAAGTTAGAATAGAGGAATTGATGAATTATGTAATTCCGAAAGCTGAAATTCCTGAGCAAGTTGAAATCACCAAACAATTAACAGAAGAAGAGCGTCCGAAAGAAGAAGGAGAACGAGATAAGAATAGAACTTCTTTAGAATATGTTCCTGGTCCTGCTTTTCACGAGAAGAGTGAAAAAAATAGCAAAACAAACCAAGGAGGATCTTATCGTAGAGAGATTGCAAAAAAATATAAGAAACCAAAGACAAAGGGAGATAAAAACTTTAACCTACGACGCAAGAGAAAATAATGCAGGCACTTACAAAGCAAGAACTTCATAATTTAGGGATGAATATTGTAGGTAAAAAACTGCAAGAAATGGGTTATGAATTTGTGGCTATTAATAGCGAACTTAAAAAACACCCGCAATTTGTTTTATTTAAAAAAGGAGAGCCTACCATTTTCGTTTTAGTAAAAACCACAAATAATATTCAGTCGCCAGAAGAATATGATGTTTTATGGATGGAAACATTTAAAGAACATGCTAAAAAGCAAAATGCTAAAATATGGTTTGCTGGTATAGGTATTGCAAATTCAGAGAGTGTAGAATTGCCTATATTTAAAGATAAACCTTATTATATAGCGTTTAACGATTTTATAAAAATATAATCACCATATCATAATTTGAAGATTAATTTGAAGATTAATTTTAGAGGTGTATTTTATAGGTTATGTTTCTGATATCAAGGTTTTTATAGTTTGTTTTTGCTAGATAGGTTGTGATTTCTGTAAAAAAAGAGAATATAATTAACCAATCATACATGATTTTATGTAATACACACATTGTTAGGTGGTTATATATGTGTTAGTTAATCAAGTTTGTATATTTGTAGTGGGGAAATTAAAAACTACAATTATGAAAAAACAATTATTTAAGGGGATTCAAAACTTTTTTAGAAACATTTTAGAGCAACTAGCCGAATTTGGTAAAGGAGCAGGTTATGCAATTAACCATTAATTAAAACATAGTTTTGAAGAAAAACACTCGCTTTAAGAAAGGCGAGTGTTTTTTTTATGTTTAATTTTTAATAGTCAAATTCTAATGATAAAATATGTAGGTGATTTAGATATTTGTTGCAGTGATTAATAGTCGTTGACTATGTAACATCTATTGCTTATAAATAGATGTTGTTTCATTAAAAATAATATTTGAGAATCTGGTACCAGAATTAAAAAAAAGTATCAGAGGTAATTTAGATTTCTTAAGTTGATAAATTTGTACTTTTGCAAGCTATGGTAGAAACACGTGAAGCAATATCAGAAAAAGCGGTTTTAATTGGTATTATAACCCAGCATCAAAACGAAAAACAGTCTGATGAATATTTAGACGAGTTAGAATTTTTAACTTTAACTGCAGGAGGTGTTGCTGTAAAGCGCTTTGTGCAAAAGATGGAGAAGCCGAATCCTAAAACTTTTTTAGGAACAGGTAAATTAGAAGAGGTAAGAGCATATATAGAATCTCATGGTATTGGTACCGCAATTTTCGATGACGAACTATCACCTGCGCAATTAAGAAATATAGAAAACGAATTAGATTGTAAAGTATTAGATAGAACAAATTTAATTCTAGATATTTTTGCAGGAAGAGCTCAAACCAGTTCTGCGAAAGCACAGGTAGAGCTGGCGCAATGTCAATATTTATTGCCTAGATTAACAAGACTTTGGACACACCTTGATAAACAAAAAGGTGGAATTGGGATGCGTGGACCTGGTGAAACAGAAATTGAAACAGATCGCCGTATCATTAGAGAGAAGATTACTTTGTTAAAGAAAAAATTGGCAACCATTGATAGACAAATGGCAGTTCAGAGAAAAAACAGAGGTAAAATGGTGCGTGTATCATTGGTTGGTTATACCAATGTTGGTAAGTCAACATTAATGAATGTAATCAGTAAAAGTGATGTTTTTGCAGAAAACAAACTATTTGCAACTCTAGATACTACGGTAAGAAAGGTTGTAATAAAAAACATTCCTTTTTTAATGACAGATACTGTTGGATTTATTAGAAAATTACCAACACAATTAGTAGAGTCATTTAAATCTACTTTAGACGAGGTTCGCGAATCAGACTTATTATTACATGTAGTAGATATTTGTCACCCAAATTTTGAAGATCATATAGCATCCGTAAATAAAATTTTAGACGAGATAGGTTGTTCAAATAAACCAACCCTTATGGTTTTTAATAAGATTGATGCTTATACCCATGAGACAATTGAAGAAGATGATTTAATTACTGAGAAATCAAAGATTCATTATACACTTGACGATTGGAAAAAGACATGGATGAATGATTTAGGAGAAGAAAGTCTTTTTATATCAGCTTTAAATAAAGATAATTTAGAAGATTTTAAAGAAAAAGTTTATGAAGAAGTAAAAAAGATACATATTCAACGGTTTCCTTATAATAATTTTTTGTATCAAGATGATTTAGAGTAAGTTAAAATATGTTTTTAGATAAAAAAGAATAAGAATTTTTGATACTTATTCTTTTTTTCTTATATTTATATTCTATTAGAAGATAACATAAAATAATATTTTAACATTTTACCCCCCTAAAAATGAAAAATAATAAACCCACCCACCGCCTTGGTTTGTCAAAAATCGTAGTTGATAACACCATTCATAGTCAAATTTCAATCACATATTCTTATTTAATATTTTAGATTAATTCAGCTTGATAATATGCTGTGTTTTTAAAATACAGGATTATTATCTCTGCTTCTTAAAAAAGAAATGAGATGAAAAAACTAACAATAATAGCATTGTTTATTTTCTGTGTACAGCAAATTTCTTCTCAAGAATTGTGTATGCCTGAAGAGAAGACATTAATTGATGTTAATGTTCTTGATAATAATAAATGTGAGATATCGGAAAATAAACCGAAAGAAAAGACCTCTAAAGATATTCAAATGTCAAGTAAGAGGTATTTGAAAAAACGAGTATTTCTAAATCAAACTGTATATTCTGCAAGTAACTTAGAATCAAAAGCACTTACAAACATAACAGCTGCAAATAAAGTAGATGATAAATTACTGGCGGTTTTAATTAAAGAACCAAAAGTAGAGGAGATTTCATTTGATGTTGTAGAGAAGATACCCTTATTTATTACTTGTAAAGAAAGTGATTTAAATAAGGTTGATTGTTTTAATTATGAAATGCAAAAACACATAATTAATAATTTTATGTATCCTAAAAAAGCATTAGAAAAAGAGATAGAAGGTAGTCTTGAGGTTAGTTTCACTATTGATGCAAATGGAGAGATTAGTAAGATTGAAGTTCAAGGGGATGATAATAATGGTATATTAAAGAAAGAAGCAAAAAGAATCGTTTTATTATTACCTAAATTCATGCCTGGTGAGCATAATGGAAATAAGATAGCTGTTTCTTATAAATTCCCGATGAACTTTACTTTAGATTAAAATAATAATAGCCTATAAAATATATAGGGTTTTCCTGTTTTTTATACTTTAACATTTTTTTATAAAAAAAAATAAATATATTTGTAGGCTAATTCAGCTTATATGTATATTTCGTTTAAGTGTTTGATTTAGATTGTAATACCCCAATATTATGAAAAAGTTATTATTAATTATATTGATATGTGCTTTCCCAATAGGCATAATGGCACAACAAGAGGTTTGTGAGACACCAGATGAAGCGGAGCTAGATTTAAATAGTATCAGTGTAACTAAATGTACTATTAAAGAAAAAGACAAGAAAAATAAAAAGACGAGACAAATTACAGTAAAGGTCTCGGCAAGTAGAAGATACCTTAAAAAAAGAGAACCTATTAAAAAACAAAAAGCAGCAGGTCTTGGAACTTTAAGTGTTGCTAAAGTTGAGAAAACAACAGAACAAATAGCAGTTGTTAAGCCAGTAGAATCTTTAAAAAATAATATCGAAGATATTAAAAACAAGATGTCTGCAGAAGAATTAAGAAGTGCCTCGAAGTTTAGTACAGTCGATAAAATTCCTTTATTTAACTCTTGTAAAAATGTTAAAAAAGGAGAACAAGTAGATTGTTTTAATGAGCAAATGATAAATCACATCTCTAAGCATTTTAGGTACCCAAGTACTGCAATTAAAGAATCTATTCAGGGAGAAGTATGGGTTCGTTTTGTGATTGATAAAAATGGAGAGGTTAAAAATATTAAAACTTTAGGACCTAAAAACGGAGAGATATTAAATAGAGAAGCAGTTAGAGTAGTTTCTAAATTATCTCAATTTACACCTGCCAAAAAAGATGGTGGTCGTGTTTCTGTAAAATATGGTTTTCCTATCGCATTTGCTCTAGAAGAGTAATTTTTATAAATTAGAACAATCAATAAAACCAAATAACATGCTTAAAAAACTACTATTAATTTTTTTTGTTACTAGCAGTATTGCTTTATCAGCACAAGTTGCAGTAACAGGAAAAGTTTATGATGAGTACTTAGAGCCTTTTCCTAGTGCTTTAATAAATTCATTACAAGGTAAGACAACGTCAGATATTGATGGTAATTTTACGTTACCAGTAAAATCTGGCTTTCCTTTTTCAATTCAGGTTTCTGCTTTTGGGTATAAAACTGAAACTATAGAGATTACCTCTAAAGATCAAGAATTAAATATCATTTTAAAAGAAAATACAAGCTTAGATGAAGTAGTGATTTCTGCCTCAAGATCTCCAGAACGAGTTATTGAATCGCCAGTAACTATTGAAAGATTAGGTATTAATGATATTAAAAAAGGAACTTCAATTTCTTTTTATGATGGTGTAACCAACTTAAAAGGTATAACCTCTAGAGAAGCAAGTTACGGATTTAAATCTGTGAACTCACGTGGTTTTTCTAGTTTTGATAATACAAGGTTTGTTCAATTAGTAGATGGAGTAGAAACTTCTATACCAGCGCTAAACTTCTCTGCAGGTAACATTGTAGGTTTATCAGAATTAGACGTAAAAGATGTTGAAATATTACCAGGAGCTTCTTCTGCCTTATATGGTGCAAACGCATTTAATGGTATTTTATTAATGCGAAGTAAAAATCCTTTTAAATATGATGGGATTAGTGCATATTTTAAAACGGGTTTTATTGAGCAAGAACAATCAGGATCTGATCAGTTTTATGATGTAGGTATTAGAATGGCTCATAAATTTAGTGATTATTTTGCTGCAAAAGTCAATTTAACAGTTTACAAAGCTGAAGAATGGCATGCAAATGATGATTCAAATACAACAGGTGTTGGAGGTGTCGTTATTGCAGGAAATAGAAATGATACACCAGATTACGATGGTGTAAATTTTTATGGAGATGAAGCTACTTTTACTTTTCCAGGAATTGGTAAAGTAAGTAGAACGGGATATGCAGAGGGTGATTTATACGATTACGATGGTTACGGATTAAAATTTGATGGATCATTACATTTTAGACCAATGGGTAATGATAAACTAGAAATAGTTTATAACTCTCGTTTTTCAAAAGGTAATAATTTATATCAAGCAGCAAATAGATTTTCTCAGGAAGACTATTATGTAGAGCAACACAAATTAGAGGTATTAGGTAAAAACTTTTTTGTGCGTGGATACTTTAATGGTAATGATGGAGGAGATAGAACACATGATGTAAGGTTTTTAGGTCTTGCTTTAAACTCTAAATATAATGATAATAGAACTTGGTTCGGTGAATATAGGACTGCTTTTGTAGGAGGTGTTCCAGGAGTAACTCCAGGTAATGATGCATCAGCAAGAGCTTTTGCTGATAGAAATAGGTTACAGCCAGGAACTGCTGCTTTTAAGCAGGCATTAGATGAAGCTGTTACAACACCTATATCACAGGGTGGAGCAGGAGTTAAAGATGAAACAAGTTTTTACCATGTAGATGCAAATTATAATTTTAGAGACTTAATTAAGTGGGGTGAAATACAAATTGGTGGTTCATACCGTAAGTTTAATATTAACTCTCAAGGAACTTTATTTACTGATGAAAATAGTCCTATCGAATTTGATATGTATGGTGTTTATTCACAAATACAAAAGAAATTTTTAGATGATCGTTTAAAGTTTACAGGGTCTGTTCGTTATGATAAATCATCTAATTTTGAAGGGGATTTTTCTCCAAGGGTAGCATTAAATTATTCAATTAAAGAAAATAAGATATTAAGAGTTTCATACCAAACAGGTTTTAGAACCCCTAGTACAATAGAGCAGTATTTCGGATTAAGATCTGGGCCTAGTAAGTTTCTTTTAGGTACATCTTTAGATAATATAGAGCGTTTCTCTGCGCAAGTATTAAACAATGATGGTACAACAAATACGATTACTGGTGCGCAAGTATTCGAAAAAGCATTTGTATTAGATAATGGGGCTTATGTAAGTGTAACACCTACAGCTATTAAGCCAGAAAGAGTATCTTCATACGAATTGGGATATAGAAGTATAGTGAACATCAGTGATACAAAAATTCTAGAATTAGATGTAAATGGTTATTATAACCAATATGAAAATTTTGTGGCGACTAAAAATGTAATTGTTCCTAATTATGGGGATACTATTCTTACAGGCCCTCTTGGTGGTCCAGTTGACGCGACAGAATTTGCATTAAACTCTAATACAACCGCAGACGTACAGTCATACGGAATAGGAGTGGGTGTTAATACAAAACTGTTTAGAGCATTTGATTTTGGTATAAATTACACATTGAGTAAATTAGTTTTTGACCAAGAAGAAGATACAGAATTCGAACCAGGTTTTAACACACCAGAGCATCAAGTAAAAGTGATGTTTGGAAACGAAAACTTATTTAGCAATTTCGGATTTAATGTAAACGCTAGATGGCAGAATGAATTTTTATGGCAGTCTGGTTTCTTAAGCGGAAACGTTGATAGTAGAACAGTATTAGACGCACAAATTAATTATAGAATCCCTTCTTTAAAATCAAGACTTAAAGTTGGTGGTACTAACTTAACAAGAAAAGAGTATAATGTAGCGCCAGGATCTGGATTAATAGGTTCTATGTATTACGTTTCTTGGACGATAAATGATTAATTAGAAATAATACAATTATATAAAAAGGGAGTGGTTTAAATCACTCCCTTTTTTTTGCTTTTATTTTGTATTGTTATTGCAAGAAAATAGCTTCAAGTTGTATTATCCATTAGTTAAAAAGATGATTACTGTCCCTTGTAATTAACTATAAATGTTACCCACGTAATTATAACTTCTTTGATTAACTTATGGTATAGTAAAGGATGCATAAATATAGTATATGTGCATTTCAGTTTTTAAATAACAAAAAAACCAGAGATGTAAATCTCTGGTTTAATTATTTATAGTTGTATGTATTGTTGATTTAACTTGTTTTTAGGATTACTTCTTTTCTAAATTATTTATAATGCCTAAGCGCTTTTTCCAATTCTTTCTAGCTAAGCTTTGTAAGTTAGCTACATTGTCGCTTTCATCCATAATTTCGTAGCCTAATAAGGTTTCTATTACGTCTTCTTGAGTTATTAAGCCGCTTACAGAGCCATACTCATCAACAATTAAAGCTAAGTGCTCTCTTTGTTCAATTAACTTCTTAAATAAGCCTGGGATGGATAAATCTCTATCAGCAATAATAATATCTCTTTTAATTGATTTTAATGGATCACTACCTTTTTTATCTATTAAAGCTAATAAAAGTTGATCTTTTAATATGTACCCAGTTATGTTATCCGGATTGTTAGAGAATACTGGGATTCTAGAAAAATTTAATAATTTATTATTTTTAAAAAAAGATTCAATAGATTCGTTTTCATCAGCAATTTTAATAACCGTACGGGGTGTCATAATGTGTTTTGCCTGAATATCTTTAAAATTAAGCATATTCCGTATTACATTACTTTCATTTTGTTGAAAAACACCTTCTTGTTCAGCAATGTCAGTCATTGCGGTGAAATCTTCCCTGCTTAAAATACTCTCACCATGACCACCTTTTTCGCCAATCAATTTAGTAGTAAGTTGAAGTACCCATAAAATACCTGTCCATTTTAATGGGAATATCATTACTTTTAATGCAGTTGTAGTAAAGCTAGCAAGTTGTTTCCAATAAGTTGCGCCGATTGTTTTTGGAATGATTTCTGACGCAACTAAAATTAATATTGTCATTGCAGCAGAAACGATAAAAACACCATAACCATCATCATTAAATATCTTTTTAGCCTCAGTACCAACCAATATTGCTCCTACAGTATGCGCAAGAGTGTTTAATGTAAGAATTGCGATTAAAGGTTTATCAACATCTTTTTTTAATGTTTCTAGTTGAGTAGCAAAACCAACACTTTCTTTCTTTTTTACATTAACAAAAGTTGGCGTTACACTCAGTAAAACAGCCTCTAATATGGAGCATATGAAAGAGAAAAATATAGATACTGTTGCGTATATTAATAGTAAAGTCATTCTTTTTAAATTTTAAGCAAAAGTAAGCAAAAAAGAAAACCTTAAAGAGATGACTCTTTAAGGTTTTCTTTTTTTTGAATAGTTATTTTTTAGAAGCCATAGTTTACACCTAATCCAAAGACTTCTTTTGTTTGAAATCCTTCAAAAGCATTATCGTCATAAATAGCTTGCATAGATAAATTGGCAGATAAATATTTATTTACCTTCATAACTATGTTTAAGGTGTAATCAATATCAACATTTTGAGCATCTTCTAAATAGTTGCTATATAAATTTAAAATATTTTCTACACTTACATTTTTCATGACTTCTACTTTATAGTATCCACTAATAGAAGCACCTAATTCATACCTTGTACTTTCACCTTGCTCTACACCAAAAGCCGGTCCAAGATCAGTTAAATGAGAATGGACTAAAATTAGTTTAGAAGTTGCAGGAGCGAAATTAACTTTTAGCTTGTCAGATTTTTTCCATAACATACCAGGACCTATTTGAAAATAAGCTGGAGAGAAAAAATGTGAGGTCTGCACTCCATCAACATCAGTTGATGACATTTGCGTTTTAAAATTTAAAAAAGCTGAGTAATACCAGTATTTAGATGCTTTTTTACCAACAAGAGAGTTTAGCTCTAAACGATCATCTGTTTTCTGAATGTCTTCTTTTTTTATTTTTGTTAATCCGTAAGAAGCAATTAACTTATTATCCCAAGTCCAATCATTTTTAGTGTAGTTAAAGTCGTAATTCAAGCTTAAAGTTCCTGAAATGTTATTTACACCACCAGCTAACCAGTTGTTAAATGCAGATTGATTGAATAAAAAAGAGATGTTACCTTCTTTTTTCCATCCATCTATATTTTCTTCTTTTTTCTCTTCTTGAGCATTCATTGATAATGCACCAAATAATACAGCGACTGCTAATAGTTTTTTCATTGATTTTATTTTTATTTTTTTTGAGATAAAATATCTCTTAACTTTTTTTTAGACAAGATTATTTTAAAAAGTCACTTAATTTATAAATTAATTTACTTTTTTCTAAATAACGGAACAGTTGAACAAGCTTCACCAAACATGATGTTTTTTGCAATAGGTTGTAGTTTTTGGATTAAAAAGGTATAGGCAGATGCTGGTATCGGTTTGTTTGTACAGCCTTTAATGATTACAGGTTTTCCTTGATATTGTGTACCATCTAGTTTATTAATTAATTCTTGGTAAATAGTAGTTTCTAACAACTCTAAATTACCAACCACTATCTTTTTAGCAAATTCACACAAATGAGCTGTTAATAATAAGTAAGCCCATGAAGGTATAATAGCATCCGAAGAACATGTTAAAGCAATATAAGTGTCTTTATATTGCGACCAATCATGATTTTTAACTTGTTCTCTAAAATCTTTCTCACGAAGAATTAATTCTTCATATAACCAACTTTTAATATCAAAAACAATACGTTGCCCTTTCGGATAATAATCTTCAAGGTCAATAGTAATTAATTTACTGGTTGCAATTTTATTTATAATTTCTTCAGCCATCTATTTTGAAACGTCATTGCTAATAGAAATGAAGCAATCTTTTAACAGATAGTTTCGTTCTTGTTTGCAATGACAAATTTATTTAAAGCATTCCTAATTCTAACTTAGCCTCTTCGCTCATCATTTCTTGAGTCCATGTAGGATCGAAAGTAATTTCTACTTCACAAGCGTTAATTTCTTTTAACGACTTTACTTTCTCTTCAATATCAACAGGTAAACTTTCTGCTACTGGGCAGTTAGGTGAAGTTAAAGTCATTAAAATTTTAGCATTGTATTCTTCAGAAACAAATACATCATAAATTAATCCTAACTCGTATATATCTACAGGAATTTCAGGATCGTATATTGTTTTTAAAACACCAACAATTTTATCTCCTAATACTTCTAATTCTTTATCGTTCATAATCTACTTCTTTATTTTATTAGTTTAGATTGCTGTGCAATCGCATACATTTTTATTTGCTTTACCATAGAAACTAAACCGTTTGCTCTGGTTGGACTTAAATGTTCTTTTAAGCCAATTTCATCAATAAAATCGGTTTTAGCTTCAATAATTGCTTGTGGAGTTTGGTTAGAATACACTCTTAATAATAATGCTACAATTCCCTTAGTTAAAATGGCATCACTGTCGGCAGTAAAACTAATAGTGTCTTCTTGTAATTCAGAATACAACCACACTTTAGATTGACAACCTTTAATTAAATTTTCATCTAATTTATACGTGTCGTTTATTAAAGGTAAAGATTTTCCTAAGTCAATTATATATTCATAACGTCCCATCCAGTCATCAAACATAGAAAACTCATCAATAATTTCTTCTTGTATTTCTTTGATAGTCATTTTTTAAAACTATTTTTGCAGTGTCTAAGGACACTTTATTTAAAAGAGCAAAATTACAGTAAAAAAATAAGAAATGAGTAAATTATTAGCAGTTGGTACCGTAGCTTTTGACGCTATAGAAACACCTTTTGGTAAAACAGATAAGATATTAGGAGGTTCAGGAACTTTTGTAGGTTTAGCAGCATCTCAATTTGGTGTTAAAACAGGCGTTGTTTCTGTTGTTGGTGGAGATTTTCCGAAGTCATATTTAGATATGATGAACAATAAAGGAATTAATACTGATGGTATTGAAGTTGTTAAAGAAGGTAAAACTTTTTTTTGGAGCGGTAAATATCATAATGACATGAATTCTCGTGATACTTTAATTACAGAGTTAAATGTATTAGAGCATTTTCAGCCAGTTGTACCAGAAGCGTTTAAAGATGCAGGTATTGTTATGTTAGGTAATTTACACCCATTAACACAGGCATCAGTTTTAGATCAAATGACCGAAAGACCTAAATTAGTAGTGTTAGATACTATGAATTTTTGGATGGACATTGCTTTAGCTGATTTACATACCGTTTTAAAACGTGTAGATGTTATTACAATTAATGATGAAGAAGCACGTCAGTTAAGTGGTGAGTATTCGTTGGTTAATGCAGCTAAGAAAATTCATGAAATGGGTCCTAAATATGTAGTGATTAAAAAAGGAGAACACGGAGCTTTATTATTTAATGAAGGTAAAATGTTCTTTGCGCCAGCATTGCCATTAGCAGATGTTTTTGATCCTACAGGAGCAGGAGATACTTTTGCAGGAGGTTTTTGTGGGTATTTAGCAAAAACTGAAGATATTTCGTTTGAGAATATGAAAAACGGAATTATATACGGGTCTAATTTAGCTTCGTTCTGTGTAGAGAAATTTGGTACACAGCGAATGGAGGAATTAACAAAGGACGAAGTGCAAACACGCTTGCAGTCTTTTAAAGAATTAACACAATTTGATATTGAGTTATCATAAATAAAAAAATCCGCGCTTTTTGCTGCGGATTTTTTTTTGCAACAAAACAACAACAACACAATTAAATATTTTTCAAATGAGTGACGCTATAAAGCACGAATGTGGTATTGCCATGGTTAGATTATTAAAACCATTACAATATTATAAAGATAAATACGGAACTGCATTTTATGGTGTAAATAAAATGTACTTGTTAATGGAAAAGCAACATAACCGTGGGCAAGATGGCGCAGGGTTAGCTAGTATTAAATTTAATGTAGCACCAGGAACAAGGTATATTAGTAGAATACGATCTAACCAATCACAACCTATTCAGGATATTTTTGGAAAGATAAACGAAAGAATTGCAGGTGTTTTAGAAGAAAATCCAGCTAAAACAAATGATATCAAGTGGCAAGAAGAAAATGTACCGTATTTAGGTAACCTTTTTTTAGGACACGTTCGTTATGGTACTTTTGGTAAAAATTCGATAGAAAGTGTACATCCTTTTTTACGTCAAAGAAACTGGAAACATCAAAACTTAATTGTTGCAGGTAATTTTAACATGACCAACTCTAAACAGTTGTTAAACGATTTGGTAGATTTAGGTCAGCACCCAAAAGAGTTTACAGATACTGTAACTGTTATGGAAAAAATCGGACATTTCTTAGAGGATGAAGTTTCTGATTTGTATGTTAAAGCCAAAGAGAAAGGTTATAGTAAAAAAGATGCTTCTGGTTATATAGAAGAGAATTTAAATATTCAAAACATACTACAACGCTCTGCGAAAAATTGGGATGGTGGTTATGCTATGGCTGGTCTATTAGGTCATGGAGATGCGTTTGTGTTAAGAGATCCATCAGCAATCAGACCCGCTTTTTATTATCAAGATGATGAAGTAGTTGTTGTAGCGTCTGAACGTCCGGCAATTCAAACAGTTTTTAATGTGCCTATTGATAAAATTAAAGAGATCGATAGAGGTCATGCTTTAATTATTAAAAAGAATGGCGAAACATCAATGTCGCCAGTTTTAGAACAACGCCCAAAGAAATCATGTTCTTTTGAGCGTATTTATTTCTCTAGAGGAAGTGATGCTTCAATTTATGAAGAACGTAAAAATCTAGGAAAATATGTTTTTCCAGAAGTTTTAAAATCTATCGATAACGATATAGAAAATGCTGTTTTTTCATACATACCAAACACGGCAGAAACATCATTTTTCGGAATGATGGAAGCGGCTGAAGATGTTTTAAATCAGCAAAAAACAGCAGCTATTTTAGCTGGTGATGGTAAGTTAACGAAAGAAGAAGTTATAGAGATATTATCAAAAAGACCACGGTTCGAAAAAATTGCTATTAAAGACGCAAAGCTTAGAACTTTTATTACAGATGATAGCAGTCGTAATGATTTGGTGGCCCATGTTTACGATGTTACATATGGAGTTGTAAAAGAAACTGATAATTTAGTAATTATTGATGATAGTATTGTGCGTGGTACAACTTTAAAGAAAAGTATCATAAAAATATTAGATCGTTTAAATCCGAAGAAAATAGTGGTAGTTTCTTCAGCGCCTCAAATTCGTTATCCAGATTGTTATGGTATCGATATGGCAAAAATCAATGATTTTATAGCTTTTAAAGCAACATTAGAATTGTTGAAAGAAACAAACCAATATCATATTATAGATACGGTATATGCAAAGTGTAAAAAACAAGAAGTTAGTGAAGACAAAGATGTTGTAAATTATGTAAAAGAAATTTATGCGCCTTTTACAGATGAGCAAATCTCAGCTAAAATTGCACAAATGCTAAAAACACCAGAAATTAAATCAGAGGTAGAAGTTATTTTTCAGCCTGTTAGTGGTTTGCACAAAGCATGTCCTGATAATTTAGGAGATTGGTATTTTACAGGAGATTACCCAACAGATGGTGGTAATCGTGTGGTAAACCAAGCTTTTATTAATTTTTATGAAGGAAGTGACAAACGAGCTTATTAAAAAAAGTCCTTAAATTAAAAGTGTAAAAAAAGCGAAATCAATTGATTTCGCTTTTTTGTATTTTGCTATTTAAATTTATAGCGGAATAACAATCGCTCCGTTAAATTGTTCTCTTATTTTATTTAAAGACCTGTCTGCCTCTAGTCTTGTTTTGTAGTTGCCAATTTGTACTTTCCACTCAGGAGATTTGTAAACTAATTTCGTGTAAACACCTGGGTATTCAACCTGGAATCTACTTCGTAAACTTTTTGCTTTTCTCTCTAAGCCGTTGTATAGCTGAATCCTATAGCCTGTCCCGTTGTGCTTGTTGTATTGTCTTTTTTTATTGATTAGTGCAATAATATCTTTATTTTTAGTAATATTATCTTGAGCATTACTATTAAAAACACCAATAACAAGACCTAAAATTAAACTTAGTATAATGCTTCTTTTTTTCATTTTATTAAAACTTTTTACAAAAGTAACGACTTGCAATTTAATAGATTGTCTACGTTAGTTATTTAGAATAAATATAAATTATAAATTAGCAATCTCTTAACTTTTCACAATTTAGACAGAAGTAGTACTTTTGTATAAGTTTCTAATTTGCTGCTTTCAGAATAGCATTGTAGAAAAAAAAGTGCCAAAACAGATACAAAACTTATATTTAACAGTATGAAAAGTGTGAAACATCACAGTAAATTAACCCAAAAACTCGTAAAGAGTTTAGCTTTCTTTTTAGTTTTATTTATAAGCTTTTCAGCATTTTCTCAAGATGTTGATGAAGCTCGCCAGAAAGAAGGGAAGAAATTATTTAAATCTTTATGTGCTTCATGTCACAAGTTAGACAAGAAACTTGTTGGGCCTAAGTTAGGTGGAGTTGAAGAAAGAAGAGAGAACGATTGGTTAAAGTCTTGGATTAAAGACAATGCAGCGTTAAGAGCTTCTGGTGATAAAGATGCAATTGCAATTTTCGAAGAGTATAAAGGTTCTAATATGACCGCTTTTCCTCAGTTAACAGATCAGAATATCGATGATATTCTTTATTACACAACTGTTGGTGAGATTGCTAAGCCAGGTCAAATAGCAGTAGCTGCAGCTGGTACAGAGAAAGGAGATTCGCCAAGATGGTTGTTGTATGTTTTAGCAGCAGCTATTATTGTAGCTTTTTTAATTATTGCTAATTTATTAAAAACAATTAGTGAGTTAAAAGGAGCACCTAAAACACCTGGTATGCTTGGTCAATCGGCTGAGTTATGGGCAGGTATTAAAAAGAATACTTTTTTACATGTTTTAGCTGTTATTTTTGGAGCTTTAATTGGAATTTACATCTTATTCGGAACCTTGTTTCAAGTAGGTGTTGATGAAGGTTATCAGCCAATACAGCCTATCGCATTTTCTCATAAAATTCATGCAGGTGATAATAAGATTGATTGTCAATACTGTCACTCATCAGCAAAGCATAGTAAGCATTCAGGTATTCCTTCTGTAAATGTTTGTATGAATTGTCATAAAAATATTTCTGAAGTAGCAGATGATACTAAAGTGGTTATGGATGATCATACTTTAGTAAAGTCAGATTTAGATAAAGAAATAGCTAAGATTTATGAAGCAGCTGGTTGGGATGCTGAAAACTTAGAATATACTGGTAATACGAAACCTGTAAAATGGGTTAGAGTACATAACTTACCGGATTTTGCATACTTTAATCACTCGCAACACGTAACTGTAGGAGGAGTCGCTTGTCAGAAATGTCACGGTCCTGTAGAAGAAATGGAAGAAGTATATCAATACTCTCCATTAACAATGGGTTGGTGTATAGATTGTCATAAAACAACGAAGGTTGATTTAAAGGGTAATGAGTATTATGCTAAAATTCATAAAGAATTAGCGGCAAAGTATGGTGTTGATCAAGTTACAATTGCTCAACTAGGAGGAAAAGAGTGTGGTAAGTGCCACTATTAATCAATTAGAAAGTAGAAAAACACGTATATAAATGGCTTCAAACAAAAAATACTGGCAAAGTGTTGAAGAACTTAAAGGTAGTTCTGTTGTTGAAACGCTGCGTAATAATGAGTTTGTACAAGATATTCCTACAGATGAGTTTTTAGGTGATAAAGAAACATTAGAAACATCATCTACATCACGTAGAGATTTCTTAAAATACGTTGGGTTTACAACAGCAGCTGCATCATTAGCTGCTTGTGAAGGTCCCGTAAGAAAATCAATCCCTTATGTAGTGCAACCGAATGATATCGTTGTAGGTGTTGCTGATTGGTATGCAACTACAATTGCTGATGGTTTTGATTTTGCAAACGTATTAGTAAAAACACGCGAAGGTCGTCCTATTCTTGTAATGCCTAATAAGCAAGCAGGAGGAGAAACAAATGCACGTACTCAAGCATCTGTTTTATCATTATATGATAGCGAATTACGTTTAAAAGAACCTAAAAAAGGAGAAGCTGAAATTTCTTGGGCAGACGCCGATAAAGAAATTGTAGCTAAACTTAATGAATTAAAAGAAGCAAACGAATCAGTAGTTTTATTAACAGGTACTTTAGCGAGTCCTTCTACTGAAAAAGTAATTGCTGATTTTACTGCAGTATATCCAAACGTTAAGCACGTTGTTTATGATGCAATTTCAGAAAGTGCAACTGCCGATGCTTTTGAAGCAATGTACGGTAAACGCGCTGTGCCTAACTACGATTTTAGTAAAGCAGAAGTTATTGTTTCTGTAGGTGCTGATTTTATTGGTGACTGGCAAGGTGGATATGAGAAGTCTTATGCAGATGGGCGTAGAGCTGATTCTGGTAGAATGTCTTACCATGTTCAAATAGAAAGTAATATGTCTTTAGCAGGGGCAAATGCTGATAAAAGAATGGTTGTAAAGCCTTCTGATCAAGTATATGCTTTGGTTAATTTATATAATTCTGTAACAGGAGAATCACTTCCATCTAAAGCAACTAAGTTTGATGCAGAAATTAAAAAGCTAGCTATCGATTTAAAGAAAGCAGGTTCAAAAGGAGTTGTAGTTACAGGTTTAAATGATAAAAACGCTCAGTTAATTGCTTTTGCAATTAATGAGAAATTAAATAGTGAGATTTTCGATACTAAAGCGGTTAATTTAACGCGTCAAGGTAACGATACTCAAGTGGCTGAATTAGTTGCAGATATTAAAAGTGGTAAGGTTAAAGGTTTAGTTACTTATAACACAAATCCTTTATATACATTAGCAAATGCATCTGAATTAGCAGAAGGAATTAAAAAATTAAAATTATCTGTTGCAATAGCTACTCAGAATGATGTAACAGCTAAGGCAACACAATATACATTACCAGCACCTCATAACTTAGAAAGTTGGGGTGATGTTACGATAACAGCAGGTACTTATAGTTTAATGCAGCCTACTATTTCTCCGTTATTTAATACACGTCAGTTACAAGATGTGTTATTAAAATGGTCTGGTAGTTCTGTAAACTATTACGATACTTTAAAAGAATTTTGGAGCACTACTGTTTTAGCAGGTGCATCATGGAATCAAGCATTACATGATGGTTTCTTTAAGTCAGAAATGATGTTAGAAGAAGAAGCTTTTGAAACTTCAGTAGTTATAACTGCTTCTGCTGCTGAATTAGTTAAAGCAGCAAGCGCATCTTCAGGTTTCGAATTAAACTTATATTCATCAACTGCATTAGGTGATGGTAAACAAGCGAATAACCCTTGGTTACAAGAATTGCCAGATCCTATTACTCGTGCATCATGGGATAACTACTTAACCGTTTCTATGGCTGATGCTAGAGAATTAGGTTTTGAAAACCCAGTAAAAGATAACGGAGCAATTAATGGTAACTACGCTAGCGTAACAGTAAATGGAGTAACAATTAAGAGTGTTCCTGTGATGATTCAACCAGGTCAAGCAAAAGGATCTGTTGGTTTAGCATTAGGTTATGGTAGAACTGAAGGTTTAAAAGAAGAGATGCAAGTTGGTGTCAACGCGTATCCTTTCTTAAAAGATGGTAACAACGTACAATATAATGTTGCTATCGAGAAAACTTCAGGATGGCATAAGTTTGCTTGTACTCAGGTACAAAGTACACTTGCAGGTCGTCATGATATCTTAAAAGAAGCTACATTACAGCAAGTAAATAATAAAAATTTAGATCCAAAACATACTTGGAACAAACCAGCAATGGTTTCTTATGACCACCAAGAAACAGCGGCTAGTAAAATAGACTTATGGGATGATCATAATCGTGAAGTTGGTCACCACTTTAATCTATCTATCGATTTAACATCTTGTACAGGATGTGGGGCATGTGTCGTAGCATGTCATGCAGAAAATAATGTGCCAGTTGTAGGTAAAGACGAAGTAAGAGTAGGTAGAGATATGCACTGGTTGCGTATTGATCGTTATTATTCTTCTACGGTTGTAGATAAGCAACATGAAGCTTCAATGACTATTGAAGAATTCAGATCAGAGAATCCTAATTTAGCGAATAAAGACGTTGAAAGAAAGTATACAGAAAGAGTTTTAGAATTAAGTAAAGGTGATTTATTTGACGCTTTAGAAAATTCTGCTGAAAACCCAGAAGTAGCTTTCCAACCAATGATGTGTCAGCACTGTAATCACGCACCATGTGAAACAGTTTGTCCGGTTGCAGCAACATCTCATGGTCGTCAAGGTCAAAATCAAATGGCATATAACAGATGTGTTGGTACAAGATATTGTGCAAACAACTGTCCATATAGAGTTCGTCGTTTCAACTGGTTTAATTATGCTGAAAACAATGAATTCGATTTCAACATGAACAACGAATACGGTAAGATGGTTTTAAACCCAGATGTAGTAGTTCGTTCTCGTGGAGTTATGGAAAAATGTTCTATGTGTATTCAAATGACTCAAGCAACTATCTTAAAAGCTAAAAAAGAAGGTAGAGCTGTAAATAAAGACGAATTTGAAACAGCATGTTCATCAGCTTGTTCTACAGGAGCAATGGTGTTTGGAGATGTTAACAATTCTGAAGATGCAGTAGCAGCATTAAAAGAAGATAGTAGAGCTTTCCATGTTTTAGACTATATTGGTACAAAACCAAATGTAGTTTACCAAGTAAAAGTTAGAAATACAAACGAAGCTTAATAATATAATTAATAAGTATATAGATTTATGTCGTCTCATTACGAATCATCTTATAGAGAACCTTTAGTGTTGGGTAACAAAAGTTACCATGATATCACTGAAGACATTGCAAAACCTATTGAGGGTAAAGCAAATCAAAATTGGTATATCGCATTTTATATCTCTTTAGCAGCAATGTTATGGGGATTTGGATGTATTTTCTACACAGTCGGTACAGGTATCGGTGTGTGGGGATTAAGTAAAAACATTGGTTGGGCGTGGGATATTACCAACTTTGTATGGTGGGTAGGTATTGGTCACGCTGGAACATTAATTTCGGCAGTACTACTATTATTCCGTCAAAAATGGAGAATGGCAATTAACCGTTCGGCAGAAGCGATGACAATCTTTGCGGTTTTTCAAGCAGGATTATTTCCAATTATCCACATGGGACGTCCATGGAATGGATATTGGGTGTTACCAATGCCAAACCAATTTGGTTCGTTATGGGTAAACTTTAACTCGCCATTACTATGGGATGTATTTGCAATATCAACCTATTTATCTGTATCATTAGTTTTCTGGTGGACAGGTTTATTACCAGATTTTGCAATGATTCGTGATAGAGCAGTAAAGCCTTTTCAAAAGAAAATTTACGCTTTATTATCTTTCGGATGGTCTGGTAGAGCAAAAGATTGGCAACGTTTCGAAGAAGTATCTTTAGTGTTAGCGGGTTTAGCAACACCATTAGTACTTTCTGTACACACAATTGTATCTATGGATTTTGCTACTTCTATTAACCCAGGATGGCACTCTACTATATTTCCACCTTACTTCGTAGCTGGAGCAATCTTTTCAGGATTTGCAATGGTACAAACCTTATTAGGTATTATGCGTAAGGTTACTAATATGGAAGCTTATATTACACGTTTACACGTTGAATATATGAATATCGTAATCCTTTTAACAGGTGGTATTGTAGCTGTAGCGTATGCAACAGAATTCTTTATTGCATGGTATACGGGTTCACCTTATGAAAACTATACTTACTTATCATTTGGAGCTGAAGCAGGACCTTACGGATGGGCATTTTGGGCACTTTTATGGTGTAACATTATCTTGCCGCAATTATTATGGATTAAGAAATTAAGAAGAAGTTTTATCTTCTCTTTTATTATCTCAATCGTAATTAATATAGGTATGTGGTTTGAGCGTTTCGATATTATCGCAATTGTATTAAGTAAAGGACATTTACCATCTACATGGTGGCGTTTCGAGCCAACATTTGTTGATGTGGGTATCTTTGTAGGAACTATTGGGTTTTTCTTTGTATTATTCTTATTATATGCAAGAACATTCCCAGTAATAGCACAAGCAGAAGTTAAGACAATCTTGAAATCTTCAGGAGAGAACTATAAAAAAATAAGAGAGAAGAACAATGAGCACTAATAAAGTAATTCACGCATTTTATAATGATGATGATATCTTAATGGATGCCGTTAAGAAAATCAAAGGAGAACATCATCACCACATCGAAGAAGTATTTTGTCCATTTCCTGTTCACGGACTAGACAAAGCATTAGGATTAGCACCAACGCGTTTAGCAATTACTGCATTCTTTTACGGAATTACAGGTTTATGCTTTGCAATTTGGATGACTAATTATATGATGATTCAAGATTGGCCACAAGACATTGGTGGTAAGCCTAACTTTAGTTGGTTTACAAATATGCCAGCCTTTGTACCAATTATGTTTGAATTAACAGTGTTTTTTGCAGCCCACTTAATGGTAATTACTTTTTATATGAGAAGTAGAATATGGCCATTTAAAGAAGCCGAAAATCCAGATCCAAGAACAACAGATGATCATTTTTTAATGGAGATTCCTGTTCATGGTAATGAAGACGAGTTAAAAGCATTGGTTGAATCAACTGGAGCTGTAGAGATTAATATAGTAGAAAAGCACTAATAAAGAGATATGAAAAGTTTTGTAAAAATAATCGTCGCTTTAGTTGTAATAACAAGTGTTATTTCATGTGGTGATAAACGTACACCTCAATTACAATACATGCCAGATATGTATGTTTCTATTCCTTATGATGCGAATGGAGATACGGGAATCTTTAATAATACTTCAGATATATTACCAGTAGCAGGTACTGTAAGTAGAAATGGTATAGTAGCTTACGACATTCCTAATACAAACGAAGGGTATGAATTAGCAAAAGTAGAATTAAAGAATCCTTTAGAAACCACCGAAAAGAACTTATCAAAAGGTAAAGAGCTATACACAATTTATTGTGCTACTTGCCATGGTAAAAAAGGAGATGGTAATGGAGTTTTATCTCAAAGAGATAAGTTTAATGGTATACCTAACTATAAAGATAGAGACTTAACGCCAGGTAATATTTATCATGTACTTATGTACGGTAAAAATTTAATGGGTTCTCATTCAGGTCAATTACAGTACAAAGAGCGTTGGCAAGTTGTGCAGTATGTAGAGAAATTAAGAAGCGAATTAAAATAAGTATATAATAGATAGTTAAGATATGTACAAGTTTTCAGGAAAATTAAAAATGCTTGCTATTATTTTAATGGCTGTAGGACTTATAGGAACTGTTTATAGTTTTTATAGTGCACCTAAAACATTAGAAGAAGCAAAAGAAATTTTAGCAAATCAGCACGGTGCTCATCATGGAGATCATGCTGTTGCTGATTCTCATAAAGCAACAACTCACGTTGAAAACGCTAAAGAAGAAGCACACGCTACAACAGAAACACATGAGAAAGAAAATCATGCTTCTGATAGTACAACTGTTCAAACAGAAAATACTGAAGTTGCACATGTAGCAGATTCAACAAATGCAAAACATAAAGAAGAA
The DNA here is from genome assembly GCF_057732375.1 of Tenacibaculum sp. M1.3A. Classification (NCBI taxonomy): domain Bacteria; kingdom Pseudomonadati; phylum Bacteroidota; class Flavobacteriia; order Flavobacteriales; family Flavobacteriaceae; genus Tenacibaculum; species Tenacibaculum sp. M1.3A. The sequence continues at coordinate 290,123 of NZ_JBYJEF010000003.1, read as the reverse complement.
GTAAAAGAACAGCATGCTGATGCAGCTGTAAAACATACAGATGCTACACAAGCACACGGAGAAAGCCATGAAGATGCACATGCAGAACATGCTTTTCATCAAATGCAAAACCGTCCTTGGGCAGCTTTTTTTGTTGCTTTAATGTTCTTTTTAGGAGTTACATTATTAGTATTAGCTTTTTATGCAATACAAAGAGTAGCCCAAGCAGGTTGGTCTATCGTATTATTTAGAGTAATGGAAGCAATTACAGCTAATTTACACTATGTAAGTGCTATAATGTTAGTATTTTTAATTGCTACTTTTATGCATATGAATCATTTATTTCCTTGGATGGGCGAAGGTGTTTTTGATCCTAAAAGTCCTAATTATGATGCTGTAGTAGATGGAAAAAAATGGTTTTTAAATACACCAGGTTGGTTAATTAGAAGTATCTTTTATTTAACTGTTTGGAATGTATATCGTTTCTTCATCAGAAAAGGCTCTATAGAACAAGATAATGGAGACTTAAAGTTACATAAGAGAAACTATAATATTTCTGTAGTTTTCTTATTCTTGTTTATGATTACAGAATCTATGATGTCGTGGGATTGGATTATGGGTATTGACCCTCACTGGTTCTCTACTTTATTTGCATGGTATGTTTTAGCAACTTTCTTAGTATCTGCATTAACAGTTATTGCTTTTGTAACTATATATTTAAGAGCAAAAGGTCATTTACCATTTGTAAACGATAGTCATATTCATGATTTAGCAAAGTATATGTTTGGTTTTTCAGTATTCTGGACTTACTTATGGTTTGCACAGTTTATGTTAATTTGGTATGCAGATATTCCTGAAGAAACAACTTATTTCTTATTGCGTTTCAATGAATATAAAGTTCCATTTTTGGCAATGGTAGTTATGAACTTTATCTTTCCAATATTATTATTAATCAATAGCGATTTTAAAAGCGTTCCTTGGTTTGTAACAATTGGAGGAGTTGTAATATTAGCAGGTCATTATTTAGATTTATTCGTAATGATTATGCCAGGAACAGTTGGTGCACAGTACGGTTTTGGAATTGGAGAAATAAGTGGAATTTTATTCTTCTTAGGTTTATTTATATATGCTACCTTTAGCGCGTTTGCAAAAGCGAATACATTGGCAAAAGGAAATCCGTTCTTACACGAAAGTGAAACACACCATTACTATAACATCGAACACAGAGGTGAAGGTAGTAACGACCATTAATAATTATAATTAATAAACAAATAGTTTAGATAATATGCTCGCTTTATTTTATATTTTCATAGCAATTGCAATAGGAGTTAGTTTCTGGCAAATTACTCGTATAATGAATTTTCGTTCTGTAATAGCTACAGATAAAGACAATGAAACACAAGGTAAATTAGCTATCGGATTCCTAGTAATCCTTTATGCAATGATGGTTTATTGTTTAATAGCAATGAATGTAATAATGTTACCAGAATCTGCTTCTATAGAAGGAGAACATGATGATAATTTATTTAGTATTACATTTTGGTTAATTGGTGTTGTACAATTTGCAATGCAATTCTTAATTTTCTTCTTCACTTATAAGTATAGAGGGAAAAAAGGAAACAAAGCATTGTTTTATGCTGATAGTCATAAGTTAGAATTAATATGGACAGTTATTCCAGCAGTAACAATTGTAATCTTAATTGGTTATGGTTTATGGGCTTGGAATAATATTATGTATGTTGGTGATGACGAAAACCCAATAGAAATTGAAGTATATTCAAGACAATTCGACTGGCAAGCACGTTATGCAGGAGCAGATAATGAATTAGGTTTAGGGAACGTAAACTTTATTAAAGGTATTAACTCGATGGGAGTTGATATGTCTGACCCAAAAGCTCAGGATGATAAAAAAGTAACAGAACTTGTTTTACCTAAAGGGAAAAAGATATTATTTAAGTTCCGTTCTCAAGATGTATTACACTCAGCTTATATGCCTCACTTTAGAGCTCAAATGAACTGTGTACCAGGTATGGTTACTCAATTTGCATTTACACCTAAGTTTACTACTGAAGAGATGCGTAAAAGCTCTGAAGTAATTGCTAAAACAGATGGAATTAATAAAATCAGAAAAGCAAAAGGTGAAGACCTTTACGAATTTGATTATTTGTTATTGTGTAATAAAATTTGTGGTGCATCTCACTACAATATGCAAATGAAAATTACTGTTGTTGAAGAAGCTGAATACAGTAAGTGGTTATCAGAACAACAAACGTTAGCTCAAGTTATTAAATAAGATATTTTTTAAAAGTATATATATAGATTATGTCAGATCATCATCACAAAGAAACATTTGTAACCAAATACATCTTCAGTCAAGATCATAAAATGATCTCGAAACAATTCCTTGTTACGGGTATATTTATGGGTGTTATAGGAGGTTTTATGTCTATGTTATTTCGTTTGCAATTAGCATGGCCAGAAACATCATTTTCAATTATTGAAGCATTCTTAGGAAACCATCAAACAGATGGAATTATGGACCCTGATATGTACTTAGCATTGGTTACAATTCACGGTACAATAATGGTATTCTTTGTATTAACTGCAGGATTAAGTGGAACCTTTTCTAACTTATTAATTCCATTGCAAATTGGTGCACGTGATATGGCTTCTGGTTTCTTAAACATGGTATCATATTGGTTATTCTTCTTATCATCGGTAATAATGATAATTTCATTATTTGTTGAAGCAGGACCAGCATCAGCTGGATGGACAATTTATCCACCTTTATCAGCATTGCCACAAGCAATTCCAGGTTCAGGTACAGGTATGACATTATGGTTAGTTTCTATGGCAATTTTTGTTGCATCGTCGTTAATAGGATCATTAAACTATATCGTAACAATTTTAAACTTACGTACAAAAGGAATGAAAATGACAAGATTGCCATTAACAATGTGGGCATTCTTTATCACTGCTATTATTGGTGTTATTTCATTCCCAGTATTATTATCTGCAGCTTTATTATTAATTTTTGATAGAAGTTTCGGAACCTCATTTTTCTTGTCAGATATTTTTATATCAGGTGAAGTATTACATTACCAAGGAGGATCGCCTGTATTATTTGAACACTTATTTTGGTTCTTAGGGCACCCCGAAGTATATATTATATTATTACCAGCATTAGGCCTTACTTCAGAAGTAATATCAACAAATGCTCGTAAACCAATTTTTGGGTACCGTGCAATGATTGGATCAATCATCGCGATTGCTTTCTTATCAACTATTGTATGGGGTCACCACATGTTTATTACAGGAATGAATCCTTTCTTAGGATCTGTATTTACATTTACAACAGTATTAATTGCAATTCCATCCGCAGTTAAAGCGTTTAACTACGTTACAACTCTTTGGAAAGGTAATTTACAGTTAAACCCTGCCATGTTATTCTCTATCGGATTGGTTTCTACATTCGTAACAGGAGGTTTAACAGGATTAGTTTTAGGAGATTCTGCATTAGATATTAACGTGCATGATACTTATTTCGTAGTAGCACATTTCCACTTAGTAATGGGTGTATCTGCTTTATTAGGTATGTTTGCTGGTGTATATCACTGGTTCCCTAAAATGTATGGTAGAATGATGAATAAAACATTGGGTTACTGGCACTTTTGGTTAACAATTATTGCGTCATACGGGGTGTTTTTTCCAATGCACTTTGTTGGTTTAGCAGGTTTGCCTCGTCGTTATTATACAAACTCAAACTTTCCAATGTTTGATGATTTAATTGAAATCAATGTATTTATGACTTTAATGGCATTCTTAGGAGGAGCTGCTCAGTTAATATTTTTAGCAAACTTCTTTATCTCAATGTATAGAGGTAATAAAGCAGAACAGAATCCTTGGAAGTCTAATACTTTAGAGTGGACTACACCTGTTGAACATATTCACGGAAACTGGCCAGGTGCTATTCCAGAAGTTCACAGATGGGCGTACGATTATAGTAAAGTTTGGGATGATGAAAATGATCCTAGATTTGGGGAGTATGTTCACGGAAAAGATTTCGTTTTACAAACTACACCATTGTTAGATGGAGAAGAACCATCTTAATAAATAAAAGAATTTATGAAAAGCCTTCCAATATTGGAAGGCTTTTTTGTTTTACAATTCTAAATGCTATTATGTACCTTAGCATTGGTAATGTTGTTGCGTAACAATTATTACAAAACAAAAATTATATTTCAAGTATATTTGTACCTATATGAACGAAAACTTAAATCCTGAAAATACGAATCTATCAAATGACGATTTAGATGTAGAAAAAAAACTACGTCCGCTTTCTTTTGATGACTTTTCAGGACAAGATCAAGCAATTGATAACTTAAAAATATTTGTTGAAGCAGCCAATCAAAGAGATGAAGCATTAGATCATACCTTGTTTCATGGTCCTCCGGGACTGGGTAAAACAACCTTGGCACATATTTTAGCCAATGAGTTAGGTGTGGGTATTAAAGTTACCTCAGGACCTGTTTTAGATAAGCCAGGAGATTTGGCAGGTTTGTTAACAAACCTTGATGAACGAGATGTGTTATTTATAGATGAAATTCATCGATTAAGTCCTATTGTAGAAGAGTATTTATATTCTGCAATGGAAGACTATAAAATCGATATTATGATTGAGTCTGGACCCAACGCACGTACAGTTCAAATCAATTTAGAACCGTTTACATTAGTAGGAGCAACAACTCGATCTGGATTGTTAACAGCACCAATGAGAGCACGATTTGGTATCAGTAGTCGTTTGCATTATTATTCAACAGAATTACTTACTACTATTATCCAACGAAGTTCACAAATACTAGGCGTACCAATTTCTATGGAAGCAGCAATAGAAATTGCAGGTAGAAGTAGAGGTACACCAAGAATAGCAAATGCATTATTACGAAGAGTTAGAGATTTTGCACAAATAAAAGGAAACGGAAATATTACTATTGAAATTGCAGAATATGCCTTAAAAGCATTGAATGTAGACGCCCATGGATTGGATGAAATGGATAATAAAATTTTAGTAACTATAATTGATAAATTTAAAGGAGGCCCAGTAGGAATTAGTACAATTGCAACAGCGGTTAGTGAGAATACTGAAACTATTGAAGAAGTTTATGAACCGTTTTTAATTCAACAAGGTTTTATAATGCGTACCCCGAGAGGAAGAGAAGTAACCGATTTAGCCTACAAACATTTAGGACGAATAAAAGAAGCAACCCAAGGAGGATTATTTTAAATTTATGGAAGACAATATTAAAACTAAAAATTGGTTACAAAGATTGAAAGACGAAAGTTGGGAAGCAGAATTATTAGTTTCTGCAATAGCCATTTTTGGTACTTTTAAGCTTTTTAATTTTGTTGATTTGGGTACAAATTTCTTTATAAATATTTTAAACCCTAACCAATATTTCATTGCCTACTTCATTACTTTTTTTGGTCTTATTGCTGTAAGTATGTTATCAGCCATGTTTGTGACGCACTTTGTATTAAGAGCTTATTGGGTCGGTTTAGTTGGTTTGAATTCTGTTTTTCCTGATTACAGTATTGAGGATAGTGCTTATTCAAAAATTTACACAAAAAAAATAGTTGGCATATTGCCAAAACTCAAAGATTCTATTAAAAAAGTAGATGAAATGTGTAGTGTTATTTTTTCGATGGCATTTACTTTTTTGTTTATAATCGGGTACATGGCAATATTTAATAGTATCTATTTACTATTTTATAATTTATTGTCGCCTTATGTTTATTCATACATTCTCTTAATTCCGGCAACTATTATTGGTGTAGGATTAATGGTTCAAATGGTAGTTTCTATTTATGCAAACCTTAAAAAAAATAAAGAAAAAGAAAAATTACAACATATTAATTTTACATTAGTAAAGTATGTAAATATGTTGGCTTTCGGACCTTTATATAAAAATATTTTACAAGTAACGATGATTTTTGGCTCTAACTTTAAGAAAAAAAAATCATTAGCATATTTAGGAATATTATTCTTTTTTTTAGGCTTTTTTGTAGCTGGAATGCAAATACCAAAAACGAATATTTTCTTTTTGGTAAAAACTCATTTCAATACTCCTTTTGATGTTGATAAAACGTATTCTAATTATTATAAAGATGCGAATAATTCTAATTTTTTATTAGCGCCAGAAATTCAATCTGACATGGTGAAATCAAATATTCTTGAAGTTTTTATTCCAATATTTGATTATGAAGTTTCTATGAGAGAAACTGTTTGTGGTATTTATGAAAAACAAAACGAGATGAGTAAACCAGAGGAACGTGTTCATCGAGCTGAATATTTAAAAGAATGTTATAAGAAATACCATAATATATTTTTAGACGAAGAAAAGATTGAAACTTCATATTTAAGATATAACAACCATTATAAAACAAATCAGTTTGGAATTTTATGTTTTATAGAGTTAGATAAATTATCAAAAGGATTGCATGAAATTAAGATTGAAAAAATTAATAAAAACGAACCTTTTTTAAAATGGACGATTCCATTTTATTATAATTTTAAAAAGGAATAATTGAAACTACTGAAAAAGCTCATACCAATACTTGAATGGTTACCAAACTACAAGAAATCACAAATAAGAGGTGATGTTGTAGCTGGTATAACTGTAGCAACGGTTTTAATTCCGCAAGGAATTGCTTATGCACTAATTGCAGGATTACCACCTATTTATGGTTTGTATGCAGCCTTGGTACCGCAATTAATGTATGCAATTTTTGGATCGTCTCGCCAAGTAGCAATCGGTCCTGTAGCAATGGATTCTTTAATTGTGGCTACAGGAGTTTCAACATTAGCATTAATGGGATCAGAAAGTTATATTGCTATTGCTATTTTATTAGCATTAATGGTGGGAAGTATTCAGCTTTTAATGGGGTTGTTTCGTTTGGGTTTTATTGTTAATTTTTTATCAAGACCCGTAATAGTAGGATTTACATCTGCGGTAGCATTAATTATAGGTTTAAATCAATTTAGAAACTTATTAGGAGTAGATTTTTTACAGAGCGATCAGGTACATATTATTATTGAAGACATCTTTAAAAGAGTTTCATATTTTAATACTAACACAGCCATAATCGGAATTATTGCATGTATTATAATTATGATTTTTAGAAAAATCAATAAAAAAATACCTAATGCCCTAATTGTTGTAATAATAGGGATATTGGTAATCCGTTTTTCTAAAGATTATTTTATAGATGTAGCAATTGTAAAAGGGATTCCGTCTGGATTACCAGGCTTTAATATTCCGGTTATAGATATCGCATTAATAAGAGAGTTATTACCAATAGCAATAACCTTAGTTATGGTAGGATATTTAGAAATTATATCGATAGGAAAAACATTAGAAGCAAAGCAAGATGAATATAGAATAAGACCAAATCAAGAACTTATAGCTTTAGGTTTAAGCAACGTTGTAGGTTCGTTATTTCAATCATATCCATCAACATCAAGCTTTTCTCGTTCGGCAATTAATGAAGAAGCAGGTGGTAAAACGGGTATATCAGCAATTGTATCTGTACTAATAGTTGTACTCACATTACTTTTCTTAACACCAGTTTTTTATCATTTACCAAAAACAATATTGGCTGCTATTATTATAGTAGCTGTATTTAATTTAATAAATGTAAAAGAAGCTAAACGACTTTGGACAGCTAATAATTTAGATTTCTGGTTATTGGTGGCAACATTTTTAGCAACTATATTTTTTGGTATTGAATACGGTATTTTAATAGGTGTAAGCTTGTCTTTAGTGATCTTAATTTTTAGAACATCTCGACCATATGTAATAGAATTAGGAAAGGTGCCAAATTCGGATTTTTATAGAAATAAAAACAGATTTAAAGATGTAATTATTGATGAAAAAGTATTAGTATTTCGTTTTGATGCACAACTATTTTATGCCAACTCAAACTATTTTCATGAAAAACTAGATGAAATGGTAGAGGATAAAGGAAAATTATTAAGACTAATTGTTTTAGACGCCGAAAGTATTAATAGGGTTGATAGCACCGGAGTAGAAATGCTTAAAGAGCGTATAAAATATTATAATAAAAGAAATATAGCGTTTTATTTTGCAGGTGTAAAAGGCCCTGTTAGAGATGCTTTTTTTAGAGGAGGTTTGTTAGAAATTGCAAGTATAGATCACTTTTTTATGCGTGCCAATGGCGCAGTAAATTTTTTTAAAACAGGAGATAATAAAAATCAAAAAAAATACGCACAGTACATACATCAAGCGTACGAATAAATAAGATTATGAATATAGAGCAAATTTATACAGGTTGTTTAGCACAAGGAGCATATTATATAGAAAGTAATGGTGAAATAGCCATTATAGATCCGTTACGTGAAGTGGCACCTTACATAAAAAAAGCAGCAGAAGCTAACGGGAATATTAAATATATTTTTGAAACTCATTTTCATGCAGATTTTGTTAGTGGTCACGTAACCTTAGCAGAAAAAACAGGAGCAACAATTGTGTACGGTCCAACCGCTAAAACAAATTATCAATCTCATATAGCAACAGATGGTGAAGTTTTTAAAGTAGGTAATATTACCATTACAGCAATGCACACCCCAGGGCATACGATGGAGAGTACTTCATATTTATTGAAAGATGAAAACGGGAAAAATCACGCAGTTTTTAGTGGAGACACCTTGTTTTTAGGTGATGTTGGGCGCCCTGATTTAGCACAGAAAGGAGCACTTACTCAAGATGATTTAGCGGGACTTTTATATGATAGCTTACGCACAAAGATAATGACATTAGAGGATGATGTTATTGTATACCCTGCACACGGAGCAGGTTCTGCTTGCGGAAAAAACTTAAGCAAAGAAACGGTAGGCTCTATTGGAGATCAAAAGAAAACCAATTATGCTTTAAGAGCAGATATGACTAAGGCAGAATTCATAAAAGAAGTAACAGATGGCTTAGCACCACCACCAGCTTATTTTCCTTTAAATGTAAAGATGAATAAAGAAGGATATGAATCAATAGATGAAGTTATTAAAAAAGGAGCAATAGCATTATCAGCTACTGATTTCGAAAAAGTAAGTAACTCAACGGATGCCATTATTTTAGATGTACGTCATCAATTCGATTTTATAAAAGGATTTATACCGCAATCAATATTTATTGGTTTAGGAGGAACCTTTGCTCCTTGGGTTGGTGCTTTAATTAAAGATGTAACACAACCAATTTTATTAATAACACCTTTAGGAGAAGAAAAAACAGCAATTACACGTTTATCTCGTGTAGGTTTTGATAATGTATTGGGATATTTAGAAGGTGGTTTTGATACCTGGCAAAAATCAGGAAAAGAAATAGATACTTTACGTTCTGTATCGGCAAATGATTTAGAAGAAGCGATAAACAACAAAGCAAAAGTTTTTGATGCCCGAAAACCGGGCGAATATGCAAACGAACATATTATCGATGTGCCAAGTACGCCGTTAGATTTTTTAAATGATCATATACAAGAGTTTCCTAAAAAGGAAAACTTTTATATTCATTGTGCCGGAGGGTATCGTTCAGTAATAGCAGCATCTATTTTAAAATCGAGAGGGTATCATAATGTAATTGATGTAGCTGGTGGTTATGGAGCCATCAAAAAAACAACGATCAATAGAACAGTCAGTGTTTGTCCGTCAACTTTAAAATAAAACAACATGAAAAAAAATATTTTTTATTTAGGATTTATTTTAACGATAATAATGTCTTGTGCTTCAAAAGAAGATGGAGTAAAAGATATTTCTATTAACGATTTACAAGTTGTATTAAAGAACAATGAAAATGTTCAGCTAGTAGATGTTCGTACGCCAGAAGAATGGGTAGAAGGTACTATTAAAAATGCGATAGAAATAAATGTAACAGGTAGTGATTTTGAAACAAAGGCATTGGCTAAATTAGATAAAACAAAACCAGTATATATCTATTGCCGATCAGGAGGTAGATCTAAAATAGCATCAGAGTTATTATTAAAAAAAGGATTTCAACCATATAATGTTTTAGGCGGTTATTTAGAGTGGGAAGAAAAAAACAGATAAAATAAAACAAGAAATATATAGAGAATTTAAAATGTGGTGGTTGTGCAAATACCATAATTAACGGATTAAATTCAATAAATGAAGTAGCTGAAGTAAATGTTAATATAGAAAATTCATTGGTTACTCTAAAAGTAAACAACTTTAGGTTTAGTAAAATAAAAACCACCTAAATTTGGATATCCTGAAGTAGGAGATAAAAAAACGGTATTGCTTTAAGCAATACCGTTTGTAATTTGTGCAATTGGTAGCGTAAATAAATAATAAAAAATCCCGAGTTAAAAACTTGGGATTTTTTATGTTCCGCTAACGTTTAGTATAAAACACGTATGGCATTTAAAATACACTACATTTCGGGTTTAACACTTAGTTAAATATAAATATTTTGCTTTTAAATTTCGTTTAAATGCCAAATTTTATATTTAGCGGACTTTGTAATTAGCACAAAAGCCCTATGTTTTTTATAGATTGTTAGCTGTAGTTGTTGCTTCTTGTATTCAATGTTTGTTAAATAGTTAATTCAATATTGTTAATTGTCGTTTTTTAAAATATATTTGTAATATCTTGATAAGTAGTTGTTTTTTGTTGAAAACCGTTAATTATTGTTGTTGTTGTTGTTAATTGTTTTTTAAATTAAATATAAATGTCACAAGCTAAATTTTTAGATTATAAATTAAAATTAGTAGAACCTTCTTTCGACTCTTCTTTAACTGATTTGATAATTGAATTAGATTATCTAAGAAAAAAACCATTGGGAGGTTCGACACATCCTCGTGTTTTTTTTCAGTTAAAACATATTTTTCATACTTTGGAAAGTATTGGTTCTGCAAGAATAGAAGGGAATAATACAACTGTAGCAGAATATATTGAGACAAAATTAGAAATTAATGAAAGTGTTTCTGAAGGAGTAAGAGAAATTAAGAATATTGAAAAAGCTATGGAATTCATAGAGGATAATATTAATGAATACCCTATTAATAGAATGTTTCTTAGTGAATTGCATAAGATGATTGTGGAAGATTTACCACCTCCACCACGAGGTGAAGGAGACAGCACTCCTGGAGTATATAGAAAAGTAAATTTAAAAATTAGTAATTCAACTCATTTACCACCTGATTCTATTAAAGTTCAGGATTATATGACAGAATTATTGGATTTTATAGAAAGAGAAGATAGTCCTAAATATGATTTACTAAAGGCAGCTATTGCTCATCATCGTTTTGTTTGGATTCACCCGTTTGGAAATGGAAATGGTAGAACAGTAAGGTTATTTACTTATGCAATGCTTGTAAAAACAGGATTCAATGTTAATGTAGGTAGAATTATAAATCCAACAGCTGTTTTTTGTAGTAATAGAAATGATTATTATGATAATTTGTCAAAAGCTGATTTAGGGACAGACAAGGGTATTTTGTCTTGGTGCGAATATGTATTAAAAGGATTGAAGGATGAGATAGAAAAGATTGATAAATTAAGTGATTATGATTTTTTAAAAAGTGAAATATTATTGCCTTCAATAATTCATTCTCTTGAAAGAAAATATATAACAGATACAGAATCAAAAATATTAAAAAAAGTAATTGAGTTACAAGTTATTCAAGCCTCTGATTTAAAAAAGATATTCGCAGGTAAAATGAGTGCTGAAATATCAAGACAAATAAAAAGGTTAATTAAAAAAAAGATGTTAGTTCCAGAGAAAGAAGGAGGAAGGAAATATATTATTCGTTTCGATAATAACTTTTTACTTAGAGGAGTAATTAAGATTCTTGATGAAAAAGGTTTTCTTCCTGTTAGAGATTAATTTTAATTACAGCTAACTTTAATGATATGAGTGCGTTTCAATGACTTATATCAGGAGTTAGCGAAGTTATATTCTTCCAACAAAAAAATCAAGAGGAAAATGGCTTATTTTAATAAAAAAAACCTGAGCTTTTGCTCAGGTTTTTTCCTTTCAAAAAATAATATATTTTAAAATTTTAAAGTAGCATTATATTAAATTTTAAACGTAGCTCCGTCATTAGCATTTACTGTGTATGTGACATAATACATTAATCTATTAGATTCATCGTCATTAGCACAGAAAAAAAGCGGTGTAATTATTACAACAAAAAGTAATTTTTTTCATATTTATTATTCGGATTTAAAAGTACTTCTACTGCTTTTCTTATATGTAAGCTAAAATGCCCGAGTAAATGTAGTAGTTTTCGCTTCTAGGCTATGTAGAGATCACTCTCCTTCTTCTTTTTTGTTTTCTGTGATAGTTTCAATAGATTTAGAACTATTCATCCAATAGAATGAAGGTTTTTTATTTGGTGTTTTAGATGATTTACCAATATCGAATATTAAACTTAATTCATGTGAGCCTCCCACTGCATTAGAAAGATCTGATGTAATTGCATCATACGAATACCCAATTTTAAGTGCTTTTGTAATTCCTATCTGAAATAACCCCGAAACAGATTCTCCGATTCTATGGGAAACTCCAAATTCTAACTTATTAAGCCATAATACACTTGTCGATATATCGGTAGATAATGGACTTCCATTAACTGCTCTCATTAAAAAAGATGGCTTTAGTTTAAAGGCCTTTCCTAAATTAAAAGCATAGCCAGAAGAAAGATAAAAAATCATTTCATCTGAAGCACCCGTTACCACATTATTTTTTTCGTAATGTTTACTTTTTAAAATGTTAACAGTTGATATACTGGCGTAAAATTTTTCTAAATAGTAAAAAACACCTACACCAAAATTAGGATTAAATTTATTGACATTATTACTAAACAAGTCATCATTATTAATTCCTAAAGATAAAAAATCAACATTCAAAAAAGTTCCACCTGCTTTTAAACCAAAAGCTAGGGTAGAGTTTTCAGATGGAGAAATTGAATAGGAAAAATCAGCATAAACATCTGTTTGATCTAGTACAGACACTTTATCATGAACAATAGAAAAACCCAATCCTACATTTTTACCCAAAGGACCATGAATTGATAGTGTTTGAGTTTGAGGACTATTAGGTTCTCCTGCCCATTGACTCCTTACATTTAGTGTACCCGTAAAAAGACCATGACTGCCAGAATATGCTGGATTAATCAAACTAAAATTATTATAATACTGAGTGTATAAAGGATGTTGTTGCCCGAAAATCTGTACCGTTGTAAATACTATAAATATAACAACCGTGTTTTTTAATATATTTTTCATTTTCTTTTTTTCTTAATAATTAATGAAAACCCAACCCTTAACTATTCTACGACCACCATCGATGCTTAGTACATAGTAGTAGGGAGCTGCAGGTAATTTTCTGTTTTTACCAGAAGAGATACCATTCCAAGAGTTTTGATAGGCTTTTGATTCATACACCTTATTTCCATAACGGTTGTATACTTGAATACTGTTGTTCGGGTATTTATGAAGCCCTAAAATGATAAACTCATCATTAGTGCCATCTCCATTAGGAGAGAATCCTTTAGGTATTTCTATATCTCCTTGGTCACATATATCTCCAATACCATTACGATCTAAATCTTGTTGGTCACTGTTCGCTGTTGTTGGACAGTTATCAATATCGTTGTCAATACCATCACCATCCATATCATTGTCACATACATCAGCAATATTGTCATTGTCTAAATCATTGGAAGTAATGGTTATAATTGCCATTTCAGAAGCGCTGTTGCCGTTTACATCAGCAACTGTTAACGTTACGGTGTGATCTCCTAAAGTAGGGCACGAAAATGATGCTTGGTCTAAACTCATAGAAGCAATACCACAAGCATCGCTCGAACCATTGTCTATATCACTAGCTACGATACTAGCATTTCCAAAATTATCTAATTCTACAGAAATGTTTTGAGTAACCACAATCGGAGTGATAGTATCTGTAACAGTTACCATTGCTGAGCATATAGTACTATTTCCAGAACTATCGGTTACGGTAAGTGTTACGGTGTTTTCACCTATAGATGAACAATCAAAAGAAGTAACATCAATACTCATAGAAGCAATACCACAAGCATCGTTCGAACCATTGTCTATATCACTAGCCACGATAGAACCATTACCACTTGCATCTAGTTGCACTGTTATATCTTGGCAAATTGCCACTGGAGGGACATTGTCTTCTACAGTAACTGTAGCGGAACAGATAGAGGAATTTCCGTTATTATCGGTCACTGTAAGAGTTATTGTATTAGTACCTAAATTAGCACAAGTAAATGAACTTTGCGATACAGAAAGTGAAGCGATACCACTGGTATCATTAGAACCATTATCTACATCGGCTGCAGTAATAGATCCATCACCATTTACATCTAGTTGCACAGTTACATTTTGACAAATAGCCACCGGAGGAATATTATCAACTGGCGTGGCACTTGCATTACCAGAAGGACTCGTGTCTTCTGAGGCTCTTGTAGTTATTATAAAATCATAGGCAGTGCCATTGGTAAGTCCGGTTACCGTATAAGTGATTATATTAGGGTCAAAAACCTGATGAAAATCTACAAAATTCCCTGTTACTTGTTCATACCAAAAAATATTGTATTGTTGGAAAGTACGTCCGCCTATATCTGATATATCCCAGGAAAGCGCTACCTCCGTATTACCCGGTGTAGCGGTTACTGCAGGAGCGGTCATGGTGCCATAAGGCGTTGCCGACACAGTATTACTCGCTGGCCCAAGATTCCCTGGAAGGGCAGCACCATAATTTGCCTGTACCTCAAATTCATATTCAGTTCCATTGGTCAGGCCAGTAATTGTTGCAGTCAAATCAGTTGAAGGAACATCTACAGACTCACCGAAATCTCCTACTTCACGATATTCTATCCGATAATTAAGAATAGTAAGATTATCATGATGAAGAGGTTCAGTCCAACTTAAGCCTACAGATCCATCTGTAATTGTTCCAAGACTTAACGCTGAAGCTAGACCTAACTGAAAAGCGCCAATATCGCGAAAACCGTTGGCATCATTTCTATCATTACCAAATACATCCAAAGTAATAGGAGTACTAGTTATTGGATTTGTTAAAACAGATACCGCAGGGATTATGTCTATCAACTCACCTGGAAAGGCTGGTTTCACCATTTCTGCATCAAAATAACTAGTAGAAGTAACAACAGGGCTATTGAAAGCAGTTCCATTTGAACGTAGTTGAGATTGAAATGTAATGGCTCTTAGTGCAATTGCATCTTGATTAGTAGTAGGTTGTATCCATGTATATGTATCCGCAGTAAATCCAGCACCAGTGCCTGTATTACCTAGTGTATTCAGAAGCGTAGTTAAGCCACTTGTATTATTTAAACCGATAGCCGACTCCTTAATATTTATTTTACCAGCTCCTCTACGTTCAATGAGCGATTGTGAAAGCTGAGACTGGCATAAACCATCACAGTAATTATTATTCCACATCAATGAGGATGCCGTAATATTCATGTCTCCACTCGCGCTATTGATAATTCGGTCACCAGACTTTGGATTTTGAGTATCTTCATTTACCCATATTGAGTTCACAAAATTACTAACACTTATACTTCCTGATAAAAATATACCACCGGATAGCATAAATCTAGAACTTACAATATTTACTTTTGAGGTTGATTGACCGTCCCAACTGATGGCAAATTGGTTTCCTCCATTATTATTAAAAAACAGTGTGTTTTCTATAGTTAAATCACCAGCATTAGAACTACTTATTTCAGAAGTAGTAGCTGGATCTCCCCAGTTTACGGTATTAATAAATTGTGAGTTTTTAATAGAAATTGAGGCGCCAGCATCTGCACTTAACAGACCTCTAGAATTACAATTAAGAGTTGACCATATTTTATCGGCGTTAAAATTTTCAAATTCTAAAACGGCATTATCTCTTACCTTAGCGATAGAATTAAATTGTTCTATAGATAAATTTTTAACGGTTACAGTAATACCCGTGTTATCGACATTAATAGTCCCAACCTGCATAAAATTGGGCATCGACGCAAGAACAACTGAACTCGGGACATCACCAGGGCAATCGTTTAGAGAATTCCATTCACCACTAGCACTTAGCCATCTTTGCGAACCAATTAAGGCACCACCTTTTCCGTCGATGGTAACGGATTCCGTAATGTTAAGCATATAATCGGCTAGACCCCCTGGTATATAGTTAAGATGAGTTGCGACTATTTGTAATCCAGGTGTAAACTCAATAATATCGGCACCAGGGTTGTTGTTGGCTAAATCAATAGCTTCATTAATTGAACCAACTCCATCTTTTGAAGTTGAAGTTACGGTATACGTTGTTTGTGAATAACCTATATGAATATATAAAAAACAGGTTAATAATAAAATTGTGTTGTAGTGTAATAGTTTTTTCATACTTATTATTTTTAGCAATTAATGGTAATTATAAAGATAAGAATTTTTGTTAAGTATGTATTAAAGTGAAAAAAATCAATTACTTATACCTATTCTAAGTTTGTATTTCGCTTTTTTAATTATAATATGAATTGCTTTAATCGGGCAAAGCTTTTCCTGGCACTCTTAATTCAATATTATTTATAGTTGAATTTGGAGTATCATTTTCAATTGATTGTTTGTCTGATTGCAAAAGACCTCCTTCAGGAGTCCATTCCGTCTATATAGATAAAGTTCCTTGATACGAAATATATCCAAAAGTTACTGTTTCTAACACTAATCCGGCTCTTATTCGAAGATTGATTACCCAAAGAGAAGAAACATTGTTTACTTCTTTTAAATTATCTTGTCAATCTGATATAGGCTACTTACTAGCATTTACTGTTTATCTGACATCATACATTAATCTATCAGGTTCATCATCATTAGAAAATGAAAAAAGTAATTTTTTCATAATTAATATTTTTTTGTGCATTATTCGGTTTTGAAACTGAACTGTACCAAGAACGTCTCCGTTTTTATGCATATTTTATGTAATTCATTGCTAGATTTTTATAGTGAATCATCACTGGTGGTCTAAATATATGCAAAACTTTTATTTTTAGTAAGCAGAAGACATAAAAAAAGGCATCAACCTTTAGATTAGTTGTAAACTCAATTATACATACAAATCAAAACCTAGGTAAGCGCAATTCGGAATCTTTTCAGAACTGGGATGCTTCTTTAGTGTATCGAAAACATAGAGATGTAAAATGGAGTATGAAATTAAAGTAACCAACATTTTAAATATCGATTCTCAGGTAAGAAATAGCGCAAATAACCTTTCCGTTTTACGTCATAAATTTTTATACAATCATGATTTGTAACCTTTAGGTTTGTATATACTTTGTAAGTTAAAGCTTGAATTTTAAATAATGGTTTTAGATATGGGAAGTAGAATTTAATGATAGTTGGTTCTCCCTACAAAAATTAGATAAATTTCTGATTAAGCATTCAAATGAGTGTTTTTTGTAAAGTTTATTTATCATAATTTAATTAAATTACGATGAAAAAAATAGTAAAATGAGTAGAGCAAAAGATAGACAAAAACTTTCTTGGGAGGGAATGTTTTATAGTATTCAAAGAATTGATCTTTTAATTGTTTCAATTTGTGGAGCAGGAATTTATGTTTGCTTAGAAACAATTAAATATTTGTCTGATAAACCTCAAGATATAAATTTACTAGTCAGAATTTCAGGTGGTTTATTTTTGTTTGGAATAATAATCAATTTTCTATCTCAAATTTTTGGATATAAAGCAAATCAACAAGATTTTTTAATGTGTCAAACGGAAATTGAGTCAGGAGATAAAATTAGTAAATCAGAGCAAGGTGAAATTGATAGTTATGACAAAAAAGCAGAAATGTTCTCAAAACTGACAGACAAATTTAATTACATGAGTATGGGCTTCATGTTTGTAGGATTAATATTAATAATGTGGTTTTTCCTATTTATTTTTTAGGAGGTGTAGGTCTAATTGGTGGCCGAGTAATCCCTTTATTTCCACCTCTGTCTGGGTTAGAATTTGGTTTTGGCTGACTTGGTCTATTTGGCTTGGTTGGTCTTGTTGGTTGTTTACCCATAATTTTGTTTTTTTCAAATTGTTGCCAACTTTAATAATATGACGATTTTCAATTCTTTATATCAAGAATTAGCTGAGTTATATTTTTAGAATGATATAGTCAAGAGAAAAAACACCCATAAAACAAAAAACCCTGAGTTATAACTCAGGGTTTTTTGTTTTAATAAATTTAAGTTCCTAAAACTTAAAAGTAACACCTACTAAAAAGTTAATAGTTGCCTGCGGATAATATCCTTGTGCTTCTTGTGTAGTTCCGGGAGTAGACCAATCATCTAAATAAATATAACCTCTATCTACATATTCTTTGTTAAAAACATTGTTTACCAACCCTGTAAATACAATAGATTTAAAAATTGATGCTGTTTTTAATTCATACATCACATTTAAATCACTTGTGTAATAGCTATCTAATCTTGATGCTTTTGTATCCGTATTACTTAAGTATTGCTCCCCAACAAATTTTGTTAAAAAAGCTATCTGAAAATCCTCAGAAGGTTGATAGGTAAATGCGTTACCGGCAACAATATTAGGCGAATTTGCAATGGTGGTATTTCCTAATTCTTGTATTGCTCCGTCTCTATTAGTAAAAAAATCTACATTTTTGTTTTTACTTACAGCAATGTTTTGGCGAACAGAAAATTGCTCAGTTAAACGAATGTCTGCATCAATTTCTAAACCTAACCTATAACTGTTACCGCTTGTACCACGCAAAGGGTCTCCGGTATCATCAATTTCACCAGTTAATACTAACTGATTCTGGTAATCCATAAAGTAAACATTCGTGTTTAATTTAACGATGTTGTTTTTTAAACGCCAACCTAATTCGTAATCATTTAAACTTTCCGAAGTGTTTATACCATCTTTAAAATCGCTTCTATTTGGTTCTCTATTTGCTTTTGCAAAAGATGCGTAAAAACTATTTTCGTCGTTTAGTTTGTAAGTTAAACCTACTTTCGGATTAAAGAATTTAAAATTTTCATCAACATTTAAAGGTTTTCTTTTAGAGGTTAATCCGTTTGTTTTATAAGAAATAAAACGTCCTTGTAAATCGATAAAAGTTCTAAGTTTTTCGGTAATATTAAAAGACACTTTAGAGAAAATACTAAAGTCGTTTTTAGTTGATTTTCCTTCATAATAACGATCTCTAATATTAGTGTTAGCAGCTAAATCGCTTCCCCAAATAAGTTCACCGTAATGATCGTTTTTAAAGTTACTAAAAGAACCTCCCGATATAATTTCTAATCCTTCATTTTTATAAGTAGCGTTAAAGTTACCAACATAAAAGTGATTGTCTAACCAACGACGAACAATAACATCGCTATCATCAACAATTAAATTATTATAATCTTCAGCATCTCTACCGTCTTTAAATTGCTCGAAATAACCTTTACCACGTGTATAGTTTAAACCAAGATTGGTAGTCCAATTATTAGTTAATTTTTCGTTCCAATGTAATTGATAATGGTCTTGTTGATAGTTGTCAACCTCGTTATCGTAGGTTAACGGATTCTGTCTTCTATCCTCTTTTAATTGTTGTGCAGAAATTCCGTCCCAAGCTTGGTACGTTTCTTCTTTTCCACCAAAAGCTATTGCCTTAATCAACGTATTATCATCGGTATAACTACCTTGTAAAAAGTACGATTTTAAATCGGTAGAAGCTCTATCTATATATCCATCAGAATAAATGTTAGATACACGCCCTGCAAATTCAAAGTGTTTGTTTAGTTTTCCTGTCGTAAATTTTACAGTGTGTTTTCTTGTGTTAAAAGAACCAAAAGAATTAGAAATTTCTCCACCAGCATTTTCGGCACTAGCATCCGTAAGAATATTTAAACTTGCTCCAAAAGCACCCGCACCATTGGTTGAGGTACCAACACCACGTTGTAATTGTAGGCTTTGTGTAGATGAAGCAAAATCGCCTAAATTAACCCAAAAAGTTCCTTGACTTTCGGCATCGTTATACGGAATTCCGTTTATCGTAACATTTACTCTCGAGGCGTCAGAACCACGAACACTCATGTACGTATAACCAACACCAGCACCAGCATCTGAAGAAGAAACAACGTTTGGTAAATAGTTTAATAAAACAGGAATATCTTGACCTAAATTACGTTTCGCAATTTCTTTTTTAGATAAGTTAGAGTGTGTTACAGGCGCATCGGCTTGTACACGAACTGCTGAAACTAATACTTCTTCTAAGACAGTAGTATCTGAATTTAATTGAATGTTGATGTTTTGATTTTTTAAAACAGTTATGTTTTTAACTAAAGTTTCAAGACCTACATAAGAAACCTCTATTTCGTATGTTCCTTTTTCTAGTTTTAATTTAAAGTTTCCGTCAAAATCAGTAGCGGTTCCTTTTTTTAATTCTTTTATAGCAATGGTAGCGCCTACAAGTGGTTCTTGATTATTGTTAACTACTTTACCCGTTATAATAAAGTTTTGTGCATTTACTGTTATAGCAGTAAATAATACGATTAAAAAAGCTACAGCTTTCATTTGTTTACTAAAAGACATCGGTCTCATTTTTTTATAAAATAAAATCGAATAAAAAGAGGTAATTATTCCTTGTTATTGTTGAATAATTGATTGCTTACGTTATTGTGATTATGGCAAAATATCTTTTACATAAAGATTACGTTACTTGGTTCACAACAGTTTGTTTACAAAATGGCGATTATCGCCTCCCTAAACAGCATTACCTGTTCTAGGTTCATTGGGTATGATCTCAGCCGATATAGGCACCCCTTTACGAGAACGCGGCAAAGGTAAAGCGAATTTTAAAATTAAAAACAAAACAATAGATAATTTTAAGTGTAATGTTAAGGTTGGTAAAAAGTAGTCAACATAATACATTAAAACATATAAGAATTTTATTCAGAAGCTATTTCCTGCTTTCACTACTCGCTTTTTTCGTACCTCAAAAGAGCTCAAACAAACCGTTCAATCAGGGCTAAGATTTTTGTGAAGTATTTAGCTGTTTAATCGAGTTTTGGTTTCTTTCTCAAAGTTTTTTTAACGGAGGTTCTTTTTTTGTTTTCAGCTTTTCTTAAAACAGAGCCTCTACTTGGTTTCGTAGTCCTTCTTATTTTAGGTCTTTTTAAGCCTTGGGTAATTAGCACTAAAAAACGTTTTATAGCAAGGTCTTTGTTTCTGTGTTGAGAACGTGTTTCATCACAAGACAGCATTAAAACATGTTCTTTGGTAAGTCGAGAAGCTAGTTTTTTAAAGAGTATTTCTTTTTGTCTTTCAGATAATTGATTAGAATTTGCAAGATCAAAAGCTAATTCTATTTTAGACGATACTTTATTTACATGTTGCCCGCCAGCGCCAGAACTTTTTATGGCTTTATATTTTAGTTCTTTAATAAGCTCGTGCAAATTCATAATTATAAAGAAGGTTTGTTTAAAGTGGTAGAAAAAGAATACAGATTTTCTTTTTTAGAAAGCAATTCATCTATAATTTCAATTGCTTTTTTCAATCGCGTTTCTTTATCTCCTTTTAATAAAATATATGGTCGATTGTACTTTTTTAACGTATTTTCAAAAGCAGTAAACATTTCTAAACGTTCGCCGGGTTTATCACGTAAATCGTCAGCTTCCCACGGAGTATCAATATACGTTAAAAAATAAATATCATACGAGTTTTCAATAGCTGCTTCATCGAGTATAGGATCTACAAAACCACCATAATATTCTTCTGAATATACTTTTGTTTCTAGCAAATCGGTATCGCAAATTAAAACTTTATCTGCTTTTAGCGATAAATCGTTTTCTAGTTTTATTTGTCCTTCGGCAATAGGTATTATGTCTTTTTGTTCACAAATTTCACGTTCGTTATTCCATTTGTTTTGTAAATACTCACGCGCAAATTCAGGTGTCCAAACGGTGTTGTAATAACGTGCTAATTGTCCAGAAAGTGTAGTTTTGCCGGTGCTTTCGGGTCCGAATAAAACAACCTTTACAAGGTTGCTGTTTTTTTGTTTAAGCTTTTTTTCCATGCTAAATAACCGCTAACGGCAATAAAGGTAAAAATTAAATATTGAAAACTTGTAAACGTAAACCCTTTGTAAAGATAAAGAGGCACAGAGATAATATCTCCGATAATCCAATAAATCCAATTTTCAATTTTGCGTTTTGCCATTAACCACATTCCTACAAAGAAAATAGCGGTAGTAAAAGTATCTACATAAGCTGTCCAATTATTCCATTTATCAAAATAAGTATATACAGCATACACAAAAATTAGAGTTGCAAAAAATATAAAAACACTTGTTTTCTTTTCTTTTAAGGTCGTACTAGAAATAGGAGTAACGTGCGTTGCATCTACACTGCGAGTCCAAATATACCAACCATAAACGCTCATGATAAAATAGTAACCATTTATCATCATATCGCCTAATAGTTGCCATTTTAATAACAGATACACAAAAATAGCGGTGCTAATCATTCCGGTAGGAAATACCCAAATTTTATTTTGTTTAGAAAACCAAACAGATAAAAAACCAAAAATTACAGCAATAATTTCTAACCAAATATCTAAATTAGAGTAGGTTGTGTACTGGTTGAATAGAAAATCAAAAACTTGGTTCATAGTCGCTACGGTCTGATTTTACAATTTTCATAAATAAAATCCCTTTATCAATTAATTCGAATGAATTTTTTAATTCTGTAGTAACCACTTGCATTACGGTATCATAATGGCCATATACTTGTGTGCTTAATGGGTTTTCAAGCACTGTTAAGCCAGAAGCTCTTAGTTTTTTTATAAAATGAATAATTGGTTCTTCAAAATTATTTTGAAGTGGTGTTAAGGTAAGTTCTACTGATATTTTCATAAACGAAATTTAAAGGAAGCAAAGTTACAAAGTTTGTAAGTGCCATTTTTATGAAGAGCGTAAACTTTTAGGATATGTCTTTTTTAACTAGCATAGACACAAGTAAATCCTTCGGTTTCTAAAAAGTAAATTTTATATTCATCGGTAACACCTTCATATAAAATTTTACCAGAAGTTTCGTTTGTTTCAAAAGAAAAATCTTCAATATAAATATTATCTAAAAAGAGTAATTTTTTCTTACCGTAAATTTTATACAAGCTTTCTTTGGCTCCCCAAACAATGGTTAGTTTACTCACTAAAGCTTCGTGATTTGCGATCGATTTATATTCTTCAATCGGTGTAAATTTATGTGCTATTTTTAAAATTTTATCTCGTTGTTTTTCAATATCAATACCTACGGGTTTGTCATCAGAAATTATAATACCAGAAAAAGTAAAAGAATGTGTTATCGAAATAAATTTACCATCTTTTAAATGTGGCTTTCCATATTCATCATATACTAAGTCTGCATCAGTATAGCCAAACTTATTTAGTAAGTGACGAATGCTTAAAAAACCCCTGCGGTGTAAATCCGATTTCATGTTGTTAACTCGGTCTTTACTACTTTGAGTAAGTTCAATGCCTACAGATAAATTTTCAAAAGATTCTTCAATCTTCCAAATCAATACTTTAGTGGTTTCGTTTACCGTTAATGTTTTGTGAACAGGCATATTTTAGAAAGTTATTTCGTAATTTTGCGACTTAGAAATTTAGATATATAAATATACATAAATATGAGCACAAAAAACGCTACATACGTTCCTTTTAAAGTTAAAGATATCACTTTAGCTGATTGGGGAAGAAAAGAAATTTTATTGGCAGAAGCTGAAATGCCAGGATTAATGAGCTTACGTGAAGAATATAAAGATGAGCAACCATTAAAAGGAGCTAGAATTGCAGGGTGTTTACACATGACAATTCAAACTGCTGTTTTGATAGAAACTTTACAAGCTTTAGGTGCTGAGGTAACTTGGAGTTCTTGTAATATTTTTTCTACACAAGATCAGGCTGCTGCTGCAATTGCTGCTACAGGAACACCTGTATATGCTTGGAAAGATATGACAGAAGAAGAATTTGACTGGTGTATCGAACAAACTTTATTCTTTGGTGAAGATAAAAAGCCATTAAACTTAATTTTAGATGATGGAGGTGATTTAACAAATATGGTATTAGATCGTTATCCAGAATTAGCTGCTGGAATTAACGGATTATCTGAAGAAACTACTACAGGAGTTCACAGATTGTATGACAGAGTAAAGGCAGGAACTTTACCAATGCCAGCAATTAACGTAAACGATTCTGTAACTAAATCTAAATTTGATAACAAATACGGATGTAAAGAATCTGCAGTTGATGCAATTCGTCGTGCAACTGATATTATGTTAGCAGGTAAACGTGTTACAGTTTGTGGTTATGGTGATGTAGGTAAAGGTACAGCTGCTTCTTTTAAAGGTGCAGGTTCTATCGTTACTGTTACTGAAATTGATCCTATTTGTGCTTTACAAGCTGCAATGGACGGTTTTGAAGTTAAAAGACTAGAAACTGTTGTTGGTAATTCTGATATTATTATTACAACTACTGGTAACAAAGACATTATTCAAGGTCGTCATTTCGAAGAAATGAAAGACAAAGTTATTGTTTGTAACATTGGGCACTTCGATAACGAGATTGATATGGCTTGGTTAAATAAAAACCATGGTCATACAAAAGATACTATCAAACCTCAGGTTGATAAATACAACATCAACGGAAACGATATTATTCTTTTAGCAGAAGGACGTTTAGTAAACTTAGGCTGTGCAACTGGTCACCCAAGTTTTGTAATGAGCAACTCATTTACAAACCAAACTTTAGCACAAATCGAACTTTGGAAAAATAAAGCTGCTTACGGAAATGATGTATATATGTTACCAAAACATTTAGATGAAAAAGTAGCGAAATTACACTTAGCTAAAATAGGAGTAGAGCTTACAGAATTACGTTCTGAGCAAGCATCTTATATTGGTGTAACTGTTGATGGTCCTTATAAGCCAGAACACTACAGATACTAAATTTTATTATTCTGAAATTGTCACCTTGAGCGTAGTCGAAAGGTTGTTTTAGAATTTTATCATAACAAACCTAAAACCCTTGCATTAATTTGTAGGGTTTTTTTGTTTGAGCGTTTTAACAGGCTATCCGCTATATCTTTTTTATTGTTGTTCTCGATACAATTTTTATCATTCTTCAAAAAATCACTCGAACAGACATTAAAAAAGGATGCCACTACTATCCTTAATGCAGCTTTAGGCTCGGAACAATAATTTATTACAACTCCATTTTGTTTCCTGTCACCTTGATCACAGTCGAAAGGTTGTGTTTTAATTGTTTTGGTATTATAGCTAATAATGTTGAATTTCGGAGCTATTCTATTTTAAGAAGAAGATTACTTCGTTTCTCTCGTAATGACGTTTTATTAAAAATTATAGAGAAAGGTTTTATTTCTTGTCTTTAAACACAAATATGTTTTTGCATAGCATCATTCTGAATTTATTTTAGAATCATATGAAACCTGCTATTAATTATGCGAACCTGAAACAAGTTCAGTTTGACGTATTCGATTCGTAACAATAACTTCTGTCACCTTGAGAGCAGTTAAAAGGTTGTGTTTTAATTGTTTTGGTTTTATAGCTAACAATGTTGAATATTCTGTGGTAATCTATTTTAAGAATAGGATTGCTTTGTTTCTCTCGTAATGAGGTTTTATTAAGAATTATAGAGAAAGGTTTTATTTCTTGTCTTTAAACACAAATATGTTTTTGCGTAGCATCATTCTGAATTTATTTTAGAATCATATGAAACCTGCGCTATTAATTATGCGAACCTTAAACAAGTTTTTCAATTTGACGTATTCGATTCGTAACAATAACTTCTGTCACCTTGAGAGCAGTCGAAAGCTTGTGTTTTTAATTGTTTTGGTTTTATCGCTAACAATATTGAATTTCGGAGCTATTCTATTTTAAGAAGAAGATTACTTCGTTTCTCTCGTAATGACGTTTGTTTAAGAAGTATAAATAGGTTTTATACCTAGCCTTAGTATAAAATTACATTTTCAGAGATTTTGCTATTTTGTAATCGTCATTGCGAAGTTTATTTTTTTAAACTGTGGCAATCTATCTCTAATAATAAGATTATTTCGTTTTTCTCGTAATGACTTTTGTTTAAGAATTATAGAGAAAGGTTTTAGTTCTTGTCTTTAAACACAAATATGTTTTTGCGTAGCATCATTCTGAATTTATTTCAGAATCACACCTAATAAGTTAACTCATTATTAAAAAACTAGAATGACCAATTGTTTTAAAATTAAACACATTAAAATACTTAGCCCCGATTGAAATGTTTGTTTGAGCTCCTCGCAGAGAGCGAGTGCGGAAAGCGGGAATTAGCTTCAAAAAAGAATCCTACAACTAAGTTGCAGGATTCTTTATATAAATTTTAAACTTAAATTATATCTTTAAAGAATTAAACAATTCAATTAACCTTGGGCTAGAAGGTCTAGGAGCATTTGCATCTACAATATTACCTTGTGGATCGATTAAGATAAAACGTGGTATGCTATTTACTTTATAAGCGCCAGCAAAGTTTTTATCTCTTTTAGAATATAATTGAATTCCGGTTAAGTTTTTGTCGGCTACCATTTTTTTCCAAGTTTCATAATCTCTTTCACTATCAACAGAAATACTTACAAACTCAATGTCTTTGTTATGATATTGTTTTTCTATTTTTTGTAAAAAAGGAATTTCTTGTTTACATGGGTTACACCAAGTAGCCCACATATCAACATAAACATATTTACCTTTTAAGTCATCTAAAGAAGTTGTGCCTCCTTTAAAATTTTCGTAATCAACAAACTTAGGCGACTCAATACCTTTTGCTAGTTTAGTAGCTAAATATAACTTGTCTGCATGTGTTTTGTTTAAGTAATTTGTTAAACCTGTAATGTTTTGTTTTTGTGAAGCAACAAAAGTAGAATCTAACTTTGTCTCAGAGATTCTTTTGTTAAAATCAGCAGTATAATTATTTACTTTCGTATCGAATTTCTCTTTTGGTAAAGTAAATAAGTCTTTATCGTTTAAAAGATTTTCTTGTAATAATGATGTTTTTGCTAAGAAGTTACTTTCACCAGAACCTTCACCTGTATAAGCAACACTTTCATCAAATTCTTTTGAGTCAATTGTCATAGTAACATTTGCTCCGTTTTTTAAATATAAAGAAGTTGATTCTTGTCCGTCAAAAAGACGATAAAAACCATCTTTAAGGTTCATAGTGTCTTTAAAAGTACCGTTTTCATCAACCTTAATTACTCTACTAAATTTTAATTGAGGATTAGAAATGACGATAGAATCTGAATTTTTATTGGTAATTTTCCCTGAAAAAGTAACAAAATTATTTGGTTCTTTTTTACAAGAAATCATAGCAATGGCAATTGCCATTATACAAACTATTTTTTTCATCGGATGATTAATTTAACTGTTGTTTTATAAGCTACTAAATTACTAATTTTTCTATATAAATTATTAGTTTTTGCGTTTTATCCTAACCAGCCTTCCCTATCTAAACTTCGATATTGAATTGCTTCTGTTAAATGATCTGATTTTATATTTATAGATGCATCAATATCTGCAATTGTGCGTGCTACTTTTAAAATTCGATCATAAGCTCTTGCAGAGAGGTTGAGTTTTTCCATCGCCATTTTTAATAAACTTTTACTTTCGTTAGATAGTTTACAAAATTCACGAATCTGTTTTACGTTCATCTGGGCGTTGTAATGTACAGTATCAGAATTGCTAAAACGAGCTGTTTGTATTTCGCGAGTTTTTGTTACTCTCTTTCTTATGTCTACGCTAGATTCTCCTTTTCTTTCTTCTGATAATTTATCAAACGGAACCGGTGTTACTTCAATATGTATATCAATCCGATCTAATAAAGGTCCAGATATTTTACTTAAATAGCGTTGCATTTCTGCAGGTGAAGATGTCATTGGTGAACTAGGATCGTTAAAAAAACCAGATGGACTAGGATTCATGCTTGCAACTAACATAAAACTACTGGGGTAGTTTACCGTGAATTTAGCTCTAGAAATAGTTACTTCTCTGTCTTCTAAAGGTTGTCTCATTACTTCTAAAACTCCGCGTTTAAATTCTGGCAGTTCATCTAAAAATAAAACACCATTATGAGCTAAGGAAATTTCACCCGGTTGGGGTAAGTTATTTCCCCCACCAATTAAAGCGATATCCGAGCAGCTGTGGTGAGGAGATCTAAAAGGACGGCTAAATTGTAATCCCGAATTTTTTATTTTACCTACAACAGAGTGTATTTTGGTGGTTTCTAAAGCTTCTTGTAATGTCATTGGTGGCAATATAGAAGGTAGTCTTTTAGCTAACATTGTTTTTCCTGCGCCTGGCGGACCAATTAAAATAATGTTATGACCACCCGAAGCTGCAATTTCCATACAACGTTTTATACTTTCTTGCCCCTTTACATCTGAAAAATCAAATTCAGGAAAATCAATATGCTTGTAAAATTCAGCACGTGTATCAACAATAGTAGGGGTTATTAATTCTTTGTTTTCTAGGTGATTAATAACCTGCATAATATTATCAACTGCTAAAACATTTAAATCATTAACGATTGCAGCTTCCCTTGCGTTTTCTTTAGGTATAATAAAGTACTTGTAACCTTCCTCTCTAGCTTTAATAGCAATTGGCAAAGCTCCTTTAATAGGTTGAAGACTTCCGTCTAAAGAAAGTTCTCCCATTATTATGTACTCGTTAATGTTTGTGGTTTTAATTTGATTAGAAGCAGCAAGAATACCAACAGCTAAAGTTAAATCGTAAGCGGCTCCCTCTTTACGGATATCGGCAGGAGCCATATTTATAATTATTTTTTTTCCAGGAAGTTTAAATCCGTTATTATTTAATGCTGCAGAAATACGATAAGAGCTTTCGCGAACAGCATTGTCTGGTAAACCAACCAAATGATAGCCTACTCCTTTATCTATATTAACCTCTACAGTAATAGTTGTGGCTTCAATACCAAAAACAGCTGACCCATAGGTTTTTATTAGCATAACTTTCTCTTTCTGTTAAAGATAGCTAAAATTATTGTCTTTATTTATTATGTGTTAATTGTAATATTATTACAATTAAGTCTATCAAAAAAAATGCCTCTTTATTAAAGAGGCATTTTTGAATATATAGTTTAATAGATTATTTTTTATTAAAATTATCTAATCCTGTTTTTAACCATTCGTAATATGCTGTTTGATCTGAATATTGTTGAGGTGAGTTTAAAAGCTCTAAACTTGGGCTCATTAATATATAAAATGGCTGTGATGCTGTTTTAAAGTTTGCAACCTGTAAAGTAGCCCATTTATCACCATAAGTTCTAATCCTTTTTACTTTACCATTCGGCTTAATAAAATCGAATTGCTCTTCTTCTGGTAATTGTCTTTCGTGATCATCAACATATAAAGATATTAAAACATAATCATCATTAATTAAAGAATAGATTTCTGGTTTAACCCAAATCGTTTCCTCCATTTTACGACAGTTAACACATGCCCATCCTGTAAAATCTAATAATACTGGTTTGTTAACTGATTTCGCGTAAGCAATACCTTCTTCAAAATCTTTATAGCAGTTTAATCCTAACGGACATTTATTGTCTTTTTTATAGATACTATGAAATTGAGGTGGAGCAAATCCACTTAATAAAGCATTTTGGTTCCATACTGGTTTTTCCATTACACCAGGTGCTAAGTATATTGCTAACGATAGAGACGCTATTCCTAGTAGTACTCTAAAGAAAGTAATTTTACCGTACTTTTTACCGATGAAACCGAATAAGTATAGTGCAGTTAATAATGATATAACCGTCCAGATACCAATAAATACTTCTCTTTTTAATAAATCCCAGTGACCTACTAAATCAGCATTTGATAAGAATTTAAAAGCAAAAGCTAATTCTAAGAAACCTAAAAACACTTTTACGGTGTTTAACCATCCACCAGATTTTGGTAAAGAGTTTAACCATTTAGGGAACATTGCAAATAAAGCAAAAGGTAATGCTAAAGCTGCTCCAAAACCGATCATACCTGCTGATAATTGCATTGCACCACCATCACTTCCTAAAGAACCTGCTAATAATGACCCTAAAATAGGACCCGTACAAGAAAAAGAAACAATCGCTAAAGTTAAAGCCATAAAGAATATACCAATAATTCCTCCAATACTTGAAGCACTATCAGCTTTGTTACTCCATGAGCTAGGCAATGTTAATTCATAAAATCCGAAGAATGAACCTGCAAAGAATATTAATACTGTGAAGAAAAATAAATTCAACCACATGTTGGTAGAAATACTATTTAAAATCTCAGGATCTAAAGTATCTAAGTAATGAAAAGGTAAGCTTAATAAACCGTAGATTAACACGATAAAGAAACCATATAAGATTGCACTACGAATCCCTTTTCCTTTTTTCTCATTATGCTTTGTAAAGTAAGATACTGTTAAAGGCACCATTGGAAAAACACAAGGAGTTAAAAATGCTAGTAAACCACCAACAAATCCTAATAAGAATATGTTAAGTAAACTATCTCCGTCTTCTTCAGAAGATTTTTGAGTTGTACTTTTTAATAAAGCAGTATTTTTTAAGTTTAAGTTTAAAGATTGTGCTAAAGATTGACTTTTATCATCAACTTCAACAACAGTTTGTGAAACTTCTTCTCCAATTAAAGAGAAAGTAAAGTCTTCATCAAAAGGTAAACAGTATTCTTTACAAACTTGTGCGTCTAAATTAAGTGTTATTTGAGTTAGGCTAGCGTCAGAAACAGTAATTCTTTGTACTAATCGACCTTCGTCTACGAAGAAGATTTCGTCTTTCCCCCAAATTTCACTAAATTCAGTCTCAGTATCACCCTCTTTTGCTTTTCCATTAAGAGTGTAACCTGTTTGTCCTTCAGCAGGAGATATCGACATTGGTAATGAAGCATCTTCTGGATTGTATTGTGAGTATAAGTGCCAGTCTTCTGCAATTTCAATATCGAAAATTAAATCGTATTCTGTATCCGAAATTTTTTCAACGGTAGGTGTTACCACAATAGGATTATCATCAGATTGGGAGAATACCGTTAAACCGATGAATAATAAAAATAGAGTAAAGAATTTTTTCATTCGAGTTAGTTTATAAGGGGTTGTTTTTAATTAGTTATTCTTAATAATTGTGTTGTTTTACTTGAAGGTAAAAAACGTTTGTCTTGTCGCCTTCCAATAATCCATATAATTTCATTATCATTTGAGCAAAGCAACCATGTGTTGTTTTTATCCAAAAGCGATAATTTTTCATCTTTAAAATACTTGCTAACTTTTTTCTTTCCTAACATTCCTGTTGGATAAAAATAATCACCAGCTTTTTGCTTTCTAATGATGAGGGGGTAATTTAACAAAATTTTATCAACAAAAATACAATTTGTGTTAATAATTATATTTTCATAAACATTTTTGAATAACAAGTTAATTGGATTTGTTATTCTTGTTTTGTCCTTATGAATTATAACCTCTTCATTTTCAGCGGTGTCTTGTTCATTGGTGGGTAAAAGTAGTAAAAAATCTCTATCTTTTAATAAAGTATGTGATTTTGTTGTTAGTTTCTTGCCAGATTCTGCGTAAATTAAGTCGTAAACATCATTCCATTCAGTGAATTTATATTGTTTTAAAAGTTGTTGTAAATAAGGTTTCGGGTCCGATAACTGTAATAATTCTACAATATTTATTTTTAATAAATTTTCTTGTTTACTAACTATTTTAGAAGAAATTTCTTCCATTTTGTCAGTAATGATTTGTTGAGATTGTTTAAGAAAAGTGGTAGTTTTATGATGTGTTTTTAAAAAACTAGGATTTAATTCTTTTAAAAGAGGAATAATTTGATGCCTTATTTTATTTCTGATATATTTTATTTCGGAATTACTAGCATCTTCTCGCCATTGAATGTTATTATCTGTGGCGTATGTTTTTATTTGTTCTCGAGAGAAAATTAATAAAGGACGTACTATTTTTCCGTTTACAGCAGGAATACCTGTTAAACCATCTAAACCTGTTCCTCGGGTTAAATTAATAATAAAAGTTTCTAGATTGTCATCAGCATGATGCCCCGTTAAAATATAATCGAAATTATTTTCTTTTATCAATTCATCAAACCAATTATACCGAAGCTTTCTAGCAGCTATTTGGGTTGATAATTTATGTTCTTTAGCATATTTGGATGTTTCAAATAGTACTGAGAAAACAGGAGTATTTAATTCATTTGCTAGCTCTTTAACATACAGTTCGTCTAAATTACTTTCTTCATCTCTTAGCTGAAAATTACAATGTGCTAAAGAAATAGTAAAGTTTAATTGATGTAATAAATGTGTTAAAACAACACTGTCAACTCCTCCTGAGATTGCAATTAAGAGTTTTTTTTCTTTTAAAAACGAAAAATGAGTATCAATATGTTCCGCTAATTGTTGCAGCATTTTATAACCTATATTTTTTACAGTTGATTATTTAACCAGTTAATAATGTCTTGCATCATTTCTTCTTTACACAAATCATGTTGTAGCTCATGATAACCGCCTTCATAAAGTTTTAAGCTTGCTTTTTCTGTAGCATTGGCAAAAGTTTTGGTTCCTTTATAATCGATAATTTTATCACCTGTGCCATGTAATAGAAACATAGGTTTTTTTAAGTTTGTAGCATTTTTAATAGCCCATTGACCGGAATCAATAAATGATAAAGAAAAATTCGGACTAATTTTATCATGCACTAACGGATCGTTAATATATTTTGCTACTTCAGTTTTGTCTCGAGAAACATCATTTGCATCTAATTCGTTTCCTAAGGTTATTGACGGTGCAATTTTTTGCATCATTTTACCTAAAGAAAGTTTCCATGCTGGCGGATCAAAAGCTAACTTAAGCATTGGGCTAGTGGCAATGATTCCTGTTAAGTCATTTTCTTTACGAAGTGTGTAGTTAATAACTGCGTTTCCGCCCATAGAATGTCCGTATAAAAAAAATTGTTTATCTCCGAACACTTCCTTTGCTTTTGTAATTAACTTTGATATGCTTTCTAAAACGGTATCAAAACCAGGATTATGACCTCTTTTGCCTGTGGTTTTTCCATGGCCAAAATGATCAAAAGCAATAACACCAAAATTATTATCGGTTAATTTTTTAGCAACATGTTGGTAACGACCAGAATGTTCTCCCATTCCGTGAATAATAACCACCACAGCTTTTACGGTTTCGGGTTGCCAAAACTGACCAAAGAAAGTAGTTTTATGATAATCGAAATTGAATTCTTGATGCGTCATAGTTTATTGTTTTTGTAACCACTGTCTTATCTCTTTTCTTAAAGAAACTTCGGGTTTTGGTAACGGAATTGTTTTTCCAAACTGTTTACCTCTCTTAAATTTAGAGAAGGTAATTTTATGTTGTTTCCAAGCTTCAGGATACAATTCTAAAAATTTATTAAAAAAACTTTGTTCGTTTACGCTTCCTTCTATTTTAGGAAGTACTGCTTTAAATTTTTCTTCTTGATCTATTATCATTACACCTATTTTTTTTGGGCGATAAGTTTTCGCATCTCTTTAACACTAATCGTACTTCCGTCATGACTCCAGCCCGGAGGGCCAAAAATATACATAAATTTATGAATCCAATTACTAGATTTTTTGGAGTCGTTAAAAATATCTTTGTATTCATGGGTTAAAATTACCCAAGGATTATATGAATTAGGAGCATGAGTTACACCATATTCAATATCAATTTCTTCATCTAATTCTTTCCACGTACCAAATATTCTATCAAAAATGTTTAAAAATCCGCCATGATTTTTATCCATATATTCAATATTCTTTGCGTGATGTACTTGGTGCATTGTATGCGTGTTAAAAATTACATCAATATATTTAATTTTTGATATATAAACCGAATGTAATTGAAATTGCCATAAAGCTTCAATACCTAAACAAACAACTACCATTTCTGGTGGAAAACCAATTGCAGGCAACCACATATAAAAAAAAGGCTTGTATAAAATGGTAAACCAACCATTACGAACGGCGGTTCCTAAATTAAAGTTATTTGATGAATGGTGTACAATATGTGCTGCCCATAAAAAACGAACCATATGATTTTGTCTGTGAAACCAGTAGTAGCTAAAATCATCTAATAGCTGGCAAATAATCCAAACATACCAAGCATACCCAAAAGACTCCCAACCCATAATATTCATGCGAACATCATCTACTAACGGATTAAAAATTTCATACACATAATTAAAGATAATAATTGCTGAAATTGTTTTAATTAAAGGCGCAATAATAGCAGAGCCAATTCCCATTGTTAAGCTAGATCCTAAATCTTTCCAGTCATATAAATCTTTCTTATTGTGTGTTTTGCTATAGGTGAGTTCTAATAAAATAAGACCCAAAAAACAAGGTACGCCATATACTAATGGATTGGTGAAATTCATGTAATTTTTAAATATTGAGGGTTCAATATAGTGAACTACTTTGAGTTTAATAGCACATATTTCATTGCTTTTGCTTTTAGTAGGCACTCTTCATATTCTTTTTCGGGAGTTGACTTGGCTGTAATTGCGCCACCAACTGAATATGAAACGTATTTTTCATCAGCATTGTATAAAATGCTTCTAATAATTACATTAAAATCAAAGTCGCCATTTGGTGTGAAATAACCAATGGTTCCTGAATACAAACCACGTTTGGTCTCCTCTAGTTCTTCAATAATTTTCATGGCGGATACTTTCGGAGCTCCCGTCATGCTTCCCATCGGAAACGTGTCTTTAATAACATCAACAGGATGTGTGTTTATAGCTATTTCTGAAACTATGGTAGATATCATTTGATGCACTTGTTTAAAAGAATGTACTTTGCAAAGTTCTTCAACAATAACACTTCCTTTTTTTGCAGTTTTTGATAAATCATTACGAACCAAATCTACAATCATCACATTTTCTGCTCGCTCTTTTTCATCGCGCGATAAATCGAAAGCTATTTTATCATCTTCAATAGCATCAATTAATCGCTTTGCGGTACCTTTAATAGGTTGCGATATAATTTTTGTTCCTTCTTTTTTTAAATACCTTTCGGGTGTAGCGGATAATAAATACAAGTTTTCGTGCCTGAAAAAAGTAGCAAAAGGTGGTTCTGATATGTCGTTTAAATGCGTGTATATTTTATAAGGATTGATGCTGGTATTTTCGGCATAAAATTCTTGGCAGAAATTAGCTTCATAAATATCGCCTCTATGGATATGTTTTAAAACTTTTGTTACTTTTTGAAGGTACTCATCTTTATGGATACGAAGTTTTATTTTAATTTTTTCTTCTTCTGATGATTTTTCGATTTCATCAGGAATAATAGTAGGGTTCGTTTCTAAGATGTCATTAAAATCTTCTTCCAGTTCATCATCTATCATTTGTAAATAATGAAACTCAACCGTATTTCCTTTAATGAAAATTAATTTTTGAGGTTGAAAAAAATATAAGTCAGGAAAATGAAGTCCGTCAAAATTAGTAGATCGTAGTTTTTCGACGTCATTTTTAACATCATAAGAAATATAGCCAAAAAGATAATCTTTTGTATATGATTGATATTCTTTTAGTTTATCAAAAGCATTATAAGCATCAGTTTTTATCGATGTAAATTCATCTGCAGCCAAACAACAATCGAACGAAGAATATTTTTGCTCGTAATTATTAGAATCCAACCAAATAGCAGTTTCAAACTGTTTAGACCAAGCAAATAGTTTTTGCTTAAACTCTTTAGGGTTATCTATTTTAAAATTAGACAGGGTTCTTTTAGACATCGTACAAAAATAAGAAACCCTATAGAATATAACTATCGGGTTTCTATAAAATATAGTTGTTA
Organism: Tenacibaculum sp. M1.3A; assembly: GCF_057732375.1. Taxonomy (NCBI): domain Bacteria; kingdom Pseudomonadati; phylum Bacteroidota; class Flavobacteriia; order Flavobacteriales; family Flavobacteriaceae; genus Tenacibaculum; species Tenacibaculum sp. M1.3A. The sequence goes on along the minus strand of NZ_JBYJEF010000003.1, from coordinate 254,166 downwards.
AATTATTTTACTTCTTCAACATCAATCGTTATTTCTTTAACGATTTTATTACCCTTTTCTGTAGCATTGATGTTAATTTTCTCTTCGCTATTTTCTAAAGCTTTTATTTTCTCTTTTACCTCCTCTAAAGTTCCTTCTACAGTTTCTTCTTTTGTAACTTTTTCTCCGTTTTCGGTAGTAGATGTAGTGATTATAGCTTTTGCGGTTCCGTTATCATTCTTGTTAATATCTACTTTGATAATTTTACTGATTTCATTTTTAATAACGGTTGTTTTACCGTTATCATCAGTATGCTTAACATTTTTGAGTTCTACTTTCATCGTATTTCCATCTTTTGTGATGGTAATGTCTTCTGAATGAGAGTTTGTATCAATATTATGTCCGCCTAAAATAGGTGCAATTACCAAACCAATTAAGCAGGTAAGTTTGATTAAAATATTCATTGATGGACCAGAAGTATCTTTAAAAGGATCACCAACCGTATCACCAGTAACCGCTGCCTTGTGAGCATCCGAACCTTTATAAGTCATTTTCCCGTTGATTTCTACTCCAGCTTCAAAAGATTTTTTAGCATTATCCCAAGCGCCACCAGCATTATTCTGAAAGATTGCCCAAAGAACACCCGAAACTGTAACTCCGGCCATATAACCACCTAACATTTCTGCAATCGCTAAATTGTTCATTCCGAAAATCATTGGTACAAAGGCAATAATTAATGGAAATCCGATTGTTAACAATCCTGGTAACATCATTTCTCTTAAAGAAGCTTCCGTAGAAATTGCTACACATTTGTCGTATTCTGGTTTCCCTGTACCTTCCATTATCCCTGGGATATCTTTAAACTGACGTCTTACTTCTTGTACCATTTCCATGGCTGCTTTACCAACGGCATTCATCGCTAAAGCGGAAAAAACTACAGGAACCATTCCACCCACAAATAACATTGCTAACACAGGAGCTTTAAAAATATTAATTCCGTCTATTCCTGTAAACGTTACATAAGCAGCAAATAACGCTAATGATGTTAATGCGGCAGAAGCAATAGCGAATCCTTTACCTGTCGCTGCAGTTGTATTACCAACGGCGTCTAAAATATCTGTACGCTCTCTAACAATTGGTTTTTGCTCGCTCATTTCTGCAATTCCACCAGCATTATCTGCTATTGGTCCGAAAGCATCAATAGCTAATTGCATAGCGGTAGTTGCCATCATTGCAGAAGCTGCTAATGCTACTCCGTAAAACCCTGCGAACGCATACGATGACCAAATTGCGGCAGCAAATAATAAAACAGAAGGAAATGTAGAAATCATACCTGTCGCTAAACCGGCAATAATATTTGTTCCGGCGCCCGTAGAAGATTGTTGTACTATTTTTAAAATAGGAGATTTCCCTAAGCCAGTATAATATTCAGTTACTGAAGAAATAACAGCACCAACAACCAAACCAACCAATGTTGCGTAAAATACTCTCATTGATGAGATATCTTGTAAACCTTCACCAAAGAATTCCATTTTCATGTTTTCTGGAAGCATCCATTTGCATAAAATAAAACAAGCGATTGCTACTAAAGCAATAGAAACCCAGTTACCTAAGTTTAAGGCGCTCATTACTTGAGACTCTTTAGCATCATTACTTTTAATTTTTACTAGCATGGTTCCGATCATCGAAATTATAATTCCGATACCCGCAATTGCCATTGGTAATAATATAGGACCAATTCCGCCAAAGGCATCAGTAATACTTCCGCCCATATCTTTAATAACATAATTTCCTAAAACCATTGCAGCTAAAACTGTTGCAACATACGAACCGAATAAATCTGCTCCCATACCCGCAACATCACCTACATTATCACCTACATTATCTGCAATTGTAGCAGGATTACGTGGGTCATCTTCAGGAATACCAGCCTCAACTTTACCTACTAAATCGGCACCAACATCGGCAGCTTTTGTGTAAATCCCTCCACCAACACGGGCAAATAGTGCAATGCTTTCTGCACCTAAAGAGAAGCCAGCGAGGGTTTCAAGAACAATCGTCATATCCATAGTATTTGTCCAAACACCTCCCATAAAGAAGTAGAAGAAAGCGATAAAGAATGTAGTTAACCCCAAAACGGCTAATCCGGCAACGCCAAGTCCCATTACGGTTCCGCCTCCAAAAGAAACTTTAAGGGCATTGGGTAAACTTGTTTTTGCTGCTTGCGAAGTTCTTACATTTGTTTTGGTTGCTATTTTCATTCCCATGTTTCCTGCGAAAGCAGAAAAAATAGCACCGCAGATAAATGCAATAACGATTAAATAACTTGTTGTTGGAACAAAGTAGGCTACAATCGCCAGTAAAACACTAACGATGATTACAAAAATTGTTAATAGCTTATATTCTGCATCTAAGAAAGCTAAGGCACCTTCGTAAATATGGTCAGAGATTTCTTTCATTTTTCCATCTCCAGCATCCTGTGTCATTACCCATTTTTTCTTAACGAGCATGTAAAGTAATCCTATTAGAGCAGCTACAATTGGCATCCAAATCATTATTGATTCCATATATTTTATGTTTTGATTAGTTAATTGATGTTCGTAAATATAACGAAATCAGCGACTAAACAAAAAACCTCTCAGAATGATCTGAGAGGTTTTGGTAATTTATATAGAATTTTACTGATTAAATAGTAAAATCTCCATTTGCTTTATGCTCGCTATTTTCGTAACGTTCGATACACTTATCTAAGATTTCATAAGCTTCGTTTGCGTCTCCCCAACCACCAACATCTACTTTTTTCTTTTCTAAATCTTTATAAACTTGAAAAAAGTGAGTAATTTCTTTAACTTGGTGAGGGTTCATATCTTTTAAGTCGTTTAATTGACTCCAGATAGGATCAGAAATAGGAACACAGATAATTTTTTCATCTTGTCCTTTTTCATCTGCCATATGGAAAACACCGATTGGTTTTACTTCCATAACACACATAGGAAAAGTTGGTTCAGCTCCTAAAACTAATACATCTAATGGATCGTTATCTAAAGCTAAAGTTTCTGGAATGAAACCATAATCTCCAGGGTACATCATTGATGAAAATAACATTCTATCGAAACGAATTTTTCCTAAGTCAAAATCGTATTCGTATTTATTTCTACTTCCTTTTGGTATTTCAATTAAAACATCTACTGTTTTTCTTTCTTTTGCAGTCATATTATCTTGCTTTTCTTCGTTTCTAAAAATCGGTTTGCAAAAGTAATAATTTATTAGTGTTTTTTAACAAAAAAGAACTATTTTTTTTTGTTAAACTAATGATTATAAGCCTGGTTTAATTCCTATACGTATTGCGAACTTCGGAGTTGGTGGAGCAAATGAGCCTGTAGGAGGTGTGTAATTACTTCTCCAAATAGCATCTATACGTAAAAAACGCAAGTTACCATACCCAATATTTTCAAGACCAACACTGTATTCGTAATACAGTTTGTTAGGAGTGTTGTAGTTAATATTTGCAGCGCCACTACTATTTACTAAACCATCGTTAATGGCTCTGTTTTCTTTAGATATAGTTCCGTATGCAGCTCTAAAAGTTGCCAAACTACGTAGCTTAAGTTTTTTTAATAAAGGAACTCGGTTTAAAATAAAGCCGTTAAAATGCTGCTCGAAATGTGTCGCTAAATAAGAGTCGGTAACAAAATCATAGTAATTTAATAAGGCAAATGTGTTTTTTGTTAATGATAATGTTTGGTTTGCTGGTATTACGTTTAATAAACCTATTGGTAGTGTACCAAATGTTTTACCTGCTTCTAGAGTAGCATCTAAAACTCCGAATTTACTTAAAAGAATAGGTTGGTTGTATTTAAACTGTAATTTATCGTAGGTATGTGACCCGTTAAATACTCCTTTGTATCCTCTGCGGTAATTTAAGACTAAAGTCGGAAAAATATTGCGTCCAAAACGTCTTTCAACACCAAGCCCGTATACAAATCTACCAGGTGTATAAGAAATATAAAGATCCGAAGCAACATCGGTGATTCTAGATTTAATGTTTCCGCTTTCATCACGATAGTCCATCGAGAAATCTTTAGGAGATGCAGATTTTATAGTTGCGTGTGAAAAATTAAGACCTATATGTAAGTTGGTTTTAATTTGATAATCGAAATTAGTAGCAATTTTTTCAACTTTCGATAAAAAGAAGTTGTCACCTCTAGAAAATAAAGCATCGGTACCAAAAGAAGAACCTAAAAGTTGCGTGGTGTTCAATAAAACACTTGCTAATTGTTCTATATCTTTTTGGTATGCCAATCCAACTGCTATTCTTGGTTTGTATGATAATAGATAACGACCTTCTAAACCGTATTTAAATTCCTTGTCTTTAAATCCATATGCTAAGTGACCACCTAAACGAAAACGATCATCTTTAGATTTAAAGGTTCTGAAGCCGATTTTAGTTCTGAAGCCTTCTACTTGGTTGTTGGCGAAAATTGTCCATAATGGTCCAAATTGAATTCCGGCTGGGGTATTTATAAATCCACTAGCAACCGTGTTAATTAAGCCTGTTATGTTTTTAATCTGTTTTTTTTCTTTGACAATATTTATAAAATTATATGTTGAGTTGCTTTCTTCATTTTGTTTTGATTTCCAATAGGAGTCTTCTTTCTTATATTGGTTGGGTCTTATTTTTACAATCTCTTGTGTGTAAAAATCTTTAGCTAATGGTTTGTCTAAGATATAATCGTTGTAAAGAATTGTTTTTTTAATTGTTAACCCTTTATTGCTTTCATTTTTGTCAAGAAATGTAAAATCACCTACATAAGCATTTTTAGTGGGTATGTAAATGCTATCGTTTCTTACCTCAAATTCTTTTTCAAATGATAAGCCTCTAACAAAGTTTAGGTTGATGCTTTTATGGACTTTCATTTTTATTTTTTCGATAGAAAATGTTTTATCTGACACCCAAAAGTTCCCTTGAAAAGCTAAGTCTCCATCCCTAATAGGAAAAAAGTATATATTATACGATTTTTTGTTGTTTTTAACGATGCTGTCATAAAGGACATAGTCATAAGTAGCAAAACCATCGCTAGATAAAGGACTAGTAAAAGACTTTGTTAATAAAGTAATGTTGTTTTTAAACACATCAACATCTTGAAAGGTATTTGACATTCTATCAAAAACAAAACCTTTGGTTCCTAATCCTTCAGATTTTTCAGCCTCAATATCTTCTCTAATATTATCATTTTTATTATCTCCGTATATGTTAGCTACTTCTTCGTTTAAGTAAATAGGTATATAATAGTTAACACCATCACTATCATACTTTACTTTATCTATTGTTTTTTGATACTCGTCTTTAAAAATGTTTTTTAAGAAAACAGTATCTAAATTATTAAGACCTAATTCAATAGTGCTTTGTCTCTTATATTGATAATTATCAACTAAATCAAGGCCATTTTTTCGTTTTCTCTTCCAGATTTCTTTTAAAATTCGATAAGCAGGATTCTCTTTTTTCTTTAATCGTTTTTTAGGTTTCGAAACAATTATTACCTCATCTAATTGATCAGCTTCTTCTTTAAGAGAAATATTTAAGTATTTAGTTTTTTTATTAACTTTTAAAGTCTGTGTTTGAAAACCAATAAAAGAGACTTCTAAAGTACCTCTAAATCTCTTTGTTTTTAAAAAAAATGTTCCATCATCGTTAGTGGTTGTTCCAAATACTGTGTTTTTTAAAAATACATTAACGTAGGGCATAGGGTTGTTAAATTCATCAACAACTTTACCTTTTAATGTGATTTGAGCACATAAAGAACTGGTAATGAGTAGAAGTAGAATTAGGAGTGATTTCTTCATTTTTTTTAATACAGCAAAATCCTTTTGACATTTGTCAAAAGGATTTTTGTTTTTTTTTTAATTTCTTATTTCTCTATTACTTATTAAGATATAAAACATCTTTAACAGCTTTAACAACATCACTCGCATTAGGTAACCATTCAGCTAATAAAACTGGTGAGTATGGTGCTGGTGTATCAGCAGTAGTAATTCTTTTTATCGGAGCATCTAAATAATCAAAAGCTTCGTCTTGTACTCTAAAAGTAATTTCTGAAGATACACTACCGAAAGGCCATGCTTCTTCTAGTATTACTAATCTGTTTGTTTTCTTTACAGATTTTAAAATTGTATTATGATCCATCGGGCGAACAGTACGTAAGTCGATAATTTCAACAGAAATTCCTTCTTTAGCTAATTCATCCGCAGCTTTATAAGCTTCTTTAATAATTTTACCAAAAGAAACTACCGTTACATCTGTACCTTCTCTTTTAATATCTGCAACTCCAATAGGAATGATATATTCACCTTCTGGAACTTCCATTTTATCACCATACATTTGTTCAGATTCCATAAAAATAACTGGATCATCATCACGTATAGCTGCTTTTAATAAACCTTTTGCATCGTAAGGATTAGATGGTACGATAACCTTTAAACCTGGTGTGTTTGCAAACCAGTTTTCAAAAGCTTGTGAATGTGTAGCGCCTAATTGACCAGCAGAACCTGTTGGGCCACGAAAAACAATAGGACAATTTAATTGTCCACCACTCATTTGACGAATTTTAGCAGCATTGTTAATGATTTGATCAATACCAACTAAAGAGAAGTTAAAAGTCATGTATTCAACAATAGGACGATTTCCATTCATTGCAGATCCAACTGCAATACCACCAAAACCTAATTCAGCAATAGGAGTATCAATAACTCTTTTCTCACCAAACTCATCTAGCATCCCTTTTGAAGCTTTATAAGCTCCGTTATATTCAGCTACTTCTTCACCCATTAAGTAAATGCTTTCATCTCTTCGCATTTCTTCACTCATAGCTTCGCAAATAGCCTCTCTAAATTGTATTGTTTTCATACGTTATATCAGTAGTTGTTTATCAAGAACGCAAAAATAATAAAAATACAAATAAGAAATAGGTTTTTAACTTAAACAAATGGTTGCTTATGTTTATTGGGTTTTAGTGTATAATTAGATGGATAGAGTAAAATATTTACTATGCATGCATAGTAAATTACAAAAAAAGACGTAACTTCGTAGTTCAAAATTAAGTTTCTTAAAAACAACGATATATGAAAATATTAGTTTGTATCAGTCACGTTCCTGATACTACTTCGAAAATCAACTTTACAGATAACGATACAAAGTTTGATACTAATGGAGTTCAATATGTTATAAACCCTTATGACGAGTTTAGTTTAACTCGTGCTATGTGGTTTAAAGAAAAGCAAGGCGCTAGTGTAACTGTTGTAAATGTTGGAGGTGCTTCAACAGAACCAACTTTGCGTAAAGCTTTAGCTATTGGTGCAGATGATGCAATTCGTATAAACGCAGAACCTACTGATGGTTTTATGGTTGCTAAAGAATTAGCTGCTGTTGTAAAAAGCGGTGGTTACGATTTGGTTTTAGCCGGAAAAGAATCAGCTGATTATAATGGGCAAATGGTACCAGGAATGTTAGCGTCTTTAGTAGATTTTAACTTTGTAAATGCTTGTGTTGGAGCTGAAGTAGATGGGGCCAATGTTACATTAAGTAGAGAGATTGATGGAGGAGAAGAGAAAGTTTCTTCAACTTTACCAATGGTAATTGCTGGGCAAAAAGGGTTGGTAGAGGAGAAAGATTTACGTATACCAAATATGCGTGGAATTATGATGGCTCGTAAAAAACCTTTAGCTGTAGTAGAACCAACAGGTGTTGCTGCAAGTACTGCTACTCAGAATTTTGAGAAGCCTGCCGAAAAAGGAGCTGTAAAGTTAGTTGATACTGTTGATGAATTAATCGACTTGTTACACAACGAAGCAAAAGCAATTTAATAGTAAGATTTAAAACCCCGTTGTTGCGAATAAAGTGAAGTGATTTTTAAGAAATTATTTTTTCTCGCGATAACATAAAAAAATATAAAAATATGTCTGTATTAGTTTTTGCCGATGCATCGGAAGGAAAATTTAAAAAAACTGCTTTCGAGGTAGTTTCATACGGAAAAAAAGTAGCAGAACAATTAGGAAGCGATATGTTGGTGTTAACGATCAACGGAGGAGATGCTTCTGAATTATATGCATACGGAGCAGAAAAAGTAATTGAAGTAAAAAATGATGTAGCATCTTTTAATGCAAAAGCATACGCTTCTATTATTAAGCAAGTTGCAGAATCAAAATCAGCAAATACTGTAATCATAGATTCTAGTATTGATGGTTTTACGGTAGCTCCTTTAGTTGCTGTGGCTTTAGAAGCAGGATATGCATCTAATGTTGTTGCTTTGCCAGCAAGTGTTAGTCCGTTTGTTGTAAAAAGAAAAGCTTTTTCAAACAAAGGATTTAATAATACTGAAATCTCAACAGAGAAAAAAGTAGTTGGAGTAGCAAAGAATTCATACGGAGCTCACGAAAATGCAGTAAGCGGATCAACAGAAAGCTTTGATGCAACTTTACCTGAGTTAGGAGTAAAATCAGAAAGTATTAGTAAAGCTAGTGGTACAGTAACTATTGCAGATGCTGATATCGTTGTTTCTGCTGGTCGTGGTATGAAGGGCCCAGAGAACTGGGGAATGATTGAAGAGTTAGCGACTGTTTTAGGAGCTGCAACAGCATGTTCTAAGCCAGTATCTGATTTAGGATGGCGTCCTCATAGTGAACATGTAGGACAAACCGGTAAACCAGTAGCATCAAACTTATATATTGCCATTGGTATTTCGGGAGCAATACAGCACTTAGCAGGTATTAATGCATCAAAAGTAAAAGTAGTTATTAACACAGATCCAGAGGCTCCTTTCTTTAAGGCTGCAGATTACGGAATTGTTGGTGATGCTTTTGAAGTAGTACCTCAGTTGGTAGAAAAATTAAAAGCTTTTAAACAAGCATAATTTTGGTGGGTAAATTTTCTTTTTTATAGAAATTAGAGTTCAACTCATAATTTTTAGTAAATTGTGCCCACTTAAGAAGGCTGTCTAAATTTGAAGCGTAGAGCCTAAAATTAGACAGCTTTTTGTTATTTTATAATTGTACATGAGTTTAATAAAACTAACTATTAAAGGGATTTCGTATAGCCAAACTCAAAGTGGAGCTTATGCATTAGTGCTGAGTGAAATGGAAGGTACAAGAACACTCCCTATTATTATTGGAGCATTCGAAGCACAATCTATAGCAATTGCTTTAGAGAAAGAAATTCGACCACCAAGACCACTTACACACGATTTATTTAAAACATTTTCTGATAAATTCTCTATCAAAGTAACCCAAGTTATTATTCATAAGCTGGTTGATGGTGTTTTTTATTCTAGTTTAATTTGCGAACGAGAAGGAGTAGAGGAGGTTATCGATACTCGTACTTCTGATGCAATTGCATTAGCAGTGCGTTTTCAAGCACCCATCTTTACATATGAAAATATTTTAGATAAAGCAGGTGTTTATTTAAAATTAGATGAGGAATTAATTATAGAAGAAGATCTAGAGTCTGACGGAATAGAATTCTCTCTAGAAGAAGATCTAGAAGACATAGAAGAATCCAAAGGCTATTCACATTTACCTTTACAAGAATTACACGAACAACTTAATGAAGCTGTAGTTAATGAAGATTATGAGTTAGCAGCAGAAATTCGCGACGAAATAAGCAAACGTTCTTAATAAAATATATAAAATGAAGAAATTATTTACTTTCATAATGCTTTGTGCATCAATACTAACTTTTGGTCAGAGCATAGAGAAAAAGTGGAATTTTTCATCGATTACTACTACTGATGGTAATTCGGTAGTAGCCATAAACCCATCAGACGTTTTAAACTTAACTAAAGGATATTTTAATTATTCTTTGGTAGCTAAAGATAGTTTACAAGCTTCGGGAAACTATATTCATCAAAATAACTTATTAATTTTCAATCACAAACAACCTAATGATACGGTTCGTTATTATAATGTGGTTGAGCTAGCAGATAATGTATTAATATTATCAGAGAAGAATGTATTGTATAAGTTTACGTCAAAGACAGAAACTGTAGCTGTTGTTGGTAAAGTTCAAGAAGTAAGTTCTGATGTTGATGGAATTGTGAAAAGCCAAGGATTTTCTATGCAGAGTTTATGGAGAGGTGTTTTAGGGATGCTGTCTTTATTAATTATCGCCTTTTTGTTTAGTTCAAATAGAAAAGGAATTGATTGGAAAACTGTTGGTTTAGGATTAGCTTTTCAGTTAATAATAGCTATTGGAGTCTTAAAAATACCTTTTGTACAAAAAGTTTTTGAATGGATTGGAGGATTGTTTGTAAGTGTATTAGATTTTACACGAGCTGGAAGTGAATTCCTATTTAGTGGGTTGGTAGCTGACATGGGATCTTTTGGATTTATATTTGCTTTTCAAGTATTACCAACTATTATATTCTTTTCAGCATTAACGTCTCTTTTATTCTATTTAGGATTGATTCAGAAAGTGGTGAAAGGATTAGCTTGGTTATTATCAAAAGGATTAAAAATATCTGGAGCAGAAAGTTTATCTGTTGCAGGAAATATTTTCTTAGGGCAAACAGAAGCACCTTTATTGATTAAAGCATATTTAGAGAAGATGAATAAATCTGAAATGCTTTTGGTGATGATTGGTGGAATGGCTACTGTTGCTGGAGCAGTTTTAGCAGCTTATATTGGCTTCTTAGGAGGGGAAGACGAAGTCTTAAGATTAATGTACGCAAAACATTTATTAGCAGCATCAGTAATGGCTGCGCCAGGAGCAATTATTATTTCTAAAATATTGTATCCTCAAACAGAAGAAGTAAATACAGATGTGCAAGTTTCATCAGAAAAAATAGGATCTAATATTTTAGATGCAATAGCAAACGGAACAACAGAAGGTTTGCAATTAGCAATGAATGTTGCAGCAATGTTATTAGTATTTATTGCCTTTATAGCAATGATAAACGGAGTTTTAGGTTGGGTAGGAGATATTACATCGCTAAACACTTGGATGGCTGAAAACACAAGCTACGCTAAGTTTTCTTTAGAAGCAATTTTAGGGTATATTTTTGCACCTTTAATGTGGTTAATTGGTGTGGCAAAAGAAGATATGGCTTTAATGGGGCAGTTGTTAGGTATTAAATTAGCGGCAAGTGAATTTGTTGGTTATATTCAATTAGCTGAACTTAAAAATGTGGCAAGCGCAACGCATTTAACGTATAATAAGTCTATTATTATGGCAACTTATATGTTGTGTGGATTTGCAAATTTTGCATCAATAGGTATTCAAATAGGTGGTATTGGTTCATTAGCACCAGGGCAACGTAAAATATTATCAGAATTCGGAATGAAAGCGTTAATCGGTGGAACAATAGCTTCTTTAATGTCGGCTACAATTGCAGGTATGATAATAGGGTAGTGGCGAGTCGCCACAGAGAACTAAATAGTTAATAACTTATTAATATAAATTTGAAAAGCTTCAGCATTAAATGTTGAAGCTTTTTTATTTTTACAGAAATCAAAAGTAGAAGATGAAGCAATATCTAGATTTAGTAAAGCACGTTTTAGAAAACGGAAACAAGAAGGGTGATAGAACGGGAACGGGAGCAAAAAGTGTTTTTGGTCACCAAATGAGATTTGATTTAAGAGAAGGTTTTCCGATGGTAACCACTAAAAAGTTACACTTAAAATCGATTATCTATGAGTTGCTTTGGTTTATAAAAGGAGATACAAATATTAAGTATTTACAAGAAAATGGCGTTAAAATATGGAATTCTTGGGCTGATGAAAATGGCGATTTAGGACCTGTTTATGGTCATCAATGGCGTAATTGGAACAGTGATGAAATTGATCAATTAAAAGATGTTATTGAAACGCTAAAAACGAATCCAAACAGTCGCAGAATGTTAGTTTCTGCTTGGAATCCTTCTGTAATGCCAGATACTTCAAAATCATTTTCAGAAAACGTTGCTAACGATAAAGCAGCTTTACCACCGTGTCATGCATTTTTTCAGTTTTATGTAGCCGACGGAAAATTATCATGTCAGTTATATCAACGAAGTGCCGATATCTTTTTAGGCGTTCCGTTTAATATTGCTTCATATGCTTTATTTACAATGATGATTGCTCAGGTTTGTGGTTATGAGGCTGGGGAGTTTATTCATACTTTTGGAGATGCACATATTTATAGTAACCATATCGAGCAATTAGAATTACAATTGTCTCGAGAAACGAGAGTATTACCAAAAATGAAAATGAATCCTGATATTAAAAACATCGAAGACTTTACTTTTGAAGATTTCGAATTAGTAGGTTACAACCCACATCCACATATTAAAGGAACTGTAGCAGTATAATTTAACATTATTTTTTATAATTTCTTTAGTAGCTTTGTAATAAGAACCTAAAAAGATATAAAATGACTACAAATGTTGATGTTTTAAAAGATTCCCTCTATGATAAAATAGCTGATATTAATGATGCAAAAGTTTTAGAAGCAATTAAAACCTTAGTTGATAATATAAAAACAGATGTTTTAGGTGAAGCAACTACAAGTAAAAGAGATTTAACAAGTTATATTAAAGAATGGGCAAAAAGTGTTTAGCTATTCATTAAATACAATTTATGATTACAATAATTGCTGCAATAGCAAATAACAATGCTTTAGGAAAAGATAACGATTTAATTTGGCACCTTCCTGCCGATTTAAAACGGTTTAAAAAAGTTACTTCAGGGCATCATATTTTAATGGGACGTAATACTTTTGAAAGTATTGGAAAGCCATTACCTAATCGCACATCGGTTATTATAACGAGGAATGATGATTACTTTAAAGATGGATGTTTAGTAGCAAACTCAATTGAAGAAGCGATCGAGTTATCAAAATCGGCATCGGATGTTTTTATAATTGGCGGTGCCCAAATTTATAAACAAGCCATCGAAAAAGGATTGGTTGATCAATTAGATATTACTATTGTTCATCACGGTTTTGAAGCTGATGTTTTTTTCCCAACAATCGATTTAGATATTTGGAAACAAGTATCACGAGAAGATTTTCAAGCAGATGAAAAAAATATATATGATTACAGTTTTATTTCTTACAAAAGAAAATAAGCGGTTTTTAAATGTCAGGTCGAGCGCAATCGAGACCTTATAAAAAAACACTTCTCGACTGCGCTCGAAGAGACACGATAATTTACGTTATTCTGATTTTATATCAGAACCTCACTTGATAAAAATATGTCAATACAACTTACTTCTATATCCAAAATTTACGGAACACAAAAAGCAGTCAATGATATTTCTTTTGAAGCCAAAAAAGGAGAAATAGTTGGGTTTTTAGGTCCAAACGGAGCAGGGAAATCTACCACCATGAAAATCTTAACCGGATTTATTCAGCCAAGTGAAGGAACTGTTTTTGTAAGCGGAATAGACGTTGTTAAAAAACCTATAGAAGCACAGAAGAAAATAGGGTATTTACCAGAACATAATCCGTTGTATTTAGATATGTATGTGCGAGAGTATTTACAGTTTCAAGCAGCAATTTATAAAGTTGAAAAAAAGAGTATTGCTGAGGTAATTGAAAAAGTAGGATTAACGATTGAATCACATAAAAAAATAGGGCAACTCTCAAAAGGGTACCGTCAAAGAGTGGGATTAGCAGCTGCTATTTTACACGACCCAGAAGTGTTAATTTTAGATGAGCCAACTACAGGTTTAGACCCGAATCAATTGGTTGAAATTCGTGAGTTGATTAAAGAGCTCGGGAAGAATAAAACAGTTTTATTATCTACACATATTATGCAAGAGGTAGAGGCGGTTTGCGATCGAGTAATCATTATTAATAAGGGGGAGCTGGTTATTGATAAATCAATTTCTGAACTTAAAACAAGCAAGGAACAAACAATTAAAGTTACGTTTGATTATAAGTTAGAAGAACAATTTATACAGCGTTTGCCAAATATTGTTTATTATAAAAATACAGTAGAAAATAACTGGATACTTACTTTTGAAACGACGGAAGATATGCGCCCAGTAATTTTCGATTTTGCGCAAGAAAACGGTTTAAAAATACTTGGCTTAAATACCGAAAATAAAAATTTAGAAAGCTTATTTAGAGAATTGACTAATTAGAATAACTCCTATTATGGAAATCAAAAAGAACATAGTTCTAGATAGAGTTGATAAAAAATCTATTTTAATTGATGTGTTTTCTTCAAGAGAAAAGAGTAATCAATCGATTGTTGTTTTTTGTCATGGGTATAAAGGTTTTAAAGATTGGGGAGCTTGGAATTTAATGGCTGAATATTTTGCTAATGTAGGATTTTGCTTTGTTAAATTTAACTTCTCTCATAACGGAGGAACTATAGAAAACCCTATTGATTTTCCAGATTTAGAAGCTTTCGGGAATAATAATTACACCAAAGAATTGGATGATTTACATGATGTGTTGGATTGGGTGTCTTCTTATTTTAAAGAGAACGATAATGTTAACACAAGTGCTATCAACTTAATTGGCCATAGCAGAGGAGGAGGTATTGCAATAATAAAAGCATCAGAAGATACTAGAATCACAAAACTGGTTACATTAGCAAGTGTTAGTGATTTTGCTAAACGTACTGCAACTATTGGAGATTTAAAAGAATGGAAAGAATCTGGTGTTAAGTATGTCGTAAACGGAAGAACGAAGCAACAAATGCCACATTATTATCAGTTTTATACTGATTTTAAAGATAATGAAGAACGCCTTAGCATCAAAGACGCTGAAGAAGAATTAAAGATTCCACATTTAATTATCCATGGAGATAATGACACTTCAATCTCTATTAATGAAGCAAAAGAACTGCATGAATGGAATCCTAAAAGTAAACTACAAGTTATTGAAGGAGCAGATCATGTTTTTAATGTAAAACATCCTTGGAATGAAACTCAGTTATCTGCTGAATTAGAAAAAGTGAGTGAAATTATTTTACACTTCTTAGAGAAATAACTAATTAGAATAATTAGCCCGAAACCATACTTTTTTCCAAACTCTTTTTAATATTAAAAAGGCAATACTTTCGGTATAGGTGTCAATATTTGATGCTTCTTTTTTATAAGTCATTACTTCAGGAATATCAACAATATATAAAAGGTTTTTATAGCTGTTTAAATCCGTCAGAATTAAATGTTTTATTACTTTTCTTAACTCCTCTTTTAATGTAGTTGGTGTGCTATTTTCGTTTAAATTAATCGCTAAATTAGCTAAGCTAAAATCCTTATTTAGCTGAATAATTAAGTTTACATACAATTTTTCATTAACTGCGTTTACTAATAAAGCATCACTGTTAAGATGTTTAGAAAGCATTTTTAATTCAATTTATAATTAATATGTTGCTCATCCAATAACTTTAAAAATTCATTAGAAATTTTAATTTTAGTATTTCTGCTTGGTAAACTCAGCTCTATTTTTTCTTCGGTATCCCAAATAGTAAAATGTAAATTTTGGGATCCTCTATTAGTAGCAAATAAATGCTGTAAATCTTTAATTCTGTTTTCTTTTACGTCTTGTAAAGGCATCTTTATGGTTATTTTTTTACACATTTTATCCATAATGTCATGAAGTAACAAAAACTCGTTAAAGCTGACTCTTGGTTCACCTTTTACACCTTCTTTGTTTGTCCAACCTGGTTTTACCATTGTTTTTACAAACAAGAAAGAATTAGGAACCAAAAAGTGTTTAAAACGAAGATATTCTTCACCAAAAATTCTAAACTCGAAATTTTCACTATAATCCTCAATAAAAAATGTAGCCCAACCTTTTCCTGCTTTTGATATACGATGCTGTACGTCGGTTACAATACCACCGAAAGATAAAGCCATGCCTTCGTATTTAGGTAAATCGTTGTAATTAGATAGTGCGGCGTTGCAAAATTTTAATTCGTTTTTAAAATCATCTAACGGATGGGCAGAAATATAAATACCTACCACTTCTTTTTCTTTACCTAACAGTTCCATGGTTGCCCAAGTATCACAAGTAGGAATAATTGGTTCTGGCATTTCTTCTTCAGAAGCTCCACCAAATAAAGAAACCTGAGAAGAATTCTGATTTTCTTGATATTTGTTACCAAAACGCAATGCTTTTTCTATAAATTTCTGATTCTTTTCATCCTCTACAAAATATTGTGCTCTGTGTGTATTTGTAAAAGAATCGAAACCCCCGGCTAAAATTAAGCCTTCAAATGCTTTTTTGTTAGCTACACGTAAATCAACTCGTTTTGCCATATCAAAAACAGAAGAAAAGTGACCATTCTCTTCGCGCTCATTAATAATAGATTTTACGGCAAGACCACCAACACCTTTAATTGCTGCCATTCCGAAACGAATAGCGCCTTCTTTATTTACTGAGAATTTAGAAAAAGATTCATTTACATCAGGACCCAAAACAGTAATTCCGGCACGTTTACATTCTTCCATAAAAAACGAAACCGATTTAATATCGTTCATATTATTCGAAAGAACAGCTGCCATATATTCAGCAGGATAATGGGCCTTTAAATACGCAGTTTGATAAGCAATCCAAGCATAACAAGTAGAGTGTGATTTGTTAAAGGCGTAGGATGCGAATGCTTCCCAATCTGTCCAAATTTTCTCTAGTTTTTTAGCATCATGTCCGTTTGCAATTGCTTGTTCAACAAACTTAGGTTTCATTTTATCTAGAACCGCAATTTGTTTTTTACCCATTGCTTTACGTAAAACATCGGCTTCACCTTTAGTGAAATCAGCTAACTTCTGAGAAAGTAACATTACCTGCTCTTGGTATACGGTAATTCCGTATGTTTCGGCTAGGTATTCTTCCATGGCTGGTAAATCGTACTCAATTTCTTCGTCTCCGTGTTTTCTTCGGATAAAAGAAGGAATATATTCCATTGGTCCTGGACGATACAATGCATTCATGGCAATTAAATCTTCAAAAACGGTAGGTTTTAAAGATCTCATGTGTTTTTGCATTCCCGGAGATTCATATTGAAAAATACCAACAGTTTCTCCTCTTTGGAAAAGTTCATAAGTTTTTACATCATCTAACGGAAAGGTCTCAGGATCTAAAAGTACATCATGTCGTGCTTTTACAATTTTAACGGTGTCCTTAATTAAGGTTAGCGTTTTTAATCCCAAGAAATCCATTTTTAGTAAACCAGCATCTTCAACAACCGAATTGTCGAACTGAGTTACATACATGTCAGAATCTTTGGCTAATGCAACGGGTACGAATTTGGTAATATCATCTGGGGTAATAATTACACCACAGGCATGAATACCAGTGTTACGAACAGAACCTTCTAAAATCCGAGCCTTATTAATGGTTTCTGCCATTAAATCATTTCCGTTAGAAAGTCTTTTTAGTTCGTTTACTAATTCTATTTCTTCAGCACGAAGTTTTTCCTTTAAGGTTTTTTCATCCAAAGAGAATATTTTCTTCAGCTTCATTCCAGGAATCAACTTGGCAATTCTATCGGCTTCAAAAAGTGGTAAATCTAAAACACGAGCAGTATCTCTAATAGAAGATTTTGCTGCCATGGTACCATAGGTAATAATTTGTGCTACTTGGTTGGCACCGTATTTATTAATAACATAATCCATTACACGACCACGCCCTTCATCATCAAAATCAATATCAATATCGGGCATTGATACACGTTCTGGATTTAAGAAACGCTCAAAAAGTAAATCGTATTTAATAGGATCTATATTGGTAATCCATAAACAATAGGCAACTACAGACCCTGCTGCAGATCCACGTCCGGGACCAACTGCTACATCCATGTTTCTTGCTTCGCGGATAAAATCTTCAACAATTAAGAAGTATCCCGGATATCCTGTTTTTTCAATTACTGATAATTCAAAATCTAAACGTTCTTTAATGCTTTCGGTAATTTCACCGTATCGTTTTTTGGCTCCTACATAGGTTAAATGACGTAAAAAATTGTTTTCACCTCTTTTACCACCATCTTCTTTATCTTTTTCATCTTTAAACTCATCAGCAATATCAAAAGCGGGTAATAAAACATCACGTGCTAAAGTATAAGGCTCTATTTTATCTACAATTTCCTGAATATTGATAATTGCTTCAGGAAGATCGGCAAATAAAGTTTTCATCTCTTCGGATGATTTAAAGTAGTACTCGTCGTTTGGTAAACCATAACGATAACCGCGGCCTCTTCCTATGGGTGTTGCCTGTTTTTCTCCGTCTTTTACACATAATAAAATATCGTGTGCATTTGCATCTTCTTTGCTTAAATAAAAAGTGTTGTTTGATGCAACTGTTTTTACGTTATGCTTTTTAGAAAACTTTAAAAGTGTTTCGTTAACAACCTTCTCGTCTTCTTGATTGTGGCGCATTAATTCAATATATAAATCATCGCCAAATTGTTCTTTCCACCAAAGTAAGGCCTCTTCAGCCTGCGCTTCACCAACGTTTAATATTTTACTTGGCACTTCACCGTACAAACTACCTGTAAGTACAATAATGTCTTCTTTATATTGTTCTACTATTTTTTTATCAATTCTTGGTATATAATAAAAACCATCAACAAAAGCAATAGACGACATTTTTGCTAAGTTGTGATATCCTTTTTTATTTTTAGCCAATAAAACAACTTGGTAACCGTTGTCTTTCTGACTTTTATTAGTGTGATCGTTACAAATATTAAATTCACAACCAACAATTGGTTTTAAAGGTTGTTGCGTAGGTTCTTCTCCTTTTTCTATTGCTTGAATATTAGCCGAATCAACAGCTTTATTCTGATTTAAAACTGCTTGTACAAAATGAAAAGCAGCCATCATATTACCTGTATCGGTCATTGCTACTGCCGACATGTTATCTTTTGCGGCAGCATTTACAATAGCACCAATTTGTATGGTAGATTGTAAAACAGAATATTGTGTGTGATTATGAAGGTGGGCAAATTGGCTATCTTTTAACTCAGCTAAACCTTCATTAGTACTTATTGTTGTTGTGTCACCTTTTGCTTTTTCTTTTCTAGCGCGAATTTTTTCACTTTCTCTTTTAAGATTTAAGTGATTTAACCCAATTATTTGAGTAACGCTCGGGTTGTTTTGAGTGTAACGATCAAAATAATCATCAGTAACCTGAAGTTGTTCTTTGGTAAACTGGCGTAAACGAATTAATTCTAAAAAACATCGTGTTGTTGCTTCTACATCGGCAGTTGCGTTGTGTGCATCTCCAAAACCGTCACCAAATAAATGTTGGTGTAATTCGGTTAATGTTGGTAATTTAAATTTACCACCACGACCACCAGGAATCTGACACATTTTTGCTGTATGCTCGGTACAGGTATCTAATATTGGCAGTTTTGTTAAGTTGTTATCAACACCTAAACGATGGAATTCACATCCCATAATATTAATATCGAAAGCAAGATTTTGCCCAACGATAAATTTTGTTTTACTTAAGGCTTCATTAAATAAAGCTAAACCTTCAGAAAGTTCAATTCCTTGTTCTTGTGCTAAATCGGTAGAAATACCATGAATTCTCTCAGCATCATACGGAATGTTAAATCCGTCTGGTTGAATTAAAAAATCATTATGCTCAATTAAATTACCTAATTCATCATGTAATTGCCAAGCAATTTGTGTTGCTCTAGGCCAATTATTAGTATCGGTAATAGGAGCGTTCCAACTTTTAGGTAATCCGGTGGTTTCAGTATCAAAAATTAAATACATCTAGAGTGTTTTATTGAAGCGTTTAGGTGTTAGCAAAGTGTAAAAATACGAAGAATTTGTGTTGTTTTTAATAGAAGTTATTAACGGATGTATAGCGTGTTTTTAGGTTTTATAATCTATAGAAACACATAATCTATTGTTACGTAGATGTTAAGTTTTAGTATTATTGATATAAAATTAATTAAGAATCGAATTATAGAAGTATCTTTGCACTTTATTAAATATAATATTTTTTTACAATGAAAGAAGGAACAGTAAAGTTCTTTAACGAATCTAAAGGTTTTGGATTTGTTACTGAGTCAGGATCAAACACAGAGTATTTTGTACATGTATCAGGTTTAATCGATGAGATTAGAGAAGGTGATACAGTAGAGTTTGACCTTAAAGAAGGAAAAAAAGGTTTAAACGCAGTTGATGTTAGAGTATTATAATATCTAAACTCACCAAAATTTTCTTAAGAGCTTGTTTTTCAGGCTCTTTTTTATTGCAATAATGTTACGTTTTTAATTTTTAATAAAAAAAAAGCTATACATTTGCGCCCACTTATCACGAGATGATAAGATTTGTTAATAATCAAGGTCGCGTACCTTAAAAATTAAAAATTATGCCTGTAAAAATTAGATTACAAAGACACGGTAAAAAAGGAAAACCTTTTTACTGGGTAGTAGCTGCTGATTCAAGATCAAAAAGAGATGGTCGTTATTTAGAAAAAATCGGAACGTACAACCCTAACACTAACCCAGCAGTAATTGACTTAGATGTTGATACAGCTGTAGAATGGTTACAAAAAGGAGCTCAACCAACTGATACTGCAAGAAACATTTTATCTTATAAAGGTGTTTTATTAAAGAATCATTTAGCTGGTGGAGTTAAAAAAGGAGCTTTAACACAAGAACAAGCAGATGCTAAATTTGCAGCTTGGTTAGAGGAAAAAAATGGTTTAGTTGCTGGTAAAGTTGATGGTTTGGCAAAGGCAGATGCTGATGCAAAAGCAAAAGCTTTAGAAGCTGAAAAAGCTGTAAACGCTGCACGTATTGCTGCTAATACTCCTGCTGCACCTGTTGCAGATAGTGAAGAAGTAGCTGCAGATAACGGAGCAGATAGCGAAGAATAAAAAACTGTACTACAATGATGATGCAAAAAGAAGAGTGTTTTTATCTTGGCAAAATCGTTAAAAAACATAGTTTTAAGGGTGAAGTGGTTATTAAGTTAGACACAGATGAACCCGATCTTTACGAAAATTTGGAATCAGTTTTTGTCGATTTAGGCAATAATCTGGTTCCTTTTTTTATTGAAAAATCTTCGTTAAGTAAAAGCACTATGTTTCGTGTAAAATTTGAAGATGTAGATACCGAGCAAGATGCTGATGCTATTATGCGAGCAGGAATTTATTTGCCTTTAAATTTACTGCCAAAACTTACTGGAAATAAATTTTATTACCATGAGGTTATAGGTTTTACGATTATTGATAGAAATTACGGAGAGGTAGGTACTTTAGCTTATATAAATGATAAAGCAGCGCAACCTCTTTTTGAAATTGAAAACGGAGATACCGAAGTTTTTATTCCTATGATTGATGACTTTATTAAAAAAGTTGATCGAGAGAATAAAACAATTGAAGTAGAAACGCCAAAAGGATTAATTGAGTTGTATTTAGAAGATTAACTTTTTCCTTTTAGAAAATAGATTATAAAAAAGCCTGGAAGATTTAATCTTCTAGGCTTTTTTTATATGACTATAATTAAAAGCCATCTATTTTAAAAAATATATTCGAAAACGCTATCTTCACTATCATCAAAAATACGTTGTAAACCAATGTAATCAAAATCTAGATTTCTTAAAAGTTTCTGAGATGCTTCATTTTTTGGCATCGTAAAAGCGAATACTTTTTCTTGCTTAAATTTAGTTCGAACATATTCAATAATTAATTTGGTAGCTTCAGTAGCATAACCTTTACCTCTTCCTTTAGGCAGAAGTCCATAACCTATATCAACAAATTCTAATTTGTCTCTTTTTAATGCCGTTGAAGCACCAATAGGTTGGTTGGTTTCTTTTAAAATTACGGTAAAAAAACCTAATCCCCCTAGTTTAGAGTTTTTAAGTAGAAGATCTTCTAAATAGTTTTCAGTTTCTTTAACTGATTTTAAATTTTTGTCGCTTATATATTTTAACCAATCTGGATCATTAAATAAATCGAAATAAAAAGCAGCATCGCTTATTTTTGCTTCTCGTATAATTAATCTTTCACTTTCTAAATGCATCCTATAAAGATAAAATAAAAATGTATTTTTACAGACCTTAATTTATAGATTAAAAGAATGAGTTTATTAGAAGAATTACAAGATAGAAGTGGAAATCAATGTGAGTTATGTGCTTCAAAAGATAATTTATCAATTTATGAAGTTAAACCAATGGCTATTGGTGGTGTTGATGGTAGCTTATTAGCTTGTGATACTTGTGTTGAACAAATTGAAGATGTTGAAAAAACAGAAACAAACCATTGGCGTTGTTTAAATGATAGTATGTGGAGCGAGTACAGAGCGGTAAAAGTTGTTGCTTGGAGAATGTTGTCTAGACTTCGTAAAGAAGGTTGGCCGCAAGATTTGTTAGATATGTTGTATTTAGAAGACGACGATTTGCGTTATGCTAAAGAAAGTGGAGATCATTTAGATGAAAGTGAAAAAATAATTCACAGAGATGCAAACGGAGTAATTTTACAAGCAGGAGATTCTGTAGTATTGATTAAAGATTTAAAAGTAAAAGGTTCTAGCATGGTTGCTAAACAGGGTACGGCTGTTCGTAGAATTTCTTTAGATCATGAAAATGCTAATTATATTGAAGGTAAAGTAGGACCTACTCAGATTGTTATAATTACCGATTATGTAAAGAAAATGGCAGAGAAGGAGTAAGAATCGAACGATGAGATTCTGAAATAAGTTTAGAATGACATTAGAAAATAAGAATTAAAAAAGGGAACGTTTTAAAACGTTCCCTTTTTTAATTCTTATTTTTCAGTATTGTAAAATACCTTGTAATATTTCATTTTTTTCTCCTCATCATAACCTTGTTCTAGATATTCTGAAGAGGCATCAGGAGCGTCTATGTCAATTTTAATTAAAATATTAGTGTCGAGTTTAAATTCAGTTTTAAACTTGCTTTTTTCTTTTTTTAATACTGCGTCTGAAACTTCAAAGTTATTACGGATTAAAACATCATTCAAGCCTTCAAAATGTTTTTTGTAGTCTTCAAACATGCCTTTATGCTTTTCATCCTCAAAAATTTCTTCTTTAAAACCATGATAATCTACGTTTTCATGTTCCTTAAAATAATCAACTGTACTGGCTAAGAAATTACTTTGTTCTTGTTTTCCGAATTCAGGCTTTATAATTTCTTCAGAAAAATCTTTACACATTTCTAAATAATTTTGAGTATGTAAATTACGATCATCGGCAAATTTTGCGTTTAAGAAATTTTTAATCCAATATTGGGCATCATAATTATTATTATCTACTGATAAAATTACGGTTCCTTCAGTATCCGAAGAATTTACAATTAAACATCCTTTGTCTAACTTTTTAGTTGAAATTCCTTTCTGAACCACTACATCAAAACTATCATCATCTAAATAAGTTTGTAAAAAATCTACTTTACTTTCAATTTTAAAAACACCAACAGCTTCGGTTAATATGTCTTTATATTCGATACCTTCAAAATAAACTACCAAAACATCACCTGTTTTTATATTGGCAGAATTCGATTGTTCGTATAAGTGATTTACAATGTTTTTAGAGTGCTCGATAAAGGTGTTTTCATCTTCAAAAATATCAGAAGTGTATTTGTTAATCTCGTTTAAACGAACATCAGCATGATGGTTAAAACGATAACTTTGTGTTACTGTACCAAAATTTTTTAATAAAAAAGGCATCAGTAATTCGTAGCTTTCTTCATCGAAACGAACTAAGCTTTCTGAAAAAGCATTTTGGCCACTATTGTATTTATTAGCAACTTTATGAATAATACATTTGCTAATTTCTGCACGCGTTCTTTTAATCATCTTCTAAAATATTGAAAGACAAAAATAGAGAAACTAAAGTTTTAATTTAAATTGTTCAGGAAGTAATTTAAAAGTCATTCGGTGATAAGGAGTTGGTCCAAACTCACGAATAGCGTTTCGATGTTCTTTTGTAGGGTAGCCCTTGTTTTTTCTCCAATTATATTGCGGATATTCTTGATGAATTTTTTCCATATATTCATCTCTATATGTTTTTGCTAATACAGATGCTGCTGCAATACTCATAAATTTAGCATCACCTTTTACAATTGTTTCGTGCGGAATTTCTTTATAAGGTTTAAACTTATTACCATCAACAATAATAAACGCTGGTTGCGGAGAAAGTTGCTCGATAGAACGCTGCATACCAGTTATAGATGCTTGTAAAACATTTATTTCATCTACTTCTTTATGATCTACAAAAGCAACGCCAAAGGCTAAGGCATGTTCTTCTATATACGGTCGTAATTCACGACGTTTTTTTTCTGAAATTTGCTTAGAGTCATTTAGTAAATCATGATGAAAATTTTCAGGCAAAATAACAGCCGCTGCAACAACGGGACCAGACAAACATCCTCTACCGGCTTCATCTGTTCCTGCTTCTAAAATATGTCCGCTATAATTTAATTTCAACATATTACAAATTAACAGTTTTCAAAGAAATTATTCGCGATTTTTGTCGTTTAATTATTTTACTTTTGTCATTATGAAGAAAAGTTTTTTAGTGTTTTTTTGCTTGATGAGTATTCAGCTTCTTTTTTGTCAAATAAGACAGTTAGATGAAGGTTTAGGAGGTTTTAATCGAGGGTTAAACCAAAATCAAAACCGAGATTCAATTTCTAATAATGAAATCACAGTTAAACTTAGCGGTAAAACAAAGTACACCGATTATAAAATAATCTCTTTTAAAAACGATACTACAATTGTAGATACTACGCTAACGTTAAAGAAGCATTATAAGTTTAATTTTTTGCGAAAGGATAATTTCGAGTTATTACCGTTTCATAACCAAGGGCAAACATTTAATAATTTAGGATATAGTTTTAAAGATATTTCTCAGTTTCCTGATATTGGTTTTCGAGCAAAGCAGTTTAATTATTTCGAAAAAGAAGATGTAGATTATTACCATGTGCCAACGCCAACAACCGAAGTTTTATACAGAACAGGATTAGAGCAAGGACAAGTTTTAGACATCTTATTTACCACAAATTTTTCAAAACGATTTAATGTAGGCTTGTCATACAAAGGTCTTCGTTCGTTAGGTACATACAGGCGCGCATTGGCAAGTTCAGGTAATTTTAGAATGAGTTTTAAATATGAAACTCCTAAAGGGCAATATGCTATAAAAGGGCAGGCGGTTAATCAGGATATTTTTAATCAAGAAAACGGAGGTTTAACAGCTACTTCTTTAGAAGCTTTTCTAAACGATGACCCTAATTTTAGTGCCAATAGAGGTCGGTTAGATGTTAACTTAAATGATGCCGAAAATACATTAGAAGGAAAACGTTTGTATTTAGAACATACCTTTAAGTTGCTATCAGCAAAAGATAGCTTGCATGAAAATGATTTTTCGAATTTAAAAATAGGGCATTCTTTTACTAGAGATTCTAAATATTATCGTTTTAACCAGTCAACTGCAACGCCATCTTATTTCGGAGACGCTAACACATCAGGAAGCGTAAATGATAAAGCCAGTTATTTACTATACAATAATGAGGTTTTTTTAGATTTTAATTCTAAATATATATTGGGAAAGTTCCGCGTAAAAACAGGGTATACCTCGTATAGTTACGGTTATGAAAATTTGCAGAATAATTTAGTGGGAATCACTAAGAATAAATTGATAGGGAAAGCAGTTTCTTTCGGAGCAAATTGGAACGGAAAAATAAAAAACTTCTATATAAATGCATCTGGTAATTTAACGCCAGGTAGCGCAAGACTTTCAGGAAACGATATAAAAGCTGAAGCCTTTTATAAAAAAGATAGTTTATTTACGATAAAAGCGCATTTAGAAATAAGTAACAAATTACCAAATTTTAACTTTTTACTACACCAAAGTAGTTATAATGACTATAATTGGGAAAACGATTTTGCATCTGTAGGAACAAGAACATTAGGCGGTGTGTTTGAATCTAAATGGGGAAATGCATCTGTAGATATTACAAATATTGATAATTACACTTATTTTGATGAAACAAGTTCTCCTACACAATTTTCGGGAAGTGTTAACTATTTAAAAGCAAAAGTAGCCAAAGAATTTACTTTCGGGAAATTTGCTTTAGATAATACGGTAATGTATCAAAAAGTAGCAAATGGTAATGACGTATTTAGAGTTCCGGAAATTGTAACAAGAAATACCTTGTATTATTCTGATAGTTGGTTTAAAGGAGATCCTTTATATGTGCAAATAGGAACTACGTTAAATTATTTTTCAGAATATAAAGCCAATGCTTATAATCCGTTATTAGCTGAATTCAGGCTGCAAAATGATACTGAAATTGGTTATCCTACGGTTGATGTGTTTTTTAACGCAAGAGTGCGCAGAACGCGTATTTACTTTAAGGCAGACAATGTGAGTTCTTTCTTCTTAAAAAAGAATTATTTATCGGCACCAAATAATCCGTACCGTGATTTTGTTATTCGTTTTGGAATTGTTTGGAATTGGTTTATATAGCCATAATATGGCAGATAAATTATAATTGATAGATGAGTATGAAAAATCAATTAAAAAATAATTGGAAACTATTTTTAATAGCTAGTTTAACCTTAGGATTGGCTCCTTTTAATCCGCCACATATTGTTGGTAAACTAAAATGGATTTTAGGGGGAAATGCTTTTTCAGGTGAACAAGCAATGCAATCTAAAGATTGGTTTGATGTTTTATTACACGGATTACCTTGGTTGCTTTTAATAGTATCTATGCTGTTAAATCTTTCTGCATTATCGGTAAAAACCGATTCGGAATAGTACTTTCTTTTTTATCAATTATTACAAATCCTTGACTTTCGTAGAAATCCACCGCATTTGGGTCTGCTAATAAAGTTAGCTTGTTCGCATGTAGTTTGTTTGCCTTTTCAAAAGCATGTAATAATAGTTTTTTACCAATTCCTTTTCCAATAAATTCAGGAAGAATAAACAGCATTTCTAATTCAATATTATTTTCTATTGGTTGATTTAAAATATAAAAGCCTGCAATTTTATCATTTTGAAGGAATTTATAAACGAATACATCCTTTATCATTTTTGATGTAACAGTTAAATCACTTCGCCAACTTTCTATTAATTCGTTAGAATAGCCCCAATGCGCTTTAGAGGTTAAGGCAATATTGTTTAATAAATCCCTATCGTTTATGGTAGCTTTTTCTATCATATAAAAAAAAATCCGTCATTCTGAACAAAGTGACGGAATCTATAAAAATATAGTTTTTTGATTATAAGATTACTTCGGAATAAAAATTCTTCGTAATAACGTATTTATTTTTTAGCAATTTGTCTGATTTTAATTCTAAAGGCAGCAAATAACAAAGTCATAAACGGACTTAAGTAATTAAATATGGCATATAAAGCGTATTCACCAACACCAACACCTAAAACACCGGCTTGATACGCACCACAGGTATTCCAAGGAATTAATACAGAAGTTACGGTTCCTGAATCTTCTAAAGTTCTACTTAAATTTTCAGGTGCTAAACCTTTGTCTTCATAAGCTTGTTTAAACATTTTACCAGGAATTACCAACGCTAAATATTGATCTGAAGCAATAATATTTAACCCTAAACAGCTAATAACAGTACTTGCAAATAATCCGAATACAGAAGTTGCAATAGCTAATAATTCTTTTGTAAGTTTTGCTAAGGCACCAATAGCATCCATAACACCTCCAAAAACCATAGCACATATAATAAGTAAGATGGTCCAAAGCATTCCTACAACACCACCTGCGCTAAATAATTCGGTTAATTTTTCATTATCCGTTTGTACTTGAGTATCTGTTAAAACCGCATTTAAAACCGATTGATATCTAGATTCAGATAAAGCATCTAACACATCACCTTGAAAAATAAAAGCAAAAACAGCTGCTAATACAACTCCAGTACCTAAAGCAACTAATGGTTTTGTTTTTAATAAAATCATGGCAATAACTACAGCAGGAACAATAAATAATACCGGCGAAATATGAAACGTATTTTTTATACTACCTAATAAGTTACTTATATCTGTACTTCCGGTAGTATCAATTGTTGCGCTTAAAATAGCAAAAACAATAAGTGTAATTATAATCGTTGGCACTGTGGTGTATGCCATGTATTTTATGTGTGTAAATAAATCGGTGCCAGCCATTGCAGGTGCTAAATTTGTAGTGTCAGAAAGTGGCGACATTTTATCACCAAAATAAGCTCCAGAAATTACAGCACCAGCAATCATTCCTGTCGGAATTCCTAATGCACTACCAATTCCTACCAATGCAATACCTACGGTTGCTGAGGTGGTCCAAGAACTTCCTGTAGCTACCGATATAATTGCTGCAATTATTACCGATGCAGGTAAAAATATTTCAGGACTCAATACTTGCAATCCGTAATAAACCATGGCAGGTATAATTCCACTTACCAACCAAGTTCCTGCTAAAGCCCCAACTAAAAATAAAATCATAATAGGCACAAAAACACTTTTCCAGTTTTCTAAAACTTCGGCAATCATTGTTTTTAGTGATACTTTATTGAAAAAACCAACACCAGCAGCAACGAATCCTCCTATTAATAAAATATATTGATTAGAATAATCTCCTAGCCAAGCTCCGTCTGCATAAAAAATATTATATGCCAACAAGCTCATTAAAATAATTACAGGAATTAAAGCTTCCCAAATATTTAGCTCTTTATTATCAATAATTTTTTGATCTTCTATATTAATTTCAGATAAGTTTTTATCGTCTTGCATTGTATCTTTTTTTCGGTTTGTAATGTTACGATTTTGTATAGAATTATACAAGTAGAATTCGTTTACTACATTTGCTTTATATGGATTCATTAACTCAGATTGTTTTAGGTGCTGCTTGTGGCGAATTAGTGCTTGGTAAAAAGATTGGAAATAAAGCATTATTGTTTGGCGCAATAGGTGGTACAATATCCGATTTAGATGTGTTTATTGGCGGATGGTTGTATGGTAATGAAATTGATGTTATGGCTTTTCACCGAGGGTTTATGCATTCAATGTTATTTGCTGTTTTAGGGTCTTTTCTCTTCGGATGGATAACTTTTAAATTATACAATAAAGGCAAACGTAGTGAAACAACGACATTGAAAAATTGGATTTGGCTTTATTTTTTAGCGATTTTCACGCATCCTATATTAGATAGTTTTACACCTTACGGTACACAATTGTTTTTGCCTTTTTCTGATTATAGAGTTGCTTTTAATAATATTTCGGTGGTAGATCCTTTATACACATTGCCGTTTTTAATATGTTTAGTTGTTGCGATGTTTTATAATCGAAAAAGAACAAGAAGAGCAGCTTGGGTGAAAGCAGGTATTTATATTAGTTCGGCTTATATGATATTTACTTTGATAAATAAGATTTATATAGATAGGGTGTTTAAAAAATCATTTGATAAAGCAGGTATTTCTTATAGCAGATTTTCTACACAACCAACAATATTTAACAATGTTTTGTGGTACGGAGTCGCAGAAACAGAGATGAATTATAAAATAGGGTTCTACTCATTATTTGACACCAAAGCAACAGTAGATACAATACTAACGATTCCTAAAAACAGAAAATTGTTAGATGTAAATCATCCAGATATAAAAACGCTAACTTGGTTTAGTAATGGTTATTACAATTTAGTACCAATAGATTCGTCAGAAAACGTAGAATATTTAGATTTACGCTACCCGTTATTAAATCCTAAAGATTTTACAACATCAGTATTTAAGTTTGAATTAAAAAAAGATGGAAGTCGCTGGGATATGGTTCCGTTTTCAGGAAATCCACCTTCTAAAAAAGACTTAAACGAGTTTTTAAAACGATTTTGGGGAGTTTAAAGCGCGCTAAAAATGTCTAACAATATTGGTTTTAATCCGCTAAAGAAAAACTCTACAGCAATAACCATAACAATTAATCCCATTAAACGCATCATAACATTAATACCAGTTTGGCCAAGTATTTTTATAATTTTTGAAGAGCTATAAAGTATTATATAAGTTAGCAAAATAACTAAGAAAGCAGTAAAAATTAGCGCTATTTTTTTCTCAATAGAATCAGCATCTTCCATCATAACAATTGCATTTGTTAGAGCTCCAGGGCCACAAATCATCGGAATTGCTAAAGGAGTTACAGAGATATCATTTACATAA
Source organism: Tenacibaculum sp. M1.3A (assembly GCF_057732375.1). Lineage (NCBI taxonomy): Bacteria > Pseudomonadati > Bacteroidota > Flavobacteriia > Flavobacteriales > Flavobacteriaceae > Tenacibaculum > Tenacibaculum sp. M1.3A. Next base: position 224,079 of record NZ_JBYJEF010000003.1, on the reverse strand, counting down.
TTTTTTACTTCAGGATCCTTTAATTTTACTTTACCTAATCTTGCATGTAGCATATCCATTCCCATTAAAAAGAAAATTACACCACCTACAATTCTAAAGCTATTAACTGAAATTCCAAAAAAGTTAAATAATAATTGACCAGAAAAAGCAAAAATTAAAATAGTTATGAAACTAACTATCGATGCTTTTTTTGCAGTTTTTGTTCTATGATTCTGATCTAAATCAGCAGTCATAGTCATAAAAATAGGCATGGTGCCAAAAGGATTTATCAACGTAAAAAAAGATGTAAATGATAAAATTCCAAAAGCGATTACTTCATTCATAATTAAAAATAGAGTGTAAATTCTCTTTAGGCTATGAGTTTTGTTATATTAAAATTCATAACATGTTATTTAAATTACAAAACACTAGTTTTTTTGTTTTTAAAAAAAGATAAAAATTCAATTATAGATTATTTTACTATAAAATAGGATTATATTAGTTTTTAAAATTAAATTTTTAACTTTATCCTTTAAAATACCAATATAATATTCAGATGAAACTAGACGAAATAGATAAGAAACTTTTAGTATTACTTCAAAAAGATAGCAAGCAGACAACAAAACAGCTGTCTCTGTTCTTGGGTTTGTCGGTTACGGCTATTTATGAGCGTATAAAAAAGCTAGAAAGAGAAGGTGTAATAACACAATACGTAGCAATAGTAGATAAAGAAAAAATTGAGAAATCGTTTTTAGCATTCTGTCATTTAAAATTAGAGAAGCATGCTAAAGAAAATATTGTTGTTTTTGAAAAAGAAATCACGAAGTTAGAAGAAGTAACAGAGTGTTTTCATGTGAGTGGTAATTACGATTATATTTTAAAAATATATGTAAAAGATATGAATGAATATCGTGATTTTATGGTTAATAAATTAACCGCATTAAAACATATAGAGAGCACCTATAGTACTTTTGCTATTGGCAAAGTTAAAAGCTCTAAAGCAATAATTTTATAAAATATTTTGTTCGTTTTTGTAAAAAGTATCTGCTTGAAGTTTCATGAGATTACGCGCCATTTTTTGTTTGTAATTGTATAATTCCTCCTCTGTTTTTAAATCGGAATATACTTTATTGTTGATGTCAATATCAGTTTTTAAAATAGCTTCTCGTTGCTGTACTTGTTGTTGAATCCACGTTTTTATAATTGATTCCTGATTTTCGAGTTTATAATCATATTCTCCTTTAGAGCTGATGAGTTTCGAAAAAATAGGTGCAGTTTCAATAGCTAAAAACAATAAGAAAATAAAGAATGAAGGTAACCAAGGTAGTTTATTTAAGGCTTCAATACGCGCCATTAATCCGTCGAAATTAGAAATTATGGGTTGTGTTTTCGTTTCCGCTAATTTCTGATTTTCTTGTAAGTTAACGATCGCTAGCTCTTTCGCTTTAATTTTATTATTGTTTTGCTCTTTTAGTAGTTGTAATTCAGCTAAAGCAGCATCGTGTTTGGCTCTTTTTTCTTTATACACAGGGCCTTTTCCTAAGCGTTTGGTTCCTTTTGTACCTTCAGCTTCTGCAATATAAGTTTCATACAAAGCTTCTGTTTCGTCTGTTTTTGTAAGAACTTCATTTTTTAAAACGTCAATTTCAGAACTGATATCTTTTATTTCGGGTGTAAATTGTTGTGCAATTTGAGATTTATTAGCTAATGTCATTTTGTTTTTCTCGGTAAGCAAAACTTGATTTATTTCTTTTTCGAAAATCTTTAATTCTAATGGTTTTGAAATTACCACGGCAATAATAAATGCTAAAAGTAACCGCGGAATTACCTGTATTATTTCTTGACGTTTTGAATCTCTTTTTTTGATGGTTGAAACAATAAACCTATCTAAATTAAAGATTAATAATCCCCAAAAAAAGCCAAAAAAGATAGCTGAGTATATGTTATCGAAAACAGTAAATAAAGCATAGCTACAAGCAATTGTTGCCATTAACGCTGTAAAAAAAACAGTAGCACCAATACCTGCATATTTGTTTTGCTCTCCGTTAGCGCAATCTTTAATTAACTTTAAATCTACTCCCGAACAAATAAGGAAAAACTGTTTTAACATAAAAATAAGTGTATACTATAAGAACGACACTTTTAAATAAATGTTACAAAAAAAGCCTCAATTTAGAGGCTTTTAACATAAACTAAGATAGCTATCTTAGTTTTTAGTAGTTATATAAATTTTTCTAGACCCATCTTTGTTTTTTATGACATTCATTTGGTCAATTTGTTTTGGATCAAGTTTATTTAATTCTGTTTTACTGATTACTTTTTTATCTAAATAATAGGTTACATCTTTATTGGCTGTATCGTATTTTAATTCAGAGATTTCTTTATTACTTAAGTTTTTTATTTTATCAATATTAACTGTTTGTTTTAACTCTTTCCCTTTATTGTCAACTTGTTTTCCCCAACGATTAAAGTATAAAGTTTCTCCTTCTTTTTTTATATAATATATGGTTTGATTGTTAACCTTTATCCAACCTTTATTCTTATTGTCTTTACTTGTAAACAATATTGTTTTTTTTGTATCATTATTTTGAGTTGATACATTTAATCCTTTCTTATTCTTTACTAATTTAAGGACTTCTTTATGAGAAACCTTCTTGCCATCAAAATAAAAAGTTGCGTTTGGATGTTTAAATACCAATTCTTTTGCACTAACTGGTGGAGGTGGAGGAGGAATGTTCGAAACCTCACCTTTCTTTACCATTGGGGCAGGTGGCGGTGGAATATTAGATTTTTCACCTTTTTTAATTACTTTTATACTTGCAGGCCTTGGTGGCGGAGGCGGTAAAATGGTATCTTTATTCTGTATACTCAACTTAAGAGCATTTGCATTTTCTAATTTCAGATTAATATCATCTAAAACTGATTCTGAAGCAATACTTTGTTTTGAAGATCCTCTTTTAATAGGTGCGTCTATATATTTTTTCTTCGGAGTCTCTTTAATTGTTATCTCTTCAATTTTAAACTCGTTTTTTAAAGGAACCTCTTTTGTAATTTCTTCAGTAATTGTTTCTTGTGCTTCAACTCTTTCGGCAAACAAGAATAAGAATCCTAACGTAACTGGTATTACAGCCAGTTTTTTTAATAAGATTCGGGTTGGTGAACTTTGTTTTGTCATCATTAGTAATCTTTTTTTAGTTAATAAATAATTCAAATTACTGGCCAAGTAATAATCGTTGTTCCAAGCTGTTTTTTGCAATAATAAATATTGATACTCAGAAATGTTTTTATGATTAGTAACCACTTTTGTGTCTGCTAAAAATTCGTGATTTAATTGTATTGTTTTTTTTAAGAAGTAAAAAATAGGGTTAAACCAAAAAACGATTTTTAAAACCTCAATAAGCAACACATCAAAAGTGTGTTTTTGTGTAGCATGCGTAAGTTCGTGCGTGAATAATTCTTTTTCAATTTTCTGCGAATTATATGCTGCTTTATTGATGAAAATGTAATTCCAAAATGTATACGGACTTATTTCATCATCAACTAAAACCAACGTTGCTTTTTGATGTTTTGTCGTTGTGTTTTTTCTTGTTTTCTGATAAATAGCAACTACATTTTTTATAAACCGAATTAATAAAATCATCGATATAAAAATTGAGAAGTATATGAAGTAATTAAAATAATTAACAGGTGTTTCAAAAACAATAGATTGCTGTGTTGTCAGTTGCGCAGTTTCTATAATTTGTAAAGGAGCAACTTTTGTGTAAATTATAAATAACGGCGCTAAAAATGAAAATAACACACTGCCTAACAAATAAAAACGATTGAATTTGTGCATTTTTTCTTTCTCTAATACCAAATGATAAAAAAGCAGCAGTAGCGTTAAGCAAATTCCAGATTTTATGAAATAACTAATCATTATTGTTGTTTTTTAATTTGACTATCGATAATTTTTTTTAGGCTTTCTAATTCAGAAACAGATAAATCAGTTTCTTTGGTAAAGAAAGAAGCAAACTGACTAGCAGAATCATTAAAGAAATTTTTTATCAATCCGTTTACGTGCTTCGAGAAATAATCTGTTTTTTTAACTAACGGATAATATTCTCTAGACTTTCCGAATAAATTATATGCAATAAAACCTTTGTCGTTCATCCTTTTTAATAAAGTAGCCACAGTTGTTGTTGCTGGCTTAGGTTCTGGAAACTCCGCTAATAAATCTTTCATAAAAGCCTTTTCTAGTTTCCATAATAATTGCATTACTTGTTCTTCAGATTTTGATAATTGCATAGTATATTTCTTTATTGCTCTACAAACATAGAGTAAATATTTTAATTCTACAAGTGTAGAGTTGTAATATTTGCATTGATATTGATTTTAAAATGGATAGCTCTGTTTGCGTTAAGGATTGAAACGGCATCCTTTTTTACAGATTTTATCAGTGAGTAGCGGGTTTGGTGTAAGTAAAAAACGTACTAAAAATAGTATTGAGTTGAAGTTTTGGTAAAAAAGATATAGAGAAAAGCCTGCCGTAATTATTCTTAAAATAATTACGGAACGCCCAATTTCTGGATACAATTTTATTTCATACTTCAATAAAATCACTCGAAATGACAAGCATAAAAAAAATCCGCTCATTGCCGAACGGATTTTGTTTATGATGATAATGTCTGTTCGAGCGAAGTCGAGAACTTTTAAAACTTTACAACTGCACTCAAAGTGATATTTATTTAGATAACTCTGTAAAATATTTATAAAAATGAGGAATTGTTTCAATTCCTTTAAGGTAATTCCATACTCCAAAATGCTCGTTTGGTGAGTGAATTGCATCCGAATCTAATCCGAATCCCATTAAAATAGTTTTACTTTTTAGTTCTTGCTCAAATAAAGCAACGATAGGAATACTTCCTCCGCTACGCTGTGGAATTGGTGTTTTTCCGAAAGTTTCGGTATACGCTTTGCTAGCCGCTTTGTAAGCGATGTTATCGATAGGTGTAACATAACCTTGCCCACCGTGATGCGGCGTAACTTTTACGCTTACAGATTTCGGAGCAATGCTTTCGAAATGATTTTTAAACAATTCGGTAATTGCTCTCCATTCTTGATTTGGCACTAATCGCATTGATATTTTAGCATAAGCTTTACTTGCAATTACTGTTTTTGCACCTTCACCGGTATAACCTCCCCAAATTCCGTTTACATCTAAAGTAGGGCGAATAGAATTGCGTTCGTTGGTTGTATAACCAGCTTCACCATGTACATCTTCAATCTTTAAAGCATCTTTATATTTATCTAAAGAAAAAGGTGCTTTTGCCATTTCATCACGCTCTTCACGAGATAATTCTTCTACATTGTCATAAAAACTAGGAATAGTAATATGGTTATTTTCATCATGTAATGAAGCAATCATTTTTGTTAAAATGTTGATTGGGTTTGCTACTGCACCACCATATAAACCTGAGTGTAAATCGCGATTTGGACCCGTAACTTCAACTTCTACATAACTTAAACCACGTAAACCTGTAGTGATTGATGGAATATCGTTAGCAATCATTCCTGTATCAGAAATTAAGATAACATCGTTGGCTAATTTTTCTTTGTTTCTTGGTACAAACCAAGCTAAACTTTCAGAACCAACTTCTTCTTCACCTTCAATCATGAATTTTACATTACAAGGTAAGTTTCCTGTACTTGTCATGTATTCCATTGCTTTTACGTGCATGTACATTTGTCCTTTGTCATCACAAGCACCACGCGCAAAAATTGCACCTTCAGGGTGAATGTCTGTTTTTTTAATAACAGGCTCAAAAGGAGGCGAAGTCCATAAATCAATAGGATCTGCAGGTTGCACATCGTAATGACCATACACCAAAACGGTTGGTAAATTTGGGTCAATTATTTTTTCACCATAAATAATAGGATATCCAGGAGTTTCGCAAATTTCTACTTTATCACATCCCGCTTTTTCTAAACTGTTTTTAACAAGATCAGCAGTGTTTAATACATCTTTGCTAAAGGCTGGATCTGCACTTACTGAAGGGATTTTTAATAAATCGATAAGCTCGTTTATAAATCTATCTTTATGTTGTGCAATATATTCTTGTACGTTTTTCATGTGTTGTAATTTAGTATGCATCAAAAATAATAAAAATTTTGTGCTTCTCCTTTGTAGTTTACAAGTATTGTTTATATTTGCAGCCACAATTAAATTTGTATGCGGGTGTGGTGGAATTGGTAGACACGCCAGACTTAGGATCTGGTGCCGCAAGGTGTGAGAGTTCGAGTCTCTTTGCCCGTACAGATTAAAAAAAGCTTCTCATTTACGAGAAGCTTTTTTGTTGTTTAAAAGTTGTTGTAATTATTTAAAACTTCATTTTCGGTTAACTGTTTAATAATCATAGATTATATCTCGCGTTTTAATAAGAAAAACACTTACTTTTTTATTAAACACATTAATAGAAACTATCATTAAGTTACTTTATTTAGTATTATAAGCTGGATTTTGCAATAGTTTGTCGATGATTTTTTCATAGCCTGGATCATATTCTAAAGTTTCCTTCGATTTTGATAATTTATTTCCGAATCCAGTTTTTACATATTCTACGATTCCCTTTTGATTGATGATAAGTGTTGTTGGGTAGCGACTTATATTAAATAATGATGAAATTTCATTACAATCAAATTTGATGTTTTTTTCAATATTTAAAGTTTTCTCTGTGCATTCTGGAATAATTTCATATTCGATTTTAGCTTTTGCAAAATCCTTTCGCATTGTTGAATACATGCTAACGGAATCACTATTAAAATCAATTAAATCTTGTTTAACATTCGGAGCTATTGATAAGAGGATGAAATTTTCTTTTTTATATTTTTTTTGCAATTTATTCAAGTACTTTATTTCTTTCATACAAGGCATGCAACGAATAAACCAGAAATTTAAAACAACTACCTTCCCTTTTAAAGCATCGTCATTCCATGTATTTCCTGAGATACTTTTATTTAATATTTCAGGCATTTTAATACCTATTAAATCTTTAGGTGTTTTGTTAATCGAGTCATTAGATTGTGCGTTGATAACTAAAATAGTGAACAAAAAGAAGAGAGATATTGTTGATTTCATTATTAATGTAAATTTATTTAATACTTTAAAAGTACATTTTTTTTGCTTACAAAGTTTAATCAAATAATTTTTTAGTTTTTAATGAAGGTGCTTAACCTTATAATTCTTATTAATTAAATATTTTACGGTTTTACCATACTTATTTTATGGTTTTTTTTATTTTTTTATTTTTATAATTGTTTAGTTTTGAGAAACTTAAAAAATTTAAATTATGTTAAAAAAAATTTCAAACTTAGGTGTAGTTTTAAGTAAATCTGAGCAAGTTGAAGTATTAGGAGGTAAAGGTAATTGGGCAGTAAGATGCAAAAGTGGGGTTTTAATTGAAAACGCACCTGATGGGAGTTCCGAAACTGCTGCTTTCGCTTGTAAAAATCAAGGAGGATCTTCTTATTCGATTTGTGCAGGATTTGACTGTTAATAAAAACTAAAAAACAAGGTTGTATATGGTACAACTTTGTTTTTCACTTTAAGGATTCTGTTTTATAACTACAATTTTTCTAAGCTTTCAATATGCATATATTGAAGACTTAAAGAATAAATAGCAAAATATTATTTGTACGGAATCAAATGCAGGATGTAAAAAATTTAAAATTGATTAACTTTGTGTTTACTTATTATTATACTTAATAGCTCAATTCACATAAAGTTTATTAAAGTTATATTCAATTACCTAAAACTCCAATTTTTATAATTACTAGAAGCTTCTAGTTTTGTTTCGATAGCATCTGGTAATTTAGGGAAAAAATCGATTCCGGTTTTTTCTTCTAAAACATCAATAGAAACTACAAACTTATATAAAGGTTTATTACTTTCTTCATGAGGAAATAAAAAAGCAACAGCCTTTATTTCTGGTTGTGTATAATCTAATAGTATCTTATAAAATTCGTTAGGAACACTAACTTTATTTTTACCAATAGTTTTTAAACCTGGTTTTAAAACGCCACCAGTTATAACATATAAATGTTGATTCTTTTTAGCCCAATGCCGTGTTTTTTGCTCTAATCTATTCCAAATACCAGCATTAAAATCGTGTTTCTGTGGCGAAATATTAGAGGTGTAAAAAGTTTCATCGTGTGCTTCTTTAGAGTAACGTTTATCCGCAGCAGGACATAAATGCCCTTTATCATACCCAGATTTTTTATAACTCCCCCAATTGGCAGATTCTGTCTTAACTTTCGGGTCGTTAATAAAATAAGGACGCTTAAAATCATTATATACAATATCATTTTTACTTAAAGGATACGCAACCCATTCCGCTTGTTCGTGTTCTTCATGATAAGATAACTGATATCCATCATGTTTTATAATAACACCTGTTGTTGAACTAGGTAAATAATTAAAACCATTTACATCTTCAATTACTATATCCGCAGGAAAATCAATAGCATTTTCTTGAGGTTTTAAATAATAACCAACGATTAAAACGATAATAGCAACTGCTAATTTTATTTTTTTAGAAGTACTCATTAACTTTTTAGCAGAATCTCTTTAAAGTCATCCGTTTTTTCTACTTGATCAAAAATTGTTTGAAATTTTGTTGGAGGCACCGATAGTTTTCTCTTTACTAAATCTAACCAAGCTCCGTACACGGTAATTACTGCCGATAATTTCCCTACTTCATTAAAAACTTCATGTTGTATTTTCCAACGTTCTCCTTTACTCGATAACCCAATCACTTTAAGATTTACAGAAATATCGGTTCCCATATGAACTTCACGTAAAAATTTGGTGTTCTCCTCAAATAAAATCGGACCTGTTTTTTCTTTTGTGAAATCCTGAATCGTAATATTATGTTCTTTAAAAAAACGCAATCTTACCTCTGCAGCATAATCGTTGTATGCTGTGTGTCGCATATGTATATTGGCGTCGAAATCTGACCATCTTGTTTTAAACTCTACACTAAAACTCATTTTTGTATTTTTTTTGAAAAGCGAAGATACAAAATTTCAATTTTTTAGCGTTACCACAAGGGTCGGGCTTTTCGTACTCGCTTTTTGTTCGTGCCTCACAAAAGAGCTCAAACAAATACTATAATCCCTAACGTAAGTGCAGTTATTAACTTTTAGCGAAGTCTTAAAATTAAGATTTTACATCTAAAGCATCACGCAGTGTATTTCCTATCAACATAAAAGCCATTACTAAACTCATAATTGCCAAACCCGGAATTAACGCTAAAAATGGTTTTCCTAAAATAATATAGTTATAATGATTTTTAATCATGGCTCCCCAAGACGGAGTAGGAGGTTGCGCACCGATTCCTAAAAAACTCAAGCCACTTTCTATTAAAATTGCCGCAGCAAAATTAGCCGCAGATATTACAATTATAGGTGCTAAAATATTTGGTAATATATGTTTAAAAATAATTCTGAAATCAGAAAAACCTAAGGCTTTTGCAGCTTCAACATATTGTTGCTGTTTGGTGGTAATTACTTGTCCGCGTACCACACGAGCAACTTCTACCCACATTGTTAAACCAACAGCAATAAACACTTGCCAAAACCCTTTTCCTAATGCTAAAGTGATGGCGATTACTAATAATAACGTAGGTATGGACCATGTAATATTAATAATCCACATAATAAAATTATCAACTTTTCCTCCAAAATAACCCGCGATTGCTCCAACCGGAATTCCGATTATCAGCGAAATAAACACGGCAATAAATCCGATAAAAAAAGAAATTCTTGCTCCGATTAATAACCTGCTTAATAAATCGCGTCCATATTTATCGGTACCAAACCAAAAGGTTTTTTGCTGAATATATGCTGTAGGTTGATTCTTAAATAAAGATAACGGATAGGTTTTTGCTAAACCGTCGGAATATTTTAAAATTGCTAATTGATTCTCTGTTAGGGTGTATGATTTTATGGGTATTTCGGTAGGCGAATGCTGTTTTCCATCCATAAAAACAGAAAACCAAGATTGTTGTTCTTTTGATTTTGACGGAATACTAAGCATCATTACAGAAAATCCTGGAGATTTAGAGTGAATTTCTAAATGCATCTGGTTTGCAGCGTTGCTATTGTCTGGCGCAATCAGGTAACAAAAAACAGCTGTTAATCCGCACAAAACGATAAACAAAAAGCTAAAAACACCAATTTTACTTTGCTTAAATTTTTTGATTGCTAATTGCCATAAAGAATTGCTTTGATTATTTTTCACGTACAGTATTTTCTTTTTTAGTAACCGAAAGATCTCTTAGGTTTTGGATGTCAATACTTGATGGATTTTGAAAAATTTCTAAATCGAAATATTTAACCGAAGCTAAAATATGATCAAAAATATTAGCCATAACACGTTCGTAATCTTCCCATACTTTTTCTTTACTAAAAGCATAAATCTCTAAAGGAATTCCGTTAGGCGTTGGTTCTAATTGACGAGACATTAATAGCATTTCTTGATTTATTTGAGGATGATTTTGAATGTAATGATCTAAATATACCCTAAAAGAACCAAAATTAGTTAGGTTTCTACCGTTTAATAAAACTGTTTTATCAATGTTATGTTCGGTGTTGTAATCATTTACCTTACCACTTGCTTCATTGATATAATCAGTAATTAAATCAATTTTTTTGAAATTTTCGATATCTGATTCCGTTAAAAAACGAATACTATTTATTTTAATTAATATAGCACGTTTAATTCTTCTTCCGCCAGAGTTACTCATTGTTCTCCAGTTTTTAAAAGAATCGGATGTTAAATAGTAGGTTGGAATACTAGAAATGGTATTATCAAAATTTCTAATAATAACCGATGTTAAGTTAATCTCTACAACATCACCATCAGCGCCATATTTATCCATAGTAATCCAATCCCCAATTCTAACAGTATCATTTACGGCTACCTGAATACTTGCAACAAAACCAAGAATAGTGTCTTTAAAAATAAGTAGTAATACCGCAGAAAATGCTCCTAATGCAGTTAAAAACTTAATAAGAGGTTTTCCTGTTAATACCGAGAAAGATAAGATGATACTTATAAGCCAGAGTGCAATCATAAAAATTTGCACATAACTATCTAAAGGTTTGTCTTTAAAAGCATCTGTAGTTCTTAAAAAGTCTTTTACACTATTAAGTACGCTTTTTAAAAACCAAACAACAGAAAATATAATGGCAATACTAAGAATGCGCTCGGAAGCCGATAATACATTAGGGAAATCTGCTAAAAGTTCTTTTATGAAGTTAAATACAATGATAAGGATAATACTTCTAGAAAGATTTAAAAACACCCTGTTTTTAATAAGCATATCGTCTAACTGAGTGCCTGTTTTATCTGCTATTTTATGGATAGCTTTTCTACCAACATACCTAATTACTCTAAAAAGAATAAAGCCTAAAACAATAAAAAGAATAAGATTTGTTATAAGATTTAGATAGGTTGCTAATGTTTCAGAAAGCGATAATTGCTCTTTAAATATTCTATAAAAAAATTTATCAGACATAATTTAATTTAAGAGTCAAAAGTAGGTATTTCTTGGCCAACTTTTAAATTGAATTTTTTTCGAAACCAAAAAACAATAAGGTATAAAAAAGGAGTATCAAAGGCAGCTATAATAACTTTAAACAAAAATCCGCTAATTAATAAGCTTGTAAAAATATTCCAAGGAAGTACTTTAAAAGAACATAACAAAAACACTACAGTAAAAGTGTCTATAAACTGAGAAAGAAAAGTAGAGAAGTTATTACGTAGCCATAAATGTTTTCCGTTGGTTAAGTTTTTCCAATAATGAAAAATTCGAATATCAACAAACTGAGCAAATAAATAAGCAAGCATAGATGCTAAAACAGCTAGTGGAGATAAACCAAATACAGTAGAGAAGGTTTTGTTATCAATAGGAGAGCTATTAATTGCAGGAGTATAATCTGCAACTAAAATAATTAGCATAGAAAAAAACGATGCAAAAATACCGGCGATTACAACCTGATTGGCTTTCTTTTTTCCGTAAATTTCAGATAAAATATCGGTAATTAAAAAAGTAATTGGGTACGGTAAAATTCCTGCAGAAATTTCAAAACGATATAAATTAAATGGTTCCCAGTAAAAAAATTTCTGAAAAATTAAGTTAGAAGTCACCAAAGAAGCAATAAATAATGCTGCTAAAATTAAATAGATAAGTTGAGCTTTATTTTTTAAATATTCAGTCATAGAACAAAATTACTAATTAATAATGATTTTAAAAATGTGTATGTTTGCAACTTATATTAAACGATAATTAAAAGACAAAATCTTCTTTATCGATTATATCAAAAAATAATAATAAATTAGAGAAAAACAGATGAAAGCATATATTTTTCCGGGTCAAGGAGCACAATTTACAGGTATGGGATTAGATTTATATGAAAAATCTCCATTAGCTCAAGAACTTTTTGAAAAGGCAAACGATATACTAGGTTTTAGTATTACAGATGTAATGTTTGAAGGTACGCCAGAAGCTTTAAAAGAAACAAAAGTAACCCAGCCAGCCATATTTTTACATTCGGTGATTTTAGCAAAAGTATTAGGTGATGACTTTAAGCCAGAAATGGTTGCGGGTCATTCATTAGGAGAGTTATCAGCTTTGGTAGCAAACGGAGTTTTATCTTTTGAAGACGGATTAACATTAGTTTCTAAACGTGCTTTAGCTATGCAAAAAGCATGTGAGATTAAGCCATCTACAATGGCAGCTGTTTTAGGTTTAGAAGATAAAATAGTTGAAGATACTTGTGCGGAGATTGACGGAGTTGTAGTTGCTGCAAATTATAACTGCCCAGGGCAATTGGTAATTTCGGGAGAAGTAGAAGCAATAGAAAAAGCTTGTGCGGCGTTAACTGAAAAAGGAGCACGTAGAGCTTTGGTTTTACCTGTTGGAGGCGCATTTCATTCGCCAATGATGGAGCCTGCTCGCGAAGAATTAGCAAAGGCAATTGAAGAAACTATTTTTAGTGAGCCAACGTGTCCGGTATATCAAAATGTCGTTGCAAAAGCAGTTACAAACCCTACAGAAATAAAAGAAAATTTAATGGCGCAATTAACGGCTCCAGTAAAATGGACACAGTGTATCCAAGCAATGATTGCTGATGGAGGAACTGAGTTTGTAGAGGTAGGTCCTGGTAAAGTATTACAAGGTCTTATGCGTAAAATAGATAGAAGTGTAGCGGCTAGCGGTGCTAGTGTTGAAGCTTAGATAAATTATTTATAAAGTATTAAAAAAGCGAACTCAATTTTGAGTTCGCTTTTTTAATATCTATAATTCAGGATTTTTAATTTTCAAAAGCTGATATATTTTATCTTCTTTAGGCGCTAAAAGAATCATATAAAATAAAAGAATAACTCCAAATAATAAAAATTCAGGTTTTAAAAATAAAATTAAAAAACAAGCTCCTTCTAATACAGCCCATTTAATAATAGAAGCGCTTTGATAAATTGCAAACTTTTCATCATCACTATCACTTTCTTTTATTTTGTTCAACGTATTTTTAAATAAAAAATTACTCAACACGTAGGCAGCAGCAGGAATAAAAGAATAGATTAATGAAGCATTGTCTATTTCTAAATTTAAAATATTTTTAAAATCACCAATTAAAAAATAAGCTAAAGTAACTCCAGCTATTAATGCGAGGTGAATTATTTTAAGTGTTTTTATTTTTTGATTCATAGCTTTTTATTGAATAAAGGCATTGATTTTTTCTGTAATAAAAGCTAATTGTTCTTCATCTAACTCAGTATGCATTGGTAATGAAATTACTTCGTCAATTAACTGATTGGTAACCGTAAAATCATTTTCATTATAACGTTCATCTTTATACGCTTTTTGAGCATGTAAAGGAACAGGGTAATAAATTGCATTCGGAATATTATTATCTAATAAATACTGGTGTAATTCATCACGTTTTCCATTTGTAATTCTTAAAGTATATTGATGAAAAACATGGCAGTTACAGGTATCGCATATATTGTTACCACAAGAGCTAGTTGATGGTGTTATTATATTAGTATTACTAGCAAAAGCATTGTTGTAAAATGTAGCAGCTTTTCTACGGGCATCACAAAAACTATCTAATAAGGGTAGTTTTATTTGTAAAACTGCAGCTTGCAAACTATCTAAACGAGAATTTACACCTACTACATCATGGTAATAACGTTTGTACATTCCATGATTTACAATTCCTCTAATAATATGAGCTAAATCATCATCGTTGGTAAAAATTGCACCACCATCACCATAACAACCTAAGTTTTTAGAAGGGAAAAATGACGTTGTACCTACATTACCAATAGTTCCAGATTTCTTTTTTGTCCCGTCAGAAAATGTATAATCTGCACCAATTGCTTGAGCATTATCTTCAATAACAAATAGGTTATGCTCTTTGGCAATATCCATAACCGCTTCCATATTTGCACACTGTCCGAATAAATGAACAGGAACAATAGCTTTGGTTTTCGGTGTAATTGCTTTTTTTAAAGCTTCAATATCGATGTTAAAAGTATCAGCATCAACATCTACTAAAACCGGCGTTAATTTTAACAACGCAATTACCTCTACAGTAGCGGCAAAAGTAAAATCTGCAGTAATAACTTCATCCCCTTGCTCTAAGCCTAATCCCATCATTGCAATTTGCAAAGCATCGGTTCCGTTAGCACAAGGTATAACATGTTTTACATCTAAGTATTTTTCTAAATCAGTTCCGAAGCCTTTAACTTCAGGGCCACCAATGTAATAAGCGGTGTCTAAAACACTTTCGAAAGCCTTATTTACTTGTGGTTTTATTTTTGCGTATTGACCTTGCAGGTCAACCATCTGAATTTTTTTCATTTAACATGATTTTATAGAATTCAAAAATACGAATTAAATTTCTGTTATCTTTGAACAAAATCTTTAGTAAATGAAGTTGTTTAAGAAACTTTTTAAAATTATATTGATATTATTAATTTTAGTAGTCGCTGCCGTTTGGTTGTTTTCTAGAACTTTACACCCTACTTATAGCGGAGAGTTAGAGTTATTTACCATTTCAGATAAAGTTACCGTGTATTATGATGAGGTTGGTGTACCGCATATAGAAGCTAAAAATCAACAAGATGCTTATACAGCTTTAGGTTATGTGCATGCGCAGGATAGACTGTGGCAAATGGAGTTGATTAGAAGAATTGCTGCAGGAAGATTGGCTGAGGTTTTTGGAAAAGAACTGCTTAAAACAGATGTTTTTTTCTCTGGATTAGGAATTGAAGAAGCAGCGAATAAAACGATTCATAATTTAGATAGAAATTCTGAAGCATATAAATTAACAGAAGCTTATTTAAACGGAATAAATCAGTTTATAGAAGAAGGAGCCACTCCGTTAGAATTTTACTTAGTAGGTCTCGAAAAAGAAAAATATACGATTAAAGACGTGTATAATGTATTCGGTTATATGGCCTTTAGTTTTGCTGTTGCTCATAAAACAGATCCGTTACTAACAGAAGTAAAAGAAAAACTAGGCGATGCTTATTTTGAAGAACTAAACGGGGCAAATTTCGAAAATCTTACATTTATCAAAAGTGAGAAAAAAACTGAAATGAATGCTAGTTTTGCACAGGCAATGAATACATTATTAGATAAGTTACCAATTTCACCTTTTATAGGAAGTAATTCGTGGGTTTTAGGACCTGAGAAAACGAAAAACGGAAAAGTAATTTTTGCTAATGATCCACACATTGGGTTTTCACAACCTTCGGTTTGGTATCAATCACATATTAAAACTCCAGATTATGAGATATACGGATTCAATTTAGCGTTAACTCCGTTTCCTTTATTAGGTCATAATCGTGATTATGCTTACGGATTAACAATGTTTGAAAACGATGATGTTGATTTTTATTACGAGCAAAACAATCTCAATAATCCGATGGAATATAAAACTCCGTTAGGATATGAGAAATATAAAATAATTGATAAAAAAATAAAGGTTAAAGGTGATGTTGATACCACTTTTCAAGTAAAAGTAAGTAAGCACGGGCCTGTAATGAATGGTTTAATTGATTTTATTGATGATGAGCGACCAATTGCAATGCAATGGATTTACACTAAATTAAACAATCAATTATTAAACGTTTCTTACGAAATGTCGCACGCTAATTCGTTGCAAGAGTTTAAAAACGGAGCGAGTAAATTACATGCTCCTGGATTAAATATAATGTACGGAGATGCCAAAGACAATATAGCTTGGTTTGCTTCTGGTAAATTATATAAGTACAGAGATAGCCTAAACACAAAACTGATTTTAAACGGAGCTTCAGGAAAAGACGAAATTAAAGAGTGGTTAGATTTCGAAGAAAATCCACAAGCGATAAATCCGAGCTTAAATTATGTGTATTCAGCAAATAATCAGCCAGATTCTATTGCAGGAATGCTATATCCAGGTTATTATTTATCAGAAGATAGAGCAAAAAGAATTGTTGATTTGTTAGCTCCTAAAAACGATTGGACAAAAGAAGATGTTGGCAAAATGATTTATGATGTTACCTCGCCAGTGGTGCCAGAAATTATTATGCATTTAACCAGAAGTGTAAATAGGTCTCAGCTTACACCAAGTGAGAAAAAAGCATTTCATATTCTAAAAAATTGGAGAGGCTATTACGGAAAAGAAGAAATAGCACCTGTTATTTACACTCGTTTGTGGTATGAGTTTGTTAAGAATACTTATAAAGATGAAATGGGTGCGGCTTTTAAGCAGTTTGCAAATACACCTTTAGAGGAAAAAGCAGTAGCGAGTCAGGTAAAGAAAGAGCAATCTGTTTGGTGGGATGATATTACTACCAAAAAGGTAGAAGATAAAGAAGCTATAGTAACAAAGTCTTTTCAGAATACGGTTACTTTTTTACAAAAACAATTGGGCGAAAACGTTGAGGGTTGGTATTGGAAAAGAGTAACTTCGGTAGAGTATGAGCATCCAATAGGAAAAGCGAGTGGATTATTGCGTAAGTTTTTTAATGTAGGACCTTTTGAAACAAATGGAGGAGATCAGGTAATTAACAATCAAATTTATACAATTGATAGTACAGGTGTTTATAAAATAAAAGCAGGACCTTCTACACGAAGAATTGTAGATTTTTCTGATGTAGAAAACAGTATTGCTATTTTACCAACAGGGCAATCGGGTAATGTATTTAGCGCGCACTATAAAGATCAAGCTAAAAAATATTTAAACGGTGAGTTTGTGAATATGAAATTGAATCAGTCGAACATTAAAGAAAGTAAAAATAGATTGATTTTTTCTCCGAAGGATTAACAACTGTTTTAGTTAAAGCTAAATAAAATACATAAAAAAGAGAAACTGTTAATTTATTACAGTTTCTCTTTTTTTATTTAATTTAAGTAAGCTGTCGTTTGTTTTTAAAAACTTTAACTCAACTTTTATTATAGAATCTCTGTGGTTTTTTGTTTTAATAGGAATCGTGTCTGATAGCGTAATTATTTGATGCATCCACTCTTGGTGTTTTTCAATAATATCTTCACCTTTATTTTGATTTATAGTATTAAACTTCCTTACAATATTATAGGATATGGTAAGGAATAAGATCATTGCAACGCTGACTCCTATGAAAATGAATGTAATTTTTTTACGAGTCATTTATTAAATTTCTTTATAAACATCATTAAAAGGAATTCTAAAACGCTCACCATATACGCCTTTATCTGTTCTAATACCACAGCTAACAATCATGTTAATTTTCGCGCCTCTAGGTAATTTTAATAAGCGCTTTACACGCCAGGTGTCAGAACCTTCCATCGGGCAAGTGTCATAACCTTCAGCAGCCATAGATATCATGAAGTTTTGTGCTGCTAATCCTGTAGTTTTTTGTGCTACTATTCGCATATCACTATTACGAACCTCACGATATGTTGGTCTAAATAAGCCTGTAATTAATGTTACCAAGTATTTTAACCAACCAAAAATTCCTAAAAAATCGAAATAGATAAACGGAATCACTTTTCCGTAATAATTTCTAGCTACTTTTTCTCTACTGCTTTGTGTTTCTTTCGCATTATCTTTTCCAAAAGTTTTATCCATAAATGCTAAATTTGCTTTTGCACGTTTTCGCCATAAATCTTTTCGAGTAACAAAAACAACTAATTGTTGTGCGGTTTTTGCTGCATTTTGATTAAAACACATCGGCGCAATTTTAGCAATAGTTTCTTTAGAAGTAATATGATAAAATTCCCATAATTGCATATTACTACTCGTAGGAGCTAAACTTGCTAGTTCAATACATTTTTTCACGATATTAGTATCAATAGCTTTTTCTGGGTCAAATATTCTTACAGAGCGACGATAATTAATTGCCGCTGAAACTGTTTTTTCTGCCATCTTTTATGTTGTTTCGTATTTTAAATAGTGGGTAATTAACTTATCTTCATTAAGAATTTTAGTTGTTTAAGCTTTCCTTTGTAAGGTGCGTAACGGGTAGGAACATCCAACCAGTTACCTCTTGTAACTACACCCTTTTTATGAGAAAAGGTATCAAATGTTTTTTTACCATGATAACCTCCAATTCCGCTTTCACCAACACCTCCAAACGGTAAGCGATGGTTTGCAAAATGAACAGTGGTATCGTTAATTGTTCCACCACCAAAAGAATATTTAGCAATCATTTTTTTTGCGAAACGGCTTCGTGTTGTAAAAACATATAAGGCTAACGGTTTGTCGTATTTAGCAATAATAGCATCGAATTCTTCTTCTGTTTCGTATGAAATTAAAGGAAATATTGGTCCGAATATTTCACCTTTCATAACTTCACTGTCTAAACTAGGTTCATCAATAACAGTAGGAGCTATATAGTTGTCATCTCTATTTATTTGTCCTCCAATAGTAATTTTTTCACCTTGTAAAAGTGCGGCAAGTCTATCGAAATTACGAGTATTTACAATACGTGGGTAATCTTCAGAGGTTTCTGGGTTTTCACCATAAGCATTTGTGATTTCCTTTTTAAAGTAATTTATAAATTCTTCTTTTACTGATGTATGAATCAATAAATAATCAGGAGCAATACAAGTTTGCCCTCCATTAATAAATTTACCCCAAACTAAACGTTTAGCGGCCAATTTTATATTAGCGGTTTCATCTACAATACAAGGGCTTTTTCCTCCTAACTCTAATGTAACAGGCGTAAGATATTCTGCGGCAGCTTTAGCTACAATTTTACCTACGGGCACACTTCCTGTAAAAAATATATAATCCCAACGTTGTGCTAATAATTCTTGAGAAACAGCAACACCGCCTTCTACTACTGCAACATGGTTTTCATTAAAAACAGCTTCAATAATTTCTTTGGTTACTTTACTTGTGTGAGGTGTTAATTCAGATGGTTTTAAAACAACATTATTTCCTGCTGCAATTGCTCCTAAAAGAGGTGCGAAAGCTAATTGATAAGGGTAATTCCAGGGTGCAATAATTAATACTGTTCCGTAAGGTTCGCTATGAATTTTTGCAGAAGAAGGAAAGTTTAATAAAGACGGTAAAACACGTTTTGGTTTACTCCAAGAATGAATATTTTTTATAGTCATTTTTAGCTCGGCTAAAACAATAGATGTTTCTGTCATCAATGCCTCGTACTCCGATTTTTTAAAATCATTATAAAGTGCCGCAACGATATCTTTTTCTCTTTTGATAAGTTCTTTCTGAAGTTTTTTTAATGCGTTTTTTCTAAAGGAAATGTCTTTAGTTTGTTGCGTTTTAAAAAAGTTTTTTTGGGATTTAACCAATTGTGATATATCCATAAAATTAAATTTCTTGTAGTTTTTTATTCATTACTAAAAACCATAAAGGCGGAATCAAAGAAAGCAGCATCATACCAGGATAACCGGTTGGCATTTGCGGACTTTCAGGAACCGTTTTTAGTAATTGATAATGTTTAGATCCGTTATAATGATGGTCTGAATGACGCGATAAATTAAATAATAATACTTGCCCGATTACATGATCAGAGTTCCAAGAATGTATTCTTTTTACACGCTCGTATCTTCCGTTTTCAAGTTGTTTTCTTAATAAGCCATAATGTTCAATATAATTTATTGTTTCTAGTAATGCTATTCCGAAAACGGCAGCTCCTATAAAAGAGAGTAGTACAAAGGGAGTAAAGATTAAATATATTAATCCGAGAAATAATAGGTTACAAATAGTATAAATAACCATTCTGTTTTGGTGATGAAACCAATTTCTATCAGTATTTTTTAAACGTTGATTTTCGCTTTGCCAAGCTTGGTAATAACTGGTAATGTGTGAGCGTACCCAAAATAAATATAAAACTTCATTTTTTCTGGCAGTTGCAGCGTCTTTTGGCGTTGCAACATTTAAATGATGGCCTGCATTATGATAGGGTAGAAAATGTGTGTTTAAAGATGTAAGTAATAAAATTTCTCCTAAAAACTCGTCAAAGCGATTATTGCGATGACCTAATTCATGACCAACATTTATACCTATAACTCCGCACATAACTCCTAAAGCAAGAATACGACCTGTAATTTCTGTGGTTGTTAAATTAACTTCTTGAATAGCATAAAAAAACCATCCAAGAAATAGTAGTTGAATAGGTATTGTTGCGTATAAAATTAGTGTATATAATTTATTTTCTTTTTCGATAAGTGCTTCTTCTTTATTTAAATTTTTTTTATCTGTTTTAAAAAAAAGTTCAGCAAAAGGAACTGCTCCAAAAAAAGTGAGTATAGGTAAGAAAGTAATCCATCCTTTATTGGTAAAGGCCAAAAACACTGTAATTGGTAAAATAACTATTGATAAATATTTAAGGGCTTTCATACTTGAAATTTCCCTAAAGATACAACTTAGAAACAAGCATCCCAAATAGCTTCTTTTGGGGTTGGAGCGGTAATTTTTACCAGCTCTTTACTTACCGGATGAATAAACTCAATTTTACGAGCATGTAAATGAATGCTACCGTCTTTATTACTTCTTTTTGCGCCGTACTTTAAATCACCTTTAATAGTCGCGCCAATATTTGATAGTTGTACGCGAATTTGATGATGACGACCGGTTTCTAAATCAATTTCAAGTAAAGAATAATTATCTAGTTTTTTAAGAATTTTGTAATGAAGAATCGCTTTTTTACTACCGTCAATTTCTTTAGAGTATGCAGTAGATTTATTGTTTTTAGGATTTTTTTTCAAAAAATTAATAAGAGTGTCTTCGCTTTTCTTTGGTTCGTTTTTTACAACAGCCCAATATGTTTTTTTGATGGTTTTTTCGCGAAGCATCTTATTTAAGCGCTCTAAAGCTTTTGAGGTACGCGCATAAATTACAACGCCAGATGTAGGCCTGTCTAATCGATGAACGGTTCCTAAATAAACAGCGCCAGGTTTGTTGTATTTATCTTTGATGTATTCTTTAACAACGTCTGAAAGTGGTTTGTCTCCTGTTTTATCACCCTGAACAATGTCACCGGCTCTTTTGTTAATAACCACTAAATGATTATCTTCATGTAAAACTTGTAGATTGTCTTTGTTAGAATGCATTTTTAAAGTATCACTTCGAGCTTGGTCGAGAAATTATTGAAAATCTTTAGCTATAGCCTCATTAGTATCGTCAATGAATTTTAAAAATTCATCACGTCCTACGCCTGTTTCAGCTGAAGTAAGAAAAGAGGTTGGAAGAATTTCCCAATGTTTTAATAATTTCTTTTTATAAGAAGCAATTTGTTGATTTATTTTAGAACTCCCTAATTTATCCGCTTTTGTAAAAACGATTCCAAAAGGAATTTGGTTTTCGCCTAAAAACTGCATAAATTCTAAATCTATTTTTTGCGGGTCATGACGAGAATCTATCAAAACAAACGTAAAAACTAGCTGTTCCCTTTCTTTAAAGTAGTTTTCAATAAAAAACTGAAAAATAGTTCTTTTCTTTTTAGAAATTTGAGCATAACCGTAACCAGGTAAATCAACTAAAAACCACTCTTCATTTATTTTAAAGTGATTGATAAGTTGTGTTTTTCCAGGTTTACCAGATGTTTTAGCTAAACTTTTACGTTCCATCAACATGTTGATTAACGAAGATTTACCAACATTAGAGCGGCCTATAAAAGCGTATTCAGGTATTCTATCCTTTGGTGCTTTCATAACATTACTGTTACTCATCACAAAATCGGCAGATTTTATTTTCATAAATACTAGGTTGTGCTATTTTATATTTCTTTTAGAAAGCCAGCTTTCTAAAATATTATTAAATTCTTCAGGAGTTTCCATCATTGCTGCGTGTCCACATTTGTCAATCCAAAATAAATCTGAATCTGGTAATAATTTGTGAAAATCACTCGCTACTTCAGGCGGAGTTACACCGTCTTGTTTTCCCCAGATAAGGCAAGTTGGTTGCATCATGTTTGGTAAGTCATTTGCCATGTTATGACGAATGGCGCTTTTAGCGATAGAAAGTGTTTTTAAGGCTTTAACTCTATCGTTTACAATGCTATAAATATCATCTACTAATTCTTTTGTTGCTACTTTTGGATCGTAAAAAACTTCTTGAGCTTTTGTTTGAATATATTCATAGTTTCCTCTCTTAGGATAACTATCTCCCATAGATTTTTCATACAAGCCAGAACTACCAGTTAAAACCAGCGCGCCAACATCTTTTGGGTAATGCTTTGTGTAATATAAAGCAATATGACCACCTAAAGAATTTCCTAAAAGAACAACGTCTTTAAGTTCTTTGTACTCAATGAAATCATGTAAATAACTAGCTAAGTGTTTTACATTTGTTTTTAATAGCGGTAGCGTATATAAAGGTAATTCAGGAATTAAAACTCGATATCCTTTTTTAGAAAAATATTTAAAAGTTTCATCAAAATTACTAAGAGCCCCCATTAATCCGTGTAGTACGATTAACGCTCTTCCTTCACCTGCTTCTGCATATGTAAAATCGCCTTCTTTCTTTAAAAATTCAGTCATTGATATTATAGGTTTGACTTAACCACAAATGTAGTCCTTTTTTGTTAAAATTTCACTTTTATTATTTCATACTCATTACCGAAGTTAACCTCTCTTACTGTCAGTTTTTTAGCTTAAAATTTAAAATTTATCAACAAAGTGGTAAAAAGTGGTAAAAAGTGGTAAAAAAACTTTATTTTTGATGCAAACTATGAGCGTGCAACGTGGTAAATTTAATTGGAACATACGAATGTAAAGTAGATGCTAAAGGGAGGTTGATGATGTCATCGGCTTTTAAGAAGCAGTTATCTGCTGTGTTGCAAGATGGCTTTGTGGTTAAACGGTCTGTTTTTCAGCCATGTTTGGAGTTGTATCCAATGAAGGAGTGGGATTTAATGATGCAAAAGATTAATAAATTAAATCGATTTGTAAAGAAGAATAATGATTTTATTAGAAGGTTTACGGCGGGTGTAAAAACTGTTGATGTAGATGCTTCGGGTAGGGTTTTGATACCAAAAGATCTCTGTCAGTTTGCAGGTATAGGAAAGCAAGTGGTGCTATCTTCTGCTGTAAATATTATTGAGATTTGGGATAAAGATAAGTACGAGAAAGTAATAGATGATGCTGTTGTTGATTTTGCTGATTTAGCGGAAGAGGTAATGGGAAATACAGAGGTAGATGAATTATCATAGTCCAGTTTTGCTGAAAGAAAGTGTAGATGCGCTTAATATTAAAGAGGATGGAGTGTATGTTGATGTTACTTTTGGTGGCGGTGGTCATTCAAGAGAAATATTAAATAGGTTGGGTAAGAACGGAAAGTTGTTTGCTTTTGATCAGGATCCTGATGCGCAACAAAATAAAATTGATGACGAGCGTTTTGTTTTGATTGGAGAGAATTTTCGATTTATATCAAGATTTCTTCGTTTTTACGGAATTCGTAAAGTAGATGGTGTTTTGGCAGATTTGGGAGTTTCTTCTCATCAGTTTGATGAAGCGGAAAGAGGTTTTTCTACCAGATTTGATGCTGATTTAGATATGAGAATGGATCAGAAATCAGATTTATCAGCAAAAAAAATCATCAATAAATATAGTGAAGAAAGATTAGCCGATGTGTTGTTTTTGTATGGGGAGTTAAGAAATGCCAGAGCATTAGCAAAGAAAATTATTGAGGCAAGGCAAGAGGAAGAAATTGCTACAAGTTTTCAGTTAAAAGAAGTTTTAAAAGAGTTTCTGCCGCAGGCTAAAGAACATAAGATATTAGCGCAAATATTTCAGGCGGTAAGAATAGAGGTAAATCAAGAGCTTGAGGTTTTAAAAGAATTCTTGCAGCAAATGCCAGATATGTTAAACGAAGATGGGCGTTTAAGTGTTATTTCTTATCATTCGTTAGAAGATAGGTTGGTAAAACGATTTATAAGAACTGGTTTGTTTAGTGGTGAGCCAGAAAAAGATTTTTATGGAAACATTAGTGTTCCTTTAAAGAAGGTTGGTAAAATGATTATACCAGCTAGAGAAGAAATTAAAGCGAATAATAGAGCAAGAAGTGCTAAGTTAAGAGCAGCAACACTTAAGTAATGTCTAAAGTAAGAGAGGGTGTTTATGGTGTTTTGCGAGGGCGTTTCTTGACAGATGACAGTTCTTTCAATAATTGGCGGATATTAATTTTTGTGGTAGTACTGTTGTTAATCATGATATCGAGCTCACATAGTTTGGATGCTAAAGTTGTAAAAATAGCGGAGCTAAATAAATTGAAAAGAGAATTTAGGGCAGAAGATTTTGATACGAGTACGGAGTTAACAAGAATGAAGTTAGAAAGTAGTATTCGGAAAAGAGTAAAAGAAAAAGGTTTGTTTCCGGCTGAGAAACCTCCTCAGAAAATAAAAGTAACAACTAAAAAAGAATAGATAAGCATGGTAGAAAAGAAAGGCATATTAAATAAACTCTATGTAGTAGTTGTTTTAATGACGCTTTTCTTTGTGGTTATCGTTTTTAGAGTGTTTAATCTTCAGTATGTAGATGGCGACAAGTATAGAAAACTATCTCAAGAAAAAACAGTAAAAAACGACACGATATTTGCAAATCGAGGTAATGTGTATGCTGCGGATGGAAATTTATTAGCAACTTCAATGTCAAAATACACAATTCGTATGGATGTTGTAGCTGTAAAATCAGAAGTTTTTGAGAAAAATATTAGAGCATTGTCTGAGTCGTTGTCGGCAATGTTAGGTAAATCTACGAGTTACTATCAGAAAAAAATAAGACAAGCAAAAAAACAACAAAATCGTTATTTATTAATTGCTCGTAATGTAGGTTACAATGATTATATGAGAATGAGAAAATTCCCGATTTTTAAAGAAGGAATTTACAGAGGTGGTTTTATTGCAGAACAAAGTACAGTGAGAGTGCATCCGATAGGTAAAATAGCAGAAAGAACAATAGGTTATGATAATAAAATAGGAGGAGCCGGAATAGAAGGTGCTTTTGCTGATTATATGCAAGGAGAAAACGGTTGGCGTTTAAAGCAGAAAATAGCAAAAGGACAATGGAGACCTATTAATGATGTTAATGAGAAAGAGCCAATAGATGGTAGTGATGTAATAACTACGATCGATGTAAATATTCAAGATATAACGCATCATGCATTGCTTAGTCAGTTAGAGTATTTTGAGGCAGATCATGGTTGCGCAGTTGTTATGGAAGTGGCAACAGGAGAGATAAAAGCAATATCTAATTTAGGAAGAACATCTCAAGGGAAGTATTACGAGAAAAGAAATTATGCGGTTTGGGAAAGTCACGAGCCAGGTTCTACTTTTAAATTAGCAAGCTTAATGGCTGCTTTAGAAGATAAAGTTGCCGATACTTCGGATGTAGTTGATTGCGAAAAAGGTAGGATTTATGTTAATAACAGAAAAGTAGAAGATAGTAAAAGAGGTGGTTATGGTAAAATATCACTAGCGCGTGTTTTCGAAGTTTCCTCTAATGTTGGTATTGTAAAAACGATAAAAAAACATTACGATAAAACACCTAAAAAATTTATAAAACGTATTAAATCTTTTGGTTTAGATGAGTTAACCAGCGTTAAAATAAAAGGAGAAGGGAAACCATATATTCCAAATCCCTCAGAAAAAAGCTGGAGTCCGATTTCATTAGAATGGATGGCTTGGGGTTATGGAGTTTCGCTTACGCCCTTACAAACATTAGCTTTTTATAATGCTGTTGCGAATAATGGAAAACTAGTAAAACCTTATTTTGTTAAAGAGTTAAGAGTTGGTGGGAAAACCGAAAAAAGTTTTGGAACTCAGGTTTTAAAAGAAAAAATAGCTTCTCAAATCACCTTAAATAAGGTGCGAAAAGTTATGGAAAATGTAGTTGAAAAAGGTACGGCAATGAATGTGTATTCTTCAAACTTTTCTATGGCTGGTAAAACAGGAACTGCAAAAAAATGGATTCCTAAACATAAGGATGAAAATGGTAAAACGGTTTATGGCCATTATTCTAGTAAAAAATATGTAGCATCTTTTGCTGGTTTTTTTCCTGCGGATGCGCCTAAGTATTCATGTATTGTAGTTGTTCATAGTCCGAAGAAAGAAAAAGGCTATTATGGGGCTATAGTTGCTGCGCCAGTTTTTAAGGATATCGCACAGAAAATTTACACTACAACTCCCGTAAACAATCAATTAGTATCCGATGAAATTTCATCTAAAAGCATTGATAAAGAATATAAGGATTACTATAACAAGCTGAGAAAATATAAAACAATTATGCCTAATGTTAAAGGTATGAGCGGAATGGATGCAATTGCTTTGTTAGAAAATATGGGATTGAAAGTTGCATTCTCAGGAATGGGAAAAGTAACAGAACAATCTATAGATAAAGGATTAAAAATATCAAAAGGAGCAACTGTTTATTTAAAGTTATCATAAGTTGAGAAAGTTAAAAGACATATTGTATAAAGTAACTGTAAATAAAATTTACGGAGACACTGATGTTACAATCAATAATATTCAGTTTGATAGTCGATTAGCGCAAAAAAACGACCTGTTTGTAGCGCAAAAAGGAGTTACTGTCGACGGGCATCAGTTTATAGAAAAAGCATTGAATTTAGGGGCTACTGTTATTGTTTGTGAAAGTATTCCTGCGGATAAAAAAGAAGGAGTAACTTATGTTGAGGTTGACGACTCTAATGTTGCATTAGCAATTATGGCGGCTAATTTTTATGAGAATCCGTCAAGTAAATTACAATTAGTTGGGGTTACCGGAACAAATGGTAAAACAACGATTGCTACTTTATTATATCAGTTATTTAAAAAAGCGGGCTATAAAGTTGGTTTGTTATCAACAGTTAAAATAATGGTTGCTGATGAAACGCATAAGGCAACACATACAACACCAAATTCTTTAGCGATAAATAAATACTTATCGCTGATGATTGATGCAGGTGTGGAATATTGCTTTATGGAAGTTAGTTCTCACGGGATTCATCAAAAAAGAACAGAAGGACTCGTTTTTGCAGGCGGTGTTTTTACCAACTTATCTCACGATCATTTAGATTATCATGAAACATTTGCTGAGTATAGAGATGTAAAAAAAGCATTTTTTGATTCGTTGCCAAAATCAGCATTTGCATTGGTAAATATTGATGATAAGAACGGGCAAATAATGCTACAAAATACCAAAGCAAACAAGCAAACCTATGCTTTAAAAACATTGGGTGGTTTTAAAGCTAAAGTGTTAGAAAAAAGTTTTTCAGGAAGTTTATTAACGATCAATAATATTGAGGTTTGGACTAAGTTAATAGGTGAGTTTAACGCTTCTAACTTATTGGCAATTTTTGGAGTTGCAAATTTATTGGGCTTAGAAAAATTAGAAATATTAAGACTTATAAGTGAGTTAGAAAGTGTAGATGGGCGTTTTCAATACATTGTTTCAGATGGTGGTGTAACGGCAGTTGTAGATTATGCGCATACGCCAGATGCACTTAAAAACGTGTTGCAAACTATAAACGATATCCGTACTGGTAACGAAAACGTTATTACTGTTGTTGGTTGTGGAGGTGACAGGGATAAAACAAAGCGACCAAAAATGGCGTTGATTGCTTCTCAGCTAAGTAATCAGGCAGTTTTCACTTCAGATAATCCAAGAACAGAAGACCCTCAGGTTATTATTGATGAAATGGAAGCCGGTGTGTCAGCAGAAAATTATAAAAAAACATTGTCGATTTTAAACAGAAAGCAAGCGATTAAAACAGCATGTAAATTGGCTATAAAAGGAGATATAATATTGATTGCAGGAAAAGGACATGAAAATTATCAAGATATAAATGGTGTAAAACATCATTTTGATGATTTAGAGGAAGTAGAGAATTGTTTCAATCAATTAAAAAACACATAGCATGCTGTATTATATATTTCAATATTTAGAAAGTGAATTTAATTTAACAGGAGCAAGTGTGTTTCAGTTTATTACGTTTCGTGCAGCAATCGCATTTATTTTGTCTTTGTTGATATCAACCATATTCGGAAAAAAAATAATTAATTTTTTAAGAAAACAACAAATTGGCGAAACAGTAAGAGATTTAGGTTTAATGGGGCAAGTGCAAAAAGCTGGAACGCCAACTATGGGTGGACTTATTATAATTCTTGCCACTTTAGTTCCTGTTTTGTTATTAGCAAAATTAGAAAACATTTACATTATTATCTTATTAATTACCACGGTTTGGATGGGAGTAATAGGTTTTACTGATGATTATATAAAAGTATTTAAAAAAGACAAGGCAGGTTTAAAAGGAAAATTTAAAGTTTTAGGTCAGGTTGGCTTGGGTATCATTGTAGGATCTATGTTATATTTTCATCCTAATGTAACGATAAAAGAGCAGTTGACAAAAGCTGAACAAGTAGTTCAGGTAAACGGAAAAGTAAAAGTTTTTGGTGAAGCACATAAATCAACAAAAACAACCGTTCCGTTTTTAAAGAACAATGAATTAGACTATGCAAAAGCGTTTAATTTTTTAGGTGATGGTTATGAAAAATACGGATGGATTGTTTTCATTTTCGTAGTTGTTTTTATTGTAACAGGAATATCAAATGGCGCAAACTTAACAGATGGAATTGACGGCTTAGCAGCCGGTACATCGGCAATTATGGTAATCGCATTGGCAATATTTGCATGGGTATCAGGAAATATCATTTTTGCAGATTATCTCGATGTAATGTATATCCCAAATTCGGGAGAAATGACGGTATTTATATTTGCGTTTGCAGGCGCCTTAATTGGGTTTCTTTGGTACAATACATATCCTGCACAGGTTTTTATGGGAGATACAGGTAGTTTAACAATCGGTGGAATCATCGCAGTTATTGCCATTGCAATTCGTAAAGAATTATTGTTGCCAATTTTAGCAGGAATTTTTGTTGTTGAGAATTTATCAGTAATCCTTCAGGTATTTTATTTTAAGTACACCAAAAAACGATTTGGCGTAGGAAAGAGAATTTTTAAAATGGCACCGTTACATCATCATTATCAGAAATTAAATTACCACGAAAGTAAAATAGTTACCCGTTTTTGGATTGTAGGAATTTTATTAGCGGTATTAACCATTATAACCTTGAAATTAAGATAAAATGAAAAGGTTGGTGGTTCTTGGCGGAGGAGAAAGTGGTGTTGGTACAGCATTATTAGGAAAACAAAAAGGATTTGATGTTTTTGTTTCTGATAAAGGGAGTATTGCGGAGAAGTACCAAAAAGTTCTTTTACATAATTCAATTGATTTTGAAGAAAATCAGCACACAGAAAGCAAAATTTTTAATGCTGATGTTATAATGAAAAGTCCGGGTATTCCTGACGGCGTGAAGTTGATTCAAGAACTGATTTCAAAAGGAATAAAAGTGATTTCAGAAATTGAATTTGCGGCTGAATTTACAAAAGCAAAAATAATCGGAATTACAGGTTCAAACGGAAAAACAACGACCACTTTGTTAGCAGGTCATGTGCTTAAAAAAGCAGGTTTAAACGTTGGTGTAGGTGGTAATATAGGGGATAGTTTTGCGCAGCAGGTAGCACAGAGAGATTACAGTGAATATGTATTGGAATTAAGTAGTTTTCAGTTAGACGGAATTATAGATTTTAAACCACATATTGCGATTATAACAAATATATCAGCAGATCATTTAGATAGATACGAGTATAGTTTTGATAAGTATATAGCATCTAAATTTCAAATAACAAAAAATCAAACGTTAGATGATTTTTTAATTTATGATGCAGATGATGAGGCGATACAAAATTGGTTAAGTAAAAATAAAGTTAACGCAAAAAAAGTGCCTTTTTCGGTTGAAAAAGAATTAGAGTATGGTGCTTTTTTAAGACAAGATAAAATAATAATGAAATTAACAACAGAAGAAATATTGATGAACGTTTCTGAACTAGCACTAAAAGGAAAGCACAATACTAAAAATGCAATGGCAGCGTCAATGGCTGCAAGATTGTTACAGGTAAGAAAAGAAACAATAGCAGAAAGTTTATTGGATTTTGAGGGTGTAGAACACCGTTTAGAATATGTGCAAAAAATTAATGGTGTACAATTTATTAACGATAGTAAAGCTACAAACATAAATGCTGTTTTTTATGCGTTAGAATGTATGGACAACCCTACTGTTTGGATAGTTGGTGGAGTTGATAAAGGAAACGATTATACCGATTTATTGCCACTAGTAAGAGAGAAAGTAAAGGCAATTGTTTGTTTAGGTTTAGATAATCAAAAAATTATTGAAACATTTGGCAATGTAGTAGATGTTTTGGTTGAAACTGCAGGTGCTGAAGAAGCTGTAAAGGTTGCAAATAAAGTTGCTAAAGCAGGAGATGTTGTTTTATTATCTCCAGCTTGTGCTAGTTTCGATTTATTCGAAAATTATGAAGACAGAGGTAATAAGTTTAAAGAAGCAATTAAAAATTTATAAAAATAAAATAAATTAATGAAAACCATTTTTCAACATATAAAGGGGGACAGGGCTATTTGGGCTATTGTTACTGTGTTGGCTATATTTTCATTTATGCCAATATATAGTGCTAGTACCAATTTGGTATATGTAGTTGGTAATGGTTCTACTTTAGGACATTTAGTAAAGCATGTTGTGTTATTAATTACTGGTTTTGCTGTGATTTATGGGGTACATAAAGTTCCGTATAGATATTTTAGTGGAGGTTCAGTTATAATGTTGCCAATAGTAGTATTGTTACTAATATTTACACTAGCACAAGGAACAACAATTGGGGGAGCGAATGCAAGTAGGTGGATTCATATACCGTTTGTAGGTATTGGTTTTCAGACCTCTACATTGGCAGGTTTAGTGCTAATGGTGTATGTATCTAGATATTTGGCAAAAAATAAAGAAAAAACAATAAGTTTTAGAGATAGTTTATTGCAGTTGTGGCTGCCTGTAGCTTTCGTATTAGTACTAGTGCTTCCTGCTAATTTCTCTACAACAGCTATTGTTTTTTTTATGATTTTATTATTGACCTTTATTGGAGGTTATCCTTTAAAATATATAGGTTATATATTAGGAATGGGGCTTTTTTCACTACTTTTTTTCATACTTGTAGCAAAAGCTTTTCCTGATGCAATGCCAAACAGAGTAAGTACTTGGCAAAGCAGAATAGAAGGGTTTTCCGACTCAGACGGAAAAGAAAATTACCAAGTAGAAAAAGCAAAAATAGCAATCGCCACTGGCGGTATGTTAGGTAAAGGACCAGGTAAAAGTGTTCAGAAAAATTTTTTACCACAATCTTCTTCCGATTTTATATATGCAATTATTGTTGAAGAATATGGCTTAGCAGGAGCTATTGTTGTTGTATTTATTTATTTTTTATTGTTATTTAGAATTTTAATAACAGCCAAAAACGCAACAACAATATTTGCGACATTAATGGTGCTGGGTGTAGGAATACCAATTGTTTTTCAGGCAATGATTAATATGGCAGTAGCCGTAAATATACTGCCAGTAACTGGGCAAACATTACCATTAATTAGTAGTGGAGGTACTTCTATTTGGATGACTTGTTTTGCTTTAGGAATGATATTAAGTGTAAGTGCTCATAAAAATGAAACAGAAGAAACAATTTTAGATGATAATCCTTTAAGTGTTTTACATGAAACAATCGATTAACGTTATTATAAGTGGTGGTGGTACTGGCGGACATATTTATCCGGCCATTGCAATTGCGAACGAAATAAAACTCCGTTATCCAGCGGCTAATATTTTGTTTGTTGGTGCGAAGGATAAAATGGAGATGGAAAAAGTTCCACAAGCTGGCTATGAAATAAAAGGATTGTGGATTTCAGGTATTCAAAGAAAGTTGACAGTTGCTAATTTATTGTTTCCTTTTAAATTACTGAGTAGTTTATGGAAAGCGCATAAAATTATCAGAAAATTTAAGCCAAACATTGTGATTGGTACAGGTGGTTTTGCAAGTGGACCAACGTTAATGGTTGCTAATAAAAAAGGAATTCCTACAGTTGTACAAGAGCAAAATTCATATCCAGGAATTACAAATAAGTTATTAAGTAAAAAAGCAGGTAAAATATGTGTTGCTTATGATAATTTAGAGCGTTTTTTTCCGAAAGGTAAAATTGTAAAAACAGGTAATCCTGTTCGTCAAG
This sequence comes from Tenacibaculum sp. M1.3A, assembly GCF_057732375.1. Taxonomy (NCBI): domain Bacteria; kingdom Pseudomonadati; phylum Bacteroidota; class Flavobacteriia; order Flavobacteriales; family Flavobacteriaceae; genus Tenacibaculum; species Tenacibaculum sp. M1.3A. The sequence continues at coordinate 191,442 of NZ_JBYJEF010000003.1, read as the reverse complement.
ATTTGTTAAACATTCATACAAAAGTTAAGGAAGGAAAAGATTTCTTTGAGTTAGATAACTCAAAAGAAACAATGCTGATTTTAGGTGGAAGTTTAGGGGCAAGAAAGATAAATCAACTAATAGAAGAAAATTTAACGTTTTTTAAAAATCAGAATGTTCAATTAATCTGGCAATGTGGTAAATTGTATTTTGATGATTATAAAAAATATAATGAAATTGAAAACGTACAAGTACATCAGTTTTTAAATAGAATGGATTTAGCCTATGCAGCGGCAGATTTTGTGGTTTCAAGAGCGGGCGCAAGTTCAGTTTCTGAATTATGTATTGTGGGTAAACCAACTGTTTTTATTCCCTCACCTAATGTGGCAGAAGATCATCAAACAAAAAACGCGAAGTCTATCGTAGATAAACACGGTGCTGTTCTTGTAAAAGAAAGTGATCTTGATACTTTTCCGATAGTAATTGAAACGTTATTAAAAGATAAAGGTAAACAGCAGAGCTTAAGTGAAAACATTAATGAGTTAGCATTACCTAGTGCAACGAGTGATATTGTTAACGAAGTAGAAAAATTGATTAATAGGTGAATTTAAAAACAATACATAACGTTTATTTTATAGGTATCGGAGGTATCGGTATGAGTGCTATTGCTCGTTATTTTGCTGTAAACGGAAAACAAGTGTTTGGCTATGATAAAACACCAAGTTCGATTACTAATAAGTTGGAGGAGATTGGTGTGAAAATCCATTTTGAAGATGCTGTTAAAAATATCGATATTTCTTGTTTAGATAAAAAACAAACGTTGGTGGTTTATACACCTGCGATTCCGAGTACGCACCAAGAATTAAACTATTTTATTAATAACGGATTTGAGATTTTAAAAAGAGCTGAGATTTTAGGAGAAATAACCAAAAACACTTTTTGTTTAGGTGTTGCTGGTACGCATGGTAAAACAACAACGTCTTCTATTTTAGGGCATATTATGCAGCCTCAAAAAGCAACTTCTTTTTTAGGAGGAATTGCAGAGAACTACAACTCGAATTTAATTTTAGGTGAAGATAAAATATCAGTTGTAGAGGCAGATGAGTTTGATCGTTCGTTTTTAAAATTATCGCCAAATATTGCGTGCGTTACCTCTATGGATGCTGATCATTTAGATATTTATGGAGAAAATGAAATGTTGCAACAGTCGTTTAGAGAATTTGCAAATAAAGTTTCTGATACATTAATTGTAGCAAAAGGATTGCCTTTAAAGGGGTTAACATATGCTATTGATGAAGTTGCAGATTATAAAGCATACAATGTAAAAGTTGAGACAGGAAAGTATGTTTTTGATGTACAAACACCAACATCAGAAATAAAAAATATAGAATTTCACTTACCAGGAAAACACAATATGATGAATGCTTTGGCTGCTTTAGCAATGGCTGATGTATATGGTGTTTCTCTAGATAATATTAAAGAGCAATTAAGAACTTTTAAAGGAGTTCAACGTAGGTTTTCATATAAAATAAAAACAGAAAATGTAGTACTGATTGATGATTACGCACATCATCCAACAGAAATAAATGCCGTAGGATATTCTATACGAGAAATGTACCCGAACGAAAAAGTATTAGCGGTTTTTCAACCACATTTATATACGAGAACAAAAGACTTTGTAGAAGATTTTGCAACTGCACTTTCTAAGTTTGATGAAGTGTTATTGTTAGATATTTATCCGGCAAGAGAATTACCAATAAAAGGAGTTACTTCTTCATGGTTACTAGATAAAATAAAATCAAACAATAAGGCGTTAGTATCAAAAGAAAATTTAGAGAGTGAAGTCTTAAAATCTGAATCGAAAATTATAGCAATGTTAGGAGCTGGAGATATCGGTTTATTAGTTGATAAAGTAAAAAGTAGTTTAGAAAGAAAATATAATATTTAAGAATGAAAACAGTAGCAACATACCTTTCTTTTTTCGTGTTACTAGTGTTTCTAGGCTTTTTGTACGGGTTTACAGCGGGTAAAAACGGTGTTAAAAAGGTTGAAAAGACTGTGGTTGAATTTGAGGCAGGCGACAATAACTTTTTGACGCACAGCATGGTTGATAAATTGTTAATACAAAATAAAAAATTTGTTAAAAATCAACCAAAAAGAGTGGTAGATTTACATCTTCTAGAAACCAATGTTTCAGAGAATCCTTATGTTGAAAAAGCGGCTGTTTTTTTAACAATTAATGGTGTCTTAAAAACACTAATAAAACAGCGTACACCAATAGCTCGTGTTGTTAATAAAAATGAGTCTTATTACGTTGATAAATTTGGAGTAAAAATTCCTTTGTCGGTTAATTTTTCTGCAAGAGTGCCATTGGTTTCGGGGGTAGAGAATATTAAAGATATTAGTGAGTTAATAAGCTTGCTAAAAGTAATTGGGGATAATGATTTTTTAAGTAAAGAAATTATTGCAATTCAAAAAAGTGCTCAGAACGAATATGTTTTTACAGTTCGAAGTGGTGAGTATGAAATAGTTTTTGGTAATCTAGAAAATATAAATGTAAAATTTAAAAAGTTAATAGCTTTTTATAACAAGGCATTGATTGATAAAACAATTAAAAATTATAAGACAATAAATGTAAAATACCACAACCAAGTTGTGTGCACAAAACAAAAGCAAGATGGAGAATAATAAAATTGCAGTTGGTTTAGATATTGGTACCACCAAAATTGTTGCTATGATTGGTCGTAAGAACGAGTACGACAAATTAGAGGTTTTGGGTATTGGTAAAGCTAAAAGTTTAGGTGTAAAACGAGGAGTGGTAAATAATATTACTCAAACTATTCAGTCTATCCAGCAAGCAGTTGATGAAGCGCAAAGTGTTTCTGGGCAAATGATTGAAAATGTAGTTGTTGGTATTGCAGGGCAACATATTAGAAGTTTACATCACAGTGATTATATAACAAGAGAAAAATCAGACGAAGTAATTAACGAAGCTGATATAGAAAGTTTAGTAAATCAAGTGCATAAATTGGTAATGCTACCGGGTGAAGAAATTATTCATGTTTTACCACAAGACTTTAAGGTTGATAGCCAAGCGGAAATCAAAGAACCTATAGGTATGTATGGTGGTAGATTAGAAGCTAATTTTCACGTTGTTGTTGGTCAGGTTTCGTCTATCAGAAATATAGGAAGATGTGTTAAAAGTGCAGGTTTAAGTTTGTCAGATATAACATTAGAGCCATTAGCATCAGCATCAGCAGTTTTAAGTCAAGAAGAAAAAGAAGCAGGTGTTGCTTTAATTGATATTGGAGGCGGTACAACAGATTTAGCAATTTTTAAAGACGGTATTATTCGTCATACAGCAGTGATTCCTTTTGGAGGAAATGTTATAACTGAAGATATTAAAGAAGGCTGTTCGATAATTGAAAAGCAGGCTGAATTATTAAAAGTAAAGTTTGGTTCTGCATGGCCAGGAGAAAATAAAGAAACAGAAATTGTTTCTATTCCAGGGTTACGAGGAAGAGATCCGAAAGAGATTACGCTTAAAAATTTATCGAAAATAATTCACGCTAGAGTGCAAGAGATTATAGAGCATGTGTATTTAGAGATAAAAAATTACGGGCACGAAACTCAGAAAGGAAAACTAATAGCAGGAATTGTTTTAACAGGAGGAGGTTCTCAGTTAAAACATTTACGTCAATTGGTAGAATATATAACAGGAATGGACGTTCGTATTGGGTATCCTAATGAGCACTTAGCAGGCGATTCTGACGAGGTTTTATCAAGTCCGTCATATGCAACCGCAGTAGGTTTGTTAATGGAAGGTTTGCGTAAAGATTCTTATGAGGCTTTAGAAGAGGAAGTTGTTCAGGAGCCAGTGGTTGCAGAAATAGAGAATGTATTGCATACAGAAAATGTTTCAGAAGAATTGAATGATAAAAAACAAGTAGTTAGAGGGAAAACAAAATCTATTTTCGACAAATTTAGAGAAAGATTTACAGAATTTCTAGACAACGCAGAGTAAGTATATATAAATTAAGTGTTCTTTCTTATCCCCAAAAAAAAGAATATAAATGAATAAAAATTAAAAGAAAAGTTATTATGAGTACAGAATTCAATAACATTTCATTCGACATGCCAAAAACACAATCGAATGCTATTAAAGTGATTGGTGTTGGTGGGGGTGGAAGCAATGCTGTAGACCACATGTTTAGTAAGCAAATTCACGGCGTAGATTTCGTGATTTGTAACACCGATGCGCAAGCGCTAGAAAGTAGTCCGATTCCTAATAAAATTCAATTAGGAGCACATTTAACTTCTGGTTTAGGAGCAGGGGCGAATCCTGATGTTGGTGCGCAAGCAGCAGCAGAAAGTATTCAAGAGATTCAGCAAATGCTAAGTACGCATACTAAAATGGTATTTATTACTGCAGGTATGGGTGGTGGTACAGGTACTGGAGCTGCACCTATTATAGCTAAGATAGCAAAAGATATGGATGTTTTAACGGTGGGTATCGTTACAATGCCATTTCAGTTTGAAGGAAGAATGCGTACCAAACAAGCTCAAAAAGGAATAGACGAACTACGTAAAAATGTAGATTCACTTATTGTTATAAATAATAATAAATTAAGAGAAGTATATGGAAACTTAGGCTTTAAAGCAGGTTTCTCTAAAGCTGATGAAGTTTTAGCAACAGCTGCTAAAGGTATTGCTGAAGTAATTACGCATCACTATAAACAAAATATTGATTTACACGATGCTAAAACTGTACTTTCTAATAGTGGAACTGCAATTATGGGATCTGCTAAAGAAACAGGTGATAATCGTGCTAAAAACGCCATAGTAAAAGCATTAGATTCTCCGTTGTTAAATGACAATAAAATTACAGGAGCTAAGAATGTTTTATTATTAATCGTATCGGGAGCTAATGAAGTTACTTTAGATGAAATCGGAGAGATTAACGATTATATTCAAGATGAAGCAGGCTATGATGCAAACATCATAATGGGTGTTGGTGAAGATGAGTCTTTAGAAGATGGTATTGCCGTTACTATTGTTGCAACGGGTTTTACAGCGGATCAACAAGGAACAATTACAGATACTGAGGTAAAAAAAATTGTTCACACTTTAGAAGATGAACAAAAAGCAACCTATAATTTTGGAGAGCAAAAAGTACAGGTAGCACCGAGTATAAATCAACCTTTTCCGACTGTAACTCCTAGTAAAATTGTTCATGTTTTAGAAGAAGAAAAAGAAGTGCCGCGACTAAATTTAATTACAACTACAGATGTAATAAAAAATATTAATGTTGTTTATGAAGAAGTTGCTATAGAAACAATCTCTGAAGACGATTTTATTATTACGAATATAGCAGAGCAAGAAGTTGTGCAAAAAGAAGTACAACAGCAAGTTGTTCAACAAGATTTATTGTTTGATTTACCGGTAAATTCATATGAAGAAATAACACCAGTAGCACCAATAATAACAACTACAAATGAAATTAAAAATATAAACGTAGTTGCACAAGAGATTAAACCACAAGTGCATCAAGTAGAAAAGCGTTATGTTTTAGATGATTTTAATGCGCAGCCAACTATAGGTAAAAGTTCTACGCCTGTTATAAAAGAAGAAGTTGAGGCATCTTTACAATTTAAAGTAAAGACCAAGACTCAAGAAGAAATTAATAATATAGAAACAAGAAGTGAAGAAATTTCTCCTTTAGAAATTACCATATCTGAATTGCAAAAGAGAACGCAAGAAAGACGTGATAAAATGAAAGGATTTAATTATAAATTCAACGATCAAGTTAGTAAAAATATTGATGAAATCGAACGTCAACCAGCATATAAAAGATTGGGTGTAGATATTAATGCAGGTTCAAATATAAGTAGATCAGATACTGCATTAAATACAGATAATAACGATTTATTACGTTCGAATAATTCATTTTTACATGATAATGTAGATTAATTAAGAAATAATAACAATTTGAAATTCCCGCTTTGTCGGGAATTTTTTTTAAAATAAAATAGATAATTATGAGCTTTCAAAAACAAGTTGTAGAAAAGATGAAAGAAGCTATGAAATCGAAAGATACAATAGCTTTAACGGCTCTTAGAGCTTTGAAATCAGCTTTTATGTTAGCCAATACCGAAACAGGAACAGGAGAGACTACAGAAGCTGAAGAATTAAAGATTATTCAAAAACAAGTAAAGCAACGTAAAGATAGCGCTGTTATTTTTTCTGAACAAGGAAGAGACGATTTGGCGGAACCTGAATTAGCAGAAGCAGCTATTTTAGAACAGTTTTTACCTGAACCTTTATCTGAAGAGGAGATAGAGGAAGTAGTAAAAGAAATTGTAGCTAAAGTTGGCGCAGAAGGAATGAAAGATATGGGTAAGGTTATGGGAATAGTATCGCAACAATTAGCAGGTAAAGCTGATGGTAAAACTATTTCAATGATTGTAAAAAAAACCTTAGCATAAGGGTAATGGCTGCGTAGTTCAACTGGATAGAATATCAGATTTCGGCTCTGATGGTTGGGGGTTCGAATCCCTTCGCGGTCACTAAAAGGGAATTTTCAATATTATTTTGAAGGTTCCCTTTTTTATTTCCCCCTAATGTATCTGATAGACAGGCTATTTGAGCAAAAATAGAGTTCACTCTAAAAGTTTGAACTCTCTTGTTTTTGAAGTCATACCCTAAACCGTCTGGAAAGACCATGTATTGAAGTTTTCTTTTAACCTCAATATCCCCAGAACTCCATAATAGCGGTAGATTGAGCGCATATTTCAAGGCTATATTAATTGATTTCTTAAGGTTTGAACTATCGAAGCTATGTTTTGATAAATTTTTCTTTTTTTGATTAATTTCTGCTACCAACTTAGTTCTGAATCTATCATATTGAGACTTGTTTATCTCTTCAAAAACATAACGTTCCTCTAATCGATCTAACTTCATTTCAATAGCAACTATGCCACTTGATAGTTCTTTGGTTTCTTTAATGGCTTCTTCATTCATACTTACAAAGGTGTCATAGACCATTTCCTTTAATGGTGCTACAAACTTCTTATCCTTTAGTTTGTAGGTCTCTAAAAGCTCTAAAAACTCTTGATGCAGTTTTTTTGCACTTCTATTTTCCTTACTTCCCTTACGACGATTCTTATAATAGTAAAGCCCTTTTTTCTTTACAATAAACCCTGTGTAAGGAGTCCCACAAGTTGTGGACTTCAGGAAAGTTTTTAGAGGTAAGTTTTCGTCATCTACGCAGTATTTTCTGGTTTCAGTTCCTGTATTCAATAGGTTATGAATTTTAAGAAATAATTCTTTAGTAATCATAGGCTGATGATTGCCTTCAATAACTTCTCCTGGTATTAGGCTATTTACAATAAGTCCACAATAGAAAGGATTTCTGAATAGAACGCTCAATCTCTTATCGTTTATTTTAAGCCCTTTCTCCTGTAATTTATTTGCGATTTCAACGTGAGACATATTGCTGTTTGCTTTCCACAAGAAAGCCTGCTTCAAAAGCTTTCCTTCTTTTGTAATAACAAATTTGGGAGTTTTTCCTTTTCCTGGATTAGCATTTGTGTAGCCAAACGGATATGCGCCTGTCCAATGTCCTTTGCGAAGTTTCTCTTGCATTCCAGACACAGATTTATCTCTTCTCAATTCATTATCAAACTGAGAAAACATATAGTAAAGGTTCTGTTGGAATGATCCTGCACTTGTAGAAGTATCGACCTCTTGGGTTGCTGATATTGTAACAATACCTTGTCTTTTTAACTGATCACTTATGTAAGCGCCATTAGCTCCAGTTCTTGAAAATCTATCGTAAGAATAGACAATGATATAGCCTACGTTACTTCTTCGCTTTACATAATTAAGCATCTTTTGAAATTCCTTACGCTCATCACTTTTAGCTGACTCATAGGTTCCTCCAAAATACTCACTTACCTCAAGTCCTTTTTTATTTGCAAGCTCCTTACAGTACTTTAATTGAGTTTCTAAACTGGCGTTGTTTTCTGCTTGTTCTTTGGTAGATACTCTTGTGTATATAACAGCTTTACCATCTGTTCGTAATTTTTGTCCTTTACCTTTTTTGGCAAACTGGTCAAATACAGTATTGTCTTTCATACGCTTAACTACTATTTTGAAGATGCTCGCAAAGTATTTTTGCAAATTCTTCTAATTTATTTATTGTGTCTTTTGCCTTCTTATCTGAGTATTCTTCAAAGCCCTCAAATTTCTGAAGCCATTCACTATCATATTTACTAAAACTAGGTTTTTCTTCTGCTACAATTGCCTTTAACATTTTTCATTCCTTATCAATTGCTCCATTACTTATTGGTTACAATTGAATCTGAAATAGTGATCCTTATGATCTCTTAGCATAGCTTCAGTATTTCCGATGACTATACTCAGTTGCTTTAATTGGTTTACTTAACCTTTGTTTTTACTGTTCTGTTAATCAACACGATTCTTCCATCGCTTTGCTTAATCTCAATATTCTGATAATCGTGTTGTTTAAGGATATCTACTATTTTAGTTCTGTCCTCAATACGCTCAACTCCTTCAATCATATCAATTCGACCATCACGTTTTACTATTCTCAATGATTGAAACTTTTGATTTCTTGTCATTTCGATTAACTGAAGTTCTTCGGGGCTAAAATCATCTAATGACTTTGAATCCTTTTCCTCTATAATTAAGCTCATTTCCTTTCGTTTAATAGCTCTCTCAATAAATCCACTTCTCTTTTAAGAGAAATATCAAGTTTCTCACGCGTCTCTTTAAGCTCTTCTCTTAGCTCTCCCATTTCTTCTTTAAATGAAATACGCATTTCTTTTATTTCTTCTGATTTCTCTATTAAAATAAGTTCTAATTTTTTTGATGAAGATTTGCTCTCCACTTGTATTTTTGAGATAATAGTCAGGAACTGTTTTACTCGTTCGCCATCTATTTGAGATATAAAGTTGTTAATCATTGTATTGACTTCTACAACTTCTACTAAGGTGTTCTTTGAGCCAGCCTCAGCATTGTTGATTCCTTTTATCTTTCCATTACCTGCGTGAATATTAGTCGCGTTATCTCCAGTACTACTTATTCCGTTTTTCTTTACAGTAATATTTGTGATAGTTGGTGGCTGATATTGCAATGGGGTTTCATTGTAGAAGTAATTCATATCTACATTAAAACGCTTAGCAAAATTGATGAGAGCTAAATGCGGAATATGCTTCGATCTACTTCTTACTGCAGAAACTATACTTCTATTAGTGGGATATACCTCTTTGCCGATTGAGCTATCATTGTTGGGTTTAATGCCTAACTCAGAATTTACAGCGATCACTTCATCTACTGCATTTACAAATTTGAGGTCTATCTCATCATACTGGGGATTTTCTTTCATCTATATCTATCTATTTATCAATACGTTATTTACTTTATTGTTTTTAAAACAACATTATTTTAGATTATTATGTTAATTGAAATGCAATATTAAGTATATTTGGCATCAAATAAAGTATAAATGATGTTTTATTTATATTTTATTTACAATATGTTGTCAATTAATTTACTAAACATTTAATTAATGTACCTAACAGAAGATATTAAAAAGGTGGTTCTCAGGATGGAAAAGCTTTATGATAGTCCCGTGAACGTCATAAAAAGCAAAACACAATTATCACGCCCAACGATTACCAAGTTTTTTAGACTACAATCTATTAGACCCAGTAGTGTAGAAATTATTTATGAATTGTGCCTTGATCTTATCGAAGAAAAAGAAGAAAAGCGATCTTCTATTAAAAAACGAACAGAGATACTATTCAACGAGGCATAGAAATTAAGATGCTTAAACGGGCACTTCATTCAAATTACCAGTACAGACAGCAAAAAAGCTGATTACTGGCTATTGTCTCAACAATGGCCATCATACAATACTCAACCGCATTTAATGCTTTAGAAGGTTACGTTAACCAGCATAATGCAAGCACAAAGGACCTCTCTTCGCATATAAGACAGGCAATGATCTTAACCACTCAAGAGATCATCAAGATTTATTCTATATCCTTACTAAAGGCAAACAGTATAGCTGCCATAGATTTACAGAATTTACCTCCACTAAAGACTAATAATGTGCAATTGGCAAAACGTGCCAAAGCAAGCACAAGAACCATCCAGCGACACCTGAAACGCCTCATAGAAGCTAATATCATCACTAAAAAGATATGGCACGGTTCCAATTCGGGATACGAGCTTTTTATCAACCCAAACATCTTGTTAATAGGTGGTGTAAAAGCCGTTAATAAGGCTAAAAATGAGCTTCAAACTGAAAAATCAAAAACTACTGATAATCAGTTTTTTAAAAATAATAGAACGACAACTTGTCCTCATACAGATACTAGTAACAATGGTTACATAAATAATATAATAATAGGCGTTGATAAGTTGAAGACTAAAGCGAGTTCGTTACCACTCACGAACGGTTATGAGTCACGCAACGCTACTAGTAACACTTTTACAGGATACACAGGAAAAATAGACCCCAAAAAAAATAATGATGCAGGGGAAATAGAGCGGAAATCACGAGCCACAGATCAAACTGGCGCCGAAATTTCAAGCGTCGATCAGGCTCGTTCCGCTTCCCTATCATTTTATGTCAAGTCCTTTTGGAAACTGGCGCGAAATACCATCTACAAAGACCATTATCTTACCCAAAGTCAAGAGAAAACCGCGCTAAAACTGCTTTATCTGTGGTACGAGCCTGTCTCGGACAAACAATTACAAAACGTTCACGAAGTTTACGTAAGTCGCTTAGCAATTGTACAAAAATACATTGCCAGAGATCCAACAAAACGATATGTCCAGCTGCCAGATAAATATTTTGACCCACAAAATCCATCAGGTTTTACAGGAACGAGAATCTGGTACCAAAAGCAGAAAAAAAGAGAATACGAGGTGCGGTTAAAACTGATTTTACAAGCTCAAATTCGTCGTTTTCTCAACAATGAGAAAAAAGAAACCGCAAAGCAAAAACCTCGCCTTGAGTTATTTAGGTCTTGCGAAACCAGAATCAGCAAATTAGGTCAACCAGAATTGTTGAACACTTTTCACGCTTCTGTTTTGAATCACTCTACACACAAATATTTACAACTTAATACTTAAAAAATGAATCCATTTAAAAAAAATGATGCGTCTTTGAGCAAAAAACTCAAAGGTGCATTAACCGATTTGACGGTTGATATTTTTGGTTACGAAAAGATGGTAACTAAAACTATCACTAACCGCACCAACTATATTTCCAACAGACTTCAAATCCCAAAGGATCGTCTCTACATCAGGATTTTTCAAAAAGATCACATCATACGTTCATTTCTATACAATCAGAGTAAACCTGTGAGCGCTATACCTACTCAAGAGCTCACGTATTTCTTTATGGAAGAGCAATTAGCACAATTGGATAACGTACAGAATAAAGTTGCCTTCAGCATCAAACAATACCTCAAAGAGTTTGCAGAAGCCAATCGTATTGATGAAGAAAGCGTCCGTATTTGGATTCACCTCAAGGACGATAAAGTCCAGGTTAGAGCTTTTCAAAATGAAGAGTTTATCAAACAAATCCCACTTAATTCACTAATTAAATATTTCAAATAATGGCACAAAGCAAAGGATGGAAACTAGGACAAGATTCATTTACAAAAATGATAGTCTGGTTTAAAGACGGTAACGTAAGAACAATGTATTCAATAGATTGGAAGCACAAACTATCAAGAACACGGAGCAAAGAAACTGGTATGGAACGTTTCAGAAAAAAGATAAAACAATATGGTCCGCTAGCTGGTACCATTGAGATTTATGACAAAGCAACCGGACAGCGCATCGCAAAATTTTATGAAGGCATTGAGAAATCACTTGAAACCATATAATGAGAACGATCAAAGAATTACAAGTGAGGCTCAATCCTAAAAACAGTTTTGACCAGCGACATAACATAGAAGCAGATGATAAAATTCATCTGCTTTATGTGAGTCCTAAACTCAATGCGACAGGTTATTATAGAATGATAACACCAGCATTAGAAATCAACAAAACAGATACGCATAAGGCCATTATTACCAGTATCGAGACCAATGACTTCTCGAGGAAACTCTCTGATTTTGTTAATCAGTTGGATGAGCGTTTAATTAACTGGGCAGATTACATCATTTTTCCCTCACTGTTTAGTGATGTGACTTATTTGATGCAAGCTATCAAAACGCTTAATCCTTCGGTTCAATTGGTAATGGACTTAGACAAAAATTATTTTGCAGTACCTGTTTCTATTCCGCTTTCGCGAAAGCTGACTAACGAAAAACTAAAACGCCTAGAAAATAACTTAGGTTTAATGGATATCGTGACTGTTGCAATTGAGGCTTTTCAAAAGTTCTTGCAGCGATTCATTGACGACCGTTTAGAAAACGCTCATACGTTTGTGCAATACCTTCCCAGTTTAGTCTCGAGATATGGCTATGAAGAAATGCCACCACTTACAAGAAACACTTCAGAGAAATTACGAGTAGGATTCATAAAACCAAATGAAGAAGATTTGCTATCTCTTAAGGAAGTACTTTTTAAAATGCGTGCCGATTTGAAAGAGAAAATTCAATTTGTTTGTCTTGGCAAGCCCCATTCTTCTAAGGAAGGAGATTTACTCCTTGAGGAAATAGATTGTGAAATACACGACTCCGTTTCCTTCTTGGACTATTTTGAAAAGCTAAATAGCTTACAACTGGATATAATTTTGCTACCTGCTAAGGAAGGACTTTTTAGCAGACATCAAAATAGCAAGTTGTTTTTAGAACTTTCTGTTTTTGGGATTACAGTAGTAGCTTCTATTTATCATCCAGCTAAAGCATTCATCAATGATGGCGAAACTGGATTTATTGCTAGTGAGGTTCCAGAGTGGATCGATATAATTAACCTCCTTATTAACGACAAAACACTAATTAACCGAATTGGGAAGAATGCAATCAAATCGGTTTGGATTAAAGATAGCTGGACGCAAAAGAAGCTCAATTACTCTCAAGAAGCATTCATTTAATAATTACAGAATTAATCTCCTTTCTTATGCTTATGTAGTTTTAAGGAAGGAGTGTTTCCTGGTGTGCTTTTATTGTCTCTTTGTCGTCTATCTGGTTTTCCAGTAGATTTTGCGATTCTTTTAGGTCCTGTTTTAATGCCCATAACTATCTAGTTTATTATTCATTCTAAAAATAGCCAAAATTCAATTTTGCTCAAAAGCTTATCACTAGGACTTATCAACCCTTATCAACAATTTCTAATAAGGAATTCTATCAAGTACCGCTATAATCTTACTAATTTACCCCACCCATAAATTCAAAACCCTTACCATTCCTACGATTACCCATTTCAACCTAATTTCAAAATAATCCCAACGTACCAAGGTACATTTCCGTAAGGTCAATCGCCCGAGTCTCAAATCTATATTTATCCTAAATCAAAGAGAAAACGAGCTTCCTATAGCGATGCGTTTTCCTATTTCCGATAAAGATGCAGGTAACGATTACAGAGAACGAAGAGAAAAACGCAATAGAATTACTATTCAGTGAAAACCTACCCAAAGAGTTTTCGACCTTCCTATTAGAATTGGGCTTTCGCGAGGTTTTAAAGAAGAAAAACACTTGGTACTCAGATGCACATCCAGCCTATAAAAGTTTTGCTACTTCCTTAAGAGATGCGTTTTCTCGTGGCGGCGATTGGAAAATGGTTTCGATGTATCCATCGTTTCAACCTTCCTTAGAAAACATTGATAAAAGCAAATTCAGTTATGTAACGATTTCCTATCGGGGCAAAGAAAAGGCCGAGAAGGACGAGTATGTGTTATTCGATCCCTATAAGAAGGTTGCTATGCAAATTGCCACTCAATATGCCATTATCAAATATGGAGACGATTTACAAAACGTCGAAGTCTCTCCCAGAAACTATAAGCGCAAAGCCCGCATTCTATATGACAAAGGGCAAATTATAAATCGTATTGAAGTTGAGGATAAATCAGAAATAGAAGAGCTACCTGCTAAGGAAATAGAAAACGAACTTCCTAAAGAAAATAACAAAACTGAAAACAAAGAGACTCTTGAAGAAGTGCCTAAAGAAAATGAGTCTGGTTACAAGACCGATAAAGAGCGCAAAATTTCTACTCGCGAGATTTTAAACGAAGTCATCGAGAAACTTATCATATTAGAAAACACACTCGAAGGCGAAGATGAAACCATTATAGCTACTACCATTTTAGATTTGGAAGATGCAGCTGCCCAATCTAGTAAAGTTCATTTTAAAAATGAACTTTTAAAAGCACTTCAGAATTTTGAAGATTGGATTTACGACTTGTCATTTTCAACACGTACAGCGGCGTTAATGGAAATCAATAGATTGAATAAATCACTCGACTTACCATTCTTCAATCTTAAAGAAGATATTCCTAAAACGCTATCTGTCTCAAAAGATATTTTCAATCGCGATCATATCGTTCCTAATGTTTTAGTGCCAGCAAAAGCTGGCGAACCATTTCAATCAGGAGGGCTCAATTTAGGCGATGCTAATTTTTTGAGAATGAAGTTTAAGCGACTCTACAACATTACAGACGAAACTATTGAACAAGCTTCTGGATTGGATTTATTTCGCCTCTCACAAATGGCACATCCTAATGACTATGGAATTAATGTGAATCGATCTACCGTACTTCGTGAGTGGGAGAGTCGCGGTCGTGAAGCGTTTGAAGAAATCGGCTATCCTACAGATTTGGATTATCCCTATGTGAACGTTCACACTGGCTACAAAAGCGTCTCAACTTTGGCTTCTCAAATTGGCGCATACGATGACAGGCATCAATGGTGGTCTGCGGTGGAACATTCCAGACCTATTGCAGATTTGGCGAAAGGAATTGTGATTATGGATTCCTTATTAATGGAATTGGTTGAAAAGAAATTAGAATTAGTCAACCCAAAAACTAACAAGCCAAGAACCGATAAGCAGTCCAAAGAAGCTTTCAATGATATTGAATGGGAAATAAGCCGATTAGAAAGATCCAAGCTGGTCATTCAGGATTATATGAACAAGGATTTAGAGGTCGAAGAATCACTTCCAGAACCCAAACCAAAGAAAGAAAAGTATCAAGAACCCAATGACTATTTAGACAAGGTCATCGCTATTATGCATACCGCTTTCGCGAAAGCGGAACGCCTATCAAAAAAGAAAATTGAAAAGCTTAGAGTAGAAACCAATGCGCCTACAATAGGCGCACTTTGGGAAGCGGTGGAATTGAGTTGGTTGTTATGGTATAAAATGCTCTACAGAGAACCCATTCCATTTGAGGTACGACTTAAAAAGATGGTATTGTTTTGGAATAAGGTGCAGCCAACCTATGCGTATTCTGACAGCAGCAAAGAGCTCTACAAACAATATTCTACGCCTTGTCCTATCGGAGCCATCGTGGCACAATACACGGGAATGGATGAAGCCGAGTTCATCTTTGAGCCCAGTGCAGGAAATGGGTTACTACTTGTTGGAGCAAATCCAAGAATCACGCACGTCAACGAGATAGATAAAAGTCGAAAGCAATCGTTAGAGCATCAAGGTTTCGGCAGAATCACTTCTGATAATGCTGCACAACCTTTTCCAGAAATGATGCACAAAGTTCACGATGTAGTGGTGACCAATCCACCTTTTGCAAGTTGGGATGATTCTAAGTTTGATAAAGAGCGCATCATTCAGAAATATTTTAATAAACATCGTGGATTAGCAAACCATATTCGTCTGGAGCATTTGATGGCTGGATTGGCGCTTCACACGATGAAAGATGATGGCAAAGCGGCAATCATCATAATGGGTCACATCTATTTTGGAGACGATGGTCTCTTTGCAAAATACCGTCCGTTTTTCAATTGGTTGTATCGTTATTACAAGGTAGACGATGTTATTAATATGAACAGCTACAAGCTCTATAACAAGCAAGGTGCTGTCACAAAAACAATGTTAATACTCATTGGTGGTCGTAAAACTAAACCTTCTGGAGTAGCACCAAATAAGAGCGAACAACCACATTTAGAAGATATGGTAGAGACGTTTGAAGACCTCTGGAAGCAAACCAGATCGCATATCAAACCAAATATCGATACCATCATAAAACAGCTTAAAACCGCACGTACAAAATGATTTATTTCAATAATCAATTAATGCCTAACGACACGAGCACAAAGCTCTTTATGGTCACAAACACAAAACCTTTTGAACGCTATGAAGATCACGAAGCAGCGCTTTACATTCAATTACATCAACTGGTGGAACACGCTTTTGCGAAAGGTGAAAACCCAATTGCTCTTATTGAAGATTATCTGGAGCTGGTCTATACCGAAGGGAAATCGGTAGGAGAAATAGCTGACTTTCTTGCTAATACAGACAAGATGCAACTCGCACTCTGGACACTTAAAGAACGTTGGGATACACTGGATGAAACTGCACCTCAAGATTCATTGCTTTATGGAAGCGGAATGGATAAAGAAGAAGCCATTCAGCTGTATTCTGAAATTACACTACGAACCTATTTAGAAGCTTTAGCCCTACATAAGAATGAGTAATCAAGAATTAGAAATAGAACAGACAGATTTTAAGCAAGATGCTGAAGAGGTTGCAAAACTTGCCACGCAAGAAAGCGCTTTGGTGGAATACGTTCCGAAGTCAAAAGCACCATATCGGATGAATACGCTCATTCCTCGTAATATGGCTTTTGAGGTTCAGAAGTCGCTTAACAGTATTGTGAAGTCGAAAGGGAACATTGATAATTATGTCCGTAACCAATTAAAGTATAAATCCACCAAACAATTGTGGAATGGATTGGGTGCAGAACAGGTTGATGCAGTTGGTTTATACCTGAAGCAATTTGAGAATGAGCAAGGAATTATCATAGCAGATCAGACAGGAATAGGAAAAGGTCGGCAGGCTGCTGCGGTGATACGACACGCAGTTATGAACGATTATATTCCTGTCTTTTTCACTAAGAAACCAGACCTCTTTACCGATATGTATCGTGATTTGAAAGCGATTGGCTTTGAGAACATCAGACCGTTTATCGTCAACACGGATACCAATGCCAAAATTAAAGATGCAGATGGTAATGTGGTTTTTAGTCCGCTGAGTAGTTCTGCTCAAGCTGACTTGATTTCAAACGAAATAGAATTCCCAACAGAAAGTCCAGAATCTATTGAATACCATAAAAAGATTGGAAAGAAGTTACCTGATCCTGATAAAGTCCCAACCATCAAAATACCGCTTACATTAGATCATTTACCATTGGGTTATGATATGATTTTTGCCACCTACTCTCAAGTGCAATCTGCACATCCATACAAACGAATGTGGATTGAGAAAATGGTAAATAATGGAATCGATGGAAGCAAAAAACACAAGAAGCTCATCTTCATTCTCGATGAGTCGCATATGGCTGGTGGTTTCGATTCCATCATCGGTACCTGGATGCGCGAAGTTTTACCACAAACTAAAGCCTGTTGTTTCTTAAGTGCCACCTTTGCCAAATATCCAGAAGTGATGCCGTTTTATGCTAAAAAGACCGCAATTGCTGAAACTGGTTTGAATGATTCTAATTTTGTGCGTTCAATGACAAGTGGCGGATTGGCGCTACAAGAAATTGTAGCCTCTAATCTTTCAGAAAGTGGTCAACTTATACGACGCCAACGATCCAATGAAGGAATTAATGTCGATTACATCACACTTGATGCCGAACCACAACGAAGTAAGAGTCGTGAGAGTGTGAATCGCATCATTAGTTTAATGAATGATGTGGTGGCTTTTGAACAAGAATTTGTGGCGCCATTATTGGCAGATGTTCACGCTTCCGCGAAAGCGCAAGGTGAGCATATGTCTTCTAAACCAAGAGGACTTGGCGTAAAACAATCGCCATATTTCTCACGTGTGTTCAATATCATTGACCAGATGTTATTTGCTTTGAAAGTCAAAGATGTGGTAGCACACACCATCAAATTACTGAAGGAAGACAAGAAAGTAGTGATCGCATTCAAGTCTACAATGGGTGCATTCTTGAAAGATTTGAATTTAGTAAGTGGCGATGTGATTCCTAAAGAACAACTGGATTTTGTGAGAACTTTGGTTAAAGGACTTGACGGAATCTTTAACTATAATTATGTGGCGATTGATGGCGAAAAAACCAGAGAACGTATTCAGTTAGAGGAATTACCTCAGAATGGGATTGAGAAATACAACGACATCAAAAAGCGAATGTTATTAGAGAGTTCTGGACTTTCTATTTCGCCTATTGATGAGTTGATTCACTTGTTACAAACCGAAAAGAAGCCCAAACATTTGGGCGGTCATTCTGATCTATTTTTCAAAGTTGCCGAGGTTACTGGTCGTAATCAGCGCATCGATTTAACGGATGATGAAGCTGTTGTAGAATCTTTCCGAAGTAATACAGAACGCTCTTTTAGAATGTTTAATAGTGGCGATTATGATGTACTACTCATCAATCAAAGCGGTAGCACAGGATCTTCTGCGCACGCCAGTAAAGATTTTAAAGATCAACGTCAGCGTGCAATGATTGTGCATCAGTTTGAATTGGATATTAATACTGAAGTTCAAAAACGTGGTCGTATCAATCGTACTGGTCAAGTGAACTTGCCAGAGTACTATTATATAACCAGCGACATTCCTACCGAAAAGCGTTTAATGACAATGCTTAAAGCGAAATTGAAATCGCTGGATGCCAATACTACAGGTTCTCAAAAAACCAATGATGACACCTTGAAAAGCGCCGACTTCCTAAATAAATATGGAGATATCGCTGCGTGGAATTGGGTAGATGAGAATCAGGAAATGATGGAACAGCTCGGTTATCCAACGTATCAAAAGAAAACGGATAAGCGAGGCTTTATTTCTTATGAGCGTAATGGTTTTAAAGAAGGTGCTATTCGTCAATTGACAGGACGAGCTGGATTGCTTAAAGTGGAAGATCAAGATGCTTTATATGATGATTTATTAGAGCGTTATGACCATCAAATCAAGTTAGAAAAGCAACAAGGCACGTATGATTTGGAAACTGAATTCTTACCACTCGATGCCGAAGTAAAAAAGCGTTTCCTATTTCAAAAAGGTCAAGGTGGTCGCACACCATTTGGAAAAGACACGGTTCGAGATATTACTATTGTCAATAATCTAAAGCGCCCCTTTACCAAACAAGATATTGATGAACGTATTCAAGATGCACTCGATGGAGAAAAACCAGTTCAAGTGAGATTGAAGCTTGAAGATCAAATCAACGAAGCTTATCCTAAACTTTTAGAGGACCGAAAAGCAAAACGTTTTAAAGCCATAGAAAAACTGAAAGAAGACCGTGAAGTATTACCACAACGAGGTAGCGGAGAAACCGAAGAAGAGAATGAAAAGATTCTATCGGATTGGAACAAGCTGGAAGCGCTTATTAATCAGAAAACTTATCAATTGGCTACTTATATTGCTGGTTTAGAAAATATTCAAAACATCATTCTTCGGTATATCAATATGTGGAATATTGGCGATGTTATTCGTGTTCCGTTTATTGGTACGACCATTAAACCATCTTGGGGAATCTTCTTGGGTGTGAGCGTTGGGAAATCTGGAAAGAACCCATATACGTTGAGTAATATCAGTTTAAAATTCGGTGTTACGGATTCCCGTAAGATTTTAACCTACAGTTTACAGCCTGCCGAACAGAGTTTCATTAGCCAGGTATTTACAGAGGGTCGTGGCATTACTGATGCAGATGTACAAATGGTTAATCTGGAATGGAACGAGCTGATTAAAAAGGCTTCCTCTAAAAGGGAACGTCGACATATTTTGACAGAGAATATCGTAGGTGCTTCTGGTCAGATTGGTACTCAAAACAAACTGATTAAGTACAATACCAAAGAAGGAACCATCAAGAATGGAATCCTATTACATAGAGACTTTGGCAAAGAAGGCGAGGCAGATTCGGCGTTGCTTCCAGTTTCTGAAGCGTATCCAATTATTAGCAAATTGGATTTAGATGACTTCTTTGCAGATCATAAGTTAAGTTTTCGCGCAAAGCGAATAAGTGACAATTACTATCAAGTCTATTTAGACAAAAAGGATTTATATCCAGCAGTTATTGATGAAAAATTACGCTCGTTATTGAGACGTGAATCAGGACAATCGCAATATGAATTGCCAGACTTTGTGCAAAATGCTGGAGATATGACTGGCGCATTACATTTGGAAAATTTACAACCGTTTCTGAATCGATTGGATGCTTTTCAAGTACAGTATATGGGTAAAGCGCGTGAGTTGGAAGATTGGGAGATTGAAAATGAAACCGATTGGAAAGCTCAGACCAAACAGAAAAAAGGAAACTTCAAATATCAATTAGGTCGTGCGTATGGCCAAGGTAGTAATCCTACGATTGGTTTTGTAAACTATGAAGAACCAACTGCAGATTATGAATTTGGTTTAGTGATTTACAATCGACTTCTAACTGATAAAGAGAAATATAATTACTCGCTGATTCCCATTTTCAAGAACGTTGAAGAGCCTTACCAAGATTGGAAAACGACTATGCTGAAGACAGGAATTAAAGACGATTTTAACGCCATTATTGTGGAAGTAAGAGATCTACCATTACACGAAGCGATTGAAGCTATGGGTTATTTCATTTTGAATAACCTACACGAAGATGGGAATGCAGAATTTGTATTTGGAAAGTACACCGCTCAGGATTTAGGACGTGTGTTTTATGAAGACACGATTGCTCAAATAGCATCTATCGATGAATTAATTAATCAACTACAAATTGCTTTGAAATAGATGAAAGTGAATCCTAACAAAATGTATCTCGTTTACACGCCTTTCTACAGAAGTCGCAAAGGAATATTTGATGGCAAGCCAACAACAATGCAGGAACTCAAAAATAAATTTAAGCGTGGTATGGATGCAGATGTCATCGATGGTATCTACTCAACCAAAAAAGAAGCCAATGAGTCAGCTGACAAGCTATTCAAAAAAGCAAAAATAAATTAAGAATGAATAACAGAAAATTAGATATCCCAGAAGTACAGCAGATTCCGCAGTTTATGAAAATTATGGACGATTTAAGTGTTGGTAATAATCCATACTTAGTTGGAAGTGCCGGAACAGGAAAAACCACCATAGGCGAGAAAATTGCATACGCCATAAAAGGGCGTGCAGAAAATGATGGACGAGAATTGCCTTTTACCATTGTAAACTGTAATCAATGGACATCGCCCATTGATATCAAAGGTGGTCAAACTATTTCTGGTTACAAAGAAGGTGCTCTTATTGAAGCTTGGCGTGACGGGAAGGTTTTGATCCTGGACGAAATGCCAAAACTTGATGCCAATACCGCTGGACTATTAAATGATGCTTTAGCGAAAAGTGCTCGTGAAGATGCTATTATCTTTAATGGGAATAATGAGCCAATTAAGAAACACCGAAACTTTGGTTGTATCGCTACTGGAAATGTTATTGGAAAAGGTGCAAGTGGAAACTATGTTGGGAACAACAAACAAGATGCCTCTTTGCTTGACCGATTTAGCGGTTGTATTTATCGCATTGGGTTTAATGAAACCTTAGAAAGACAACTTGTTTATCCTGCAGTAGTAGATATCTGTTTAACCATTCGTAAATCTATTTTGAAATATGAAGGTAAAGAAGATGGAGACGACGATACAGAAGATATTATGACACTTCGTACAATGCTCAACTTTGAACGCGCCTACGAGCTTGAAATGAAGCGAGAAACAGGAATGAAAGATGAGTTTGGTAAGACCTATCGCAAGATGCCCAATGGTAAGACTTTGAAAGATTCTTTACACAGCTACTTTATTGCAATGACCAAAGAAAAAGCAGAACACATCAAGACTGAAATAAATCTTGAAGGGTTCTTAAATTCTTATAAAAGTAGTGGGATGAAACAGGCTTTTATTACGGAGTTTAAGAGGCGGATTGGATAAGTCTAGCAACAACTATTTCCTTCTTGAATAGGCGGACAAGCTACTGTTCCGTAAGAACAATATACACAACAATCACCTTGTTTTGGTTTTAGCACCTGATTGCAATTATCGCACTCATAAAAGAACTGACAAGCGTTTGTTGGCATATCTTCTACTTTTTTATGTCCGCAATTTGGACAAGTGATTTCAGACTGTAATGTGATTTCCATAATTATTGCTACTCTATATTTATTACTTTATATCCCGTTGAGTTTATCGCTTTTTCTATATCCTCTTTAGTCGTTTTCGAATTATCGAATTCTACTGTTGTGTTAGCATTATCAAAAGAAGCTGCGACATTAATAATGCCTTCTAATTCATTAACTGCTCGCGTAACGTGTTGCTCACAAGAAGCACAGGTCATTCCTTTAACATCAAAATTCGCAGTTTGAATATCAGACTGATTCACTATAACTACTTCTTTCTTATTATCAGGATAAAAAATGTGAGAGTAATATGGAAAGCTAATTGAGATAGCCGCAAATAGTGTAATTCCTATTAAAAATCCTTTGGTTTGAAACCACTTTGGTTTTGCATCTACTTCACAACAATCCTCTGCTTTTTTCGGTTTTAAATAATCATACCACGCATAACCAATTGCTACTATAGCGACACCAATTAAATAGGGTCTAAAAGGTTCCATCCAAGATAAAGCAGAAGCACTTCCTCCAACGCCTGCAATTAATGCAATAACTGGTGGTATGCAACAAGATGATGCGGCTACAGCAGCAAACAAACCTGTATATGCTGCATTTTTTGATGTTTTTTCTGTTTTCATTATTATAAAATTTAGGCTATTTTTCTTTCTAATTTGATTGACTTAAAAATACTATTCAGAATATCCGTCTCATCCTCGTTCAATGAATAGTATAAGGTTTGCCCTTCTCTCCTTGAGCTTATAATACCTGCATCTTTCATTTTTCGTATATGCTGTGAAACTGCTGGCACGCTCATACCTAAAATATCAGATAAATCACAAGGACATAATTCTTTTTCCATATTTAAAAGAAATAGAATCTTTAAGCGCACCTCATTACCTGAAATGGATAATAATTTCGATACATTTTGAAAACCGCCTGCCATATCATCAATAGTTGTTCTACAGTTTAATAACTGTTTATGATTTGCCTCAGCTCTTGTACAGGATATTTCTAGTTTCATATTACTGCTTTAGACGAGTAAAGGTAATCTTAATTACGTATTTAAGCAAATACTTAAATATAGTTGTACCAAACTACAATTCCATACCGCAACTCACACCACTTCAAAATTTACTTTTATGAGCATACGTGAGCGCACCAAAACAACATACCCTTAAAAGTCCTGATGGCAAATACAACTATCTATTATTTGATAGTCTGTTTGCTTTCAATGCATTTGTAGATGATGAGATTAAAAATCTCTCGTCTGCAAACCAGTCGCGTTGGGATTTTATAGAAGAAAGTACCTATAGTCAACTACAAAGCAGAACTGATTGGTACGGCACACCAACACCTAAAAGTGTTAAGGAACTCAACGAACATCGTACCTTTTTAGGGATGTCTTTAGTCGCTAAGATTCAGCCAAAAATCAAGGAAAAGCTCACACATTATTTGCAGTATCTCAACGATTCTGTAATGCCTAAACCTAAGATGGCTTACAATGATCGCGGTCTTGGCGTGTTTTCTTTTGAGCGTGCTGCGATGGGAATGTATCAACAATTTCCTATCAATACCACTTCGCCACTTAACACTTCTGTGAGTCAGATGAATATTGAGTTGGGAAACAAAAAAGTACTCACTTCGGTGAAGAGTGTGTTTGCATATTTCAAGGACAAGCAAATGTCGTATCCTTCGCTTCAATTGTACATTATGGCTGGTGCAAATGCCCACGTAAAGGGTAACGATTTGCTCTACGTAGGTCTCGCTTGTGCAGAACTTGTGGAGTTTATGGAACTGCGAGGAGTTTCTGTCGAAGTGAATGTGATGTTGGGCACTTCATTTAATAACCAGGTCACGATGGGTTGTGTGCGTGTAAAACGCTTTCAGGATAAACTGGATAAAAACCAATTGCTATTGATGAGTAGTGATCCGCGTTATTTCAGGTTTCGTGGGTTTAAATCTTTGGTGGCGATGAGCAATTATTTCGGTCTCACGATTCCTTCTGGTTTGGGAACTATTTCGGCTAGTATGGGTACCGCTTTCGCGAAAGCGATTAACCCAAAAGGATTCGTATTTGAACAAAGTTATTCGATGGATTCGGCAGTTAAAGAAGTCTCACAAATCATTACCAATTATAAGAATCAGTTGCAGCCAAATGGATAAAAAAACCTTAAAACAAAGTGTCATTCACAAGATAATGGACAGAGCTGTTGAAATCAATAAAGCTTGTAAAGAGCGATGTACAGATTTTCAGATTATGCTTTCGCGAAAGCGTAAAAATACCTTAATCCTGCGCTGGACGGCCATTGATATTTCAAACGAAGATAATCCCGTGCAATGCTACCGTTACGAGTGTTTTAAAACCGATGGAACATCTCAATTATGTTCCATTCACTATGCAGACCAGGAAGAAGCAAATGATTTTATCTGGTCGCTGGAACCGCTGTACCATCAACAATATGCCATAGATCATAAATTATAGAAAATGTATAAAACTAAGAATATAACCAAGGATGCGCTCAAGGCGTTGAAGATTAAAAATCAAGATGAAATTGTAGATCTCACAGGTAGTAAACTTGATCCTGTAAAGGCTTGGGAAGTGATAAAATCAACTTCTGAAGATTTTAGCAAGTCTGATGCGAAAGCCCAAGAAGCAGATGCGCTTTTACATGAGATGCTGCATCCTAAAATGCAACAGAAAGATAAACGTAGCGATGCTAAAGAAATCATACGCCTTCAAGAAAAAGAACGTGCCAGAGCGTTAGACTTACTGGAACTAGAATTACTAATCGCAGCTTAAAAATAAACGATGACCATACAACAATTACAAGCGCTCGATATGAGCAATGTGCAACCTGAAGCATTACAAACTGCTGTGCAGGACATACTGGATGACTACAAAGAAACCAATGATAAAAAGGCTTTTGAAGAGATTGCCAAGGAGAACATTGAAAAGGTTTTTCTGTTAGTGGAACGTCTCGCACCTAACGCCATAAAAGCTGAGAAAGCGGAAAAGAAGGAATCTAAAGAGACGTCTAAAAAAGAATTATCTGATTCTAAAAAGGATGCTCCAAAAAAGGACAAAGAACCTACTAAAACCGTCAAGAAAGAACTGGATAGTTTGAGTAAAGACATCAAGGCGTGTCGGTTAAAAATCAAACGCTTTAATGAAGAAAAGCGCAAGAATGAGCCTAAGAAGCCTAAGCCAATGCGCCACACCAAAATCAAGAATCATTTTATCGCGATAGCTAATTTGATTCCGCCAGTGCATAAGGATAATGTGAAGATGCAAAAGGAAGCCGAAAAGATTCTGTTGCGAGCGCACAGAGGTATTATGAATACCTACGGAATCAACTTTGTACGTGCCGAAGCTGGGGAAAAAGACATCAAAGCGAAGTATGATAAAATGGAAGAAAAAGCCACCAAATAACTATGAATAAAAAAGTATTAATCATCACAGGCGCTGGACTCGCCATAGGTTTTGCCGAAGCGCTCATCTATTATAATTTAGGTAAGAATGACCCAACAAAGGAGTTTAAACTACAAATACCCAAAGGTGCTGAACTTTTAAAAACAACAGGTATTATCATCGTGACCTCTCTGGCGACAGCAGCGCTATCTAATGTTTTAGAAAATGCTATTGCAGATAAACAGGAACTCATCCCAATAACAACATAAGATTATGAAGAAAATAGAACATCAGGTTTTCCTGAAGAATA
This sequence comes from Tenacibaculum sp. M1.3A, assembly GCF_057732375.1. Taxonomy (NCBI): domain Bacteria; kingdom Pseudomonadati; phylum Bacteroidota; class Flavobacteriia; order Flavobacteriales; family Flavobacteriaceae; genus Tenacibaculum; species Tenacibaculum sp. M1.3A. The sequence goes on along the minus strand of NZ_JBYJEF010000003.1, from coordinate 165,513 downwards.
ACAAGTTGGATAAGAAATTACTATTGCAACCTATTCAAGAAAAAATAGAAATTTTTGATAGAATGCATAAGCTACTTGAAACGGTTTCAGATTGTGAAAAAGGGAGTTTATACGAACAGCTTGAGGAACTGGATTTAGAAATCCTTGAAGACATAGATGAAGAATATGCCGATAAACTAGAGTTCAATGAGATTGAAGATGCACTAGAAGAACAACCAGAACTTGAAAAAGTAGCACCTAAAAAGGAAGCTGCAAAACCTGCTAATGACGAGGCTATTTTAGAGGAGTTAGTAAGAATGGGACGTGTCCGAAATATTGCTGGTTCGACATTTCGAGATTTGGGTGTAAAAACGCAGTTGGGTTGGAATACCGTGATTGGAAAATATCGTGTGGTACGGACTAGTGTTTTTAGGTATCGGTATGAGGTGGAGCGGATATAGCTTTATTCGATTTACTATTTGTATTAAAAACGCCCTCATTTTGAGTGAAAAAATGGCAAATCATTACTATTCCAAACATCCATAATAAGCCAGTTTGAAGTTCTTTATAACCCATAAGTTCTTCAATCTGGTTTTCTTCTGTAAGGTCAATATGTTCAATGAGTTGTTTGATTTTTTTGGGAGATATAAGGTTTGGTCTGTAACCTTCTTTACCCAAAGCTCCTCTAAATTCTTCAGCAGTTCGCTCATAATTTCCATTGTGAATAATATCAGCTAACATATCTTTTTTCGCTGCCTGCATTCTTCCCCATTTACCTTCACCTTGCCAAAACTCTAAAATCTTATAAGCTTCCAGCATCGTGAAACTTTTTCTCCCTATTAGATTATTTGCTACAAAATAGGTTTTAAATTGTTCATTAAAAGTAGTTTTTGATTTGAGTCTAGTTATTTGGTATAGCACCTTTTTAGGAATACGTTCTGTGAATAGTGGCTGAAATCCAGCTATTATTTCTTCGTTTTTAATGTCTTGAGAAGGAGTTTCCCTTAAATCTATAACAGAGCTATAATGAGAAATATAAATCAAAAAGCGCCTAAAGGACTTGAAATTATAATTGAGTAAGCAAGCTCCAATGAACCAATAGGGAACGCCACTTTCCCAGGTTTCGTGAAATCTATCTATTTTAAAATCTTCTTCCGTCATAGTAACAATATGGTCGCAATGTGTTAGTCATTGCGACCATCAGTTTTGCATTACTTCTTTACTTTAGAACCAGAGTTTGCAGTTTTACTTGAACTTGTTCTCGGTTGATTGTTACCTCTTCCGCCTCCTGATTTGTTTCCTGTTTTACTTGGTCCGTTTGGTGGTGTGTTTGACTTTGCCATAATTTTGAGTTTTAATATTAATAATGGTTCAAATATATTAGGCTTTATTTAAGTGGATTGTAAACTTTGGACGATAGAGAATTTATTTAAAAATGCTTACATTATTTGCTCCAAACCATTTTTTTATGGTTGTCATTGCAGGAGCTTCCATTTTAGATAGCGCGAGAACTACAAGATTTTCTTTTGCTCGTGAACATGATACATAAAAAAGATTTTTTGTCCTTTCTTTACGACCATCAGATGTATCACTATCGTCAAAATAACCTTCAAATTTATATTGGGATTTCCAACTAGTATCATCAATAACAACTAGAACATTACGGTATTCCTCTCCTTTAGTACCGTGTTTGGTGGAAAAAACATTTTGATTTTGTGTGTATTCAAAAAGGGCTATAATCTCTTTATAGGGTAATGCCATTACAGAATCGTAAAAGATTTTCTCTTTTTCTATTTTAGCCTTTTCATCATCAGATAGTCCATCTGTATTTTTATTAACCTTTTCTTGTAATCTATACATACCTTTCGAAAGAACAATAAGCTTGTTTTCTAGTGCATAATCTAAAACATCTTTAGTTGATTTTGTATTTCTTGTAGTTATCAATCCTTCAATTTTTTCGTTAATAACCTTCTTATCGGAATGCTTTTTTAAATTGATTGATTGAGAGCCATTACGTTTTAAAAAACTAGATATTTCATTATACGAACCATTATCATAATGATTTACTAAATGTTCTATTCCAGTCTTCCTCTCTATAGATGTTTTTTTATCCATAGACCCAACAAAAAGGGCTGTTAAAGGATGCTCTCGTTTAATTAGAGCATCTGCAGCACCAAGAGGAAATCTACGATTATAAATCCCGTAAAGTTTTCCAAAACCACCTCTTCGAGCAACACGGCTATTTGCTATAATTAGAATTTTATCTTCGCTTCCTGCTCCGAATTCCCAGCCTTTTGACTCTAACTCCTTTATAACGTAATCATAGTTTTTACTTTTTTGTGGCATCAATGAATCTTCATATTCTTTTACCTTTTGACCCTTAATTTTGTCAGGATAATTTTCACTATTTATAAACTCTACACTACCTTTTTCCTTTTCAGCACCCTTTGGTATTTCCTGTTTTATGTTTGTTCTAACATTGTTAAGTAAGTCAATAACCTCTTGACAACTGCGGTAATTTTCAATTTTGTCAATATTTTCAATCCGTTTTGCATCAACATAACTTTTCAATGAACCTATTCCTGAATTATAGATTTTTTGATGTGAATCGCCGTAAAATCCTAGTAGAATATTCTTTTCATTTCTTGGAAGTAGAAAGTCTAGGAATGCACTAATAATTTCTGGGGCAGTATCTTGATATTCATCAACAAAAAGATATGGATATTTCGATGTAATTATTGATGTTAATAACTCATAATTCTCAAACATTCTTTGAGACAAAAGAATTAAGTCATCGTGTCCTACGGTTCCATTTTCAAAATCACTAAAAGCTCTATCCGAATACTCAACAGATTTTATACGGTCAGCTAATCCAAGGATATGTTTGTCTGGCTTTTCTTCGTGTTTAATGGTATTGATAGCATCAAATTCTATAATTAACTGCTTGTTAAATAGTCTTATACTATCCCACAGAAACTCGTGAATTGTAGAAACTAATACTAAAGGATTATTCTCAAGGCGATCTATAATTTCATTTTTGGCTACATTAGTGTAAGTAATGCAGACAATTTTTTGATTATTAAGAGATAGGTCTTTACCCTTAGTGTCAATGAGATGGTTAATAGTTTGAATTAGTGCATAAGTTTTTCCTGCACCTGCACCAGCTTCCAATACAAAACTTTTCTGCGTGGTAATCTTCTCTTTTATTTGATCAATAGCTTCCATTTATTCTTCTTCTCCAGTTGCATCAACGATTTCTTTAGTAATATTTTTATCGATAGGTTTTTCTAACCATTTCAAACCTTCATCTATATATACTGGGACTTGCCAATTTGAAATATCATCTTCAGGGAAGGACATTACATCAAATGCAAAATTAGTTTTTGCGCTTGAACTTGTAGGTGCTAGTTCAAATGGAGTTTCAGAATTTAAAGTCTCAAGAGTCTTAACCTTTGCGAAACTAAAAAGGTTTTTCACATTTTTCTCCTCGCCTTTATCGTCGGTGTAATTTGATTTTAAAAGATCCAGATTCGTGTTAATAAAAGCTTCCTCAAAGCTTCTACCTACAATACCGTTTTCAGTTGTTTGATATGCTACTCTAACAATATTATTTTCAATTTTATTCTTTTCCTCACAAGCGATAAGTTCTGTGATTTTAGACTTTTTGGGAATCCAATCCTTCAGTGTGTGATTAGATGTTAATTCTCCATCTATACCACCATTGACTTCACATCGTTCTCCATTTACAGAATCTACAGAATCTATATCTGTCACAACCAGTGTTTTTAGCTTTAAAAACTCTAATATTTCCTTAAATTTATGCGTATATGCACCGCCTACTTCAAGAATTGACACATACTGAGTGGAAAGTCCAGGAGCCGATTTGAAGATGAGTTGGGGCATTAGCATACGTTCTGTAGTGCCTTCAACGATAATTACTTTGTCTGAAAAAAACAAGTCAGATTTGTGTAGGGTCAAATACTGTTTTAAAAATCTTGCGGTTTGTTTTTCATTTGAAATTTCAAGAGTATTAAAGTCTTGTACCTCAATACCGCTATCAATTCTATTAAAGTATCGAATTCTTTTAAAACCTTTGTCAGAATCAATTCCCGCTTCAGATAGAATATGTGAAGAGTGCGATGTAATTAACAATTGGACGTGTATATTGTCTTTCTTAGCTTCTTCAAGAATACCTTTGATCTGGCTAATAAACACTTGTTGCATCTGCGGATGCATATGCGCTTCAGGTTCTTCAATAAGTACAGTAAGGAATTCTGAAACTTTATCTTCTTTTGCATTTCGGAAACGCTGGATAAAACTAGCAAGCTCTAATACCATATAAATAAGATTACTATAGCCTAATCCATTATAACTTTCCGGTAGATTAATTTCCTCTTGCTTGTAATAATATTTGATATTATTTCTTATAACTGCCTCGGAATCAAATTCTGAATCTATAGTAATTGGAGGTATCACGATAGGAGTCTTTGCTCCAAATTTTCCAAGATCGACTAGAATCTTTTTTAAAACAACATCATATTTCTCTTTAAGGTCAATAGATACTTCTTTAAGCTTATCTTCAACAGCCTTAACATTGGCATCTGTTTTATCGCGCTCATTATAATATTTAGAAAAACCTAGTGCGAGTGTTTTGTTCTTATCATTCTTTTTATCATCTAAGATTCTCAAAGCTTTGATATCTTCAAAAGAAACTATCTTTTTTATCTTTTCTTTGAAACCTAATTCAATTTCACGCTGGTAGTCGGACTTAACATCTTTAGCATAACAGCGTAACCTATAAAAAGTATTTAAATTTTCTTTGAAATATGGAATCAAAGTGATCTTTTTATCTTCTCTGTTATTGAACATTTTTAATAACCCTAACGTATTTATAGGTTCATAGGATAACAAAACACAAGCATCATTTCTCTCCTCGTCTAAATCTGTGATAAACTCACTTAACTCTGTTAATGAGTCTTTTAATTTATCGTAGTGAAATTCAATTTGAAGTTGAATCTTAGGAAAACGTTTCTGAATATCTATTTCAATAGTCTCTTTGTTCTCATCCGTTATCTCAGGAACGAGAGTCTTTTCAAACTCTATATTCAATTCTTTAAATAGAGAATATGAGGATTGAGAAAAGTCTTCAAAAGATAAAGAATCGTCGTTGGATGTAAGCATTTTAATTACTTCAAGAAGTGATGTCTTTCCTGTATTATTTCTTCCAACAATTAATGTAATATCATCTTCTAAATTAATAGACGTATCTGCTAATAATCTAAAAAATCTAACCTGTATATTCTTGATTCTCATAAACTTCTTTTAAACCCTACAAGTTAAAAAACATTCGCACCTACTCAAGTGAAAACTAAAGTAAATCTTCTATAAACTTTTTGTAAATAAATTAAAAAACAACTTTTAGTAGTTTGCCTGTCAAACAATTCGGCATTAGCCCAATGAAAAAGACAGCACACGATTATCACGATTTACAGCAAAGTATAGATTCCTTAATTGGGAAATTTGGACTTCAAAAAACCATTGAGGTTATTGATAGTCTAACCAGTAATACAGAGCTTACCACACAAGACAAAGAGAAAGTAAAACTTCTTCTCGTTTTTATTATTTCTCAGAGCATTGAAGTCTTTGATTTAAAAGAAGAAAACTTCTACACCAGCAGCGTTCAAGAGTATCGTGAAGCGCGTATGTCCTGTTATTATTTACTCAAGAAATATACAGATTCTAGTTATGCCAAGATTGGCGAGAGTTTTAACCAATCTAAACGTGCCATTCTTTACAACTATCACAAGTGCGATGAGATTCTTTCCATCCCACAATTCTACAAACCTTTTGTAGAAAAATTCAAAATCCTCGAAAACAACATCATCAATTTTATTGCAAAATTGAACTAAGCCTATGCAAGACAAAATCGCTCAAGAGGTACAAGATGCCCTTACCGCAACTCCAGAAGAAATCAATTTTGAACAACTTCAAAACGAAGATAGTAGTCCGCTTAACCAACCTGTAATTGAAAAAGACATAGGTGGCGAACGTCCTGTTGAAACCGAAGAAGAAAAACAGAAAAGTTGGAACGTTTGGAAACCAGAACAAGAGCATAAGACCCTTGATGAACTAGAACCTGGACGCAGCGGAAACACCCAAACCGATTTTAGAACTAAGGTCGAAGCAAAGGTCGAAAAGGAAAAAGAACAAGAACCACTTGATGCTCCAGAACAAGAAATTAACGGAAACGGATTTGATACCGAAGCTGATGAAACCGTAACCGACCAAGATTTTGAAGTACCGCTCGCACAAGCAAATCAAGCAGCCGATGCGATATTGGGAATGTCTAACAATGTTCTTGCAGTTGGCGGTGGTTACTTCGTAAAGATCAGAAAGCACCAAGAGTTCTATGAGTTTGAGGAAATCATTCAGGTTGTAGACCAGCAGAATGATAAGAATGTAGAACGCATCAAGCTTGACAAAGAAGATCAAGCTTTACTTAGACCATTGCTTGCTCAAGTACTTCGTAGGAAGGCTAAAAAACTCACGCCAGAACAGCAATTAATGGGTGCAGTAATTTCCATCTTGATGAAAAAGGCTCAAGTCGTTATGGAAGTGCGAGCAGAAAACAGCCTACTTGAAAATCGCATTCTGGACATCGTCCGTCAGGAAAAAGTGGAAACTGAAGTAGAAGATATTAAGGAGGAAGATGAAAATGAGGATGTTTCAGATGGTACGGATTCCGCTTTCGCGAAATCGAGCGTGCGAGATTCACGACCGCAGGGAGAGCGGAGCGTTAAAGCGCAACCAGAACAAGAGCCACTTCAAAAAAAAGTAAATAAGCCAGAACCTACCATTCAAGATATAGAAGTTGAAGAAGTCGATGATGACATTCCCATCATAGATGTTGCTGAAGAACCACAAAACAATTCCTAATGTCTCAGAAAGCATCTAACAGAGGTCGTAAGCCCATAAGCTATAAGAAAGAGGATTTAGAGCGCCAACCAATGATTATGCTCGTTTGTGGAGAAACTGGTGTTGGTAAAACCTATCGCAACAAACAAGAGATCAAACACTATATGATGGATCATTTAGTGATGGGAAAGAAAGGTCGAAAAGTGTTAGCTTTTGATACTAATGATGATGATTACCCTCAATTCAGAACAGTAAGCCCAAATCATTTAAAAGCACTTACCAAAGTATCTTCAAGACGTATCCGTCCTTTTAATGCAGATGGTTCGCCTATGGATAATGATGAAAAGAAAGAAGTCATTACTAAGATTATGAAACACTATAAAAATGGTCTCGTAGTCTTAGACGATATTGACCATTATATGACAGGTGCAAAAGGACAGTCTATGATTGGTGCGCTTTGTACAGTGCGTCATAAAGGAATTGACATTGTACTCACACACCAGTCTGTAGCAAAAATCACAACCTCAGAATGGCAAAATTGTACGTGGTTGCGATTGCACCACCAAGTTGACGATGTGACGCGCTATCGAGAACGTATTCCTAAATATCAAATGGTTCGTATAGGTCAGCTTATTGTAGATGAACAATACGAGCTGTGTTCCAATGCTTTTGCAATGGGTAAGATTACAGAGCTTGAATATAAAATCCAGAAGAGCTTTTTTGTGTACGTCAATATGCGAGAGCAACGTATTAAAGGTTGTAGTCGTGCAGCATTTATAAGAGCCTGTAAAAAGTTTATCGACCAGGAAGAAAGTCGCAAAGTCAAGATGCTACTTAATGAGCAAGATTTTGATGGGAATAACATCTACAAAACCAAGAACGAGGCTATTGTAAAGATGATTTCTGAAAAGTTACGTTATCACGAAGATGGGTTGAATAGTCCTTTATAGTAGAAAATATTTTAAATAAATAGCGTTTTAGTGGAATAAATTTTAATAATTCACAAGTTGAACACATTTTAGTAGAAATTATTTAATCTCTATTAATAGAAATTATTTTAATAAAAATACGTTTTAGTGGAAAATATTTTACATTTTTGTCGTAAATCCACTTTTTAATGGAAAAAAATATACCAATCCACTTACAAGAGATCATTTTTAGCTCTTCCGATTCTGCGACATCGCAACAAATATCGAAGTTAGAAAAAGAGGGAACGATACGGAAGCTGGCAAACAGAGTTTACACTTCTAATCTTGAAGATACACCAGAAGACATAACAAGACGCAATCTATTTCATATTCTTGGGCATTTATATCCAGGTGCACTATTAAGCCATCGTTCTGCGTTTGAGTTTGCACCAACAGCCACAGGACAAATATTTTTAACGTACACCTACACAAGAAAAGCACAATTACCAGGAATAACAATTCGTTTATTGGCTGGCAATAAACCTATAAAAGGCGACACCATCTTTTCTGGAGAATTATACCTATCTCAAAGAGAACGTGCTTTGCTGGAAAATATGGAATCTTCTCGAAAGCTTGGTCCCGATTCTAAAACATTAACCTATCCAGAAATTGAAGAAAAGCTGGAACAAATCATCCGTATTAATGGAGAAGACGAATTAAATGCGGTAAGAGACAAAGCAAGAAAGATTGCCAAAGAAGTGGGCTTGATTAAAGAGTTTACCAAGCTAAATAAAATCATAAGCGCCTTACTCACTACAAAACCATCGAGTATATTAAAATCGCCAGTAGCATCAGCAAGAGCATTTGGAGTGCCTTATGATCCGGCTAGAATTCAACTTTTTGAATCGTTGTTTACAGCTTTGAAACAACAAGAGTTTCAGCATCGAGAAGAAAAAAATACCACAACTGCTGCTTATAGAAACTTTGCCTTTTATGAAAGTTACTTTTCCAATTACATAGAAGGTACTGTCTTTGAAATTGAAGAGGCAAAACGAGTCATCGAAACTCAAAAACCACTACCATCACGTAATGAAGACTCTCACGACGTATTAGGAACGTATCAAATTGTTTCTAACCCACGCCAAATGAAAATCGTTCCAAGCACTAAAGAAGAATTAGTAGAAATACTTCAGTACAGACATCAGATATTATTGAGTGCTCGAGAAGATAAAAAGCCAGGAAAGTTCAAAGACAAAAACAACAGAGCTGGAGACACCTCTTTTGTAGAAATGGAATTAGTTACAGGAACACTTTATAAAAGTTTTGACTACTATCAAGCACTAACACATCCTTTTGCAAAAGCAGCTTACATAATGTTTGTGATTAGTGAAGTCCATCCTTTTTTAGATGGTAATGGACGTATTGCACGTGTAATGATGAATGCTGAACTATCTACTGCATCACAGACCAAAATAATTATCCCAACAGTCTACAGAGAAGATTATTTAGGAGGATTACGCAGGTTAACCAGAAATCAAGACCCATCCGTTTACATAAGAATGCTCAACAGAGCGCAAGCTTTTAGTGATACATTGCTTGGTGATGATATGGTTGCAATGGAAGAAGTTTTGCGTCAAAGTGAGGCGTTTAAAGAGAGCAATCAAGGTGTATTGAGGATAATTAATAATTAGAAAACCAGTTAGAAGCACTTTATAATTCATTATTGCATTGACGCCTTAACTTCATCGTTAAGGCGTTTTTTATTTCCACTCGTCCCAAAGTCCCTTTCGCGACAGCGGAAAAACTACCATTCATTCTCAACTTCGCACTCAATCAAGGTTTAGAGACCTCGCCAAGTAATTCAAAACGAAATCAATCAATAATTAAACGAATAGCAAACAAGAACGACATCGCCTGGACACCAATTCTATATTGTGTGGGAGCAGGCGTCGCTGGAATCGCATTAGGAACATTTTTAATTGCTCCGATGATGCAAAAAATGAAAGCTAAAAAATTAGCTGAAGCAAAGAAACCAGCAACCGCAAGTCCAACTAAAAAATAGTGTTTAGAGACACTTTTGGACTCCAAAACAAAAGTATCATCCTGTTTTTTGAACAGGCAAACAATGAAAACAAATGAAAGATTATAACGACGAATTAATGCGTTACGAAGAAGCTGCTGAAGATCAGTATGACGACTACGATAACGACGAGATGTACGACGATGAAGAAGACGACTTCGATACTGGATTTGAAGGTTTAGAAGACGGTTATGACGAAGAGTACGAAGATGAATATGATGATTACGACGACTACGCTGATGAAGGCGAGTACGACGATGATGCCTATGATGATTACACAAAATCAAGTATTGGCAAGATAGACCCTAACGATAGAACCCTTACGGTTGTCGTGACTAACAAATCTGGCGCTCGTGCAGAGGCAGTTATTTTTGGTGGTAATGCAGAAGCTGCTCAACCTAACGGACTAACCGTTGAGATTGAAGAGTCCAGTCACAAAGAAGTACGTGAAGAGAGCAAATCAAATCCGTTCAAGATTGCGGGAATGAAATACTCTGTGAGTAACGCACTGCAATTTGATAACGTGCTACGTATTGACCGTAGAACCGCTTCTGGGTCTAAAACCACCAGAGTGTATCAACCGCGTAATGCGACTTCGCCACAAAACTTTACCCAACAACTCATCGACGATGATAACTTCGAGATGGATGTTACAGGTCAGGATTCCCTGCGTGTATCTGTAGAAGATGGTGTGACGGCAGTATTCACATTTACGATTAAAGCGAGAGCAAATCTGGGTAACCTTTTAAAAGGCACTAACGTGGCAGAGCTTTCAAGAGCACCACGTACCACTGGGCTTCCACAACTGGATTTAATCCGTAGAAAAAGACCAACAGCATTAGGTGTGCGTCCTAGACGTAGAGTGGTGAGACGTCCTACTCGTAGAGTTGTAAAACGTCGTAGACTAGTCAGAAAACCGGTGACGAGACGTCCAGTTTCTCGATTGGTAAGACGTCGTAGACGATAGTCCTGTAATAAGGAAATCGTCCAGACTTTGTACCTAATACCAGACAGCCAGAGTCGGTTTTCCCCTAAACCATATACTCTGGCTGTTCTTATTGAAATCAAGATGAAAAACTCAAAACAAACACCTTCACTAGCTCAAAATAGAATCGATTATATCGTCTATCACAATACAGATGATGTTGCAAAATTGTTATTTGAGTATGGTTTTGAAGCGCCCGAAGACCCTAAACACCTAGCAGAAGCTATAAAAGAACTTGCTCGCAAAAAAGGGCGTAAAGTCATTAAAGAGCTCATACAATTGCATCCCGATAAGGATGCTATTTTAAAGCTTAGCCAATCCAAAGAAGATAACTTTTGTGGTGCTTGTAGCAACGACTCTTATAATACAGAAAGCAATTTCTGTAAAGCTTGTGGACATTCTAATTATTCAGGGACAGGCGATGAAGACAGTTTTCTCAATCAGTTTGAGAGCTATTCGGACAAAGACTTAGAACGCTATTACCAAACCATCGTAAAACGATCTAACGCTCAAGCAGATGACAAAAATCTTGCTCAGGAAGTACAAATGGTTTGGAACGAAGTGCGCATTCGTAAAGAAGCAAAGAAAAAAGAAGAAGAACCTAAACCACAACCGCATAAAACCTTCAGCGTGACTAAAGATGAACTCCTACTTTTTGGAGTGGTTTTCATCGCAGGCGCTTTAGTTGGGCACGGTTTAAAATTCAATTTTAGCAATGTCAAATAAACAATCACAATACAATCAGGCGATTGACAACCTTACCTATTTGGTTCTCAATTATCCAAAACCTGTTCAAGAAATGCTTGCTAAAAGCAATGTGTTCTTTCAAGGTAAACCATCAAAAGAGCAACTCGTAAATGAGGTGGTTGACCTATTAAAAGATGGAGATTACGCTTTCGCGAAAGCGTTAGAAACTTTAATCGCTCGCTTTTCATCACAAGAGAACGACCAATTTTGGGGAGCGATTGCCAAAGGTGCTGTAGGCATTATAGGTGGACTCTTTAAGAAAAAGAAACGCGGAGGTTCATCTAATAGTGGCGCAGCTCAAGCAGCTGCACAAGCAAGAGCATCTGCCCAAGCTGCTGCGGCCAAAAGAGATATGGAAATGCGTATGCAACGTATGCGCGAAGAGCAAGAACGTAAACGTCGAGAAGCCGAAGAACGTCGCAGACAAGAGGAAGCGCGTCGTCGTGAGGAAGAAAAGAAAAAAGCCGAAGCTGCCAAAAAGAAGACTAATATGATGCTAATGATAGGTGGCGGTGTGGTCGTCTTAGGTATTGGAGCGGTAGTATTAATGAAATCGGGACGTCCACCAATGCCTTACGGACAACCACCGATGCCAATGCCGAGATAAAATGACAAACACCTACGCACTTACAGATTATGATGTTTATCAGGACGAAGACTACGATAATTTTGGAGGCAGACGTCGTCGTCGCAGAAAGAAACGCCGTACTCGAAAACTATTAAAAAGCACACGGTCTTCTAAACCAAAATTAAGCAGACCACCTGTAAGAAGTCGCCCCAGAGTCGTTCGTGGTCGTCCTATGAAATTACCGCCTATTCGAGTAAAGACAATTCCTGTGATTCGTAAGAAAACGGTACAACCGAAAAAAGCGGTCATCAAGACTAAAAAACCACCAGTCAAAACAAAGACACCCATAAGTCACTTGATTAAAAAATCAAGTCCAGCGGTTGTCAAAACACCATTATCTGCTATTGCAAAAGCCGAAGTCAAACAACTTCAAGCCAACCAAGTAGAAGCCAGTAAAAAGGCAATGAAATCTGACAGTAAGGTTAGCAAAGTGGTTAAAGTAATTGCTGTAGTGGGAGTTGTAGGCGCTACGGGATTTGGGATTTATAAATTCATTCAAAACAAAAAATTACAAAATGGACATATTAGCACAAGTAAATGAAATTGACACAACGGTCTCAGGAGAAATAAGTGATGGGTTTTTGAGCGCCTCAATTAAAAACGTGGGAGAAGGAAAAGCTTTGGTTAATGGAGTGGTTTTATTTCCTGGCGAAGCAAAGGGCTATCCTTTTGTGGGTAAAGGTTATAAGAAAATTGCCTATGATCCTGGTGCCTCGACCTTAAGAATAATGCAAATTATCTAATACCCATTTATGATTTTAGGAGAAACAGAGAGCATTTTAAGTCGCCATCTACAAGATGAGGATTACGATGATTTTTTTGGAAATAAAAAGAAACGTAAAGCAAGACGTGCCAAGCGAAAAGCAAAACGTCTAGCAAGAAGAACGGTAAGAAGATCTGCTCCAAAACGAATAGAGCGCAAAGCAAAGCGCACGAAGTTCTTTAAAGATGTAGGTCAGATTTATAAAGAAGCTGGAGGCGCTACAGCGATAGGTCAAGTAATCGATTCTTTTACTACACCAAAACCTTTAGATGGATATGGCACTAACGCAGAATTGCCCTCAGACTTCTCTGTAGACTTAGGAGCTCCAGAAGTTCCTGAAGAAGAGAAAAAAGGCATTCCTACCATCGTTTATGTTTTAGGTGGCGTCGTAGTTGTCGGAGTGATTGGACTTGCGGTAATGAGTGGTTCTAAGAATAAGCAATACCAACAATATCCTCAGTGATAACAACCATTCCATCAAATAGAGAACGCTTTCAGATAAAACTGACCATTATGGCTTTGATGCCTTTTGAGTTGGGAATTCGTGTGTATGATCCTGAGCATCCTAACAGTTATTATTTTAGGAGAAAAGCCGCTTTCGCGAAAGCGAACTCAAAACGAGAATTTGTGATCGCATTGCCAGTCTCTCCAGAGGTGCTGGAAATGGAAGTCTTTGATAAAAACCACGCAGATGACGATGCTTTTGAAATCGTCAATGTGAAAATTGAAAAAATGCCAGCACTTGCGGTTTGGGCGACTGATGACCAACATCGCTTTTTAGAATTTGCGATTCAGTTTGCGCAAAAAGCAGGATATGTACCTCCTGGATTTTATGAAAGTACCGACAACGAATTTCTGTTTCAATATTTAGATAAAATAACAGATCCTTTAGGCGCAGAGCTTATCACACCTGCGAGAACGCATCGAAAAATGCCGAGAGTACAGATTTCACAACGTTTGTTTAAGTCTTACACTATTCCTATTCGCGTGGCAATTTTAGCGCACGAAGGCTGTCATTGGTTCTTAAATACACGCAGTCAAACCACCGCAGATTTATGCGGAATGAAACAATACCTCGATTATGGTTTCCCAACCATTGAGGCGGTGTATGCGGTAACGAAAGTGTTCGGGAAAAACCCAGAAATGGTTGGTGCATCACAAATTGAGCGTACCAAAGATGTTATCAATTTTATAGAAAATTATAGAGCCAATGAGTAGAGCAACATATACTTGGTTAGACAAGCAGGCAAGTTTAAAACGTTTCTACGCGCAACTTCAAAAAGAGAATGATGTTGTACAAGTAACGGTTACAAACCATACGAAGGATATTAGAAAAGTATGTCTTTGGGGTGCGATTGCTTGCACTCCACTCACTGACCCAATGTTTATAAATGAAGAAGGCACAAAAAGTGTAGTCGTAGATAAGCAACCACAAGAGCTGGTCTATAATGTTGTTACAGACTTATTTTATGTAGTGAATCAATTAGGCGATTCTGTCTCGGTGGTTAATCCTTCAGGAGAACTTGTCACTACAATTGACTTGTTTCAAGGTAATTCTCAGACTGATGACGGATCTGGAGTTGGCGAAAGAAGAACAACTAATCCAACGACTTTAAGAGTTCCAGGTAGTGTTAGTCCAGTTGCTTTAGCGGTAAATACATCTACTAATAGCGTTGAATATGGAGTTGTAGCAATAGCTTGCTCAGTTTCAAATGAGGTGGTTTTTATAAATCAGGACTTTTCAATTTTAAGAAGAGAAGCTGTTGGTAATCGCCCAGTAGATATTGTTTATAATCCTGTGGATCAATGTTACTATACAGCAAATTTAGTTTCAGGAACAATCTCTAAAATTTGCATCAATCGTAGAGTAAATAATTTGCCTTTAGTACCTGGAGCCAGAACACTTGGAGTTGATACAGATTCAGGCGATTTATACATTCACAATATTGTGGATGGCGCCATCAATGTGTATGATCTTCAAGGCAATCAAAAAGGAAGCGTAGGTTCTGTAGTGGCAGATATTGTTTCGTTTCAATTCCATCCAGTGACCAAGAATATGTATATGGTACTGAATAATTCAAATTCTGTTTCGATTTTAGACACCTTAAGATTTGGAGCCATCACTAAATTAAGCGTAGGCAAAAATCCTGTGGCTATTGCTTATAATCCCCATAATGGATTGATGTACGTTGGGAATCGAGGCGATCAAACGTTTAGTAGAATTAGTCCAAAGCATCAAGTAATAGATACTATTAAAACTGAAAGTTTTGGACTTGGGTTAGCAATTAGTTCTAAGGAAGAGATTATAGGCGTGAGCAACTCTACAGATGATACGGTTAGTATTTCGGGATTACAATCTGGTCCTACCGTAACAGTAAACGAAGAATATTATGAAGACCGTGAAGACTTCCAACATAATCCTGCGATGGTTGGTCACGTCAAATTGGTTGCTTCTGGAGAAGACCGAATCAATGCACTACAGATTACTGAAAAGTCCGTCACTGGCACCGAAATCTGTAAAACCATCTCGTTGAGTAATAGTCAGAGTCCTCAAAACTTTGCTAACGTGTCAGAAGTATTTGACTTTGATGGCAATTTGATAGATGGACACGTGACCTGGTGTTTTAAAATCAATCCGTTACAACAAGTCAGCTTTTTAATTTATTACAATCAAATAGAGATGTATAATCTACTTCCCGAAAAATCAAGAATATCTACTGGTGTCCAAATGAGTAAAGGCATTCCAGTATCGTGGCTCGATAACCCTAAAGACGATCCACCTAATGAGTCAACTTATTAATATAGCCTTAAGCCAATACGGTGTAACCGAAATTGTAGGCTATCAACATAATCCCATTGTTCTCAACTACTTCAAGGAAATAGGTCATACTTGGGTTTCTACAGATGAAACTGCTTGGTGTTCTGCCTTTATCAATTGGGTAGCGCTCAAGGCGAAAGTGCAAAGAAGTAATAAACTTACTGCGCGCTCTTGGTTGCAAGTTGGTACTGATATCAAAGAACCCAAACTCAACGATGTGGTCGTCTTCTGGCGCAGTAAAAAAGCCAGTTGGAAAGGTCACGTAGGTCTTTTTATCAGCTATTCTGAAGATAAAAAGTACATCTATGTCTTGGGTGGTAATCAGAGCAATCAAGTCAACATCAAGAAATATCCTGTCTATCGCTTATTGGGCTTTAGACGCTTAACAGCTATAAACTCTTAAATCACAACAGATGCAAAAAGTAGATTATCTCATCATACAAAGTACAGACACCAGCGAAGCGAAAGACTTTGGTAAGGAAATTATTATCAATCAGCACACGCTACCAAAAGATAAAGGTGGTTTTGGTTGGAACCGTCCAGGCATCGATTACCTCGTGCTTCAGGATGGTGTGTTACAAACTATCATTAGCGAAGACAGCCCAACAACTACTGATTTATGGGGTATTTCTCACGGTCAAAACGGTATCACGGGAATTGCCAAACACATTGCCTATGTAGGTGGTAGAACACTCAAAGAGGCTTGGGATAAAGACACACGTACCGATGAACAAAAAGCGGCACTTGAAGCGATTGTAAAGTTCTATATACTGCGCTTTCCAGATATCATTATTGCAGGTTTTAATGAAATTCCTGCCAAAGCAGATGAAGATAGTCCAGGATTTGAGGTAGCAGAATGGCTCAGAGAATTAGACATTCCCGAGCATAATATTTACAAGAGAAAGTAGATGAAAACGATTTTGACATTAGGCGTTGGTTTTTGGTTGGGCAGGCAGCTGTATATCAATTATGATAAGCGAACCGCTTTAAGAAAAGAAGCACAACTCAAAGCTCGCCTTCAGCAATTTTTAGAACAAAACGATTTCAGTAAAACCGATAGCAAAAAACACAGTAATACCATTTTCAGGAGTAATTAATGGCGATACAAGTAAACATAGATAACCGCATTTTTTTAGTTCCAGAAGCAGACGATCCGTGTGACTTCTGGACAAGCTATTTCACGAAATTAAAAAGCGAATTAGGTCAAGAGAATGCAAAAATGATATGGCTCATTACTTGGAAATCTAATGGTGCAGCATCTTGTACTACGAGTCCCAACTTTAACAAATGGCTCAATCAAAACAACCTTGATGTTTCCAATATGGCAACCAGAACCATTGCCGATTTATCTGAAATCGGTGGTAATATTTTTGGCTTGGGGAAAAGTTTGACAAAGGTATTATCGATTGGAGTACCTGTATTACTTGCGGTCGTATTGGTTAGTGTTATTGTACTTCTTAAAAATTCAGCAAAGAATGCAGATGTGTCGGATTTAGCAATGCTCACACCTGCAGGTCGTGGCTTAAAACTGTTGGGCAAATGAATTTGACATACAAAATTATTGGCGCAAGTGTTGGATCACTTTTAATTGGGACTACTTATTTCTCAGTTAGAAAGCGTAGTCGAGATTTGAGAACGAGCAAATTACTATCTGCAATTCAAGCGCAAATTCAGCCTATATCTAGTGGGCTTACTTCTCAAAACGCTTTTGATATTCATTATCTCAACAAGGTATTACAAACAGTAAACCGTGAAGTTTTAGTACTTAAAACCAGTACTGCCTCTCGATATGCAGACCAAATTTATAAGTCTTGGGGAAGTTGGTATCAAGGTGGCGATGATGAAGAACAAGTCTACGGAGTCTTCCGCAAGATGAAGGATAAAGTTCAGGTCTCTCAAGTGGCAAAAGCGTATCAAGAAACCTATTCAAAAAACCTAATTGACACGCTCAAAGACCGCTTTGATAAGGAAGAAATAACCATAGTGCTCAACATTGTTAAGGCACTACCTAATTACAGAACAGCTTAATATGGAAATCTCAAAAACAGGATGGTGGATGATAGGTGGCGCAGGACTTGGCGTTATCGGGATAGGTGTTTTTGTTACGCTTTCGCGAAAGCGTACAAAGCAACAAGCACTGCAATCCACAACAATCACATCTATTGGAAACGGCGTGCAAGTCACTACTGGAAACGTAGGAACTACCAAACAAGAGCCGAACTGGAACAGTCCATTTGATCTGAACTACCTAACTGATGTTCAGAAATGGGTAGCGCCCAAAAGTATTCAAGTATTGGATGATGCTTCGGCTAAGAAACTGGCTAAAATCATTAGGGATGCGAAAGGCACTTTTAATGATGACGAAGAGGCTATCAAAGATGTTTTCGGTAAAAAGTTGCGTGATAAAACACAAATCGCCAGTCTTTCTAAAGCATTTTATCAGCTCTACAAAAAGGATATGTGGCAACACTTGAATAGCTTCTTAAGCCAAAGCGAAATGAAGGAATACGTCTCAAAATATGTGCAACGCCTTCCCAATTATCAATCATAAATCGAACCAATGAAACAGAAATCAACAGCAACAAATCCGTCATTTATGGCTAAGAACAAAGACCTTTTAGTGGTAGGTGGTGTAATCGTGGTACTCGCTGGAGCTGCTACCGCGTATTATTTTATGACCAAGAAAAAGGAGAAAAAAGAAGCTCAATTAGCGAGCGCTTCTTCATCAGGAATTACAACAGTTTCAAGTAGTTCATCCAGCTACCAAACGCCTCCTTTTATTCCGAGTTCTTCAACATCATCAAGTTCAAGTACAAAACCAATTATTACCAAAACAGGCTATCCATTAAAATACGGAAGCCGTCATCCTGATGTGAAAATATTGCAACGTTACCTTAAAATCTACAAAGAAGATTTAGGCAAAACGGGACCAAAACGTGATGGTGTGGATGGGCAATTTGGTCCTAAAACCTCGCGAGCGGCACAAAAGCGATTAAAGAAAACAGTATTCACTCAAGCCGATATCGCAGGAATGCGAAAAGCGCTGTCAAGTCTTGGAAAATAATGAGCGAACAAACGATGCAAAAAGGATTGCTTATCGCTGGTGGATTTTTGGGATTGGGATTGTTGGGCTATGTCCTCTTTAGAGATAAAGAAGAAACGGTTGAGGATGCCGAATTTACAATCGTCGAGGAATCTCAACCTGTAAAAGTCGAGAAACCTACTCCGCAGAAAAAAGAGGTTTCTGTGGTTGAAATGAAGCCTACTGTTCCTTTAGAAAAAGAAAAGAAAGCAATCGTCATCAAGCCCGAAGCACTGCCAGAACCCAATGATGATTTCCCTTTAAAATTAGGAAGCAAAGGAGAACGCGTCTACCAACTACGCGTCTATCTCTTAAAAAATCACGGTGCTGCAAAAGGCTTAATCACAGATGAATTTGATGCTATTACTGAAGAACGTGTTTTGAGGTTGTATAAAGTAAAAGAGGTTTCAGAACAGCTGTTTAATGAACGCAATATTGGCAACATAAAAAAGCAACACAAAGATGGCAGAAAAACGAAGCATTAAAGATTTAATAGACGGTCTGGTAGATAAAGACGGCATCAAGACGGAAGTTACCGTAACACTTACCAATCAAACATTAACCAAAATTGTGCTTGCTCTGTTGGCTTCTGGAGCAACCATAGTTGTCGTGGCTCATTTGACTAAGAATTTATTTCCAAATCATCAAATAGCGGCTCTGCAAGTAGATATTAAAAGCATAAAAGAAACCCTAAAAACACAATTAAAATGATAGAAATTTTATCACACATCTCCAATTATTTAAACAGCCTGGATTGGGCTTACATTTTCACATTCATCGTCATTGCTTATGGTCTCAACCATTACCGCTCAACTAACTTCTTTTATGAAGTTTTTAAGCTGAAAATAGCCACGCGTTATCGCGTTCTTATCATTGGCATTATTTACGGAGTCGCTTTGTATTTCATAAGAGGTTATCAGATCAAGATGATTGAATGTTTATTACAATCGTTTGCTTTTGCGCTGGTGTTTCATAAACTCCTATTAGAGAAATTTTTAAACAAACTATTTCAAACGAAACCCAAGGAGTAATGAAGTTTTGGAAACCTTTTTTATTAGTGCTTTGGATTGCAGGGATTCTTGTCTTGCTCATCTTTTACATCATTCCGCAAGAGGAAGCTTTGAACAATAACACTATTCAAAAACTTGAAAAGGAAAACGAGCTGTTAACGGTTAAAAACGTTAGCCTTGATGAAGAAATTAAAAAGCTTAAAAAACAAACTGATAGTTTAACTGGTAAAATAGTTTTAAGCCATAAAACAATAGAGAATTTACAAAATGCATTGGAAGAAAAAATTAACACTATTGATAGGATGTCTGCTCTGGACTTGTATGAGTATTTCTCAGGATTTACAGCCGATAGTACAAGACATAAAAAGTAAGAAATATTTCTGTTTTGACTTATCACAATCAAAGTATTTGGCAAAGCGATTAGAGTTCAGTCTTTATCAAGATAGCATTATTGATACGTTGCAATTACGCAATTATAGATGGCAGTATCTCACTCAAAAAAAGGATACCATCATTTTTAAATTGGAGCGTAAAGTTGAAAATCTTGTTGTCATTCAGGATAATGATGAATCTCAAATTCAAGAGCTGAACTTGACCATTAAGAGACAGCACAAACAAATAAAAAGAGGTAAGCTGGAGCGCTGGTTTTTTGGCGGTGGTTTACTCATATTAACCGGAATAATAATAGCACAATAATGAGTATAGTAGGATATCAAAGTAATGTGCCAAAAGCACAAGGTGGCGGATTAATAGCAAACACTCAGCGAGAGCTGAGTGTGCCATCAAATCAATTAAATGCAGATATGTTGCACTCTCCTGGGCGCAACATTTATGCAGTGATTAATGAAAATATCGTAATCGGCAAGGACATTCGTTTGCGTTCAAGGTCTGGAAGAAAGGAAATTGCAGGATGGCAATTAAGTCTACCTGCACCGATCAATAAAAACCAACAAGGCGAGCACACAGGAACATTGTTGAGTCGTCAAGGCAAACCATTTTATTATGCGATAGATGATGACGGTCGCGTATTTGTAAGTGGCGTTTTTAACGATCCAGAAGATGAAATCATTTTTAATGTGAATCCTTATGTGGCGGAGCTTCCATTGAAGTTTAGACCGTTTTCTGGTGGAATATTTGTGCTACCACCTGATATAATCGAGGAAGACGAAATCGAAGAATCTGAGCCAGTCTTAGTAAGACGAACTCGAGTGCCAAGCACCTTATAAAAATCAATGAAGCTTTCGCGAAATCGAGTTTACGGGATTCACGACCGACGGGAGAGCGAAGCGGTAAAGCGTAATCTAAAAACTAATGGACTTAATTAAAATTCTTGCAATTGTACTGGGCGCTACTGGGTTTTGGAAACTCATTGAAGTGCTATTGCAATATGGGACGCAAAGACGTCTTAAAAGCGCCGAAATACGCAATCTCAATGTTCAAGCGAATAGCCTTGTAGTGGAAAACTATAAGCTATGGTCTGAAAATATGGAAAAACGGTTGAAACAACTGGAAAGTAAGAATACGCTGATGAATAAAACGATTACCAAACAAAGGGATCGTATAACAGATCTTGAAAGATACATCGAGCAATTGGAAGCTGAAATTCAATTATATAACAAACAAAAAAACAATGAACGTGGACAAAGGAAATAACACATTGAACTATATTTTTGGGGCATTTATACTACTAAGCGCTGTAAAAATAAGTTCAGATTTATTCTTGAGATACAAGAAAAGTAAAGAAACAGCAAAAGGTTGTGGCTGTGGTAAAAAGTAACAATCAGCATATTTATGTTGGATTAGGCACCTTGTCAATTTTGATGATAGGTGCTTTTGTTATTTTTAGAAAATCAAAAATGAAGTTGGTTAAAAATCGAGTGGTACAAATCAATCAACGACCTATCGACTTGTCAGTTTTTGATAGTCCAGATCTTCAAGGTTCTGGTAATTGTATGGATAGGCAATTAATCTTTATGCTTCAGCAACTGGAAGCCAGAACAGGATATCCCATTTTTGACTGGATCAACTCTGGAGCTCGTAGCCCTTCACACAACAAAAAAGTAGGTGGTGTTTCCAGTTCTTCTCATAAAATACCAACTTGTAAAGCTGTAGATATCAAAGCTCAATCTACGTTTATTCGAAATCACTTAGTCTCTGTAGCTCGTGATGTTGGTTTTAAGCGCATTGGTGTAGGTAGAACCTTTGTGCATCTTGATACTGATGATATGAAGTCGCAGTATGTAGCTTGGGGCTATCCAAGTGGGACGCCTGCGGAGGTTAATCCTTTTGTTTGAACTCAAACAACAAAAATCAAGTGTTGTTTTTTAAACCAAACTTCCCAAATGGATTATCTCTAAACTCTGAGCTATTAGACATTTTAGGGTTTTGAAAATAGCCGAATTCCTCTTGAATTTTAGTGGCGTTTTTTAAAAACTCATCTGTAAGATTTGGAATGTAATGATGGCATATATCAAAAACACTTTCTCCATTAATATTTGAACCAATTGCTATACCAATTACATTATGAATAGACGGGTTTAATTTTCGGGCTACAATGCACCTTAACTCAAGCTCTTGTTCTTTTCCTTCCCAATTTTATTGAGTTAATGGAATAAACACGTATAGATGGTTAGCATTTTCTTGGGGTAGTAACATCCTAGCATTAGACTTTTTGTTAATTGCATCGTCTAAACATATTCCTAACTCTATTCTATTCATCCTATTTTCTTGATTAATCAATCTAACCGCAAACTCCATATTATCTCTTCTTTCTTGACTAGTAGAGTCTGTTATGTGGTAATTGAAAAGATGATTTATCATATAATCCCATATAAAACTAGGCTTAATAGTTTCTCGCCAATTATAATACTCTTGTGATGTAAGATAGCTTTCCCACAAATCATCAGGACAAGTTAAAACATCAACAGGTTGATCAAACTCTAAAGTTGTTTCTATATAAATTGCCAGAAAATCAACCTCACAAGCAACAAGTAAATTACAATTTTTAAGAAATTTTTCTTTTGCAAATAGATAGTTTGTGAAATCGGTAATTGTGTCCAACTCAGAAAGTATAGTTGCAGTAGATTTCTCATCAAAAATATGTACAAACTCCTCTTGATAATTTCCAATAGGAATTTGGTAATCTTTATCACTACCAAAAGCAATGGCTATTCTATAAATTACCCTTTGATCTTTTTTTGGCAGTTTAATAGATTTTTTTCTGTCTTTTAAAAGAATACTGTCTACAGAATTCAAATGCCGTTCAGCTCCTTTTATTTGATTTATATAGCTTTCTATAGCTTTCTTCGACCAACGCTTTTGCTGTATTTTTTGATTTTTATGTTCTGAAAACTTGATGTCTTTTACAGATATAATAATGACCGTATTAGCACATACTACAAGTAAATCGCAAAGTTCTTTTCCGTTTTTCCCGATTGGGTTTGGAAAGCTCCAAAACGGCAAGAAAGATATTCTGCATAAATGTGTTATATACTTTTCTGAAGGTGTCATCATATTTTAACAAGGCCTTTACCTTTAACTTTTTCCTCACTGATATAAGAATATACTTTAGGTAGATTAACAATATGACCAGAGAATCCAGAGGCTTTTAAAAGTAAAATCGCAGTAAGCTTATGCACAATCATACTGATATGAAATAACCCTTTGAACTCAGCTTCATAGTCTAAGCTATTTGATAAAAAATCGTCACCGTGTAAAAATTTATTACGGTCAATAAATACTGCATCGGATTCATCTTGACTTAGTTTATAATTAAACTTATCAAAAGGTTCAGAAAGTTTTTTGTTGTTGGTCCCACTATTAAGTCTATCTAATTTTGAACATATTCGGGCGTAGTTAGCTTTATATGCTTTTAAATCTGCTTCAGATAGATTTTTAGGCTCATTATCTCTTTTTAATTGGTTGACTTCTTTTTTAGCGTTATAGGTAATTTTTTTTAGTGCTTTTGCTATTTCAGTCTCTTCTATAAGTGTTGATTCTCCTTTGTCATTTTCAGCAAACATTTTCGATATATTTTCCAATGCAACAAACAGGGAAGGTACTTTTAATTCTAAGGTGTTGGAGTGACTATTAATTAATATTATTATAGATCTTAATACCTGTCCATTAGAATTAATCAAAGAGCAGAGGTTTGAATAGTTCTCCGTAGGGAATTCATTCAAATATTCTAAAGAGGTATTACGATTAACTCTTTGAAGTACACCATTTTTATCTTTTTCAATTTTCATTTCTTGAAACTTCATATACTTATGTGGACTTACTGTATGAAGCTCAAAACCTTTTAAATTACTTTTTGCGTAATCAATAGTTTTAATACCAATTGGATTTTCAAATTTTTTATTATTATAAGAAAAAAGATAGCCTTCTCCACCAAAGTATTTACCCTTTAAAAAGGCATAAGTCATTAAAATAGAATTACAAACTCTGGTGAATTCATCGTAACTAATTTTGGATTGAGAATCTATACCTAGAAAAGTTTCTTCTTTCTTTTTGACGGTATAAAAATGATATTCTTGTGAGTCTATGCTTAATTTGATGAGTATGTCTGGACTGTTAAGACTATCTATCTGTATGCACCAACTGGGTTGGAAATCTCTCATTAAAATGGTTACATCCTTTATTGGAAGTAATAGTCGGTAATACTTCTTTTTTTTATAATGAGTTTTACTTTTGTTAGAAATAGAGTGAATATTTGAAATGACTTTTTTGGTGATTGAACTATTTGTCACCATTGGATCGTCAAAATTTGGAAAAGAAATATGTTTTGGTATAATATGCTTTCCTAATATGTAATAGTCAATATCAGTACAGCTTAGTTTTAATTCAGTTTCAGCTTTTATTTTATAATCTGCTCCTTGCATTTTTTTAGTTATGTATGGATCTGGCTCTAAGGTGATATTATCAATAAAAGATATATTACAATTTAGGTTTGTATAGGGATGTTTGGGTGATGTGCCTACTTCTAAAACACCTTTACGGTCAGTCTTTAGTGATTTTAGAAGTTGAAGGTTGGGAACTATTAGTTTATTAATTATTGCCATCAAGTATATTATTATTTTCAATCATTATTTTGAGGTTGTTTCCTTCTTCCGTAATCCAATGATTTTTATGTATTAATTCTTTAATGAGAGATATGTCTCTTTCTGAATAAAATTCTTTTTTTAAACCAGATAAACTATCAGGATTCTCAGAATCCTTCCAATGACTTTTATGATCTGTATCTTTTATACCTCTAGAAATTCCATCGGGATGTAAAAGCTGTATATCTGGAATTATATTCTTCACTAATTGATATATTTCTAAACCATCTTTATCCCAATCTGCTGAATAATAAATGGGCAATCCTCTTCTTAATTCATAAGTATACTCTAACTTTGGAACATTCTTACCACCAGCATACCACAGTTCATACCCATTTTCTCTTGGTAATTTATCTCTGTTTAAAAAATTCCCGTTCTCACATAGAATAATAAGTTTTGGATCATAGCATTGTAAAACGTACAAGAACTGTTGGCTTTTATTATCTACAAGTTTTATATTAAAAATAGAATTGATGGCGTCGACAAGAGAAGGATGCTTATTTAAATACTTTTCATTTTTAAAAAACATTAGTGAAAAACCTTTTACACTCTCTTGAGCTTCTACAAGATCCGCTTTTAGTTTTTTTAGACTTCCATCTTTAATACCTTCTTTAAAGTCTATTAGTAATTTTATATCGTTTTCTTCAAACCTAAGTTGAGGCTTCAATAGGTTTTCACTATCTAAAAAAGTATTATAGTGCTTGTATTTTTCTAGATACTTATTTTCATAGACCTCTATAAAATCTTGATTTCGACTAAATGTTTTTCTATTACGCTTAATTTCTAAAGCTGTCTCGTGATTTTTAAAAACGGGACTTTTACTTATTGTCTTATTCAGTTTTACTTCTCCAGTCTCATAGAGCCTGTGCAATGCCTTTATTTCTATCCAATTCATTTAGTAGCCTTTCTTTTTAAATACCCCTGTAACTGTTCGTTTTTATAGTTTGTTTTAAAGCTACTATTAGGAATGGGATAATTACGATTTTTGTCTGTTTTACCTTCAAGAAGTTGATGCAAATACCAACCATCTTCTGTATTAGAACCAAATGGCTCTGGTGTCATTGTTATAATTTGATAACCATATTTTTGAGCAATTTGAGGGAAGGTGTTGAAATTGTCATCATCTAAATTAGATACTTCCTCCAGTATTAAAAATCGTAAACCGTCTCTTTTTTCTTTGGATGTTATAGACAACCTGCCAATGCCCAAGAGAACTCTAGCTGTATAACTCTCTCCTGTACTACCAGGATATTCTTTACCGTCACTATCCTTAAATTCTGTTTTGAGAGTGAAGTACGTTTTGGGGTCTAAAAGATCAGAAAATTCTATCTTTTTGGAATAACCAGAGATATCTTTAAACGCTTCTTCAACAAAATTTTCTACTGTTTCTGACTCAAACAATCCTGCTGTTTGAGCTTTAGAAGACAAGCTATTTATCCAATTAATTTTGAAGTTGACATTGGGATCAAAGACGACTTGGAAATAGTATTTTTTACTTATCAACTCTCCTTTAAAAAAAGTATTAAGTTTAGCTACCACAGATTTATAATTATCATATTCATTCTGAGTCTTATGAAAAATCTTTAGCATTGTATCTATTATTGCCGAGGCCAGTTTATTCCTGTCTTGATGAATACTACCTAATGCTTTTTCAATATTTTTTGTGGTAACAATATCATTACCTAATAATTTTTTCTCAAGAATTTTATACTCAAAAGTCTCTGTTTCTTTTTCAATTTCTTGTCTTACCTCAATATCATCCTTTAGTTCTTTATAGTTAGTTAGTGAGGATTTATAGCTGGACTCATATGCAGTTTTTGCTAGTGCGAATTTTTCTTGAATAGAAGTAAGATTATCTACAGATGTAACATCTTTTAATAACGCACTTTTTAAGCTTGGATATTTAATCAATATAGCTTTCTCTTCTGCTTCAATTTTTTTGAGCCCTTCAATTTTTAAATCTTCAATCTCTTTAGGATTGTAGTTAACCTTTTCTAGTTCTTCAGTTTTAGTATTTAATCGGGTTTTTGTGCTCTCAAATGCTCCATTTGCCTCAAGTTGGCCGGTGTTGAGTTTACTTTGTTCTGCACTACATTTGTTTATTTCTTCATCTAGATTTTCATTTGAAAACTTGAAAGGAATTTTCAAAGACAATGCATCTAGTTTTTCTTTTTTGTCTGCAATGGAAGCTTTTATATCAGCTTTAAAAGTATCTAGGTTCTGAATCATAATTACAGAGGATTTATACTCTTTAACTTTTCTTTGGTCTGGGATATTTACATCCCAATTAAAATCTAAATCAAGAGATTCTATACTATCTAATAGACCTTGTTCCAGTTTTTTTATACTATTAAGCTTCTTATCTATTTGGGTTATTTCTGTAATTAAATTCTGCTTTTTAATGCTAAAAGCATTGGACAAAGCATCTTTGTCATCAAACAAACGATCTGAAGAAAGTGATTTTATAAATCTTTTTATACCTCCTATGTTATACCACCATCCTTGGTTTTTCTCATCCTCTTCTATAAACTCCTCGTTGAGAATATCTAAACTAGAGGAATACATTACTTGATCTACAACTTCTTCCGGAAAATTCCATTTAGTGTCTAACAGAAAAGAGCGAAGTACGGTCTCTTGTCCAAGAGAAATACTCTGCTTCTTATTAAGAAGCTGTGATGCAAATGAGGTGTCATCTTTGAGTTCTAATATTTCAGATAACTTTTCAAGATTACCTTTCTTTTTTAAGAGTTGATTTTTTAGGGTGTTTAATTTCTCATTTTGCTTTTGATATTGCTCTTCTACGCCTTCAATAGTTTTATATTCCTTAACTACATTTGTTACATCCTTAATTGACTGAATAATTTGTTTTACAGTCAAGTTCTTAAAATCAAAATCAATATTACCATTTTGAACTATTTTGGGCAGTTTACAATCATTTAAATCATTTAAATCTTGTTTTGTTTTAAGATAATCTGAATAGTTATTCTTATAAGTGTTAAGGTTGCTAAGAGCTTCAGAATATGATTTGAATTTTTCAATTGCCTTTTTCTGTTTTTCTTCTAAGTCTGGAATAGACTTATTGTATTTTTTAATTTCTGCATCAAGCTTATCTACTTTTGTTTTTGTATCGTCCCAAGTCTTACATTGTTGATTGAAGGTGTATTTATTTACGTAAAATTTATTCAACAAATATTCTTTTTCTGTTTCCTGATGCGTTATTGAAAGCTCTTCTAAAACTTCTAAGTACTCTCTCTTACCAGTAAGTGAACTTATTAAATCGCTTAGGCTCTTGTAGCGCTCTACATAATCATCTAAGTTTTGTTTATTCTGTTTGTACTCAGCTTCAATTGCGTTTTTCTTGTTCTCAAATAAAAAACTTTTTAGACTCTCATCTTTATCAGTTTCTAGAGTGTTTGCTTTTGAAAATGCCTGTAAAACTTTAGCGAAAGCGGTAAGATGTGTGTCTTGGCTTAGATTGAGAGGAAGTATGTTTTTGTCAAAAAAGAACTGGTATAACTCATTGCGTTCTGCCTTTCTGGTAAATACATCTAGGTATAGTTCTTTTTCGTCTCTTAGATGTTTAGTAAGTACATCAATAGAAGGTATTGAAGGTTTTGTCCCTTTTGTAATAAAATCATCTTGATACAAAAGCTTGTGCTCAGGTATTAAACTACCTCCAAGGCTTTGCCTTTCTTTTTTAGTTTTTTTTGAATCTTTTTCTGAATCAAAAGGTTCGTTAAGAATTCTAAATAATTTGATTTGACTAGCACTAGAGTTGGGTATGTTTACACCAAATGTGATATACATTTTATGCTCAACTTCTATATTTAGAAAGAAATAAGCATTAGGCGTTTTATAAGGAATGGTATGAATTTGACGGTGTTCTTTTTTTACACTATCAGTTCCAAAATGTATTTTCTTGCGCTCGGCAATAAATAGAATTTGTAGTAAATCTGCTAAAAGGGATTTACCTATCCCGTTAGGACCAGTAAAATCTGTACGTGTATCGTGTATAAGATAATCTTGGTTATAATGCTTTATAACTCCTACAGTAGATATGGAATGTATTAATGGTAGTTTATTCATTATCTGTTTCTGTTAGGTTATTTACAAACTCTTCAAAATTTGATATTTCGTACTCATACATCATCTGAAAGCGATGTATAGATTCTTTTATAACAAAGGAAAAATCATTTTCCCCTTTTTGAGTTAGTTGATCTACCCAACCTAACTGCTCAAAATCTTGAATAACATTTTTAATATTTTTCGTTACATTGGCCCACTCCTTTGGTGTAAAATTATCTCTTGCTCCATTTTTAAAGAAAACAGATTTGTACAGGCTACTAAACTCGCTACCTAAAATTTTTGATTTGATATCTTTTAAAAAGGAAATTTCTTTTACATTTTCAAAGTACCTATCATAATACATTTGAAGCAGGGTAATTGCTGTGATTGTCTCAATAGCAGTTAAATCTCTATGTCTGGTATGATCTGAAAGTATTCCTTTAGACTCCTCGCTAAAGGTTAAGAAGAAATAAGTTACTCCTTCAAATGTTTTCTTATCTAAAACAAGACGATAGAAAACATCATAATATTTTTTGAACTCTATGTAGTATTTTGATAGAATTCTATGATGATAATGTTCATCATCCTGAATGTGCTTTCCTTTCAGTAGTTCGATGTTTAAATCTGCAAAATGTTTTTGAACATCTCTTAGCTTAAAAACATCTATAAAATTATAATTTAGCGTTTCTGCCATATGTTCATCTGCCATATTAAAATATTTTTGTCCTGATAGTCTTCAGGTATTTGTTGTAGTATCTTTATGTCATAGTCCTTATGTTTACTAGCATATTTTAGGACATCATATATTACTTTTAAAGCAACTCCCTCATCTTTGGTTTCATCTAACAATCTGTAGAACTCCTTAGTAATGTCAGTGTTCTTATATTTTGATAAATTGATTTTAAGTATATTGAGTTGACGTGCAATTTCCTCTTGCTTTAATAATAAACTATTAGCGCTCTGTGTCTGTTGTAATGCATAAACAGGATCTATTTCTTGAGTAAGGACGTAACTTTTTTTCTTTATAAAGTTGTTATACTTTTTAACGTTTAAGAATTTAAACGACTCTTCTGGAATATTTTTTAAATCAATATTTTTATAAAACTTAAGACCGTCTTTTCTATCATAAACAGATGCCTGAAGACTAGCTTCTAAAAATTTACGTAGATTTCTCTGGAATTGGGTTCTGGTTCTAAAATTCTCTTTAAAATTGGCTAACTGCTTATCAGCATAAATATATCTTTCGATAATCTGCTCTAATTTCTGCTCAATAATTTCAAAAAAAGTATACACTTCATTTTTGATTTTTAGAGCTATTTCATAATCAGCTTTAAGGTTTTCTAAGACTAGAGGCTCTTTTTCTATTTTAGTGTGTGAAACTTGTGAAATTTGACTTTCAAAATAATCGACAACAATTCTTATTTGTCCTTTTAAACTACTACTGAGTTGAAGGGTCTCTTTAATCTCTTCCGACCTAGCCATACTATCTCTAAATAGAGTAGTGAAAGCATCAAGATTTTCTAGAGCTAGACTATCTGTATTGGTAACAATAGTATTAAGTCTAATAATAGATTGATTAACCAGGTCTTTAAAGGCCTCTAGATGGTCTTCAATAACTGTTTTACTACTATTCTTAAAATTATGCTCATACCAAGATTCAAATTCTAAAATCTCTTTAATTTCTTCAGCTTTGAAAAGCCCGTAATTTTGAAATGTTTTGCGAAGTGGAAAATGTTTGTGTTCATTAAACAACTTTTTCCCTACAAATTGAATAAACCTTACTGCGTGTGGTGTCAGTATATATTTATAAGGTTTATTAGGTGGATGTTCTATAAAAAAATGAAGTAAATTTTGTGTGAGTTTTTCAATTTGAGGTTTTGCTTCAGGGAAGAAATCTGATGCCTCACCAATGGCGCGTTCAAGATCAATCTCTTCAAACTCATTTCCTATATAATCAAGTTCAATTCTTTTATGAAGGATATATAGAAGTAATCCCTCTGATTTAGAGGGAACAAGTCTATCGTAAAAATCGTTTATATCTTGTAACTCGGTTTCTATACTACACTGGTATTAAGTTCGTCTCCTAAGATAAAACTAATTGAATTTTAAGTGTAGAATTTTCTAAAAAGAATTCAAAAAAACATTTTCAAAGATTTTTTAGTAGTGATTCTCTATAGAGTGTAAAAAATTAAATAGTTTATGTACTTCAATTTTGATTAAAACTTTTTACCATCATTTTATATAGTTCAGGATGTTTCTTTTTGAACAAATCTGGACGTTCAAAAAAATATTCTGAAGCTACTGCAAAAAACTCTGCTTGATTTGTAGCTCCATATTTTCGAATGTCAGATTGGTTATTATTAATGGCTTCCATTTCTTTATGGATTAAGTTCAACCACGGTATTGCATATTGGTGTTCTAATAGTCGTTCTGGCACACCATCTGTTCTCTCATCCAGCTTATCTATGAGATGCACAAATTCGTGTATACCAGTATTACTTTTATCACTAGTATTATTAAAACCGTGATATAATGCTTTTTTGGATAAAATCATTTGTTTTTCAAAACGCCCATTTCCAACTATTCCACCAATGTTACGTGCGTTATCTTTACTGCTAAATTGCATATCCTCATTAAAATTATCTGGATATAAGAGGACACCACTTAAATTAGTGTAATGCCATTCTTTAAACCCAAAGACAGGAATTACCGCACTTGCTGCAATTAAAATTTTGTCTAATTCTTCCAATTCAAACTGCACACTATCTATATAAACCTCACTCAAAAAAAGCATCATTCTTTGTTGAAACACAAGTTGCTTATCTTCTGAAAGATTTTGATAATAGAGAACATTCTCCATTAATAGCCTGTGCCAATGTTCTGGGAAAGGCTTTATAGTCTGTCGTGCTGTTTTTCTATAAAAATGAATAACAAATAGAAGAAGCACTACTAAAGTTAAAATGTAAATCATACTAACGTATGTATATTAATTTACAAGCTCTGCTTTAAAGCCTATTTTTTGTAATGTAGCTTTTACATCTTCTTCTGTAGCCCCATTGCTTTCAATGGTTAGGATTTTATCAGCATTAGCAGTATCTACTTCCCAACTTTCTACACCTTCTTGCTTGTTTAAAAAAGGGGTCACTTTTGATATACATCCACCACAATTGATATTTGTTTTAAATTTTAAAGTTTTCATAGTTTTTGAATTTATAATTAATATTAAAGTTTTACTCGTTTAAGTCTTAAGCTATTTAAGACCACAGATACGCTACTGAAAGCCATTGCCATTCCAGCAATCATTGGGTCTAATAAAAAACCATTTACGGGATACAAAACGCCTGCTGCAATTGGAATACCAATGATATTATAAATGAATGCCCAAAATAGATTCTGACGTATACCCAAAACCGTTCTTTTTGATAGTTCCAACGCTTTTGGTATGGATTGTAAATCTGATGTTATCAATGTCATCTTCGCAACGTCCATTGCTATGTCAGAGCCTTTACCCATTGCGATACTCACATTAGCCTGTGCCAAAGCGTGTGAATCATTAATGCCATCGCCAACCATAGCTACTATCTTACCATCAGCTTGTAACTTTTCAACAAAAGCTGCTTTCTCTGAAGGCATTACTTCTCCTTGGTAATTTATTATTCCTACTTGTTTTGCGACAGCGGATGCGGTTTTATTATTATCTCCAGTAAGCATATAAACCTCAATACCTCTTTCTTGAAGCGTTTCTATAGCTTTTTTTGAAGTTTCTTTAATCTTGTCTGCAATAGCGAGTATCGCCAGCACTTGTTTTTCATTGCCAAGGAAAATGACTGTTTTTGCTTGCTCTTCGAGGCTTTCTGCAGTTTGCATTAAGGAAGCGTCAATTTGAATATTTTTCTCAAGCATTAGTTTATGGTTTCCAACATAGTATTGTGAACCATTTTCTGTTTGAGCTTTCACACCTTTACCTGTAATACTTTCAAAAGAAACAATTTCAGCTTTTTCAATATTTTCATCTTTTAAGTGGTTGACTAAAGCTTCCGCCAAAGGATGTTCTGATTGCGCTTCAATCGCCAAAAGAACTTGCTTGTATTCATTATTATTTTCAAGTTTATCATTCCAAAGTATATCAGTTACTAAAGGTTTACCTTCCGTAACTGTACCTGTTTTATCAAGAATAACAGCGTTCACTTTATGACCGAGCTCTAAACTTTCAGCATCTTTTATAAGAATATAATTTTCAGCGCCTTTGCCAATACCAACCATAATAGCAGTAGGTGTTGCTAATCCTAATGCACAAGGACAAGCGATAACCAAGACAGCTACCGAAGTTAATAAGGCTTGTGAAAATGCATTATCACCACCAATTAATATCCAAACGACGAAAGTAACGATAGATATACTCAACACAACAGGAACAAATATTCCAGCAATTTTGTCTACCAGTTTTTGCACAGGTGCTTTACTACCCTGCGCTTCCTGAACCATTTTAATGATTTGGGATAGCAAGGTTTCTCCACCTACTTTTTCGGCTGTAAAATGAAAACTTCCTTTTTGGTTAACTGTGCCTGCAAAGACTTTTTCATCCTTTGATTTTTCTACAGGAACTGGTTCTCCCGTAATCATACTTTCATCTACATACGAGCTGCCTTTTGAAACTTCGCCATCTACAGGAATCTTTTCTCCCGGACGCACCAAAATAGTTTGACCTACTTGCACAGCCGAAATGGGAATTTCCTTCTCTTCACCATTCTCTATAATCTTTAAGGTTTTAGGCTGTAGCCCCATCAATTTTTTAATAGCAGAAGAGGTATTTGACTTTGCCTTTTCTTCCAATAGTTTTCCCAAGGAAATAAAAGTTATAATTACTGTTGCCGCCTCATAATAAACGTGAGGCTCGATACCTTGACTTAGCCAGAATTCTGGAAAAAAGGTATTGAATACACTAAAGATAAAAGCGATTCCGGTACTCAAGGCTACCAAAGTATCCATATTAGCCTTACCGTATTTAGCTTGCTTATAAGCATTGATAAAAAAACTACGACCAAACCAAAATAGAACAGGAATAGATAGTGCCAACGATATCCATTTCCCAGGTTCCCATTGCATAAAAAACATTCCTAACACAAAAATAGGAAGTGTAAGAATTGCCGACCAGATGGTACGGCTCTTTATATCTTGGTAGTGCTTTTGTTGAAGTTCTTGTTGTACTTCAGAAGGATTTTCTGCATCTATGATAATATCATAACCTACCTCACGAAGTGCGTTTTGAAGTTGATTAGGACTCAACTCTTTGTCGTATTCGACAAGAACAGAACTATTGGCAAAGTTTACGCTGGCATCAAATACTCCTGATGTGTGTTTTAAGACAGATTCAACGCTGGATGCACAAGATGCACAGGTCATTCCCGTAACAGGAAATGATTCTTTTATACTCTCTTTACGGTTCTTTTCTTTGGTTGCAAATACGTTAATTGTCTCCATAATCCTATTCTTATTTGTAGACTACAAATTTCAGAATTAAAGGACTTTAGTATGTTACGTTTTAGGCTGAATGATTTGTAGAATTTGCTTGTGTATTATGATTTTAGTAGTTAAATTTCATCCAAAGATTTTCGGTTCTTATTGGTGCTTTTTTTGAATTTTGTAGGCGTCATTCCCGTAACTTTTTTAAATTGATTACTTAGATAGGCGACACTACTATAGTCAAGTTTAAAAGCTATCTGACTCAATGTTAATTCATCATAGATTATTAATTCTTTTACACGCTCAATCTTCTGATTGATGATATATTGTTCAAGCGTAATACTTTCAACAGATGAGAACAGTGAACCAAGATATTTATAATCGAGATGTAGGTTTTGACTTATATATTCTCCCCATTTTATATGTAATTCCCCTGAAGAATGATGAATTTTATCTACGACCAAAGTCTTCATTTGTTCAATAAGCTGACTTTTACGATTGTCTATTAAACTAAACCCTGAGTTTAGAAGTGATTGGGACAGACCTGATTTTGTTTTAGAATCTAATGTAGAAAGTAATTTGACCTCTCCCAATTTGATAGAAGTGTAGCGTATTTTCTGTTGGTCTAAAATATGTGATACCGCAGATATACATCTTGGGCATACCATATTTTTTATGTAAATAGTCTTATTCATATCTTATCTACTTTAAAAAAGTGTCCACCCTGCTTTACTTAGAGAATAATAAACCGCCGCTATAGCAGCAACTGCAAAAATTAATATCATTGCAATTAATGCTATAACTTTATCTTTATTTGAAATATCACTTTTGGGTTTATATTTCTCTTTTTGAATTTTCCTTCTATTTCTTCTGCTTTCACTCATTATCTTTTTTCTCTTTTAAAGCTATAATGCTTTAAAAAACAATCAAACTACTTTCAAATTCTAAATTGCATTTATTCTATTGTGGCTTTTACTTCACCACATTTTAACATTGCTTCACCATAATATGGGTTGCGAATTTCTTCTTCTAAACTCAACCAATATGCACCTTTGTTATTGTCTGCCATTGGGCAAAACTCACTGTATACTTTTTGATTAATTCCAAAAAGCTTGACACCACTTGTCATATGTGAAGAAAGATGCTTAAAATGTCCTCTTTGCTCTGCTATATCTGAATTGTTTTCAATTCCATTAGCAGACGTTTTTAATTCCTTTTGAATAGTCATCCAATGGTTATGCGCTTTCTCGTCCTTAAGCAGCTTCATATCTACTTTTGCTAAATTCTTTCCTATGCTTTTTGCAGCTGTTTGTGCATCATTACTGTTATCATTTATCAAAGCATCTTTTAGAAGGATATAATCATTAAAAACCTGTTTTAACTGATTCTGAAATTTGTTTGAAACTTCAATCCTTTCTTTCATTTGAGAATGGTTGGCTTCATTTGTATTTTCTCCAGAATTATCTTCTTGCATTCCCAAATGCCCTTCGTGGCCTGTCATTGTTTTACCACCAGATGCATTCATCATACTTTTTTTTCCCTGTAATTGTGCAGCGGCATCTACGGTAAACGTTCCGTTAGTTACGACTTCATCTCCATTCTTTAAACCTTCAAGAATGGTATAACTATCGCCATTGGCATTGCCCAATAAAACTTCCCTCATTTCGAAAATAGCTTCATTAGGGTTTGTTTTGACATAGACTACAGAGCGTTCTCCCGTCCACATAACAGCGGTTGACGGTACGGAAACGGTATTCTCGGTGCTTGTTTGCGTACCCTCAATTATACCTTCCACAAACATTCCCGGTTTAAAGAGGTCTTTCTTATTTTGCAAGACCGCTCTTACAACCACCGTTCTAGTTGCAGAATTTAATAAGGGGTCGATGAATGAGACTTTTGCATCAAAAACCTCATTGCGATAAGCATTTGTGGTCACTTTAATAGTTTGCCCTTCTTTTAGGGATGCAATTTGATTTTCATAAGCATCAAATTCTGCCCATACTGTATTGAGATTTGCAATTTTGTATAAGGGTTGTCCTTGCTTTAGATAATCTCCTTCTTCTACCATTTTCATTGTTACCGTTCCTGAAACGGTTGCAAAAACCGGAAAGTTTTCTTGCACTTTCCCAGCAGTTTCTATGGCGTTGATTTGCTTTTCGGAAAGTTTCCAAAGTTTAAGTTTGTTCCTAACAGCCTTATACAATTCTGGTTGCGATTCTTTTAATGATGAAGCAGTAAGCAGTTCTTGCTGTGCCGCAACCAATTCTGGCGAATAAATAGTTGCCAAGCGTTGTCCTGCTCCAACACGTTCTCCTGTAGAATTAACGTACAGTTTTTCTATTCTTCCTCCAAAATATGTGACCTGTACGGCATTTGACTCTTCGTTGGCTTTAATCTTACCAGATAACTTAAGGGAATTATTTCCCATTTGTCCTTTTCCTACAAGTGATGTTTGGATATTGGCCAGAGCCATTGCGTTATCGGTCATTTTTATTTCATTGGCATTGAGGCCATCTGCACCAGATTCGGCTGGAATTAAATCCATTCCACAAATGGGACAATCCCCAGGTTCTGGTTGCATAATCTGTGGATGCATAGAACACGTCCACATTTGATTAGAAGCAATTTCTTCTGAATGGTCGTGGGTGTCTTTCGCATTATTTGTTGCCTTGTCCGCAGAACCTCCACCGAATAGTAGAAAGCCGCCTAACAGGCCAACAATCAAGGCAACACTTATATAAATGATGTTTTTATTCATTTTAATTTTATTTATTTGTTATTTTCCAATCTTTTAATCATTGCTTTCATTTCAGCAATTTCCTTTTTTTGAGCCTCAATAATATCTTCTGCCAATTTTTTAACCTCTGGGTCTTGAATGTCCGCTCTTTCACTAGTCAAAATAGCAATCGAGTGGTGTGGTATCATTGCTTTCATCCACAATACATCTCCTACCGTCGACTTCTGATCACGTACCAATCCTAATGCACCAACAAATAGCACAATACTACCCAAAACAATGGCTATATTCTTCTTTTTGCTTTGATACATATTTCGCATCGCCACAAACATTATAATGGCCATGGCAGCAATACCCAAGCAACTCATATAAAAACGTGTAAGGCTAAAATAGACGTGATCTATTTGATAAGTGTTCAAGTACATTGTAATGTACATTGCTATAAATGATACAGCGAGCATCAATAAAAATTTTGTGTAATTTCCTTTTTTCATTTCTTCGTTTTGTTTTTGTGTATTCATTTGTTAATGGTTTTAATTATTTTCTTTTTTTTATTTTTCTAACAGTAGGCGAACTTGTGAACCAAAGTAAAAACCCACTGAGTACTGTTATTAATCCTAAAAGGGAAAAAGCCCTTAAAACTATTGTGTTAAAATTATCGCGTCCTTGATAATCCATGGTATGTGTCATCCATAAGAAGTCGAACCAACGCCAATCTCGATGACGAACTGTTTGAAAAGCTCCGTTTTTAATCGCCACATAAGCCTTAAGATTTTCATCAGTTTTATATGAAATTTCATAAGCCGGCAAAGGTCTTCCTCGGTACTCATGATGATCACCTACAGTTTCAATCCTTCGTATTTGTTCAAATTTTAAATCCGACAACATATAGCGCTCAGCTACTTTTATGGCTTCCTGTTCTGTGAGTTCGTCTTTCTTTACACCTGTAAGCGCATTATAAAGGGTTGTTTCATTAATCCAATAGTAAGGTGTATCTGCTATTTCAAGAAGCTCTAGTGATCTAATAGGCTCTTTTAAACCTAATTGAGAACTTCCCAATAAATCAGCAAATGCAGCTTGTTCAGGATTTTCTTTTTTGAAATGGTCACCGTGAATCTCATCAATATCCGTCCAACTAAAGTACATTCCGCTAATAGTCCACATCAAAAATTGGACGCCTAAAAAGAGGCCCAAATAGCGATGCGCTTTTCTAATTTTTATTGCTGTCTTTCTTTTTACCATTTTAATTTACTTCAAATGGAAATTCAACAACGACCTTTTCCCAACTCAAACTCATTGTACCTGATACATCGGAAGTCTTTATTATCTTATATTCTAAATGCTCCTGAACTTCTTCGGAAATTTTAGGGGTTACTTTAAATTGTAATACATCATCTTTCTCGTCATATTCATCTTTACCGTGTTGATCCCAATTTGAATTAAACATTATGGTCCATTTTTCTTTTGATGGAATAGTAAAAAACCCATATTTACCTGCTGGTAAAACCTTCCCATCAATGGTTAAATCCTTATTGGTTTCTATCCAAGTTGCGTTATGTGCGCCAGCTTGCCACACCTGATCGTAAGCCAACAATCCACCAAATATTATTCTATCTCTAACTCCAGGTGATGAATAGTCGATATGAATATGAGCATCACCTATCATTGCCATAGTTGAAGTATGTGGACTTAATATTTTCTTTGACGGCTTAGATGTAGTTTCAGTTTGTGATTGCTCTGGAATTATTTTGGCTTCTTTTTTATCTTGCTTACAAGACGTAAAAAGAGTAGTACAAAACAATAGGGTAAAAAGAATACGTAGTTTCATATGATTTTATTTTTTATTTCTGGAAGAAGAATGTGTTTTAATAATTTTCCATTTTTCATCCATTTTCTTTAGAATGGAAGTTGCAACACCTTTCTTAGCTATAGTTCTACTTTCGCCTTCCTCATTGGTTTTTAATACAATGGTATAGATATACGTTTCTGTTGTAAAGGCATAAGTGCCATCAACCTGAACATCGATGTCATAATCTGAAAATGTGAAGCTTTTAAAGTGTCCCAATTCTGGGCCTAAATGATGCTCTATATAGTGTGCATAAGAACCTTCTACACCACCAGATTCAAATACTTTTGAATCTTCTGTAAATAGTTCAAATGTCCCCTCGGTCGTTAAATTTTGTAATGCATCCTTATATGACTTCATTACAGATATTACGCCTTCTTTATCCGTAGAATCTTTATCATTCTGTGCATTGGTAATGCTGACTGTTGCAATAAGAACAGTTACGAGTGTAATAATTTTAAGTACTTTCATAATTATAGTTTTAAATGGGTTATTTGTTAACGTGAATTCTATTAATGTTTGCAATACCAAATACCAATACCAAAAAGCTCAATAAAACTTCCATCATTACCAATAGTTTACCTTCAATAGTCAATGGTACAATATCTCCAAACCCAACCGAGGAAAAAGTGATTAAGCTGAAATATAAAAACTCGAAAAACTGTAATAAAAATGAGCCATTGAGCGCTGTACTCGATTTAAAATTTTCAGGGTTCAAAGTATATAAAGCGTGATAATCTGCTGAAAACGAAAGGACAATCAAAATAATCAATACCCCAAATAAAGTAAGAACGTGGGTTAGCTGATGACTTTCGCCTATTATTTTACTTAACTGTATAAAAGTGAGCCTAACGATAAATACTGTTTTAACCAATGCTAAACCAACAATTAAGAAAGGTAGAAATAGACTGCTTGAATCTAAACCAGCCCAAAGAGTATAACTCAACGATAGAGCAATCACTACACTTGCAGTAAGCAATACCTTTTTAAACAGTTGCTTGTAAAAGCCTGTTCTTTCAGATTTTTCTATTGTGTTCACTTTAGTCATTTTCAATTTATTTTCTTAACTAAATAATTGAAGCGCCAATGCACCACCAACTATTAAGATTAGTATGGTATATATTATGTAATTGAACCATTTTCTAACTACAGACTTTTCAGTTGTATTTTGACACCCGTCTTTGCAACACTCTTTCATTGTTATATCATCCTTTTTTATATGCAAAAATCCTTTAAATAATACTTGAAAATGAGAGGCAACCTTTATTAACCAATAAACCAACCAAAATGTTTACCCCTCACAATCAAGTACTCTTCACTAAACTTCTCTTCATCATAAATTTTTAATCGCCTGACCTAGGAAGAGAGATGTTATATTTTAGGGATTTTTAATCTCTCTCTCTCCCTTGTGCAGGCTGCTATTAACCAAATCAACTTTTCTTTTCAAAATTAATTGTGCCTGACTAGGGAAGGAACTAACACTAACCATTAACATTGTTTTCCTTCCCAGGACAGGACTTAAAAACTATTCAGATATCTTTATCATTTTAC
Organism: Tenacibaculum sp. M1.3A; assembly: GCF_057732375.1. Classification (NCBI taxonomy): domain Bacteria; kingdom Pseudomonadati; phylum Bacteroidota; class Flavobacteriia; order Flavobacteriales; family Flavobacteriaceae; genus Tenacibaculum; species Tenacibaculum sp. M1.3A. The sequence goes on along the minus strand of NZ_JBYJEF010000003.1, from coordinate 124,837 downwards.
AACCTTCTGTTAACTAATAAACCAGAACATTGAAAATATTTTTTAAACAAAGGATTATCTATTGAATAGTCTTTTGAACTTTTCCGCATTTAAGCATTCTACTGCCGTAATATGGATTTTTCACTTCTTTACTTGTACTCAACCACGCACTACCCTTATCATACATTGGGCAAAATTGCTCGTATAACGTGCTTTTTGTACCCGTAATAGCTACCATATCAGTAATATCCTTACTTAACGTTTTAAAGTGCTCGCGTTGGTGGTCTATCGCACTTTCAGAAATATGTTCTGCGTGCTCGGTAGCATCTTCTATGATATCGGCCAGCTCTTCTTGCTGTTCTTTTGTATAACTACTACTATCAAATGCTTTTAGAGAGGCTACCAATTTAGTACCTGATTGTGCCGCTTTTTTAGTATCATCTCCTACCAAAGCATCTTTTAATATGAAGTAATCACTTAAAATAGCTTCGGCTTTTGCATCACTATTCATATTCATCATTTTACTATGATCCATTTTCATCTCTCCATGATCGTGGTTCATTTTTTCCTTTTCCTGTGCATTGGTAAAAGAAACTGCTAACAATAACATTGCTGCTATACTTATTTTTAAATTTTTCATCTTTTTTCTTTTTAAATTAATTATAAACTGTCTTTTAATTGTGTGATAAAACTGATTAATTCCGCTGCTTCAGCTTCTGAAAACTTTGCATCTTTATGAATCAAGGTATAAGAGTCCAAAGGCATTTCGCCACTTTCTATCTGTTTGATAATTGACCTTAACTTACTTTTCTTTCTTCGACTAGATAAAGAATCCCATTCATTAAAATTAAGTTCAGCTTTGCCTTCTTTTATGTGATCTTCTAAAAACCAAGTAATTGGTTGGACTCTATTGTACCAAGGGTATTGGGTATTATTACTATGACAATCATAGCAGGATACTTGTAACTTTTTTTGAATTGTTTTAGGTACATTATTAACCAACATAAAATCGGTTACCGGGACAATATCGCTTTGGTTGCGTTCTGTGGGTACAAATTGAATTCCCACTAGAACGACCAATGCGATAATTGCTATGATATTTATAGCCTTTTTCATTTAGTTAATCTCTCTTTGTACTTTTCCACATTTTAGCATTTTGCTACCGTAATAAGGGTTCTTAACATCTTTACTCATACTTAACCAAGCACTACCGCCGTCATACATTGGGCAAAACTGTTGATATAGCGTGTTTTCTGTTCCTGTGATTGCAACCATATCGGTTACATCCTTACTCAAGATTTTAAAATGCTCTCTCTGGTGGTCTATATCACTTTCAGAAATATGCTCTGCGTGCTCCACCGCATCTTCAATAATGTCTTTTAGATCAGCTTTTTGAGCGTCTGTATAATTTGAAACATTAAGATTACCGAAGCTTTTTGCAAGAGTAGCACCAAGTTCTTTTGCCTTAGCATTATCATCAGATACTAAAGCATCTTTGAGGTTGAAATAGTCATTTAAAATGACTTGAGATGCACCATTTCCATTCATTGCCATTTTCTTGCTTTCTTCATCGTGATGTCCATCGCTGTTATTATGGTTCATTTCTGAATGATTACCATCTGAGTTATTTTGTTCCTTTTTTGCGTCTTTGCAAGACACCGCTGTTAAGGTTATAAATGCTATCGCAACTATACCTAGTGTTGATTTTAGTTTTTTCATTTTTATTTATTTTAGGTTATTAAATTATTTAAAATCTTACTGATAATCCTCCGCCAGTACCAAAACGGTTATCGTAACTCGCCATAAGTGAAAAGTTTCTTGAGAGCATATATTCAGCTCCTGTACTCCAAACTGTTTCTGAAGTGAAGTCTTTATTCATTGGTATATTATCCACAAAACCTAAATCTATTTGATATTCATAATAACCGAATACAGACAGTTTAGGGAATATCATTATACTTCGTCCTACACCAATTCTTGGTCTTAATTTATTATCAACGCGTACATCTAAATTGAATAAGTAAGGCGTTAAATAACGAACACCAACAACTGCTGTTGTACTAAATTTCTCTAAGCTATCACGTGTTTCATTCTCAATATTAATACCACCGAAAACCCTTAGATAATCGTGTAAATAGCGTTCATAAGTTATTTCACCTTCCATATTCTGGTTCCACCCATATTCAAAAGATGCGTTAAATTGATTTCTAATATTAGAGGTCATTAAATTAAAACCAGTAGTGTGCGACGCCGCATCTACCAATCCCCAAGAGTACCATTTGTTAGTTTCTTCAATAATTTTAGAAGCTGGAAATTCATCCATTCTTGGATCTCTTGGTGTATCATAGGACACTACTCTTGCCATACCACCCATCATATGATATAAAATATGGCAATGGAAAAACCAGTCTCCAGCCTCATCACCATTATTCCCATAAAATTCTATGGTCATTTTTTGCATTGGTGGTACATTTACCGTGTGCTTTAATGGTGAGTATTCTCCATTTTCATTAAGTACCCTAAAGAAGTGACCGTGCAAGTGCATTGGGTGGTGCATCATCGTCAGGTTATTGAATGTAATGCGCGTTACTTCCTTATTATTTATTTTGATATTATCCGCCTCTGACAATGGTACACCATTCATACTCCAGATATAACGATTCATATTTCCTGTAAGATTTAATAATATTTCTTTTACAGGAATATTTTTATCATAGTTTGTTTTTTCAGGCGACTTCAAATAATCATAATTATACTCGGAAAACATATCCATTCCTGCCATATTAGAATGGTCCATCTTGCCCATTGCTGTAGTATCTTTTGGTTTCTTCATATCCATGCCTGACATTTTTGAATGATCCATCTTCATACCTTCCATTTTAGAATGGTCCATTGACATAGAGTCTTTAGACATCTCCATATTCATTCCAGACATTGTTTTGTCTTTCTTCATATCCATTCCAGACATTTTTGAATGATCCATCTTCATACCTTCCATTTTAGAATTATCCATTGGCATAGAATCTTTAGGCTTCTCCATATTCATTCCAGACATTGTTTTGTCTTTCTTCATATCCATTCCTGCCATTTTAGAATGGTCCATTTTCATCTCTCCATCCATTTTCATTCCTTCCATTTTATCCATCTGCATCCCGTATTCCTCTTTCATCTCAAAACGCTCATCCTTACCTGGCTGAAATTTTAAGGCGTGTGCACCCATTTTCATATCCATTTTAGCCATTTTCTGCATCATCCCGATTTTATCTGGTCGAGCAACATCCATTGCAGGTAAAATTGGACCATTACCTATAAAAGCAGAGGCTGTACCAGAACCATCTTGTGCAGTAATTCTAAATTCCATCTTACCCTCTTGTGGAACTGTGACAATAAAATCATACGTTTCTGCTACTCCTATAAATGTTTTATTTCTTTCAACAGGAACCACATCTAATCCATCTGAAGAAACCAGTACAGGCGTTTTCCCACCAAAAGTCATCCAAAAAGAGGTAGAAGCTCCTCCATTAATCATTCTCAATCGAATTTTTTCACCAGGTTTAAATTCTGGGTACTCAATACTTTCTTCTCCATTAATTAAAAATGCAGGATAGTATACATCTGCTATATCTGCACCTTCCATACGCTGTCTCCAAAAATCTAATTGTGCACCAAAAGCGCCACGTGCAATTACTTGGTTAAGTGGTGTAGCTGTTCCTTTTTTAATACCATACCATTCGTTGCCACGTTTTAAATTACGCAGTACATTCATTGGCTTTTCATTTGTCCAATCAGATAATACCAACACCAATTCTTTGTCATAATCCAACACTTTTTCTTTAGGCTGAATTACTATTGACCCATAAACACCACTTTGTTCTTGTAACATTGTATGGGAATGGTACCAGTACGTTCCTGATTGTTTGATAGGAAATTCGTATTTCTGTGTATGTCCTGGCTCTATAGGTGGTGTGTTTAAGTACGGTACACCATCGTAAAAATTAGGAAGTAAAAGTCCGTGCCAATGCACAGAGGTTTCTACACTCATTTCATTTTTTACATAAATAACCGCGTATTCTCCTTCGGTAAACTCTAAAGTAGGACCTGGAATTGTTCCGTTAACGGTCATTCCCATAACGTCTTTCCCTGCTTTGTTTACTATAGCTTCACGTAAGGTTATGGTATGTTCTCTTACTGGAAGGTTGTTTATATTTCCTTCCGCTACTTGCACTTCTTGTGCAAAAATGCCCGTAGTTAATGTAAGTAAGAATAATACTATTAGTTTTGTTTTCATTTTTGTTTTCATTTTTTTAAATCAACCTTTTTAAGATAGTATTTTTTGTTTTTTTATCTTTAATGAGATTCTTTATACTTGCTGTAATTTTCTTCTGACTCAAAATAAGCTACTTCACCTTCTTTTTTCATTAAAACAATATAAGCTTCTGTTTTATCAACTTTTTTATTACTATAAGGATCTGTACCTGTTCTAGCAGTTTCCTCGTTATTTAATTTACCTACACACATTTGGCAGCAACCGTAGTAGGTCTTACCATTAACAGGTACTGGTATTTGAGGTTTTCCCATATAGGCATTGTTTACCATACAAACTAAATCGTTTGGTACTTTGGCACCTACTTCGTACTCTTGTTGTGTTTCTTGAATTGTCTCCTTTTGTAGTGTCACTACAGCTGTTTCTTTTTCTTTATTCTGTTTCGTTTTTGAATTACAAGCTGTTAAGCTAAAGGTTACTAATAATAGTAATACGAATGGTTTTGCTAATTTTTTCATTTTTATTTATTTATTAAATAGTTTATCAAGGCAGACTTTAAATAATAGCCTTTTGTAGATTCGATTAAATTGATTTGAAACCTTAATTGCAATTCTTGTACATCGAGCACATCGTTAAAATCTATAGTTCCGGTTTCGTAATTCTTAATGAGAATTTCTTCGGCGTCATTCGCCTGCTTTAAATTGTCTGTTTGTACATTAAACTTAATTCTCATTGTATTTCTGTTATAAATAGCTTGTGCAAGACGTGTTTCAAGGTTATTGAGCCTCTCTTCTTTCTGTGATTTTATTTCCAATTGTTTCAATTCATTTTGCTTTGTCACTGACTTATATTTATTATTGAAAATGGGAATTGAAATAGAAACCATAGGCATCACAATGTCTTTACCATTATCGGAAAAATTCATATCTGGACGTTCTGATACAGGCACATAGTCCAAACCAAAACCGATATTGGGCGCACTCTCTTTTTGGTTTAATAATTCGGCTTCTTCGATAGATTCATATAATTTATCGTATTTAATAAGTTCTGGGTTAAGCTGTAGATTGTCAGTCAAAATAAACACATCTTCTTCGGGAATTATCATCTGCTTTACGACCTCTACGGCAATATTTTCATCACGATTCAAAAGATTATTAAAGAGCGCTTGCTCCGCCAAATAATCTTGTTCCAGCACTTCTTTCTGCTGAATCAACTCGTTCTGTCTTATCTGAAGGCGAAGTACATCAACCGCTGATGCCTTTCCCACTTCTACAGAGGTTAATGCAAGGCGTTCATAGGTTTCCAAAAGTTCTATATTCTCATCCAGAATACCCTGTTTTGCACTTATGGCATAGAGTTTATAATAGGATTGGGATACTGATAACGAAAGTTTTCTTTTTGCAATCGCTATATCAACAAATTGGGCTTCGGCCATTGATGAAGCATAGTTTTCCCTTGCTGATATGGTTCCAAACCAAGGCAACATTTGTTTTACTGAAAAACGTGCACGTTGCGCCCCTGTACGGGTTTCTGGTTCGCTCACAAAGTAGCCTACGCCAATCTCTGTGTTTGGTAACCAATCAGCTTCATTTACCTTTTCTTCCGCTATGTTGTAGCGCAATTCAAAAGCTTGAATTTCTGGATTATTCTTTTCAGCTTCCTGAATATAGGATGCTAAATCTTGTGCATTTACTTCCGCGAAAGCGAAAAAAACAAGTACTATTAAAATTATATATCTCATTTTTTAGCTCGTTTTAATTGAAATTCTTTCTTCCAGCTAAATAGCACTGGTAACAAGAAATAAGAGGTAATATCGATAATCATCCCACCAAAAATTGGGATGGCCATAGGTATCATTATATCACTTCCTTTTCCTGTAGAAGTGAGTATGGGTAATAGTGCCAGAATGGTAGTTACGGTTGTCATTAAACAAGGGCGTATTCTCTTGCCAGCAGCTTCAAGGGTTACCAGTCGAATTCCTTTTTTATCCTCTGGATTTTCCCTGTCAAAAGACTGTGTGAGATAGGTTGCCATTACCACCCCATCATCTGTAGCAATACCGAAAAGAGCAATAAAACCTACCCAAACCGCCACACTTAAATTGATAGTTTTCATATTGAACAGGTCTCGCATATTTTCCCCGAAAAGATTAAAATTGAAGAACCAATCTTGGCCGTATAACCAAATCATAATGAAACCACCAGCAAAGGCTATAGTAATTCCTGAAAATACCATAAGCGATGTGCTGACTGATTTGAACTGGAAATATAGAATCAAGAAAATAATAAGAAGTGCGAGTGGCACTACAACAGAAAGTGTTTTCTCCGCTCGTAATTGATTTTCGTAGGTACCTGTAAATTTATAACTGATTCCTTTAGGAACGATTAACTCGCCAGCCTCAATTTTCTTTTTAAACAAGGCCTGCGCATTTTCAACTACATCTACCTCGGCAAAACCATCGAGCTTGTCAAAAAGTACATAACCGATTAAGAATGTGTCTTCACTTTTAATTACTTGCGGACCTTGTTCATAACGAATATCCACCAACTCGCCTAATGGAACCGGACTTCCTTTTTCCACAGGTACATAAATATTTTTAAGGTCTTCTGGGTTACCACGCAACTCTCTTGGGTAGCGAACACGAACACCATAACGCTCACGACCTTCTACGGTTTGGGTAAGTGGCATACCGCCTACGGCTACTTGAAGTACTTCTTGAACATCCATAATTGAAATTCCGTATCGCGCCAATTGCTCTCTTTTTATATCAATTAACAAATAAGGTTTACCTACAATACGGTCTGCAAAAACAGCTTGTTCTTTTACACCTTCGGCTTGTTTCAAAAGACCTTCCAATTGCAGGCCAAAGGCTTCAATAGTTTTTAAATCAGGCCCTTTCACTTTGATGCCCATAGGTGCTCGCATTCCAGTCTGAAGCATTACCAATCTTGTCTCGATAGGTTGTAGTTTCGGTGCAGAGGTAACTCCAGGAAATTTAGTGACCTTAACTATTTCATTCCATATATCATCAGGACTGACTATTTCTGGTCTCCAGTTACGGTAGTATTCCCCATCATCATCTGGAATTAAATCTTCATTAGTTGCGTTTGTTTTAAGTTGAGATGCTTCGTAGTTTGCATCGTCACTGATTTCGTTATTTGGGTTGATGATGAATTTTTCATTTTTCAATACAAACAATCCATCATCATTCATTTTATAACGTTGGCGCTCTCCAGATTCATTCCGCATATATTCAGATTTATACTGAATCATATTTTCATACATTGATAACGGTGCTGGGTCGAGCGCAGATTCTGTTCTACCAGATTTTCCTACTACCGTTTCTATTTCTGGAATCGTAGCAACCGCCATATCGAGTTGTTGCAGTACGCGCTTGTTTTCTTCTACACCTGAGTGCGGTAAAGAAGTAGGCATTAAAAGAAATGAACCTTCGTTGAGCGATGGCATAAATTCTTTCCCTGTGTTACGCATTATAAGCACTCCTAAAATAAACACCGTTGTTGGAATGATTAAAAACAGCAGTCGGTTTTGAAGTGCCCAGCGCAATATATTGTCATAATATCGTTGGAAAATTGAAAACACACCGAGTAATCCAAAGCAGATAATCGCTACAAAAATCAAGTTCATTAAAATACTACGGTCAAAACCAAGCGGTCGCCAGTATTCAGCCAGTAAGAATACAATTGCAATACAGGAAATGATGATGTGAAATAAATTAGCTCTTTTTGTTGTAATAATATCTCTTACACTCAGTAGCGCAACAACTCCATACCCTATTAAGATAAGCCCTAACCAATAGCCGTAAACAATGGCAGTGATGCCAAGAATAATAAGCAAACCATTAAGAATGTATTTAGAACGTTCCCTAATATTTGTTTTTCTGAATAGGAAAGCGGCAAAAGGTGGTATCAAGAAAAGTGCAATAACTAAGGCCGCAGAAAGCGCCATTGTTTTAGTGAATGCTAGCGGTCTGAATAGTTTTCCTTCAGCACCTATTAATGTAAATACTGGTATGAAGCTTATAATAGTTGTGAGAACCGCTGTTAAAATAGCTCCTGAAACCTCGGCAGTAGCATTATAGACAATTTCATCATTAGTGTATTCGATTCCGCTTTCGCGAAAGCGTAATTTTTCATCTTCCAAATGCCGAATCATATTTTCGGCAAGTATGACACCTACATCTACCATCGTACCAATGGCAATAGCAATACCAGAAAGTGCAACAATGTTTGCATCTACATTGAATAGCTTCATCGCAATGAACACCATTAACACGGCAACAGGCAATAATCCTGAGATTAAGATGGATGCACGCAGGTTGAACACCATTACTATAATGACCAGAATGGTAATTAAGATTTCAAGCGTAAGAGCTTCATTTAGGGTATGAAGTGTTTCTTGAATAAGTTCTGTACGGTCATAAAATGGAACAATGGTTACTTGTGATGTGCGACCGTCTGCTAAGACTTTGCTTGGTAATCCGGATGAGAGTTCCGCTATTTGGTCTTTCACATTATTAATTACTTCCATTGGGTTTGCACCGTAACGAGCCACAACGACACCACCCACAACTTCAGCTCCTTCTTTGTCTAATATACCACGTCTGGTTTGTGGTCCTAAATTTACTTTTGCGATATCCTTGATTCGTATAGAAGTAAAATTTTCTGAAGTAACTACTGCATTTTCAATATCAGCTACAGATTTTACATAACCCAAACCACGAACTAAATATTCTGCTTGATTTATTTCTAAGGTCTGCGCCCCAATATCTTGGTTGCTTTCCTTTACTGCTTTTACAACATCGCTTAAACCAATACTGTATTGGCGCATTTTTTCAGGGTCAACATCAACTTGGTATTCCTGCACATAACCGCCAATAGAGGCAACTTCTGAAACACCACTTGCCGAGGACAATCCGTATTTTACATAGTAATCTTGAATACTACGCAGCTCCTGTAAATCCCAGCCGCCAGTTACATTTCCTTTTTCATCACGCCCTTCTAATGTGTACCAATATATTTGACCTAAACCTGTGGCATCGGGTCCTAAAGATGGATTTACGCCACCTGGTAATAGGTTGGCTGGCAGTGAATTTAGTTTCTCTAAAATCCGACTACGTGACCAATAGAATTCAATATCTTCTTCAAAGATGATATAGATACTAGAAAACCCAAACATAGAGGAACTACGAATGGTCTTTACACCAGGTATGCCCAGTAATGACGTAGTTAAAGGGTAGGTAATCTGGTCTTCAATATCTTGCGGTGAGCGACCTTGCCACTGGGTAAAAACAATTTGTTGATTTTCCCCAATATCTGGAATAGCATCTACTGCGACAGGATTAGATGGTAAAAAACCAGTGTCCCAACCAAAAGGCGCGTTTACAACGCCCCAACCTATAAATAGGGTGAGCATTAAAACTGCAACGAGTTTGTTCTCAATTAGAAATTTGATGCTTTTATTTAGCATAGAAATGATTATTAAGTAATTATTATAAATCTTGTTTAAGAAATGAAAAACAAGCAGAAATGTCCTAAACAAATTAATGCAGGACTACAGTTCTAATTACTTAAAAATCAAATAAGGAAGGTTTGGTCTAAAACTTGAATATCCCTGACCAAGGGAGGAGGTGTATAATCTCTAAATGAATTTAAATCTTCTTGAGATTCGAAAATCAAATTTATATAGGTGTGGATAAAAGCAGCAACAAATAGTTGTTGGTCTTTATCCAATTTTTCGAACGACGTTTTTAAAGTATCTTGACCTTCAACAATCACTTGTTCATCACTACAACAATCTTTTTTGGAGATATCACACTCTGATGAATTCGATTGCTGTTGAACTTCCATACCACAAGTTTTGACGTGACCGAATAAAGAAGTATCCACTAAAGTATCGCCACAGTAATGACTATCAACAGTAAAAGATACTGTTGATAACAGCACTAAAAGTGCCATAAAAAATGATGATATTTTAAAGAAAATCTCTTTCATTAATATTTGCAAAGGTATTAAATTTTTAGCAGAATTTCTTTATTTAACAAAAAATTAAAATTGCACTTGAGGATTTGTACTGCATTTAATCCATTACAAATTATAAATTATTGAGTCTAAATTGCTTAAATCTTATTATTAAGAATTATTTTAAATAATATTTGTTTAATTGAAAAAGACCACTAAATTTGTTCTTTATTTATATTCATCCTAAATAATTTAAAGCAAATGCGAATTCTCTTTATTCTAATACTTATCTTGCAATTCCCAAATATATGGGCACAAACTAATCCCCAAAAAAAAGATACTATCCAACAAAAAACGGAACAGTTAAAAGAGGTTGTAGTCTCAGGAAATACTATACTAGGTAGTAGGTTTGAGGTTAAAAACAAAACGGGTTCTGCAAGCTATATTTCCGAAGAAGACTTAAAAAAATTCTCTTATACTAACATCAACAGGGTATTACAAACAGTTCCAGGAATTAACATTTATGAAGAAGATGGTTTCGGATTACGCCCAAATATAAGTTTGCGAGGCACATCGCCTGAGCGTAGTGCAAAAATCAATTTAATGGAAGATGGTGTGCTCATTGCCCCTGCACCTTATAGCGCACCTGCCGCCTATTATTTTCCTACCATTGGTCGTATGCAGGCCGTAGAAGTTTTAAAAGGAAGTAGTCAAATTCAATACGGTCCCAATACCACTGGTGGCGCCATTAATATGATATCTTCCCGAATTCCAAACAAATTCTCTGGAAGGGCTTCCATTGCTGCAGGAAATTACGATTCAAGAAGTACTCAATTAACAATTGGTGATAGCTATAAAAATTTTGGATTTGTAACGGATTATTTTAATTATAATTCTGATGGTTTTAAAAATCTTGACGGTGGTGGCAATACAGGATTTGACAAATCTGATTATTTGGCCAAGTTTAGGGTTAACTCAAATTTAGACGCAAAAACGTATCAGTCATTAACGTTTAAAATTCAGTATTCCGAAGAAGAGGCAAACGAAACTTACTTAGGTTTGACAGATGAAGATTTTCAAGAAAATACCTTTAGAAGGTACAGAGCTTCTTCAGAGGATGTAATGAATGCCGAGCATCAACAATACCAACTTACCCACTTTATCCGATTATCATCATCATTAGACATAAGCACTACCGGTTACTTGAATAAATTCAAACGTAATTGGTACAAATTGGATGATGTAAATTTAGGCGAAAGAGTGAGCATTAGTAATATCCTTTCATCGCCACAGAATTTCCCATTAGAATACCAAACCATTTTAGGAAACGAAAACACCGAAGAAGATGCTATGGGCGTAAAGGCAAATAACAGAGCATACACTTCAAATGGTGTTCAATCCATTGCCAAATTACGATGGGGTTCTGATTGGTTACAAACTTTAGAAGCCGGAATACGCTACCACGAGGATGATGAGGACAGATTTCAATGGGTGGACAGGTATGAATTCTTGAACAATGAATTAATACGTACCGAAGTAGGCGAAAAAGGGTCTGACGCTAACCGCATAAGTGGTGCAAAAGCTCTCGCTGCACACCTCTTATACACCATAAAAGTTGAGAACTTGACCCTAACACCTGGCTTACGCTATGAGAATATAACTCTAACCCGAAGGGACTATGGTACCAATGACCCTTCGAGGACTGGTCAAGATTTATCCATTCGCGAAAACAAGGTAAACGTATGGATTCCTGGTTTAGGCGCAAACTACAGATTTAGTAACGATTTTTCAGTTTTTGGTGGTGTACACAAAGGGTTTTCCCCACCAAGCAATACACCAGGGCAAAATGCTGAAGAAAGTATTAATTACGAAGTAGGAACCCGATTTAGCGTTAAAGGGCTACAAGGGGAACTTGTTGGGTTCTACAATGACTATCAAAACCTACTGGGAAGTGATTTGGCTGCTACAGGTGGTACGGGAAGTCTTGACCAGTTTAATGCAGGTGAAGTGCGCGTAAGCGGTATTGAATTTTTACTGAATTACGACCTATTATATAATAAGTCAGGAAAATTTAAACTTCCTGTGTCGGTTTCCTATACCCTCACGGATACCGAATTTCTGACCAGTTTCGATAGCAACGAGGATATTTATGGAGTGGTGACCAAAGGGGACGAAATACCATACATCGCAAAAAATCAATTAAATGCAACTTTTGGGCTAGAGCATAAGAAATTTGAAGTAAACCTAAATTCACGATATACTGGAGCAATTAGAACTAAAGCCGGTTCAGGATCTATTCCTGAAAATTTTAAAGTGGATTCTAACTTCATAGTTGACTTATCTGCTCGTTATTTTCTTAATGAAAATTTTACGCTATCAACAAACATCATAAACCTATTTAATACAAAATATGCTGTATCTCGTGTGCCAGCAGGTTTACGTCCTGGCCATCCTTTTGGGATAAATTTTTCTGTTGCGTATGGGTTTTAGGAAAATATACTAAAGATGACAAAAGACACAATTTTATTGAATAGACCTTACCTTTGGGATTGTTAAATTAATAATAATCAAAGTTTTATTAAAATGATCTGGAAGAATAACATAAGTGAAAATTTTAACTGGGGGCAAGAAATATCAAATATAGACCAAAAAGAGATAGTTGCAAAGAAAATCTCAAAATTGGTTCAAGACAGTCAAACCATAGGTATAGGCTCGGGCTCTACAGCATTTTTAGCCTTGAAGCATATTGCTCAAAAAGTAAAAGAAGAGCAATTGACAATAAAAGTTATTCCCACTTCTTATGAGATAGAATTAGCGTGCACATATTTGGGTCTCACACTAACAACACTTCAGCAAGAGAGACCAGATTGGTACTTTGATGGTGCTGATGAAGTGGATGTAGACAACAATTTAATAAAGGGACGTGGTGGTGCTATGTTTAGGGAAAAATTGTTATTAATGTCGAGCAATAAAAATTATATTATTGTAGACAAATCAAAGATGGTCACTCATTTAGGAGAAAAGTTTAAAGTACCAATAGAAGTAATCCCTGAGGCTATAAACTATGTACGCCATTCACTAGTTAAAATGGATATAGTAACAATGGATTTAAGAATGGCCACAAAAAAAGATGGTCCTGTAATAACAGAAAATGGAAATTTTATTCTTGACGTAAAATTTAAAAAAATAGAAAGGACATTTGAAAAAGATATAAAGAATATCGTTGGAGTTATTGCGTCTGGATTATTTCAAAATTATGACATCTCAATTATTACACCTTAATCAAATTTTAGTCCTATTAAAAATACTTTAAAATCGAAAACATTTTATTATCATATTACACCAATCCTAAATTTATTTTAGAGACAACAAGGTTTGGAATGAGTTCAGTAAAAATAAAATTTTCTGTAGCAATCAAGTAATCTATAAAAGATGACAAATATCATATTCCTGTTGAACCTTTAAAATTATCTTCGCATTAATTAATTTGGAATCAATTCATAATTATCTGAAAATGATATTATTAATCAATAGTGTTTAACCTACAAGAAATCGTTAATGCTAAACAAAAATTCCGTAAATTCATAGCGTGAAGTCTTTTTTTACTAAAATACTGTCCTTTTTTTTAGCAGTTTTTATACTGTTTTCTACTTCTTCCTTCACGGTGGATATGCACTTTTGCTGTAATAAATTGGTGGATATGGCTTTTTTTAGTAAGGCAGAATCTTGTATGGAGAATGCACAAAAAAAAGATAATAATTCCAAGCAATGTACTTCCATACAAGAAAAGGATTGTTGCGATAATCAGACCATTGTAAAAGAAGGAGATGACACCTTTAAGAAGTCCAATACAATTTTAGAGATTGAGACTTTAGTTTTCTTAAATACTTTTTTTAATACTTATATTAATCTGTTCGAGGGGCTAGAAGAAAACGTCATTTCTTTTAAAACCTATAGGCCGCCTTTATTATCTACAGATATTATAATTCTCAACGAGACATTTTTGATTTGAATTTGCACATCGCAGATTGACTTTAATCTGCATTACCTCTATAGCCAAAGTTTCACTTCTGGCTAACATTTGTTGTACTCTATTCCCAACAATACCATACACCATTAACCCTGTTAGGTCTTAACCTTTCAAACCATTGAGTTAAAACTCAATGACAATACATTATATACTATGAGCAAACCAAAAGAATTTTGGATTAAGAATATGGTCTGTAATCGCTGCTTAAAAGTAATTATGCAGGAGTTACAGGAACTTGAAGTAACCGTAATTTCATTGGAATTGGGAAGGCTGTTGGTAGAAGCACCAAATAAAACAGACAATGAAATTATCAATGCAGTAACAACCGTACTTCACGCCAATGATTTTGAAATAGTGCAGAACGAAGAAGAAATGCTCGTAGAAAGAATCAAGATTATTCTAATTGAACAATTGCAAGAGCTACCATTACATATCAAAGTAAAAACATCTGAACTATTGGCATCAAGCCTTCATAGGGAATACAAGACATTGAGTAAATTATTTTCAGCAAATCAACAGACAACCATTGAAAAGTACTTTATCAAATTAAAAATAGAGAAAGTTAAAGAGCTCATTCAACTCAAACAACATTCCTTTTCAGATATAGGGTACTTATTGGGCTACAGCAGCGTCAACCATCTGTCTAGACAGTTCAAAGAAGTAATTGGAGTGAGTATGACCGATTATAAAAATACTGAAAACTGGAAAAGAAATTTTTACGATGAAATTATGTAGATAACAACGAAAGTTATGCAGATGCAAAACGAGAATCGTCACTAAATTTAACAAAACCAAAATCAATTTAAAATGAAAAAACTACTTATCATATTATTATTAATTCCCTTTATTGGAATTGCACAAACTTTAGAAGATTTAGAGTATATCTCGCCTTTTGTCGATGATGTAGCAGCAATTAAGAAAGGAAATGAATGGGCCTTTATAAATAAGAATGGCGACATAGTTATCGATTTTAGAAGTGACCTCGTATCATCAAATATAGATGGAGAAAACTATCCGTTATTCTATAACGATAGATGTTTGATTGCACATCATAAGGAAGGGGTGCTGTATTACGGTTATATAAATAAAAAAGGGGAAACCACCATCATACCTCAATTCCTCAACGCTACTAATTTCAAAAATGAGAAGGCATTAGCACTAACAGTTCATAAAGAAACCATTGGTTACAATGACATTTTCAACAAAGACGTGGTTAGCTACCATTATTTTGAAGTAGTTATAGATAAACAAGGAAAAACCAGTGACCATCTTACTCAATTGGCCATTCACATATCGCCTAAAGATAAGAACAATAAAAATCCACCTGTAATTACATCCAAGCTAATCTCTGGAAGTTTAGTTCTGGTTAGTGGCGAAAACAAGAAATGGTCACTAAAGAAAATAGAATAAACCATATTAATAACTTAAAAGAAATCAAAATGAAAACAGTAGTAATTATTTTATCAGTAATTGGGCTTTTAAGCTTAAGCAGTTGCAACCAAGGAGCAGATCCTCAAGCACTATTGGAAAATCCTGAAACTCGTACGGAGGTGTTTAATGCCGTTACCGAGAACCACGATTATATGACCGAGTTTATGGAAAGTATGCACGGCAGTCAACACACAATGGCAATGATACAGGGCAACAAAAAAATGATGGGCTCTATGATGCAAGGAGAAGGAATGCAAATGATGATGAAGGACAGTACAATGATGCATTCGATGATGAACCAAATGATGAATGACGGAAAAATGATGGGAACAATGATGAAAATGATGCACGAAAAAGGAATGATGAGCGAGGACTGTATGGAATCTTGCTCAAAGATGATGGGCGAAAAAGGAATGGATATGCAGAATATGAATAGTCCAAACAAACAGGATCATACCGAGCATCATTAATTTTTAACTTCTAAATACAAAAACAATGAAAAACAATCACTGGATTTGGATGGTCATAGGTTGTGGGCTACCACTATTGTTCATCTTTTTAGCGCCCTCATTTGGTATAGGAGGTGGTTCATCACTATTTATTTTCATCCTTTTTATGTTCGGCATCCATCTGTTTATGCCCCACGGTTCACACGGACACGGAAAGCACAATAATCATAAGCATCAGGATAGCGACCACAATCATTCTGAACAAGAAACAAAAGAAGAACACAAAGGACATCAACATCACTAAAAACTATATACAATGAAACAAAAATTTCAAATAAACGGAATTAGTTGTGGTGGATGTGTAGCAAGGGTCAAGAAGACTTTGGAAGAACATCCCAATATCGAAAAGGCAGAAATTTTTCTGGCACCAAAAGGAGCTACACGTATCACGATGAATGAAGCACTTTCGGTTGCCGACTTGCAAAAGCAACTCGATGAGCTCAATGGATATACAATCACAGAACTTAATCAATAACAATTAAAATCTAAAAACTATGCATTTATACGACGGACACTTTGGAGGAATGCACCTAATATGGTGGATTATATGGGTCATCTTACTTGCTTGGATATTCTTTATCCCAGCAGATATACCCTATCAAAAAACAATGAAGGACAGCCCACTGGATATTCTTAAAAAACGCTATGCAAAAGGCGAAATATCCAAGGAAGACTATGAAGAATCTAAAAGAATTTTAAACTCGGACAACTAATCTTAAACTATAAAATTATGCATCGCTTAAACGTAAAAAAACTCGGATTTGCCTTCGGTCTTACAGGAACCATAATTTATTTGGGCTGTATGATAGTAATGGCTACAGCAGGGCGGGAAGGTTCAATCATCTTTTTCAATAGCTTATTGCACGGCTTGGATACCACCAATGTCATTAGAATGGATGTTCCCCTATTAGAAGTGTTAATGGGTATCGTACAAACTTTTATCCTTTGGTGGCTTATAGGCGCTTCTATTGGCGCTTTTTATAATGCGCAAATAAAAATAAAAAAGTAAAAAAACCTTTTAGGATTTATGCAGTATGTCTGGTTCATATGGTCGCTTATCATTCTTGCTCTTTGGGTAGTTATATATATATCCAAAAAAGGAGTTAGGAAAGAAATGCTCAAAATGAGCCTGATTACGATGCCCTTTGGTTTAACAGAACCGTTGTTTGTACCAGAATATTGGTTTCCACCTTCGCTTTTTGATTTGGCCGAAAAAACAGGCTTCGATATCGAAAGTTTGATTTTCTCTTTCGCAATAGGTGGAATTGGCACTGTACTCTACAACCTTATTTTTAAAAGAGGACTTGCCGAAATACCACATAGCGAACGAAGTCATAGTAGGCACCGATTGCATATTTATATACTTTTTATACCAGCAGCTGTATTCATCATTCTGGCGCTTTTTACGTCGCTCAATCACATTTATTGCGGCATTATAGCTTTGTTCATAGGTGGATTGGCGACTCTTTATTGTCGCCCAGATTTAAAAGGAAAGATTTGGGTTGGGGGAATTCTGTTTACGGTATTGTACTTCATTTATTTCGGAAGTATCCTTCCGTTCTATCCTCAATATGTGGAGTTGAACTGGAATCTAGACAACCTGACCCATATTCTTGTCTTGGGCATTCCTATTGAAGAATTAATGTTCGCCTTCACTTTTGGGATGTATTGGTCTGGATTGTATGAACATATCTATTGGCGAAAACTCATTCAAACTGAAATAATTATTCCACTTAAAGATTAACACTATGAAACGAATACACTCAAATCAAAAAAACAATGCTATCCAAGTTGTAGCCATTAAGAACCCAGTAAGAAAGATATACCAGGTATCCATCGCTATATTGTTCCTTCTACTGCTTTCAGCAGTACTTCTATCCTGTTCTGGCAAGAAAAAAGATGTTGCAGAAAGCGTAACACAGCCAACTGTTGAAACATCCCAAACAGCAAATGAGGCCATTATATCAGCCCAAAATTATGAAATCGTTCCCAACGAAAAAGTCTGTATGGTCAATGACCGATTTATGGGTGTGTCACAAATACCTATTGACGTCAATGGAACTATCTACTATGGTTGTTGTGAAAATTGTGTTGAAAAGTTACAGAAAAATCTAGATGATGTTCGCTTTGGGAGTAATCCACTAAATGATACAAAAGTTGATAAAGCTTCAGCAATTATTGTTCAAGATAAAAGTAGCGGAAGTGTTTTTTATTTCGCTTCCATAGTAGATGCCCAAGATTTTATAAGTAAGAATAAAGCATAATACAGTTAATTGATAAAAACATTCAAATGATGAAAATAGTGTTAGCAATAGATGGTTCAGACTTTAGTAAAGAGGCTGTTAAGGAACTTGCAAAAATGCCACTACCAAATGATAGTGAAATTAGTATTATAAATGTTTATGAGCATCCAGCGATGTCAACACCAGAACTAATGGCGACGGGCGGAAGCTTGAACAATTACTTTGAAGAGTTCATTAACGGTGCCCAAAAAATGGGGGACAAAATTGTTTTGGAAGCTAGTAATGTTCTAAAGAGCAAAAACGAAGAATTCATCATAACTACTAGCGTAGTCAGTGGGTTGCCTAAAAGTGCTATTCTTGAAAAAGCGGAATCCTTTGATGCCGATTTAATCGTGGTAGGTTCACAAGGCCAAGGGGCATTTTCACGTTTTTTATTAGGTTCAGTATCGCAATATTTAGCAACACACGCCAAATGTTCAGTAATGATTGTAAAAGACAAGGATGCAAAGTAACCTATCGCAAATACAAATGATATAAAAATTAAATATGAATATTAACCACTCAAATAACACAAAAGAGTCTGCCTGCAAAGTAACATATGAAATCTGCCTACCAGATACTAAATTACCTCGTGTAGTTGTCATTGGTGGTGGTTTCGCTGGTTTGGCATTAGTAGAAAAATTGAAAAACAAAGAAGTTCAAGTTGTATTATTTGATAAAAATAACTTTCATCAATTTCAACCCTTATTTTATCAAGTGGCAACTAGTGCTTTGGAACCTGATAGTATTGTATTTCCTTTCAGAAAACAAATTAGTGGTTATAAAAATGTTCTGTTTCGGCTGGCTGAAGTAGAAGAAATTCAACCTTCTTCAAACACTGTTATAACCAATAAGGGAAGTGTGCATTTCGATTATCTCGTATTAGCTACAGGAACAACCACCAATTTCTTCGGAATGGATAACGTCGAGTCCCATAGTCTTGGGATGAAAGACATTCGCGATTCTCTAAATATTCGTCATATGATGCTTCAAAATTTGGAAGAAGCAGCCATTACCTGTGATGACAACGAACGTGATGCCCTGACTAATTTCGTAATCGTTGGCGGTGGACCCGCTGGTGTAGAAATGGCAGGTGCCTTGGCTGAATTCTGTAAATATATCCTTCCCAAGGATTATCCAGAATATCCAGCTTCAATAATGAAAATTTATTTAGTAGAAGCATCAAGCGAGTTATTAGGAGCAATGTCCGATAAAGCTTCGGCCAAAACACTAAAATATCTAGAAAAACTAGGAGTTGAAGTCTTGTTAAATGAGTCTGTAACTGATTATGACGGAATAGTAGTCAGAACAAAAAGTGATAAACTAATACTAGCCAGAAATCTCATCTGGACAGCTGGCGTAAAAGGGCAATTTCCTAAAGGAATTGATGAAAAGAATGTGGTACGTGGCAACCGTTTAAAAACCGATTCCTATCTAAAAGTAGAAGGATATGAAAACATTTTTGCAATAGGTGATATAGCAGCTATAATTACAGAAGAGACACCAAAAGGGCATCCGCAAGTGGCCCAAACAGCAATTCAACAAGGAAAATATTTGGGCAATTCAATACTGAATATCATAAATAACAAACCCATAAAATATTTCAAATATAAAGACAAAGGTTCATTGGCAACTGTAGGTAAACGCAAAGCCGTAGCAGATATAGGTGCCTTCAAATTTGGAGGATACTTTGCTTGGCTATTATGGTCTATTGTGCATTTAATGTCAATAAGCGGTTTCAGAAATAGATTGATGGTTGGTTTTAATTGGGCTGTAAGCTATTTCACTTATGAAAAGAGCAACCGCCTGATTATTAGAAACTTCAAACCAACACCAACTATAAATAACACCAAAAAATAAATTGAATATGAAAGACACAACAGAAAAAAACAATAAGCTTTCCTTAATAGGTTCTATATCTCTTGGCACAGGAGTAATGATTGGTGCTGGAATATTTGTGCTTATGGGACAAATAGCAGAGTTGGTGGGAGATTTATTCCCGATTGCATTTATTGCTGGTGCTATTGTGGTAGGTTTCAGTTCATATTCTTATGTAAAGTTCTCAAATGCCTTTCCATCTTCTGGTGGTGTTGTTAAATTTTTTAATAAAGCCTACGGACCGGGAACTACAACGGGTGTCTTTTCTCTGTTAATGTATGTTTCAATGGTCGTTTCAGAAAGTTTAGTGGCGGGTACTTTTGGGGCTTACACGCTTCGGTTGTTCCCAGAAAGTTATGCTGGTTACGCATCCATTCTTGGGATTTTACTTTTGGTAACTGCCTATATATTAAATATTTTAGGCAATAAAGTTATTGGAGCAACGGCTACTTTTACAGCAATTATTAAGGTTGCAGGTATTGCATTGCTAGCCATTGCTGGTCTAATAATTTCTGGGGTTGCAGATATTACAGGGAACTATATTCCTAAAAATTCTGAAACTATGCCACAAGGTCTTGCCTTTGTAGCAGCATTGGCATTATCAATCCTTGCCTATAAAGGCTTTACAACAATTACAAATCAAGGTGGAGATATTAAAGACCCTCATAAAAACATCGGTCGATCTATTGTGTATTCAGTCCTTATCTGTACTCTAATATATGTAGCATTGGCGCTTTCTGTTGCAGGAGGTTTAAGTATTCCTGAAATAATTGAAGCAAAAGATTATGCTTTGGCAGCGGCAGCAGAACCCGTTTTTGGAGAATGGGGTTTATGGATTACCATAGCCATTGCAATTGTAGCGACCTTCTCAGGGGTTTTAGCTAGTATGTTTTCTGCATCTCGCTTATTAGGGATGTTAAGTAATATGAAACAAGTACCATCCTTAAAGAAACTAGGAAATTTTAAAAACCCTGCACTGGTTTTTACGGCTTCTCTTGCTATTTTATTGACTGTTCTGTTCGATTTAACAAGGATAGCTTCTATAGGAGCTATTTTTTACCTTATTATGGATATTGCTATACATTGGGGGCTTTTCCGTCACCTTAAAAAAGAAGTGAAATTCCTACCAATCATTCCATTAATAGCCATAGTAATGGATATTGCAGTGCTCGTTGCCTTTCTATATTTAAAATATCTGAACGATCCATTAGTACTCATCGTTGCAGCAATTGGAATTATTTTAATACTCGTTGCAGAACGTTTTTTTATGAAGTCGCACACAAATGATGACGGTAATATGGAGATGGGAATGGAAACTACAAGTAACAAAAACAATAAAAAATAATTAATTAAAAAAACAATTTATATGAAAAATATAGCAGTTATAGGATACGGAGTCATTGGCAAAAGAGTTGCTGATGCCATTAATTTACAAGATGATATGAAGCTTACGGGTGTGTGTGATATCATTAGCGATTGGCGCATTCAAAATGCCGTAAGAAAGGAATATGATATTTATGCTGCCACTTCGGAAGCTAGTAAGGAAATGAAAAATGCTGGCATTCCCGTAAAAGGAAGTATGCAGGATCTTCTAAAGAAATCAGACCTCGTCGTGGATTGTACCCCTAAAAAAATTGCGGCTCAAAATGTGGCGATTTATAAAGAACAGAACATCAAATTTATTTTGCACGGAGGCGAAAAACACGAAACCACAGGCCATTCTTTTAGTGCTGAAAATAATTATCAATCAGCTCTAAATCTAGATGCTACAAGAGTTGTTTCTTGCAACACCACTTCTATTTTAAGGACGTTGACCGCTTTAAAAAGAGCCGATTTATTGGATTATGCCAGAGGAACACTTTTAAGAAGAGCAACAGATCCTTGGGAAAGTCATTTGGGCGGAATTATGAACACAATGCTTCCAGAAAGAGATATTCCAAGCCATCAAGGTCCTGACGCTAAAAGCGTAGATCCTGATTTGGACGTCATCACTTCCGCAGTAAAAGTTCCAGAAACTTTAAGCCATATGCACTATTGGAATGTGAAGTTAAAAAAACAAGCCTCGAAAGAAGAAGTGCTGAATGCTTTTAAGACATCTAGTCGTATCAAGCTAATTCAATATGACCAAGGCCTAGTTTCTAACAACACTATCAAGGAAATGTTTTTGGATATGGGAAGACCTTGGGGCGATATGTATGAAGTAGCCCTATGGGAAGATATGCTGAAGGTAGTGGGGGATGAACTTTTCTACTCCTATGTGGTAGACAACCAAGCAATTGTTATACCCGAAACTATTGATGCCATTAGAGCACTTACAGGAATTGAAACAGATGGTGCCAAATCCATCACTAAAACAAATGAAAGTTTAGGAATTCATTAATCATTAATACAATGAAAATAGACATAAATATTACACAACTGTTAGGGGAAAAAGCAGACTTCTATTTGAATCACGTTTGTGAAAAAATAACCAAGGATGAATTGCAAACCCCAAGTAGAACAAGCCTAGATAAGGTATTTACCCAAAGCAACAGAAATCCGCAGGTACTACGAAGTCTTTCACAATTGTATAACCACGGAAATCTTGGTGGTACAGGCTACTTGAGCATCCTGCCTGTAGACCAAGGTATCGAGCATAGTGCAGCTTTTTCTTTCTATAAAAATCCGGATTATTTTGACCCAGAGAATATTATAAAATTAGCGATGGAAGCAGGTTGTAATGGCGTGGCTTCCACCTTTGGTGTATTGGGATTGAACGCTAGAAAATATGCCCATAAAATTCCCTTTATCGTAAAGATTAACCATAACGAACTACTTACCTATCCCAATAAATATGACCAAACCTTATTTGGCAAAGTAAAAGCTGCGTGGGATATGGGAGCAGTTGCCGTCGGTGCAACTATCTATTTTGGTTCCGAAGAAAGTAACAGACAGCTTAAAGAAATAGCTGAAGCTTTTGAAGAAGCCCACAATTTAGGTATGGCTACCATTTTATGGTGCTATACCCGTAACGAAGCTTTCAAAACTGGAAAAGAAGATTATCACGTTGCTGCCGATGTAACAGGGCAAGCAAATCATATTGGGGTAACCATTCAGGCAGATATCATTAAGCAAAAATTACCTACAAATAACTTTGGTTTCAAAGAAATCGGTTTTGGAAAATATGATGATGAAATGTATGAGACGCTGACAACAGAACATCCCATCGACCTGTGCAGGTTGCAGGTGGCTAATTGCTTTATGGGAAAAATCGGATTGATTAATTCCGGTGGTGGCTCTAAAGGTAAGTCTGATTTGGTGGAGGCAATAACAACTGCCGTTATCAATAAAAGAGCTGGTGGCTCTGGATTGATAATGGGAAGAAAAGCGTTTCAAAAGCCCTTCGGCGAAGGCGTGGAAGTATTACAATCCGTTCAGAAAGTTTATTTGGATACTAAAATTAGCATTGCATAACAATAAAAAAGAATGTTCGACACAGAAGTAAAATCACTTAAATCATTCAATCACTACCTCTCAAAATTGGTAGAAAGTCGTCTATGGCTAAAGGTTATCATTGCCTTATTTTTGGGTGTTGGTTTTGGATTGCTGTTAAGTCCTCAAAACGGGTGGATTACTAAAGAAACAGCAGACATCGCAGGGAATTGGCTGGCATTGCCTGGCGTACTTTTTCTAAAACTGGTTCAAATGATTATGATTCCTTTGATTGTGGCTTCTATCATCACAGGAATCGCAAGTAATGAAAAGGACAGTCTAAAAAAATTAGGTGGTGGCGTTTTATTATATTTTCTAGGCACTACCATAGTTTCGGTAAGTTTGGGTGTAATACTATCTCAAATTTTTAGACCTGGTCGCTTTTTACATCAACAAGCTCTAGCTGAACATAATGAAATTACTGCTGTTCCAACGGAAAATCCCGAGCTTTCCTTCGGTCTTGAAACTATTCCAGATGCCATATCAAACTTACTTCCAGAGAACCCTTTAGCATCTATGGTTAGTGGTGAAATGTTAAGTATTGTGATTTTCACAATCATTATTGGTGTAGCTGTGCTATCACTTGAAAATGCCTTACTGCGCCCAGTAAAGCTTCTTTTAAGTGCCATTCAGGAAGTCTGTATGACAGTAGTAAAATGGTCAATGCTTCTAGTACCTATTGCTGTTTTCGGACTAATGGCGCAGCTTACCTCTAGTGTTGGTTTAAGTTCTTTATCAGGTTTAACGTACTATGTTGGGGTAGTACTTCTCGGTCTTCTTTTATTGGTAATTTTCTATTTGGGACTCATCGTACTTCTCGGAAAGAAAAACCCATTGCAATTCCTAAAAAAAATAAGGGATGTTCAATTATTGGCTTTTTCAACCACAAGTTCTGCCGCTGTGATGCCCTTATCTCTAAAAACCGCCGAAGAAGAACTAAAAGTGGACAAGACTATTAGCAATTTTATCATACCTATAGGGGCGACCGTCAATATGGATGGTACTGCACTATATCAAACTATTACAACTCTTTTTATTGCCCAAGCTTACGGACTGGAAATGAGTTTACTCAATATTATAGTGGTCATTGTAACTATTGTCGCTGCATCCATTGGTACACCTGCCATTCCAGGAGGTGGTGTGGTTATACTCGCTTCTGTTTTGGGAAGTGTCGGCATACCCGCTGAAGGCATCATCATTATCATTGGTGTAGAAAGACTCTTGGGAATGTTTAGGACTGCTGTAAATGTAACTGGTGATTTAACTGCCTGTATGGTCTTCAATAGATTCTATGGTAAAACCCCAATCTTGGTTAGTGAGAAAACGAATAATAAATCAATTTCAAAATAATGACATTACTACTCATATCCATAGTGTTCATTCTTCCTGTTGTGGCTATTGCCAGCTATCAGCATTATAAGATTGGTAAGCAACCAGCTTATGATGCCAAAGAAACACTGTTGAATTATGAAATAATAGGCTCTGGAGAAAACAAACTTGTTTTGTTACACGGTTTAACAGGCTCATTGCATTATTGGAAACGCAATTTAGAAAGTATTACAACTACGCATAAGCTACTTTTAGTCGACCTGCTAGGTTTTGGTGATTCGCCAAAACCACAAAGTGATTATTCCCTTTCAATACAATTGCAGGCCCTTGAATTGATTCTTAACAAAGAAGGATTCAATGATGGAAATATCATTATTGCAGGACATTCTATGGGAGCTATGATTTCATTAGCAATATTGGAAAAGCAACCAACTTGGTTCAAGGCAGGAATTTTTATAAGCATACCTGTCTACAAGAACGCTGATAAGTTTAAAGAAATTATGTCGTCCCATTCCTTTGTAGATAGGATTTCAACAAGCAAATTTTCGAAATACATATGTATGATTCATCCCATTTTTATGTCAAGCGCATTCAAACCCCATAACCTAACGGATGAAGTTTATGAAGATGTAAAAAAGCATCATTGGATGAGCTATTATTATTCGCTCACAAAAGTCATCTTGAAAACAGATTTATATGAAATGGCAAAGAAAATTAAAGATAAAGACGTGCTTTTTATTCACGGAGAAAAAGACACCACTGCACCTTTAGAAAATGCCTTGAAATTATCAAAGGAATTTAAAAACACACAAATAATTACTTCACCTGAAGGAGATCACCAGTTTTTTCTGAAAGAAACAGAATTTGTTTGGAGCACAATTCAAGATTTTACTAATTCGGAAAAAAAGTTACAAAAAACAATATCTAATGAGCACGAATAAAATTAAACATATAGGCGTATTCACATCTGGAGGCGATAGCCCTGGGATGAACGCTGCACTCTTCGCCATTGCCAAATCTGCTGAAGCAAAGGGAATTAAAGTAAGTGGTTTTCGAAAAGGATATGAAGGATTGATAGATGGCGATTTGACACCCTTAAAATCCCACGAACTAAAGAAAATAACTCAAAAAGGCGGTACTATTCTAAAAACAGCACGGAGCAAACGATTTCTGGAATTGGAAGGTCGTAAAAAAGCATTCCAAACTCTAAAAGTAAATAATATAGATGCATTAATTGCTATTGGTGGCGATGGTACATTCAAAGGACTACTAGCTTTTTCAGAAATATGCGACATCCCATTTATAGGTATTCCTGGGACTATTGACAACGATATTTCAGGAACGGATTATACCCTTGGTTTTGATTCCGCAGTAAACACAGCCATTGAAAATATTGACAAAATAAAGGACACCGCCGAATCCCACAACCGCGTATTTATTGTAGAAGTAATGGGAAGAGATTCAGGTTACATAGCTATTCATTCGGGTTTAATGTCGGGTGCAGATGCCATACTAATTCCAGAAAGCGGGAAAGACTTTATTTGTCTATTGGATAAGGTTAAAAATTACAATAGCGAAGATGCTTTCCTTGTCGTGGTCTCTGAAGGTGATGAAATAGGCGCTGAACTGGTTTCCTCAAAAATAAAGGAAGTTAATCCCAATGTCGATTTACGAATTACGAAGCTTGGGCACGTGCAGCGAGGTGGAAATCCGTCAGCTTTAGATAGAATGTTGGGAATTAGACTTGGAGTGGCAAGTGTAAACGCACTTTCACAAGGTAAAAAGAACGCAATGGTTGGAATTTTAAATAATCAATTGCATCTAACCCCTTTTAAAGAGGTGGTCAAGCAACATCAGGTAAATACTGAATTATACGAACTTTTAGAACTATTTGGAAATTAGAAATGATAGAAGCTTTTAAAAATATCAACCCATTTATCCTCGGACTACTCATTAGTCTGGGCATTGGTCTTATTCTGGGATTGGAACGTGAATACAATAAACTGAAGGAAGAGCAAGGCTTTGCCGGAATAAGAACCTTCCCGATTGTCGCTATTATTGGTTTTATCTTGGGAAATCTTTCCACAGTCTATACGCCTTGGTTGGTCATTATAATTGCAGCGGCATTTCTTTTGTTTCTGTCTTTGAGTCATCTTTCCATAGTGCAAAAGCACATAATGACTGGTATTACCACCAATATGGCATTGTTCGCTACGTTGATTTTGGGTGTTATGGTCGCCAATCATTTGCATAAGGAAGCAGTTGCTACTGCGGTAATTATAGTTACGTTGTTATCGTTGAAAACAACATTTAATACCTTCATTAAAAATATTACTTCAGAAGAGCTTTTTGCATTTATTAAGTTTTCAATTATTGCGCTTTTGATTTTACCTTTCTTGCCGAATCAAGACTATGGTCCAGAAGGTTTGTTGAACCCTTTTGAGATTGGAGCAATAATAGTGATTGTCTCTTTTCTGAATTTTATCGGCTACTTTCTTGTAAAATATGTTGGCTCTAAACGTGGTATTTTGCTCACTGCAATTTTAGGCGGATTGATTTCAAGTACCGCAGTTGCTTGGATATATGCTTCTAGGAGTAAGGAATCACCAGAACTTTCAAAAGAATATGCTGCGGGTATCATTATAGCTTCTGCAATAATGTTTCCCAGACTTGCAATTCTGGCCTATATTTTTAATAGTGCCATACTTACCTATTTAGTCGTTCCATTTACCATTCTTACACTTATCTGTTTGATAAGTGCACTCGTATTTATCAAAAAGAATACAGACGTACCAAAGACGGATATCAATCTGGGTAATCCGCTCAATATTTGGAACGCCCTTGGGTTTGGTGGCATTTATGTGGTTATCCTATTTGCCGTTTTTTATGGAAATCAATTTTTTGGTGAAAGTGGTTTATACTATTCAGCCCTAATTGCAGGATTGGCAGATACGGATGCGATAACTATTAGTATGTCAAAATTCGGGTCTTTGGAAGACAAACTCGCGCTCGCAACCAATGTCATTATTACCGCAACTATAAGTAATATGATTGTGAAGCTGGGTATTACCTATTTCAAAGGTTCTAAAAAAACAGGAAAACTGGTATTGCTAATTTTTGGAAGTGTCGTTGTCGTTGGTATAGCCTATATATTAATACAGTTAGGAAATTAAAAAGAAAGTAAAATGAAAACAACCATATTCAGTACACATAAGTTTGAAGAACCTCATTTGCTAGCTGCAAATAAAGGTAAGCACGAGTTAAACCTACTTGAGCTACGGTTGACGGAAAAAACTGCTTCTTTGGCGCAGGGCACCGAGGCCATCAGTCTATTTACAAGTGATGATGCCTCTACTCAAGTGCTTGAAAAATTAAAGGAATCGGGAGTTCAATATATTGCGCTTCGTACCGCTGGGTATAATAATGTATCTATCGAAAAAGCTACCGAACTGGGTATAAAAGTGGCTCGTGTTCCAGCCTATTCCCCTTATGCCATTGCAGAGCATACAATGGCGCTCATACTTGCATTAAACCGAAAATTGATTAAAGCACACAACAGGGTACGTGACCAGAATTTCTCATTGAACGGTCTTACCGGTTTCGACCTCAATGGAAAAACCGTCGGCGTTATCGGGACTGGAAAAATTGGGTCTGTATTGGTAAAAATACTACACGGTTTTGGTTGTAAAATACTTGTTCAAGATGTCATTGTGGATGAAAATTTAATCAATTCTTATAACGTAAGCTATACCAATTGTGAAACTATTTGTAAGCAGTCCGATATCATAAGCTTGCACGTACCACTAACGTCTTCAACGAAACACTTTATTGATGCAAAACATATTTCATTAATGAAGCAAGGCGTAATGCTTATCAATACAAGTCGTGGAGGATTGGTCGATACCAAAGCTGTTATCGAAGGATTGAAAACTAAAAAAATTGGGTATTTCGGAATAGATGTGTATGAGGAAGAAGAAGGATTGTTCTTTGAAGACCATTCCGATGACATTTTGCAAGACGATGTGATTGCCCGATTAATGACCTTCAACAATGTTTTGATAACCAGTCATCAGGCCTTTTTAACCGAAACTGCATTGACAAATATTGCTGAAACCACAATATATAATCTGGATTGTTTTGAAAAAGGCAAAGTTTCAGGAAACGAAGTTTCTTGATTAAGAAGCAAAAAATAGTAGTAACACTTAAATCTTAAAATTATGAATCGAGTAAAAAATAAAGTAGCCATTGTCACAGGAGGTGCCTCTGGTCTAGGTAAATCAAGTGCTATTTTATTGGCACGCGAAGGAGCAAAAATAGTAATAACAGATTTGGATGAAGAAAACGGAAATAAAGTAGTCCAACAAATCAAGAACGATGGCGGTGAAGCCATATTTATAAAACAAGATGTATCCAAAGAAGATCAATGGAAAAAGGTAATCGAGACTACGCTCAAAACTTTTGGCAAGCTAAATATCCTGGCTAATGCTGCTGGTATAGCAATCGGTAAAAATGTGGAAGATATCACGCTTGCAGACTGGAAAAAACTTTTAAGCATCAATTTAGATGGCAGTTTTCTAGGTACCCAATACGGTATTAAGGCTATAAAAGAAAGCGGAGAAGGTGGCTCAATCATTAACTTTTCTTCAATTGAAGGCCTTATTGGCGATCCCAATTTAGCTGCATATAACGCAAGTAAGGGTGGTATAACTTTATTTACCAAGTCTGCTGCACTTCATTGCGCGAAACAGGGTTATGGCATCCGTGTCAATTCCATTCATCCAGCCTATATATGGACACCAATGGTAGAAAATTTTCTGAAAGCTCAAGGTAATGTAGAAGAAGGCAAAAAGCAATTAGAAAGTTTGCATCCTGTTGATCATTTGGGAGAGCCTGATGATATAGGCTATGGAGTCGTCTATTTAGCTTCGGATGAATCCAAGTTTATGACGGGTTCTGAATTGGTAATCGATGGTGGCTATACCGCACAATAACAAACTACCCTAAAACAAAAAATTATGAAAAACATACTTGTACCTACCGATTTCTCTGAAAACTGTACTAAAGCTGCACATCTCGGGATTAAAATGGCAAAAACATACAATGCAGAAATACACTTTCTACATCAAATGACAACACCTGTGGATTGGGTAAAATTAGACAAACTTAAAGAAAAGCGTTATCCAGAAACCTTAAAGCAGATAGGTGCTGCAAAGGCTAATTTACGTGAACTCGAAAAAATAGCGGAACACGAAGGTCTTAAATGCCGAACCTTTCTTCAGTTCGATTCAGGACAAAGAGATATTCTGGAACATTCTGGCCATTTTCATCACGATTTTATTATAACTGGCAGTAGTGGAACAAAGGGTCGAGTGAGGGAAATAACTGGCAGCAATGTTGAGAAAATTGTCCGAAAGGCCAATGCCCCGATTATTGTGGTCAAAGAAGAGGAAGTAACATTTCCCTTTAAGGACATTCTATTCGTATCAGATTTTGAAGAAGATGTGAGTCATCCGTTTCAAGAAGTACTTTCGATAGCTGAAAAATGTGATGCAAAAATTCATTTGTTACGCATTAATACAGAAACAGACTTTAATAGTATCAACGCTGGATTAAACCCTGTCAAGCAATTTCTTGAAAAGTTTCCCACCTTAAAAAACTTTTCTATGAACGTTCACAACGAATCGTCAGTAGAGGCAGGTATTAATACATTTTTAAAACATCAGCCAGCAGATTTGATTGCAATGAGTACCCACGGAAAGACAGGATTTTTGAGTTTATTTTCAAAAAGCATTGCCGAAGGTGTAACTAATCATTCAGAACTACCTGTGATGACCATACATATTAAAAAATGAAAAATTCAATCAACATAGTGAAATATTCTGGCGACGTGGTTCCTTTTGATGTGGATAAACTTATCAATTCCTTAAGACGTGCACAAGCTAGTAAAGAATTGATTCAGGAAATTGTTGAGCAAGTTGAAAACAAAATATATGAAGGTATTACTACTAAAAAAATCTACCAGATGGCATTTAAAATACTTAAAGGCAAATCACGTGTAAGTGCCTCAAAGTATAAGCTCAAAAAAGCATTGATGGAATTAGGTCCTTCTGGTTTTCCTTTTGAAAAGTTAGTAGGCAAACTATTGGCACACGAAGGATTTTCAACACAGGTTGGTGTTATAGTTCAAGGTAATTGCGTTCAACACGAAATAGATGTGATAGCGCAAAAAGATAATCAACATTATATGATTGAATGTAAATACCATAGTGACCAAGGAAGGACTTGTAATGTAAAAATTCCGCTCTATATCCAGTCTAGATTTTTGGATGTAAAAGCAAAATGGGAACATCAAAAAGGGCACGAAACTAAACTTCATAAGGGAGGTGTATATACCAATACACGATTTACCACCGATGCTGTGCAATATGGTAAATGCGTAGGATTATTATTGACGAGTTGGGATTACCCGATGGGAAACGGTTTAAAAGACAGAATAGACAAGTTGGGACTACACCCTTTAACGGCATTGACTACCCTGACCAAAGCCGAAAAAACGAAGTTATTGGACATAGGCATTGTGCTCTGCAAAGAGCTTCACAAAAAACCTGCGTTATTGGAACAGATAGGAATTGATAAAAAAAGACACAAAAAGATTTTAGAAGATTCAGAAGCGCTATGTAAAAGCACGTAAGGATTATTAATATAAAAGTTCAACAACCTTAAAACAAAACTTATGAAAACAGATGAACTACAAAAACCGAACAGTATAGATTTAGAGCCATTTTACCAAGCATTGGAAGATGATTCAAAACTACTTGAAGAAGCCCTCGAAATATTATTGGGTATGGTACACTTCGAGCCTAAATCCGTAAAGAAGTTGGCACTCGTAATAAAAGAGGATTCCCGTAATCTATATAATGAAATAGCGGAATTGAGCAAATCAAACCAAGATAAAGGAAACACACCTTCCTGCTGTGGTGGAAACTAAATAAATACTATAAAGATGAAAAACAATAAAATAAACATCCACTTTTTGGGAGCGGCAGGCACCGTGACTGGCTCAAAATATTTGGTGGATACAGGAGATAGAAAGATACTTATAGACTGTGGCCTCTTCCAAGGGTTAAAGGAATTACGCCTTAAAAACTGGGAGTACCCACCTGTTAATGTAGGTGATATTGATGCTGTTTTGCTTACCCACGGTCATATGGACCATACAGGTTATTTACCCAGATTGGTAAAACAAGGCTTCAATGGTCCCATTTATGGTACGAATCCTACTTTGGACATTGCAAAAATCATTTTGAATGATAGTGCAAAAATACAGGAGCAAGAAGCCGAACGTGCCAATAAGGAAGGCTATTCCAAACATAGTCCCGCAGAACCATTATACGATTTAAAGGATGTAGAAAAAACTATCCCACACTTTAAAGGAATTCCACAATCACAATGGATTCCGTTATTTGATGGAATTAGGGCTCGCTTCCAATACAACGGACATATTCTGGGTGCAACCTATATTGAGTTGGATGTGCACGGAAAACGTTTTGTCTTTTCAGGAGACATTGGTAGAACCAATGATTTATTGCTCTATCCACCCCTTAAACCAAAAAAAGTGGATGTGCTTTTCATTGAATCCACTTATGGTGGAAGGTTTCATCCCGATGAAGTAGAAGCACTTCCACATATTGAAAAATTAGTACATGATACCATCAACAGAGGAGGTAGCTTATTTGTCCCAAGCTTTTCGGTAGAACGTGCCCAGCTAATGATGCTCATCTTTTGGAAATTATTGAAAGAAAAGAAAATCCCCAGAGTACAAATGATTATGGACAGCCCGATGGGTGCCAATGTATTGGAACTGTTTCATAGAACTCGCGATTGGCACAGATTGGAGGACAACGAATGTGATGAAATGTGTTCACACTTTACGGTCGTAAGCAGTTATCGAGAGACTATGGAATTACGAACCGATAATAAACCAAAAATCGTAATTGCTGGAAGTGGAATGCTAACCGGAGGAAGAATGCTCAACTATCTCGAAACCCAAGCGCAAAATCCAAATAACACCTTGCTTTTTGTGGGCTATCAAGCCGAAGGCACACGTGGTAGAAAATTATTGGAGGGTGAGAAAGAACTAAAAGTCTATGGAAAATGGGTGCCGTTTCATATGGAAGTTGCTGAAATCGAAGGGCTTTCGGCACACGCAGACCACGCTGAACTTATGGATTGGATGCGCAAAATAAAAAATAAGCCAGAGCGGATTTTCATTGTACACGGTGAAAAAGAAAGTGCAGAAGCATTACAAAAGGGCATCAAGGAAACCTATGGGTGGGATGCAGAAATTCCGCAATTATACACCATCGAAGAAATAGAATAAATCGAAAAATCACAACAATCAATAAAATATGGACACACACTCAAACATATTAAAATATAAACATCTCGGAATCTATACCCAAAACGAAAATGTAGTGTATATGCGCGAAGATTGCCACGTCTGTATTTCAGAAGGGTTTGAGGCACTTACCCGAATAAGAATATCCAATGCAAATAAATCAATCGTAGCAAGTCTTAATGTCCTGAATTCTGATATTCTGTTGCCCAATGAAATCGGACTATCAGATGCTGCTGCGAAAAAACTGAATGTTTCCCCAAATGATACATTATATGTTTCCCATTTAGAACCAATTGAATCTTTAAGCCACGTCAGGGCGAAAATTTATAATCAAAAACTGGATTATTCAGCATTTAATGAAATCATAACCGATATAGTTGAAGGCGATTATTCCAACATCCATCTTTCGGCATTTATTACGGCCTGTGCAGGTGACCGACTGGATATTGACGAAATATCTGACCTTACCAAAGCAATGATTGCTTCTGGTAAGCAAATGAATTGGGACAAAGAAATTGTGGTAGATAAACATTGCATTGGCGGATTGCCTGGAAATAGAACCACCCCATTAGTGGTTGCTATTGTCGCTGCGTATGGACTTACAATGCCTAAAACATCCTCACGCGCCATCACTTCGCCAGCAGGCACAGCGGATACTATGGAAGTACTGACCAATGTGACGCTTTCTTTAGAAGAAATAAAAACCGTGGTAGAAAAAGAAGGCGGTTGTTTTGTCTGGGGCGGAACAGCCCAATTAAGTCCTGCGGATGATGTGCTCATCAAAATTGAAAAAGCCTTGGATATTGATAGTGAAGGGCAGCTCATTGCTTCGGTACTCTCTAAAAAAGCAGCAGCTGGTTCCACTCACGTGGTCATTGATATTCCCGTGGGTGAAACCGCCAAGGTTCGCAGTACCGAAATGGCTCAAAAACTAAAAAATCATATGGAAACTGTTGGGACTGCTGTTGGGTTGAACGTAAAGGTAGTTATTACAGATGGCACACAGCCCGTTGGAAGAGGTATTGGTCCCACTTTAGAAGCCATCGATATATTAAAAGTTTTAAAAAATGAAGCTGATGCACCCAAAGACCTAACAAAAAGAGCATTGCTCTTAGCCGCTGAACTAATAGAGCTTTCTGGCAAAGTAGAAAAAGGGAAAGGGTTAGAAACCGCACATCAAATT
The DNA here is from genome assembly GCF_057732375.1 of Tenacibaculum sp. M1.3A. NCBI lineage: Bacteria > Pseudomonadati > Bacteroidota > Flavobacteriia > Flavobacteriales > Flavobacteriaceae > Tenacibaculum > Tenacibaculum sp. M1.3A. Next base: position 90,102 of record NZ_JBYJEF010000003.1, on the reverse strand, counting down.
CTCACATCTGGTCAGGCTTATAAAAAATTCCTTGCTATTTGTAATGCGCAAGGTCGCTTTTCAAAACCTGTTTTAGCACCCTATAAAACCGAAATTAGAGCAGAAACCTCTGGGAATCTAAAGCGAATAGATAATAGGAAGATTGCAAAACTCGCCAAGCTTTCCGGCGCACCGCAGTCTAAATCGGCAGGGATTCTTTTGAATGTCCATTTAAATGAAAAAATTGAAATAGACCAATTGTTATATACCATATATGCTGAATCCAAAGGCGAACTCAACTATGCTCTGGAATATAAAAACAACCATAATGACATCATAACTATAATTTAAAAAACTATGAAAACAATATTATTCAGTCTTCCCGGAAACGAAAAACTCACAGAACTAATGGCTACAAAAATGGATGCCGAAGTTGGCAAAGCCACTTTGCGCAACTTCCCTGATGGAGAATCCTATACACGTATCTTATCTGATGTTAAAGACAAATGTGTTGTACTGGTATGCACCTTGCACGAACCAGATGAAAAACTATTGCCCCTTTATTTTTTAAGTCATACTGCCAAATCATTAGGGGCAATGTGCACCTGTTTGGTAGCGCCTTATTTGGCATATATGAGGCAGGACAAAGTATTTAATGAAGGCGAAGGGGTAACTTCTGGTTTCTTTGGAAAATTGATTTCAGGTTTTGCCGATAGCATTACCACGGTTGACCCTCATTTGCATAGAATTAGTTCATTAGGAGAAGTGTATCAAATTCCAAATAAAGTAATTCACGCTGCCGATGCTATTTCAGATTGGATAAAGGAAAACATCGAAAACCCAGTACTTATCGGTCCCGATTCTGAAAGTGAACAATGGGTTTCAGAAGTCGCCAAAAATGCAGGAGCACCATTTACAGTATTACAAAAGGTGCGTCACGGTGACCGTGATGTAGAAGTCTCTGTTCCCGATGTGGATAAGTACAAGGATGCTACACCTATTTTAGTAGATGATATTATTTCCACCGCGCGAACAATGATTGAAACCGTACAACATTTAAAAAAAGCAGGAATGAAATCACCTATATGTGTGGGCATTCACGCAGTTTTTTCAGGTAATGCCTATCAAGATTTATTAGATTCCGGTGTAGAAAAAATAGTGACTTGCAATACCATTCCGCATCCCTCAAATGCTATCGATTTAAGCGATATAATGGCAAAAGAGGTAAAGAAATTAATGCATCATATATGAGAAAAAAGGGCTTCATATTACTATTAATCTTATTCAGCATATCAATGAATGGACAAACTGAAATGCTCATCGGGCAGATTTCAGGCAGATCTATTGTTCGAGAAAATTTCGATGAAGAAGGTGCTTTTCTCAATAAACAAACTTTTGAAGCTGGTGAAACAATAAAGAAAAATGAATATTACGAAATTAAGGTGGTTACGGAATTGTTTGATAAAGACAAAAAATCCACCGATAAATATACAACGACCTATCGCTGTAAGCCTGATGAAGCCAGTGTAATGGTAATGGCATTTCCATTTTCAAACCCAAAATTAAAAGAAACTGAGATCAATACCACTTCTGAAAATTTTAAAGAGCTATACGATTTGGAAAACTTGGAAGAAATAGAACTGGAAATGAGTTTTGACTCGGGTCTGCTGATTTTTTTTGGTTCAAAAAGCATTATAAAAATTTACGACCGAACATTGGAAAGCAACAAAAACGATATTAATTCAAAAATAAATATTAAGGCCTATGCGTGGGGAATTCGCATTAAACAACTCAACTACACCGTCAACGAAAAATTAAACGAAAACGGCTTATTGACATTTCAAAAATTTACAGAAGAAGACAACAGTTATTTTACAATGACTTATAAATAAGACAAATGAAAAATTACGATACACTATCAGAAGCTATTAACGATTTACAGGCAAACGAGTATCCCTATGATTTCAACTTAAATCCTGAATGTTTGGAATGTGCTTCGTTAAAAATTGAGATCCGACCAGAAGATTTTAAAGTAGATAAAACCTATCGCTTTGAAGGTATGAGCAGTACCGATGACAATAGTGTGCTTTACGCCATTTCATCAAAAAATGGGATAAAAGGTCTTTTGGTAGATGCCTATGGCGTATATGCCGAAAACATTTCAGAAACAATGAGAAAGAAATTACGATAACACTTAAACAAGACAATAATGGAAAATCACGAACACCACAAAAAAGAAGAAATGGACCATTCAAAGATGGATCATTCAAAAATGAATCACGAAAAAAAGGACCACTCAAAAATGGATGATTCCAAAATAGATCATTCTAAAATGAAACACGGCAGTGAAGACCATTCAGGTCATAATCCGGGTCACGGGCAAATGGGCCACGACCACCATAAAATGATGATCGCAGACTTTAGAAAACGATTTTGGGTAACGCTTGTTCTTACCATTCCTATCTTGTTCTTCTCACCCATGATTCAAGAATTTTTCGGTTATGAATTTTTACTTCCTGGAAATTCTTATGTGCTGTTTGCACTTTCTACCATTGTATATTTCTATGGTGGTTGGCCATTTCTTAAAGGATTTGTTTCCGAAGTAAAGAATGGTGCACCTGGAATGATGACGCTCATCTCTATGGCAATAAGTGTCGCTTACTTTTATAGTTCAGCAACCGTCTTTGGTTTAAAAGGCGTTGATTTCTTCTGGGAATTGGCTACACTAATTGCAATTATGCTCATTGGGCATTGGATAGAAATGAAAAGTGTTTTGGGTGCTTCAAAGGCATTACAGCTGTTGGTAAGTATGATGCCTGCGGAAGCTCATCGCGTTAAAGGAGATACTATTGAAGATATTGCGCTTGAAGATTTATTAAAAGATGATGTAATACTAGTTAAGCCAGGAGAAAAAGTTCCAGCTGATGGAGTTATTGTTGAAGGTTCAAGTTATTTGAATGAATCAATGCTTACAGGAGAATCCAAACCAGTAAAAAAAGACGCAAAAGATAAAGTAATTGGAGGGTCAGTAAATGGTAATAGCACATTAAAAGTTAAAGTGGTGCATACAGGTAAAGATAGTTATCTCAACAAAGTTATTACAATGGTTGAGGAAGCACAAAAGACCAAGTCCAAAATGCAAAACCTTTCCGATAGAGCGGCAAAATGGTTGACATATATCGCTTTAGCTATTGGTTTTGGAACATTGGCAGTTTGGTTGCTTTTGGGCTTTCCATTTGTCTATGCGTTAGAAAGAATGGTTACCGTTATGGTAATTGCTTGTCCGCACGCATTAGGTCTTGCCATTCCACTTGTGGTTGCTATTTCTACCGCTGTTTCTGCGCAAAATGGATTATTGATTCGTAATAGAACTGCGTTTGAAGAATCGCGCAAGATATCTGCCTTACTATTTGACAAAACAGGGACATTGACCAAAGGAGACTTTGGCGTTACCAGAATTGAATCTATAGATAAGTCATATTCGCCAGAAGAAATTTTACGACTCTCAAGTGCGTTGGAACAAAGTTCAGAACATCCTATTGCAGTTGGTATCATTAAAAAAGTGAAAGAAAACAATGTTCCCATTCCCAATCCAGAAAACTTTAATTCAATAACAGGAAAAGGTGTTGAAGCCAAAGTTGAAGGTAAACAAGTAAAAGTAGTAAGTCCTGGTTATTTAAGAGACGAAAAAATCACCATTCCTGAAGATGCCTATAGTGATGCTGCAGAAACTGTAGTATTTGTATTAATTGATGGAAAATTGGCAGGTTATATTGCCCTTGCGGATGAAATTAGACCAGAATCTGCGGAAGCTATTAAAATATTCAAAAAGAATAATATTAAAGTCTTAATGGCGACAGGCGACAATGAAATAACAGCCAAGGCAGTAAGCGAGAAACTTGGATTGGATGGCTATTATGCCGAAGTATTACCACACCAAAAAGTGGAAATCGTAAAAGGACTACAAGACAAAGGAGAATTTGTTGCGATGACTGGTGATGGTGTTAATGATGCACCTGCATTGGCACAAGCAAATGTCGGGATAGCGGTTGGTTCAGGCACCGATGTGGCAGCAGAAACAGCCGATATTATTCTGGTAAATAGCAACCCACAGGATATCGCGAACCTAATTTTATTTGGAAAGGCTACCTACAATAAAATGATTCAAAATTTAATCTGGGCTACAGGTTATAATGTCGTAGCAATTCCACTAGCAGCTGGTGTACTATATTCTTCAGGCTTTGTTTTAGGTCCTGCGGTAGGAGCTGTATTTATGAGTTTAAGTACCATTATTGTGGCTATTAATGCGCAGTTATTAAAACGAAAAATCGGTAAAAAATAATGGATAGAAAAGAAAAACTCAACAGGATATCCTTAATTCTGTTGAGTTTATTTGTAGTGATGTTGGGCTATGGCATTTTATTGCCAACCCTTCCCTACTATACAGAGAGACTTGCTCTCAAAGATAATCTGGATGCGGATTTAGTCAATTTTCATATAGGATTACTCACTAGTATTTATCCATTTTTCCAATTACTTTTCGTAGTGGTATGGGGAAAGCTATCAGACAGATATGGTCGTAAACCTATTATCATTTGTGGATTAATTGGTTTTGTAATTATGCAATTACTTACTGGTCTTGCCACATCTCTAACAATGTTATATATCGCTCGAATTTTTGGTGGAATTTTCACTTCTTCGGTTATTCCCGTGAGCAATGCATATTTAAGTGATATTACATCTAAAAAACGTAGAACAAAAATAATGGCTTGGTCTGGTGTTGCCATTAGCTCTGGGGTTATTTTCGGTCCTATCATAGGTGGTTTTCTATCCCAAACAGACCTTCATCTAGAATATTCAATCGGTCAGCTGCATTTAGACCGATTTTCAATGCCATTCTTGTTTGCTGCTATATTGGGATCGATTGTTTTATTCATTGTAATGAAGTGGCTAAAAAATACCGTTCGAGTGCATAAACTTTTTGCAAAAAAAACACCTTTTCGATTTACATTTAGTAACCATTTTGTTGTGTTGCTATCGTTGTCGTTTGTACTACAATTTGTGGTGACTTTATTTGAAACAGTGTTTTCAATTTATGGAAAAGATGAATTAGGCTTTAACAGCAACCAAGTGGGTATTGGTTTTATGCTATGTGGTTCTGTAATGGCAGTTTTACAACCTGTTTTTGCAAGTTATGGAGAGAAGCTGTTATCAATCAAAAAACAAATTGCTTTAGGTTTGCTTATAGCTGGAACATCTTTAATTGCCTTTCCTTTTTTTAAAAATGAATACTTTGTCTACGGCTTAATTATTCTTTTTGCAGCTGGAGGAGCAATGGTAACTCCTAACTTATTATCAGCAGTTTCCTTAATATCAAAAGAAAATACGGGTAGAAATATATCTATACAAAGCTCTTCAAATAGTGTTGGTCAAATTTTGGGGCCTATTTTGGGAACTTGGTTAATTGCTGGGGGGTTCTATTATCCTTTTATTCTTTCAGGAGTAATCACTTTAATAGCCATAGGATTAGTTTATTTGTTAAAGCGGAACAGTCAAAATTAATTTCATCTAACCTAGATTTGAAATAAACGCGTATTTACATGATAGTTAAAAGTTTAATGGTTTGAACTTCTAACTATTTGAATAACTAATTGACAATTTGTTGACCACTACATTAAAGCAGGAAACCTGATTACAGTTTATCGAAAATTAAGGCTATGAAAACGAAAATGCAATCCAGTTGCATCATAATTCTGTTATCTTTGTATTTCAAATGAAAATATTCACATCCATATCAATGGCTATTTTATTCCTTACTCAAGGGGTATCGCCTAATATGGAATTATGTGAGCAACTGGAAAAATTCTCTAATTTCATTTCCCATTATCAAATTCACAAAGAATACGGTGGGGACTCTTTTTATGAGTACGTAGTAGAAGAGCTCTTTAGTGATGATGGAGATAATAAAGCACATCACGATGGTTCGCACGAAGATAAAGCTCCAGTACACTCACACCAGCAGTGCTGTCACCCTTCGGTTTTCATTCCAACCTCAAATAGTATAACCTTAAAGACATTTGATCTTAAGGTAAAAAAGGAATATTCCTATTATTCTTTTCAATTTAATTCCAGATATCTGGAATCTCTCTTTCAGCCTCCACGGGCTTAATTCAGTTTCATAGGGATTGCTATTCCCTATTACGTTGTGAGTTCAAATACTTGCAATTTTTGCGCTTTCGCGAAAGCGTAAAACATTTTGTTTAACTGAATTATTTTCAACCTTATGCTTAATAAAATTATTAAGTACTCCATAACCCATAAGTTGGTTATTGGATTACTCACCTTTGCTCTTATTATTTTAGGGGTATATTCTCTAAGGCAATTGCCTGTTGATGCAGTGCCTGATATTACTAATAATCAAGTACAAGTCATAACCAACTCGCCCACACTTGCGGCTCAGGAAGTAGAACGCCTTATTACATTTCCCATCGAAATAACGATGGCGACTATTCCACAAATTGAAGAAATACGTTCTTTTTCAAGGTTTGGACTTTCGGTCGTAACCATTGTTTTTGAGGAAGATGTAGATGTGTACTGGGCACGACAGCAGGTTAATGAACGCCTTGCCGAAGCTCAATCTGAAATTCCGAAAGAAATAGGTAAGCCGGGAATAGCACCTTTGACCACAGGTTTGGGAGAAATCTATCAATACGTAATCACAACTGAACCAGGTTACGAAGACCAATATAATGCAACCGAATTAAGAACAATCCAAGACTGGATCATCAGGCGCCAATTATTAGGCACGCCTGGCGTGGCTGACGTTAGTAGTTTTGGCGGTTATCTTAAACAATATGAGATTGCCATCAGACCTGAGCTTCTGAACACTATGAATATCTCAATTACAGAGATTTTTGATGCGCTCCAGACCAATAACCAAAACACAGGTGGTGCCTATATTGAAAAGAACGATAAAGCTCTTTTTATACGTAGTGAAGGTTTGGTAGGTTCACTGGAGGATATTGAAAATATTCTAGTCAAACAAACGGAATCTGGTAATCCCATATTGATACGCGATGTGGCTAAAGTTCAAATAGGAAAAGCCATACGTTACGGAGCGACTACCCGTAACGGAGAAGGTGAAGTGGTAAGTGCTATCGTGATGATGCTCAAAGGTGCTAATTCTGCCAAAGTAATAGAAGATGTAAAGGAGCAGATAGCAACCATTAGCAAAACGCTACCCGAAGGTGTGGTCATTGAGCCATTTCTGGATCGAACGAAACTAGTGGATAATGCGATTGGCACCGTGACCACAAATCTAATCGAGGGCGCTCTTATCGTTATATTTATCTTGCTGTTATTATTAGGAAACTGGCGGGCAGGTCTTATAACGGCATCTGTAATTCCATTAGCACTTCTTTTTGCATTCAGTATGATGCATATTTTTGGTGTTTCGGCTAATTTAATGAGTCTTGGTGCTATTGATTTTGGTCTAATTGTAGATGGAGCGGTCATCATTGTTGAAGCCACGCTGTTTCATTTGGGCGCTTTAACGCTTTCGCGAAAGCTGACTCAACAAGAAATGGATGAGGAAGTATTCAAATCTGCAAGTAAGATCAGGAATTCTGCTGCTTTTGGAGAGATCATTATTCTTATAGTTTATCTCCCTATTCTTGCTTTAGTAGGTACGGAGGGTAAAATGTTCGGCCCTATGGCGCAGACGGTAAGTTTTGCCATTCTGGGTGCGTTTCTTTTGTCATTGACCTATGTGCCGATGATGTCTGCGCTTGTTTTAAGTAAAAAAGGCGGTCATAAAAAGAATATTTCTGATCACATTATGAATTTTTTCTATCGCCTTTATGAGCCAGTAATAAAATGGGCGATGCATACAAGGATTATATTAGTTGGAGCAACCTTAGTCTTATTTGCAGTTGCGTTTTTCATATTCAGTACCTTGGGTGGCGAATTTATACCAACACTAGAAGAAGGAGATTTTGCGGTGGAGACCAGAGTGATTACGGGCAGTTCTCTATCCAACACAATTAAGGCGACCACCAAAGCCGAAAAAATCCTACTCGATAACTTTCCCGAGGTAGAACAGGTCGTATCTAAAATAGGTTCTGGGGAAATACCAACAGACCCTATGCCTGTAGAAGCTGCCGACCTTATGATCATTCTAAAAGATAAATCAGAATGGACAACGGCATCAAACAGGGAAGATCTGGCTAACAAAATGGCGGAAGCCTTGGAAGTTATTCCAGGGGTAACCTTTGGTTTTCAGCAGCCCATACAAATGCGTTTTAACGAACTGATGACAGGCGTGCGCCAAGATGTTGCGATTAAAATCTATGGAGAAGATCTGGAGCAACTATCTACGTATGCTAACCAGATAGGACGTATCGCAGGATCGGTCGATGGCGCAGTTGATATGTATGTGGAAGAAGTTACTGGTATCCCACAAATAGTTGTGGATTATAAGCGCAATCAGCTAGCAAAATACGGACTGTCCATTGATGATGTGAATATGGCTATTCAATCTGCCTTTGCTGGCGCTGCCACTGGAACAGTATATGAAGGAGAAAAAAGGTTTGAAATGGTCGTCCGGTTAAGCGATACCAATCGTTCCACAATTTCTGACGTTCAAAATTTATATATTAACGGCAGTAACGGCGAGCAAATCCCTTTAAAACAACTGGCAACAGTTTCAATTATTGATGGTCCGTATCAAATACAACGAGACGATACACAGCGTCGCATCATTGTAGCTTTTAATGTGCGTAACCGCGACGTGGAGAGCGTGGTCAATGAAGTTAGCAAGCTTATCAATACCCAAGTAGATCTAAAGCCGGGCTATACCGTAAGTTATGGTGGGCAATTTGAGAACTTAGTCGAAGCTAGGGAAAGACTTGCAGTAGCTGTTCCGCTTGCTCTGCTACTCATTTTCATATTACTCTACTTCACATTCGGCTCGCTTAAACAGGGAGTATTAATCTTTACTGCGATTCCGCTTTCTGCTATAGGTGGCGTGTTTGCGCTCTGGCTACGGGATATGCCTTTCAGTATATCTGCAGGAGTAGGTTTTATTGCGCTCTTTGGAGTCGCGGTATTAAATGGGATTGTCCTAATTGCAGAATTCAATAGTCTTGAAAAAGAAGGCGTGAAAGATATATTCCAACGCATTTATATGGGAACTAAATCACGTTTGCGACCTGTTATCCTTACTGCATCGGTGGCGTCCTTAGGTTTCCTGCCTATGGCTATTTCACAAACATCAGGAGCAGAAGTGCAGCGACCATTAGCAACCGTTGTAATTGGCGGACTGATTACAGCAACGTTTTTAACGCTGGTAGTTTTACCCATTCTCTACTATTACTCAGAAAAGAAATTCAAGATGAAAAAGAATAAAATTACAAGCGTTTTGCTATTTCTGATGATGGGAACGGCGTACCAAGCAAATGCTCAAACAGAACAAAAAGTATATCAATCCTTAGATCAAGTTTTAGAAGTAGCACTTGAGAACAATCCCAATCTCAAGGTAGCACAGTTTCAAACAGCACGAGAGCAGGCACTTAAAGGGACAAGCTTCAACTTACCTAAAACAGATCTGGGCGTTGAATACGGTCAGACCAATAGTATTGCAGACAATGATACGCGTTTCAGCATCAGTCAGACCTTTGAGTTTCCCACCGTTTATTCGCGTCAAAGCAAACTCAATAGTTCTAAAGTAGCCGCTTCAAAATTGAGGCAGGAAGTCGTTCAAAATGATCTGGTAGCCCAGGTATCTTCGACCTATTACCGCCTTTGGTTTTTGAAGAGCAAGGGAAATGTATTGCAACGTCAGGATAGTATTTATTCCCGTTTTTCTTACGCCGCGCAATTGCGTTATGATAACGGAGAAAGCAACGCACTGGAACTTGCCACAGCAAATGCAGAACTCGCTGATATCAACATTATGGTTCAACAAAATGAAGCCGCAATCGCTGAAGGTCAATTTACCTTACAGAATTTGATGAATGTGGATGACGCTGTTGAAATCGAAACTCCAAAATTGGAGATGAAATCTGCAATGGAAGTTAGCAATACCACAGATATGAACGTTTCAAAAAACCCTCTGGTGTCCTATTACAAGCAACAGATTGATGTGGCAGAAAATGAACGTAAGGTAGCATCAGCAAAACGGTTACCTGATATTACATTGGGTTATTTCAACCAATCATTTATAGGTACGGGAGATGCAGGAACCATTTACGATGCTGGAGATAGGTTTACTGGTGTGCAGCTGGGATTGAGCATTCCGCTATGGGCAAAACCACATACCGCTAAAATTACGGCTGCTAAAATTTATAAACAGGAAACTGAGGCTCAACTAGAGGTCATCGAAAATCAAACCAAATCTAAACTTCAATCGCTGTTTACCGAACTTCAAAAGAATTTAAAAAATATTGAATACTATCGCAAGAGTGGCCTGCCACAATCAGATGTGCTGTTTAAAACCGCGCAACGTGGGTTTGAAGAAGGCGAGATCGGGTACATTGAATATGTACAAGGTCTCAACCGTGCGTTGACTATTCAGGTAACCTATTTGGATTTTTTAAACCAATACAATCAAACACTCATCAACATTGAGCAACTTATAAAAGATATTTAAATGAAGAATATATATAACATCACAATCGCAGCCCTTCTATTGCTTGCAACAAGTTGCAAAACAGAATCGGAGCCCGCAATGGAAGAACATTCTGCAACAAACGAGAATGTTGTAGAGCTTACCCAAGCACAGCTGAAACAGACTTCTATTGAAGTGGGAAAGGCGGTGAAAAGAAATATTGGTAATGAAATAACTGTCAACGGTATGATAGACGTGCCACCACAAGGCAATATATCGGTAACCATTCCTTACGGTGGATTCCTGAAATACACGGAGATGCTTCCTGGAACCAAAATACGTAAAGGACAAATAGTTGCTAAAGTTGAGAATCCAGAATTTATTGAATTTCAAAGAGCCTATTTAGAAGCTATTGCAGATAATGATTATCTAAAATCCGATTACGACCGTCAGAAAATTTTGAACGATGAACGAGTATCATCCACCAAGGTTTTTGAGAAGGCAAAAAGCATATATCTCAACAATCAGGCAACGATCAAAGCCTTGGGAAGCAAACTGCGATTGATAGGCATCAATCCCAAAAACGTTAGAAATGGAACCATTTCATCCACTGTAAATGTGTATTCACCTATCAATGGTGTTGTTAGGGATGTGTATGTCAATACGGGAAAATATTTTGGAACACAGGATGTCTTGATGGACATAACGGACGCGTCAGACCTTCACGTAGAACTCAATGTTTATGAGGATGATATTCCACTAATCCGTATAGGACAGCGCATACGTTTCCGTCTGGCAAATGCTCCCGAGGAATGGATGAAAGCAGAAATTTTCCTTATAGGGAACAACGTTCGGGACGATAGGTCAGTTACCATACACGGGCACTTAAAGGAATCTGAAACTTATGAGGAGCTGCTGCCTGGAATGTTTGTCAATGCCAAAATTGAGGTAGGAACATTAGAAATGTACGCCGTACCAGAAGAAGCCATCGTAAGATATCAAGGCAACCAATATATTTTTGAAGCATTGGGCAACCGCACTGAAGGTAACGCAACAATGATGGATTATGAAATGCTCGAAGTTGAAAAGGGCAATGCGGAGGATGGTTTTGTAGCAATTGAATTAAAAGATAAATCGAGATCTATTGAATCTATAGATCTGGTATTAAAAGATGCATTTACACTTCTGGCCAAAGCAAAAAACAGTGAAGAAGAAGGTGGCGGACACGGACATTAATCAAATTAAAATGACAGAAATAGAAAAAACATTAGAAAATCATCAAGTACGTCCTACGGCGATGCGTATTTTGATTTATAAATACTTGGCTGAAAAGAAGATTGCGGTGGCGTTAACTGATATTGAGTACGCTTTCGCGAAAGCGGAACGTACCACATTATATCGTACACTCAAAACCTTTGAAGAAAAGAAGATCGTTCACCAAATAGATGACGGTACGGGAATTTCAAAATATGCTTTGTGCGAAAGTGGTTGCAACTGTGAGATTGAACAAGATTTACACTTGCATTTCCATTGTAACAATTGCAACGAAACTGTGTGTCTTACGGAACATAAAATTCCTCAAATTAAAGTACCTGATGGCTTTGTTTCAGAGAATGTAAACCTAGTCGTAAAAGGAATATGCGATAAATGCAGTGGTCAATAAATGCACTTCTGTTGCACTACTAATAGAACTACTTTTAATGAAATTTAAAGGATATGAGGTTGAATATTAAAATACCAAAACATCTAAAACAGGCATATAGTAAAGAGTTAGAGTTATACCGCAATAACTTAGAAATGGAAGAATTTGCTATTGCTTGGTATCATTTAGAAAGAAGTCACATTATAGGTCAATCGTATCCAATGGAGCATACCTATTCACATTGGTTAATGTTGAAATTTGGGTTGATGCAAAAGAATACTAAAGAAGTATTTGGTCAAATAATTAGATTAATCGTTGGTGGTTGGAAGTCGTTTATTAATCACGTGCCACTAGGTAATACAGGAGGTTCAAATGTGCCACCATTAAAACGTATGCCTATACCAAATGACATAATTAACTTATTGAATATCAAATGAAAAAGAAAAAAGTAAACTTAAGAGATATAGACACGCAGAAACATTCTGGTGAGCACAGTCACGATGATGGACACAATCACAGCAGTCCAGAAAGTGTTTCAAAATTCAAGACGTATGTACCTGCTATTTTCAGCTTTGTAATGCTTATGATAGGTATTGCAGTTGATTATTTTGACGCCTTACCATTTTTCAAAGGATGGGTGAGAATTGTATGGTATACAGTGGCGTATATTCCTGTTGGCTTTCCAGTAATTAAAGAAGGCTGGAACAGTATTAAGAATGGAGATTTCTTTACAGAATTCTTCTTAATGTCCATTGCGACTTTAGGTGCATTCGCCATTGGCGAATATCCAGAAGGTGTAGCTGTGATGTTATTTTATGCTGTAGGTGAACTGTTTCAACAAGCCGCAGTGAATCGAGCAAAGGGAAATATCAAGGCATTACTTGATGTGCGTCCTAATGAGGCTTTGGTTTTTCGTAATGGTGATTTTATTTCTGTGAATCCTGAGACTGTAGAAATTGGCGAAAAAATTCAAGTACGCGTAGGAGAAAAAGTGCCTCTTGATGGATTATTACTTTCAGAGAAGGGTTCTTTCAATACCGCTGCTCTTACCGGAGAAAGTAAACCAGATACCGTCCAGAAAGGAGCATCCGTATTTGCAGGAAGTATCAATCTTGATGGAGTTATTGAGGTAGAAGCGACAAAGGAGTTTAAGGACAGTTCTATTGCACGTATCCTAGATATGGTACAGAATGCAACAGCTCGTAAATCTAAAACTGAATTATTCATTAGGAAATTTGCTCGTGTTTATACGCCTATTGTAGTTTTCTTAGCGATAGGTCTCACATTACTTCCTTACTTTTTTGTAGATGATTATGTTTTTAGAGACTGGTTATATCGAGCTTTAATCTTTCTTGTAATCTCCTGTCCTTGTGCATTGGTAATCTCTATTCCGCTGGGATATTTTGGTGGATTGGGAGCAGCATCTCGTAATGGGATTTTATTCAAGGGAGCTTCTTTTCTAGACGCAATGACCCAAGTTAATACCGTTGTGATGGATAAAACTGGAACGGTAACTAAAGGTGTGTTCAAAATAAAGGAAGTTATAAGTGATTCCGCTTTCGCGAAAGCGGACTTTATGAAATACTTAATGGCAATGGAAGAGAAATCCACTCATCCCATTGCTAAAGCCATAATGGAATACAAAGCCGAAGGTGCCGACTATGATGCAACCGAAGTAACTGAAATCGCAGGAAAAGGATTGAAAGGAACCGTAAACGGGAAAACCGTGCTGGTAGGAAACAAAGCTTTAATGACTTCAAACGCTATTGACGTTCCATCAGAAACTGATAGTATTGTTCAATCCATAGTGATGGTCGGAATTGACGGTAAATTTGCTGGTTATGTAACCATTGCAGATGAGTTGAAAGAGGATGCTCATCAAGCCATTAAAGAAATACGTGCGTCAGGTATTATTAAAATTATTATGCTATCGGGCGATAAAGATTCTATTACTCAGCAAGTAGCCAAAGAATTAGGCATCGATTGGGCAAAAGGAGGATTACTCCCAGAAGATAAACTCAACGAAGTAGAAAAACTTAAAGCACAACCAGGCACTAAGGTTGCTTTTATAGGAGATGGAATTAACGATGCACCAGTACTAGCAGCAAGTGATGTAGGAATTGCAATGGGAGGCCTTGGAAGTGATGTTGCTATTGAAACCGCAGATGTCATCATTCAAAATGACCAACCCTCGAAGATTGCACGTGCTATAAAAATAGGACGTTCCGCAAGAAGTATTGTTTGGCAGAATATTGTTCTAGCCTTTGGAGTCAAAATTATAGTTCTAATTTTGGGAGCAGGTGGTCTAGCCACAATGTGGGAAGCTGTATTTGCCGATGTGGGTGTAGCATTGCTCGCTATTTTAAATGCCGTTAGGTTGCAAAAAATGAAGTGGGATTAAATCATTAAGATGCTGAATTATTCATAATTATTGATTTTGAGATAATTAGGTTAATATCTTCCTTCAAAAAGTTCGAACTTTGTCCCTTCGAGGTCACAAAATAAAAAGCAGTAGGTATATCTACTGCTTTTTTTAGGGGAATATAAAAAGAGTGGACTTTTTAATAAAACGCTAAATTATATAAGAATTACTTTTTATTATGTAACAAAGGTTACATAATAAAAAATAATAATAATCTAAATGAAGCATATATCTATAATCAAGTATTTAGCTATTTTTATTAGTTTTTTAACGATTCTAATAAATGTTATTGAATCTATTTATGTTTATATATTTAATAAACCCGTTTTTGTTCATTTCTATTTAGTAAAAAAGAAATTACCAATTAAAAAGAAAGAGTTTTTAATCAAAAACATATCTTTTTATCAAAAATTAGATAAAAAAAACAAAGGTTATTTTGAGCATAGATTAACTGTGTTTATTCGAAATTATGAATTTATAGAAAGAGAAAATTTTAGGTTAACTCCAGAAATAAAGATATTAATAGCATCAAGTTATATAAAGTTGACTTTTGGAATGAGAAAGTATTTGACAACAACTTTTGATAAAATTGTTGTTTATCCTACTAGTTTTTACTCTATAATCACCAAAAAGTATCATAAAGGAGAATTTAATCCTAATTTTAAGATGATAGTATTCTCTTGGGAAGATTTTTTACTAGGAAGCATCGTGTTAAATGATAATTTAAATCTTGGAATTCATGAGTTTACACATGCTTTAACTTTTCATGGAAGAAAATCTAAAGATGTTAGTGCTAGAATATTCTATAAAATTTTTGAAGAAATTACTGCATTTATGGATAATGAAAATAATATTGAAAGAGTAAAAGAATCAGGTTACTTTAGAGATTATGCTCTTACAAACAAGTTAGAATATGTGGCAGTTATTATGGAACATTTTTTTGAAACTCCAGAAGATTTATATAATAAATTTCCAGAGCTTCACAGAAAAATTACTCTTATGCTTAACTTTAATTCAATAAAATTAAAGAGCTAATATTTTTATTTGATTTCGATGCAATTCTATTTTTGATTTTTTTTCTAAAGCCTTTAGCAACCTAGAGATAACAACTCTAGAAGTATGTAAATCGTTGGCTACTTGTAAATGAGTAACATTTAAAACGTCGTTACCAACAACCATCGCTTTGTCTTTTAAATACTTATATAAACGTTCGTCCATGTTTAAAAAAGCAATAGAATCTACAGCTTCAATAAATTCGTTAAGTCTAGAATGATAGCTTAGTAAAATATATTCTTGCCAGCTTTTGTATTTACTTAACCATTCAGACATTTTGTTTTTAGGTATCATTAATAATGTAACATCTGTCTCGGCAATTGCTTTGATTTTACTTTTCGTTTCTCCCATGCAGCAAGAAAGTGTCATGGCACAAGTATCACCTTTTTCGATATAATATAAAACTAATTCTTCACCTTCTTTATCTTCTCTTAAGATTTTAATAGCACCACTAATTATTAAAGGAATGGCAACCATATTACTATCAACATCTATAATAATAGTGTCTTCTTTAAATTCTTTATAAACGGCAACATTAGCGATTTCGTTAATTAAATCGTCTTCAAATAGATAACCGTAATGTTGTTTAAGTTTTTCTATCAATTTATTGTTGTTTTAGTTTATTAATTCTTTTAGGTTTTTAATAGTTTCGGTAGGGTCGTCACTTTTAAAAACATAACTACCAGCTACTAAAACATCAGCGCCAGCTTCAATAAGTTTGTTGGCATTTTTATCGGTTACTCCTCCGTCAATTTCTATTTGACATTTAGAGTTCGAAAACTCGATTAAATGTTTTAATTGATTTACTTTTTTATAGGTGTTTTCTATGAAAGATTGTCCTCCGAAACCAGGATTTACACTCATAATACAAACCAAGTCTAAATCGGCAATTACGTCTTCTATAACGGCGATTGGTGTATGCGGGTTTAAGGCAACTCCGGCTTTCATTCCTGCAGCTTTTATAGCCTGAATTGTTCTATGTAAATGTGTACAAGCTTCGTAATGTACCGTTAAAACATCGGCTCCTAAACCTGCAAATGTTTGAATGTATTGATCTGGATTAACAATCATTAAGTGTACATCGATTGTTTTCTTGGCGTGTTTGGTTATTGCTTTTAAAACAGGCATTCCGAAAGATATGTTTGGTACAAAAACACCATCCATAATATCAATATGAAACCAATCGGCATCACTATTGTTTACCATTTCGATGTCTCTTTGTAGGTTAGCAAAATCTGCGGCTAAAATTGATGGTGCAATTAATTTACTCATTTGTTTGTTGTTGTGTTGTTATTTCGTGTAAAGATAATTAATTGGAAGTTGTTTTTTGAAATTTAAAAGTAAGAATGAATGTTTTTTAATGTATTCTTTTTTATGATTTATTTAAATTGACGTCATTGCGAGGAACGAAGCAATCTTTCTTTTACGGTGAGATTGCCACAGTTTACAAAAAAGTAAACATTGCAATGACAGTAGTAAATTTGTAATTGTGATTAACGATACTTTTATATTTTAAAGAGTGTTGAATTATTTGCATTTGAAGCGGTACCCTTTTATACTTAAAATAAATAACCGTCATTACGAGGTACGAAGCAATCTGTTTTGTAATTATGAGACTACCATTGTTTACAGAAAAACATACTTAGCAATAACAGCATAAAAAGATATGGCGGAAAGCTAGAAATAGCTTCAAATAAAAAAACTCCCGAAAATTAATTCGAGAGTTTTATATATGTTTCATGCTTTTCTACAGCATGAGTGAGATACCAAAAGAGGTCTGCGACTTCTATCCAAGGTATGTCATTAATATCTTAGATCTAGATGTATGTTTTAATCTTCTGATTGCTTTTTCTTTAATCTGACGAACACGCTCACGAGTTAAATCGAACGTTTCACCGATTTCTTCTAAAGTCATTGGTTGGTGCTCTCCTAAGCCGAAGTATAATTTTACAACATCTGCTTCACGAGGTGTTAATGTTTCTAACGCACGGTTAATTTCGATACGTAAAGATTCATGTAATAATGTTTTATCTGGATTTGGAGATTCACCTGAGTTTAATACATCGTATAGGTTAGAATCTTCACCTTCAATTAAAGGAGCATCCATAGATACGTGACGACCAGAGTTTTTCATAGACTCTTTTACATCATTCACTGTCATGTCTAGCTTCTTAGCAATTTCTTCAGGACTTGGAGGTCTTTCGTTTTCCTGCTCTAAGAAAGCATACATTTTGTTAATCTTATTGATAGAACCAATCTTGTTTAACGGTAAACGTACAATACGAGATTGTTCTGCTAATGCTTGTAATATAGATTGACGAATCCACCATACAGCATAAGAGATAAATTTAAAACCACGAGTTTCATCAAAACGTTTTGCCGCTTTAATTAAACCTAAGTTACCTTCATTAATTAAATCAGGTAATGTTAATCCTTGATTTTGATATTGCTTTGCTACCGAAACAACGAAACGTAAGTTAGCCTTCGTTAATTTTTCTAAGGCTCTTTGGTCACCAGCTTTAATTCTTTGTGCCAGTTCAACTTCTTCATCTGCAGTAATTAAATCTACCTTTCCTATTTCTTGTAAATATTTATCTAATGATGCGGTTTCTCTATTAGTAACCTGCTTGGTAATCTTTAGTTGTCTCATCTAATTAAGTAATATTTTTAATTCATCAATCCGTCTACATTAAGTTATACGTATGATGTTTCAATAATGTTACAAAATAAATAAAACTTTTTATTTATTTCGACAAGCAGTTAAATTTTTGTTAAATTTGGTTCGTAAAAAGAAATATTAGTGACCCTCTTCTTTAAAGAGTGTCTAAGATAACTGCAAGACAAGCTATAAACCTAGAATCAAACTCAGCTATTGAAACCCCTTGATGACACAAAACTAAGCGATGAGGAGCTGGTTAGTAAAATAGTAGAAAAAAATGATACTCATTTATTCGCTGTTTTATATGACCGTTACGCAGGTGTTGTTTATAATAAATGTTATGGTTTTTCAAAAAACAAAGAAGAGGCCCAAGATTTAACACACGATGTGTTTATTAGGTTATTTGTGAAATTAAGAACTTTTAAAGGAAGATCTAAGTTTTCTACATGGTTGTATTCTTTTACCTACAATTTCTGCGTAAATTATGTACAAAGAAATAAAGAGAAGAAGAAAGAAAAAGTAACTGTTGTAACAGATAATATTAAAGAAGATAGTAATGAGGATGAAATTGATGATGCTGCGTTATTTGAGCTAAAGGCAGATAAGTTAGCAAAGGCACTCGAGAAAATACAGGTTTCTGAAAAGATGATTTTATTAATGAAGTATCAAGACGATATGAGTATTAAAGAAATTTCAGAAGCATTAGAATTAGGAGATAGCGCAGTAAAAATGCGTTTAAAACGAGCGAAAGAAAAAGTTATAAAAGCATATAATGCACTGTAATAATTATGGAGAATCCATTTAAGAAAATATTACATAACGAAGAATTGCCAGAGGCACTTAAAGGAAAAGTGCTAAACGATGTGGCAATGATTAAGCTATCGATAGATATGGCTGATTTATTTGTGGTTAAATACCCAAGTACAATTACTGATTTATTAGGTGGTGGTGCATCTAAAAATGAATTTAACAGCAACGAATAAAGAACCAATACGAAACTATGAATATATTACAAATTGATATTATTAAGCCCTTCAAAAATATTTTTCAGAATATTATAGATTCATTACCAACAGTGCTTGGCTTTTTAGGCTTTGTTATATTAGCTTGGTTAATCATCAAGCTCTTTTTGTTTATTGTTAGAAAAGCATTAACAAAAACAAAGATTGATGAATGGTCTAAAAAATTAAGTGAAACTCAAATATTTGGTAATTCTACCATAAATATTGTATTAACAAATGCAATACTCGCGGTGTTAAAATGGTTTTTAATTTTAACCTTTGTAATGGCTGGATCTAATATCTTTGGTTTGACAGTGGTTTCAGAAGGTATTACAAGCTTTTTTGCATATTTACCAAAATTATTAACAGCGTTAGGTATTTTTGTTGCTGGGGCCTATTTAGGTACAATGGTTAAGAAGGCAATACAAACAATGTTTAAATCGTTAGAAATATCAGGAGGAAACCTTGTAGGGAATATCGCTTTTTATTTAATAGTAGTTTTCCTGTCAATAACAGCATTAGATCAAGCAGGTGTAGATACATCAGTAATTAAAAGCAATTTAACTCTTTTAATAGGTTCCGTTCTGTTGGCATTCACTTTAGCCTTTGGTTTAGGGGCAAAAGAGGTTGTTGCAAGATTACTTTATGGTTATTATTCTAGGAAAAATGTAAGCATTGGTAAAGAAGTTATTATAGGTGATGTTGAAGGTGTTGTAATAGCCATAGATAATATTTGTTTAACCATTAAAACAGCTGATGGAAAAGTTGTTTTTCCTATTAAAGAGGTGGTAGACAGTAAAATAGTTGTTAAAAATTAATGATTTGTCGGTTTTTATTTTATATTTGTTGATAATAATGAAAAATTAATTAAGAAAATGATAGATTTCGGGGGACTTCTATCTTATAGATAAAGATTTATCTTTATCGTTATGACCATCGAAAGATGGTCATTTTTTTTGTGAAATAAAGTGACTTAAATAAAAAAGAGGTGTCAAACTACTAGATGATAGATTCGGGGGGATCTATCATCTAGTAGTTAAATTAAATGACTTCCTGTAAGGGAAGTCATTTTTCGTTTACAGGAAATAAAATACATAAAAAAAGCCACTGTTAACAGTGGCTTTTTTTACTCGAAAGATAAGTGGAGAAACACTCCTCTTGTACCTAAGAAATCAATTGGGTCTGTCCATTGACTTGGGCTAGTATTATCGTAAACGGTTTCGTTATTAACTGCAAAGATTCCTCTAATAGAAGGAGAAAATTTAAAATAACTTAAATAAATATCTATTCCAACACCTACTTCGTACATTATATTACTAGAAGTAGTTCTAAATTCACCACCAAAATTATCATCGCTATTACTTTCATTACTAGAAAAATTATAATCGTATGATATACCACCTAATACATACGGCCTAACATTGTTAAGTCTGTTGGTGCTAAATTTTAAGATAAAAGGTAAATGCAAATAAGTAGCACCGACTTCTCTTTCTTTCTGATTCTCTGTGCCAGCAATATGTTTAAAACGTAATGTTTTAGTATTAGACATTAAGCCTGGTTCAAAACGAAGGTTGATATTGTTATGCAGCCTTAAATCAGCAATTAAACCAACATTAAACCCTATAGATGAACTTACTTCTATCTCAGCATTATTAAATGCGCTAGGTTTATAGGCAACTTTATATCCATTATTATTTAAACCTAGATAAAAACCATAATGAAATATAGGTTTATCAAAACTAGGTAGGTTTAATATCTTTTCGCTTTGCGCTTGAAAGCTAATGCTGATAAATGCGAAAAATCCGAAGAATAAAAGTTTTTTTAACATACTATTTTAAAGCGGTATAAATTGATGCGACTCCAAAAGTCACAGGTAAATTCTTTGCATTGTTAAACCCGTTTTTTTGTAAAATATTGTTAAAGGCTTCACCAAAAGGAAAAGAATTTGCACTTTCTGATAAATAAGAGTAGGCAACTTTGTCTTTTGAAAATATTTTACCAATAACGGGTAAGATAAAATTGGTATAAAACTTATACCCTTGTTTAAAAGGAAACTTAGTCGGGTTAGAGGTTTCTAAGACCACAAATTTACCACCAGGTTTTAAAATACGGTATATTTCAGTTAAACCTTTATCTAAGTTTTCGAAATTACGAACTCCAAAAGAAACAGTAATAGCATCGAAAGTATTATCATCAAAAGGCATGTCTTCGCTATCGCCAACAATCATTTCAATCTTATCACTTAAGTTTGCTTTTGCAATTTTTTGTTTACCAACTTCTAGCATCCCTGCAGAAATATCTAAACCTACAATTCTTTGTGGCTTCAATTTTGCCATCATTAAAGCCAAATCGCCTGTTCCGGTAGCGATGTCTAAAATGTATTGCGGATTATTTTCGCCAACTAATTTTACCACTTTTTTTCGCCAACTTACATCAATTCCTAAAGAGATAACACGGTTTAAGCCGTCATAATCTTCAGAGATATTGTCGAACATTTTTGCAACTTGCTCTTTTTTTCCTAATTCAGAATCTTTGTATGGTTTGATGGTTTTTGACATATAATTTAAAAATTATCCGTTAATAGCAACTACTTCGTTAATTTGATCTGGTAACATATCTTTAAGCATAGTTTCAATACCGTTTTTTAAAGTAACAGTTGATGACGGGCATCCGCTGCAAGCACCTTGCAGTATTACACTTACTCTTTTTGTTTCCTTATCGTATGATTGAAACGCAATGTTTCCTCCATCTGAAGCTACAGCAGGTTTTATGTATTCATCTAAAATATCAACTATTTTAGCTTCTGTCTCTGTTAAATCTTCCTTTGGAATTTCAACATTTTGTTTTGTTTGTTGTTTAGGAAGCTCTTGTATAATTGTTTTTCCGTCTTGAATATAGGTTCTAATAAAAGAACGAATTTCTTGATGAACTTCATTCCATTCTATCATATCGTATTTTGTAATAGATATGTAGTTTTCAGAGATGAAAATTTCTTTAACAAATGAGAATCCAAATAATTCTGTTGCTAAAGGTGATGATTTACTAGCCTCTTCAATGTTTTTAAACTCAACATCTGTTTGCGTAAGTGCTTTGTTTGAACCAAACTTCATTACAGCTGGATTTGGCGTAACTTCAGCATACACTTCAACAGCATCTTTTTTAGTTGTTTCTTCTTGTACAAGGGTGTTACCTTCTTGTAAATAGTTTTCTATTTGTTGGCGAACTTCTTCTTCAACATCATCCCATTGAACAATATCAAAACGCTGAATAGCAATGAAGTTAGCAGTGATTAGTATTTTTTTTACAAAAGGAAGGTAAAAAAGTTGTTGTGCTAAAGGTGAGCTTTTAGCATCGTCTATATTATTAAACTCGTAACTACCGCCGTTTACTAAAATTGTGTTACTCACAAATTTAAGAATGGTTTCGTTATTAGTTTCTTGTAATGTTATTTTTAGTGTGCTCATAGGTTGTAAAATAAAGTGCAAAATTACGGTAAAAAAGTGAGATATGTATATATAAAACATCCTGCAAAAGCAGGATGTTTTATATATACATATTGTGATAAAATTATAGGCTAAAAGTAATGGTTCCTGAAATTCTACTCGTATTGTTATCTATGTTTAAATCACCAGAATTATATATGGTGTAATATTGCCTGTTTTCGTATTTACTGTATGATAAATCAAATTTCATGTTTCCGAAATTGTAACCTAAACCAGCTGAATATCCTTTAATATTATCTTTATTGGTATTGCCTCCTAAAAGTAAGTTTGGGTCCTTTTCATAATGATATCCACCTCGAATACTCATTTTATCGAAACGCCATTCTGTACCAATGTTTAAAGCGTGTGTATTTCGATAGTCATTTGAGAAGTTTGCGTTTTCTTGATTAAAATCACCATCATTAAATTTAATGTTTTTATAATCTTTATACGTATAATCAACACTAATTAAACCTTGTTTACCAAAAATATAAGCACCACTGGCAGTTAATCTTTCAGGAGATTTAAATTTATAGGCGTAAGAATCTGGACCAATAACATCAAAATCTTCATCAATATTTAAAGCATCAACTTCATTCATTATCAACTCATCATAATAGTCCTCAATAACTTCTTGATACCAAGTTGGTGTTTCATAAGCTAAACCAACTCTTATATTTTGATTTACTTTATAAATAAAACCTAAGCCAAGAGAAAATCCGCTTCCTTGAATATAAGTTTCGGTATAACTCTCTACATCTAAAATATTCCCGTCGGCATCGTCATTAACTTCATTAAAATAAGCTTCTCTGTAAAATTCTAAATCATGAAAGTTTAAAGAGGCTCCTACAAATAATTTGTTTTGGTGTACAGCAGAGAATCCTATATTAAATACACTTGCTTCGCCTTCTGTTTTGCTAGAGTTATATTGATCGATGCTTGCATCAAACTGTGTTTTTGCAGGTTTTGGGTCAGTAACATGTTCGTTGTAGAATAGGTGATTACTATTACCTTCAGCTGAATAAAATGCGTTAAAGTCTTTTTTAATTCTGTAATTAAAACTTAATGCAAAACGATTCCAATCTGTGTTATAAGCGGTATCAAAAGTTAAAATACCACCGGCTTGGCTAACATCAAAATAATTGTCTTGTGAGTTTGTGGTGTTACCGTAATACATAGACGAATATTCGGTATTTCTATTACTTAGAGTTACTGAAAACACACTTTTTTGTGCAACAGCAGCTCCCGCAGGGTTAACACTAAAAGCAGAAATATCGCCTCCCAGGGCACCAAATGCACCACTCATGCTCTCAAAGCGAGCTGTTCCGTAATTATCATCTTTAGAAAATAAAATACCTAAATCATTATAGTTTAATGATTGTGAAAAGGCACTATAAGCACTAGCGATTAGTATCGCGAAAATTAAAATTCGTTTCATGTGTTTTCGTTAATTAGCTTAAAACCTATTTAGAAAAATGGATTATATTTATCTTCTACTACCTCTAGAGCTTCTACTACTAGAAGAATTTCTTGAGCTTCTGCTAGAGCTACTTCTAGATGAAGAGCTACGTGAACTCCTAGATGGAGCAGAATAACTTCTTGAATTTTTGCTTTCTGAAGAATAGTTATTATTGCTTTTCGGTTGTTTTTTTTCGCTATTTCTATAATTAGAAGCGCTTCTTTTGTTTGACTCTCTAGATTTAGATGCTTCTCTAGAAGAAGAGCTGTTGTTTCTTGTGCTTCTACCTCTTGTTGAGCTGCTACGACTATTTCGATTTCCTCTTGTTCCTTTTACAGATCTGTTTCCGTTAGGATTATATCCTTTTGTGTATCTACTATTAGAATTCCCTCGTGTTGTATTTCCACCTCGTGTGCTTCTTCTTGATTTTATAGCTCTTGTAGAGCGTGTAGAATTAGTGTTACTTCTTCTGTAGGTTTTTGATGACCTTCTAGATGTAGAGTATTTTCGGTTGTTATTTTTATAACTTCTGCTATAACCGGTTGTTCCTCTTCTTGAGTTCGATGCAGTTCTATTTCCTCTATAATAATTTGCTCCTCTATAAGGTCTGTAATAAGGATTGTTTCTGTAATAACGATTATTGTAAAAGTTATTTCTGTAGTACGGATTGTAAAATCCGCCAAAACCAACGTAAAAACCTCGGTTACTAAATCTTCTGTAATTATAAGGATTCCAATAATTGTTATACCCCCAACCATAACCATAATCTCTTGGTCCCCACCAAGGATTGTTGAAGTTATTGTACCCATAAAAATTATCCCACTCATTATAATAACCCCATCTCGGTGAAGTGTTTATGTTTATTACAACATCACTGTTGTTATTATAACCCCAAGGTTCATTGTTGCTATAGTTAATGTTGTTTTCCTCTTCGTATATAATATCCTCGTCTTCATCATAGTTGCCATCATCAGAGGTATAGTTTTCTATGTCCGTAAAAATATCAGTTCCGTTTAAAGCACCTAAACGCTCAATTTCTTTTGTAAAATAGTTCTCTTCATACTCCTGATATTCATTTTCATCAGCAATAATAACCCTTCGTTGAGGTTCTTCTTGTTGATCATCAGCATAAATACCATCACCACTGCCAGCAACCGTTTGCATTGTTCCGCAAGAAACAAGTGTTACTGCCATTAATAATGATAGAATATAAATAGGTAGCTTGGTGTTGGTGTAATGTAACTTCATGGCTTATTTTTTTAGGTTATTAAAAACTAATTCGAAAACCGGATTGCAAAATATTATTTCTTTGTTGGGCTTGTAGCCTTTTTAATGTAGTTTTGCATAGACAATTTACGCATAAAAAATAACAATATTTATGCCAAACTTTTGATTATGGGCAAACATTTAACAAAAAGAGAAGAAGATTACTCTAAATGGTATAACGAATTAGTTGTAAAAGCTGATTTAGCTGAGAATTCAGCGGTAAGAGGATGTATGGTTATAAAACCTTACGGATATGCTATTTGGGAAAAAATGCAAGCAGAATTAGACAGAATGTTTAAAGAAACAGGGCATGAAAATGCTTATTTTCCGCTTTTTGTACCTAAAAGTTTGTTTGAAGCTGAAGAGAAGAATGCGGAAGGATTTGCAAAAGAGTGTGCTGTTGTAACACATTATCGTTTGCAAAGTGATCCTGATAAACCAGGAAAATTAAGAGTAGATCCTGAAGCTAAGTTAGAAGAAGAATTAGTGGTTCGCCCTACTTCTGAGGCTATTATATGGAATACCTATAAAGGTTGGATACAATCATACCGTGATTTACCTTTATTAATAAATCAATGGGCAAATGTAGTTCGTTGGGAAATGCGTACACGTTTGTTTTTACGTACAGCCGAATTTTTATGGCAAGAAGGGCATACCGCACATGCTACAAAAGCAGAGGCTATTTCTGAAGCAAAACAAATGCAAGAAGTGTATGCAACATTTGCTGAAGAGTTTATGGCAATGCCAGTAGTAAAAGGAGCTAAGTCTGAAAGTGAACGTTTTGCAGGTGCCGATGATACCTTAACTATTGAAGCATTAATGCAAGATGGAAAAGCATTACAAGCTGGAACATCTCACTTTTTAGGTCAGAATTTCGCAAAAGCTTTTGATGTTAAATACACCTCTAAAGAAGGTAAGAAAGAATATGTTTGGGCAACTTCTTGGGGAGTCTCAACACGTTTAATTGGTGGGTTAATTATGACGCATTCTGATGATGCAGGGTTAGTTTTACCTCCAAAATTAGCGCCAATTCAAGTTGTTATTGTACCTATATATAAAGGAGAAGAGCAATTAACTGCTATTTCAGAGAAAGTAGAAGTAATCGTTAAAGAATTGCGTAAAAAAGGAGTTTCTGTTAAGTTTGATGATAGAGATACTTATAGACCAGGAGCTAAATTTGCCGAATATGAACTAAAAGGTGTGCCGGTTAGAATTGCAATGGGTAACCGCGATTTAGAAAACGGTACTGTTGAAGTTGCACGTCGTGATACTTTCGAGAAACAAACGATTGCTATTGATGAAGTAGTAAATGTTGTTGCCAATCTATTAGAAGAGATTCAAGAAAGCTTATTTAAAAAAGCGTTAGATTATAGAGCAGCTCATACTACTGAGGTTACAACTTTTGATGAGTTTAAAGACGTAATAGAAAATAAAGGAGGTTTCGTATCGGCTCATTGGGACGGAACGACTGAAACTGAAGATAAGATTCAGGAATTAACAAAAGCAACCATTAGGTGTATTCCTAACGATGCTAAAGAGGAAGTAGGTAAATGTATATTTACAGGAAAGCCATCCTCTAAAAAAGTTCTTTTTGCGAAAGCATATTAATAAAAATAAAAACCCTGCAAGTGCAGGGTTTTTATTTGCCTTTATTTCTGGAAAATATCCGTTAAAAACTTTTAGTAGGTAATTATTACGGCTAAAAATAATCTTACCTTAAGTAATTATATATTGTTTAAATCTATTTATATAGCGGTAAGTCGATTTAATTGGTGGTTGTTTTGAAATAGACGCATTTTATTAAAGAATATTTTTTTTGGCTGCAATTAGTTTTTGCATTGAAATGGTGCTGAAAACTATTGTGTTAGGTTTTGTTTTTAAGATTATGTATTTTAATGTAAAATAAAAATAATTAAAAAAAACAAAAAAGCTTTGTATGAATAAAAAACTGTTACTATATTTGCACCCGCAATCAGGAAAACTGATTGTTTTGGTCCGTTCGTCTAGGGGTTAGGACGCATGGTTTTCATCCATGTAACACGGGTTCGATTCCCGTACGGACTACAAAGTTTTTTATAAACAATTAAGAATCTAGTATAATGGCAAATCACAAGTCAGCATTAAAAAGAATTAGAAGTAACGACGCAAAACGTTTAAGAAACAAATATCAGCATAAAACAACACGTAATGCTGTTAGGAGATTAAAAGCGTCTGAAGACAAGAAGGAAGCAGAAGGTATGTTTTCTACTGTAGTATCTATGTTAGATAAATTAGCTAAGAATAATATTATTCATAAGAATAAGGCATCTAACTTAAAATCTAAATTAGCTAAACACGTTGCATCTTTATAAGACAATTTAAAGCTACAAAATAAAAAACGCTTCGATATAATCGAAGCGTTTTTTTGTGCGCCTTTGTTTGAAGTAAATAAGATGTTTGACTTGTAGTGTAAATAACACCAAAAACGCTTTTAGAATGCGTGTATTAAGTTTTATACTTGTGTCTGGATGATGTTGTTAGCGATTGTTTTACCAATCGTATTTCTTGTGAGCATCTAATCTTATGAAAATAAATAGAAGTAGTGTAAAACCCCATAAAGAAGAGCCTCCGTAGCTGAAGAAAGGTAAAGGAATTCCGATAGTTGGCAGTAAGCCAATAACCATACCTATATTTACAATTAAGTGAAAGAATATGATAGAGGCTATACCATAGCCATAAATACGACCAAATTTATTAGTTTGCTTTTCCGATAAATATATAATACGATATAAAAGTAACATAAATAGTAGTATTACGACTGAACTCCCTAAGAAGCCCCATTCTTCACCAACAGTACTATATATATAATCTGTGTGTTGCTCAGGTACAAAATCTCCTTGCGTTCGATCTCCTTGTAAGAAACCTTTACCAAAGAAACCTCCAGAACTAATTGTTAATTCAGACTGATAAGAGTTATATCCAATACCTTTGGTATCCGTAACTTTTCCTAATAAAATATCAAATCTGTTTTTTTGATGTTGTTCTAGAATATTATCATAAGTGTATCCGATTCCAAAAACAAATACACTCGTAAAAAGATATAGAGCTACTACTTTAAAAGCGTTAAAACGAAGAAAACGTTTATCTCTATAAATAGCATATATGGTTACAAGAGTGATAAGGGCTAAACAAATAATGAGGATTAGTTTGGCTCCGAAATAAATAGTTAATATAAATAAAAGTATGGATGCGGCCCCAAATATTAAATATATTAAACTTAACCCTTCTCTATTTAAAACAAAAAAGAAAGCAAAGTAAATTAAAACAGAACCCATATCTGGCTGTAACGCAATAAAAAAAGCAGGTAAAAAGATTATAACAAATGTTTTTACTTGGTTTTTTATTAGTTTTAAGTTGTATTTACGATCACTCATTAGTTTCGCAAGCGCTAATGCAGTAAATGCTTTTGCAAACTCTGAAGGCTGTAAGCCAATACCACCGAAATTATACCAAGACGTAGCTCCGTTAATAGTTTTCCCAAAAATAAAAACTCCGGCTAGTAGTATTAAAGAGAAGATATATAAAACACTTGCAAATTGTTCGTAAAACTTCGAATTAAAGAAAAGTATAAGAATAATAACGGGAATAGTTAAGGATATGAAAATTAATTGTTTTCCGTACTTAGTAGAAAAATCGAAAACTTCTCTAGTTTCATCTGTCGATGAGGATGCGTAAATATTCATCCAGCCGAAACCAACAAGTATAATATAAATAAAAACTAGCAACCAATCGATGCCTTCAAATATGTTATTTCGTTCCTGACGCAAGAGTATCTTTCTTTTTAATTAATTTATCATATTCTTTTTGAAGACTCATGTTAATCATGCGGTCTTCAAGGCGCTTATTTGTAATTGAGCCTCTAAGGTATTTTTCAATGAGAAGGCTGGTTACTGGTCCGGCTATTGTTGAGCCGTATCCTCCATTTTCTACAAAAATAGCAATAGCTATTTTAGGGTTATCTTTAGGGGCAAAAGCAATAAAAATAGAATGATCTTGGGCTTGTACCTTTTCTCCATCAATCATTTTAATTTTATTTTCAGCAGTTCCTGTTTTTCCACAAATTTCAATCCCTTTTACTTGATACCACTTAGCGGTTCCGTATGTAAAAACTTCGTGCATTGCTTCGATAGCAATAGGAAAATGTTTAGGGTCTATAGTCGTATTTCTACGAGTAGAGTATGCAGAATCTGTAACTGTTTTATTATCAATCTTTTTTACAATATGTGGTGTATAAAAGTAACCTTTATTAGCAATTGCAGCAGTCATGTTTGCTAATTGCATAGGAGTTGCAAGTATTTCACCCTGACCAATTGAGTTTGAAATAGTATAGGTTGATTGCCATCTATTTTTATACCACTTGTTGTAAAAATCCGCATCGGGTACCATTCCTTTTCTTCCTGCAGGTAAATCATAGCCAAGATAATTTCCGAGGCCAAAACTTTCAACGTGTTTGTTCCAGTTTTCCATTCCTTCTTTAGGATCACCAGTTTTATCAATAATTTTCTTATAAGTTGTAGCAAAATAACTATTACATGATTTGGCAATAGCGGTTTTTAAACGAATTGGTCTGCCTGTAATACCACAGTGGCATCCCATGAACTCATTTTTACGTGCTCCGTATCTGTATCCATGGTAACAATACACACCAAAGTCTTTATCAATAACCTCTTCTTGTAAGCCAATTAATCCATTCAGAATTTTAAACGGAGAGCCAGGAGGGTACATAGCTTGCAATCCGCGATCAAAAGTTGGCATGTTTATGGTATCATTAAATAATTTTACTGAATTAGGAGACCTTTTTCTACCAACCAATAAATTAGGGTCGTAAGAAGGTGCTGTTATTAAAGCTAAAATCTCACCAGTTTTTGGTTCGATAGCTACAATACCACCTCTTTTTCCTTTCATTAATAATTCGCCGTATTGTTGTAATTCGCTATCAATAGTAAGTGTTAAATCTTTACCAGTAACAGCAAGTGTATCGAATTTACCATCTTTATAGGAACCGGTAATTTTATTTAAGTTGTTTCTTTTAAAACGCTTTTTACCTTTAACACCTCTAAGAACTCCTTCGTATTGTTTTTCTACCCCAAGTTTACCTATTAACTCTCCTTGTTCGTAATAATCATTTGCTCTTGCTTTTTTTTCGTTTACTTCAGCAATAAAGCCTAAAATATTGGCGCCAGTATCAATAGGATAATTTCTAATAATACGTTTTTGAATGTAAAAACCTTTGTATTTTGGTAGCTTTTCTTGTAAGTAAGCAAAATCTTCTTTCGCTAATTGTTTTAGAAACTTAGAAGGTAGCCAGCGTGCATATTTTTCTGCCTTGTTATATCTTTTTTTAAAGTCTTCTTTTGTTATTTTTAAAAGGGCGCAAAACTCTAGAGTATCTAATGGCTCCACATCTTTAGGAACTACCATTACATCATATGATAATTGATTTGCTACTAATAATTTATTATTACGATCGTATATATAGCCACGTTCGGGATAGTCATATTCAATTTTAACAGCAGAACTTTGTGTAGGATTTTGATCTGAACCACGAATAACTTGTAATTGAAACAATCGAACAATATAAATTAGTCCAATAAGTGTAATTAAAAATATAAGTAAGAAACTACGTTTCATTTATTATTAGTGGTTTTACTTGTTAAAAAGAAATAGTTTTTAGTTTAAGAAGGCTTAAGTTAGCTTTTTTCTAAATATAAAGCTACCTAAAAAATACAATACTAACGTAAATACGCTTGAATATATTGTATTGAGAACTACTTCTGATAAATTGT
Organism: Tenacibaculum sp. M1.3A; assembly: GCF_057732375.1. NCBI lineage: Bacteria > Pseudomonadati > Bacteroidota > Flavobacteriia > Flavobacteriales > Flavobacteriaceae > Tenacibaculum > Tenacibaculum sp. M1.3A. The sequence continues at coordinate 58,708 of NZ_JBYJEF010000003.1, read as the reverse complement.
AAAAACTAAAATTAACTAAACTAAATAAAATGAAGTGGTGAATTAGTGTTAAAATTACGGTGAAGTTAAAAACTTTATCAAATGTTTCGAGCCTTAAGCTGAATAATAAATAATCAGGTTCGTGTTTTTTGAAAATTGTTCTGATAAAAAAAAGTCTTATGTAAGCGATACATAAAATAGAAAAAGCATGTATTCCACCTGAGTTAGAAAAAGCATCAATAGATAATCCTAAAATAAAAGCAAAAGTTAAAAAAGGGAATCTATTAGAGTTTAAAGGATATAAAAAAACAAAGGCAATGTATAGGTACGGATTTACATAACCCATAAACAAAACATTATTTAGCACTAGCACTTGTAGTAATAAAAGGAAAAAAAATAAAAAGATGATATAAATGGTTCTATTCATTTTCAATTTTTTTGATTTCTTCTTTATTAAGGCTTGTAATAATATAAATATGCCCTAAATTTGCCATGTCGTTAAATAACCTCACGTTAATAGTATTCGAAGCAGAAAGGTTTTTAGGAACTTCACTAATGGTACCAACAAGAATTCCTTTAGGGAAAATAGTAGATTTACCACCTGTAATAATGGTATCACCTATTTTAAAAACTGCCTGACGTGGTATATCTGTTATTTGAACACTGTTGTAATCTAATCCATCCCACTTTAGCGTACCATAATAATTGTTATTTTTAAACCCAACATTAATTCTGCTATTAGAATTTAAAATTGATTGTACTCTTGAAAATTTAGTTCCTACATTATCTATAATGCCAATAATTCCTTTACTATTTATAACAGCCATTTCTGAACTAACATCATGTGTAGAACCTCTGTTTATGGTAATAAAATTATTCGGTTTACTGTAGGAGTTATTTGTGACTTTCCCGTTAATGTATAAGAAGTTTCGGTTGCTATCTATCGTTTTATTAATAGTATCATTAGTAACAGAAAGTTGATCTAATTTATTTTTAAGATGCGTATTTTCTTCAGATAATTCCTTATTTCTACTTTTTAAACTAAGGTATTCTGATAATTCTGATGATTTTTGATAAACACCACCAGTAATAAAATTAGTAGAACTAATAAATTTACTTTTATGAAAAGAATGGTTGTTAATGATTAATGCAACAGCAATAATTTCTAGAAATAGAAAAAACAAGAAGTTTTTATACTTCTGAAAGAAATAGATAAGCTGTTGCATATATAATAATCATTCAATATTTATTTGATCAATACAGACTTGTACTTTTCAAGGTTTTTTAAAGCAATACCAGTTCCTCTTACAACTGCACGAAGCGGATCTTCCGCAATATATACAGGTAAATCTGTTTTTCGAGATAAACGTTTATCTAAGCCTCTAAGCATAGAACCACCACCAGCTAAATAAATACCAGTATTGTAAATATCAGCAGCTAATTCGGGCGGAGTTTTAGATAATGTTTCCATTACAGCATCTTCAATACGTAATATCGATTTGTCTAATGCTTTTGCAATTTCTCTATAAGATACTTGTACTTGTTTTGGTTTACCGCTTAATAAATCACGTCCTTGTACCATCATATCTTCTGGCGGACTGTCTAAATCTTCAGTAGCAGAACCTATTTGTATTTTTATTTTCTCAGCAGTAGTTTCTCCAACATGTAAATTGTGTTGTGTACGCATGTAATACATAATATCACTTGTAAATAAATCACCTGCAACTTTTACAGATTGATCACATACAATACCAGCAAGCGCTATTACAGCAATTTCTGTAGTACCACCACCTATATCTATAATCATGTTTCCTTTCGGCTCCATAATATCAATACCAACACCAATTGCAGCAGCCATTGGTTCGAAAATTAAATAAATTTCTTTTGCATTCATATGGCGACCAGAATCAATAACTGCTCGTTTTTCTACTTCAGTAATTCCTGAAGGAATACAAATAACCATTCGTAATGAAGGTGGGAAAAATTTCTTTTTAATTGCTGGAATCTGCTTTACAAATTCTTTAATCATTTCTTCAGATGCCTGAAAATCTGCAATTACTCCATCTTTTAACGGACGGATAGTTTTTATATTTTCATGAGTTTTTCCTTGCATTCTGCTCGCTTCATGACCTGTAGCAATAATTTTACCAGTCAATCGGTTGCGTGCAACGATGGACGGATTGTCGATAACAACTTTACCATTGTGAATGATAAGCGTGTTTGCAGTACCTAAATCGACTGCAATATCTTCTGTCATAAAATCGAAAAATCCCATATAAACTCCTTTGTTTTACCTGTTTCTAATGTATTCTCACAAATCTAATAAAAATCTGCGGGTATTTTACATTCAATGTTATTTAATGTTTAAAATGTCTTGTACCTGTAAAAACCATAGAAACGTTGTTGTTATTACAATAATCTATACTTAATTGATCTTTAATAGAGCCTCCTGGTTGAATTACACTTTGTATCCCTGCGTTATTTGCAATCTCTACACAATCAGGAAAAGGAAAAAATGCATCACTTGCCATAACCGCTCCTGTTAAATCAAAATTAAAACTAGTTGCTTTGTCAATTGCTTGTTTTAAAGCATCAACTCTACTTGTTTGTCCTGTTCCACCAGCTAGTAGTTGTTTGTTTTTTACTAAAATAATCGTATTCGATTTTGTGTTTTTACACAACTTTGAAGCAAATAGCAAATCATCTAACTCACTTTCTGATGGTTTCGTATTTGTAGGATACGATAAATCTTCTAATTTATCAGTAATATTATCTTTGTCTTGTATTAAAACTCCGTTTAACGCTGTTCTAACAGTTTGGGTAGGTAATGTTACTTCTTTCTGAACTAGTAAAACTCTGTTTTTCTTTCCTTTTAAAACTTCTAGAGCATCTGCATCGTATGAAGGAGCAATTACTACCTCACAAAATAATTTATGAATTTCTTCGGCAGTAGTTTTATCTATTTTGGTATTTGATATTAAAACGCCTCCAAAAGCAGAAGTAGGATCACCTGCTAAGGCATCTACATAAGCTTGGTGAATTGTTTTTCTTTGTGCGAAACCACAAGCATTATTGTGTTTTAAAATAGCAAAAGTTGGTGCTTCACCCGAAAACTCGTTCATTAAGTTAACAGCGGCATCAACATCTAAAAGATTGTTATAGCTTAATTCTTTACCATGTAATTTATCGAACATAGCCTCTAAGTCACCAAAGAAATATCCTTTTTGATGTGGGTTTTCTCCATATCTTAAGGTCTTAGATGTGGTTTCACTTGCTTTATATACAACTTCATCTTCATTAAAATAATTAAAGATAGCAGTATCGTAGTGAGAAGAAATGTTAAAAGCTTTAGCAGCTAATTTTTTTCTATCACTAATAGTTGTATTTCCGTTACTTGCTGTAATAAGGTTTAAAAAATCGCTGTATTGCTCCATTGAAGAAACAAGCACAGTGTCTTTAAAGTTTTTTGCAGCTGCGCGTATTAATGAAATACCTCCGATATCAATTTTTTCAATAATATCTTGTTCTGGAGCGCCTGAAGCTACAGTTTTTTCAAAAGGATATAAATCTACAATAACTAAGTCTAATTGAGGGATATTATACTCTTGCATTTCAGCAACATCACCTTCATGATCCTGGCGGTTTAAAATACCTCCAAATACTTTAGGGTGTAATGTTTTTACGCGACCCCCTAAAATTGAAGGATAAGAAGTTACTTCTTCTACAGGTACTACGTTAATTCCTAAATCTTTTATAAATTTCTCAGTTCCTCCGGTAGAGTATATAGTAACACCTAAATCATTAAGTTTTTTTACTATAGGGGCTAATCCGTCTTTATGAAATACCGAAATTAGGGCAGATTTAATAGTTTTTGTATTGTTCATTGTTGTTGTGTTGTTAAGTGAACAAAGCTACTAAAACAGTAAAGGTTATACAATAATTATTTGTGCTTATTGTAAAACGAAAACACCACCAAAACTCTAAGAGATTTGGTGGTGTTTTTTACAAAAAAATAAAAGTATTATTCAGCGTTTTCTAAGAAATCGTGAAACCATGCTGTAATTTTTTCAAAAAAAGATTGTTGTGTTTTTGTACGAGCATTAGGGGTACCTAACGCAGCATAAGAGGGATATTCTTTGGTATTCATAATTAAGGGGATTATGTGGGGATTAATAAGAGTACAAACTTAAGTATAAAAAACCTAACAATCAAACGTTTACGTTAAATTCATATAAAAGAAGCCACTTTTTTACAAACATACTCTAATAATTCTTCGTCATTAGCTGTAAAAGGGTTAACAGTATGAGAGTCAATATCTATCTGACCAATGTTCTCGTTATTAACAAAAATTGGGATTACAATTTCAGATTTTACTTTCCAACCACAAGAAATATAATTATCCTGATCTTGAACATCTTGTACAATAAAATTTTCATTACTTACTGCAACCTGTCCGCATATTCCTTTTCCAAAAGGAATAATAGTATGGTCGGTAGGTTCGCCATTAAATTCAGCTAATTTTAACTCCTCCTTATCTCCATTTCTAAAGTAAAAACCTACCCAATCGTAATATGAAATTTCAGCAGCTAAGTAATCGCAAATTTGCTGTAATTTCACTCCCTTAACAGCATTGCTTTCAGTTATCTGATCTATATTATTTTTTAATTCTTGTAAATTCATTTTTGATGCGTTTTATAGTCTTATTCGTAATTCGAGCTAAGAGCTTACAAAAATAGATTTAACAATTGTTTAAAAAAAACAAATTTTTAATTTTTCGTATCTTTGCATTCAATGAAACAAGTAATTACTAAAATATCAATCATAACATTAGCCTTATTAGTGTTGTTTTCTACCTTTTCTTTTACGGTAGCTAAACATTACTGTGGCGATTTTTTAGTTGATATTTCTTATGTAGGAGAAACAGGTAGTTGTAATGAAGGCGAGAAAGACGATTGCGCAACCGTAATTAAAAAGAAATGCTGTAAAGACGAAGTGCATCAGATAGATGGACAGGATAAAATACAAAAAACATCTTCAAAAAAAATAAGCTTTCAGCAAGTTAAATTGTTTGTAGCTTTTTATAGTTTCTATAATCTATTATTTGAAAACGATGATAATCAGCCCGATTTTTATCAATATTATTATCAACCTGATTTAGTTTTTGATTTTCAGGTACTTCACGAAGTGTATATAATATGATTTTACAATTCTTTTAAGTAAATAAGAAGTGTAAAATTTAATATGATATAAAATAATGAAAATAAATATATTCAGTATTTTAATACTGATATCTAGTATGACCTTTTCACAAGAGAAGTTTAAAGGTATGATTATGGATAAAAACGGCCCTAAAGATAATTTAGGTGTTTATGGTGCAAGTGTGCATTGGTTGAATACTAATGTAGGCGTAACTACAAACGAAAAAGGATGGTTTACAATACCTTATCAGCAAGAATATAAGAAATTGGTTGTTAGTTTTGTGGGCTTTAAAACGGATACTATCACGATAAAATCGTTAAAATCATTCCATCATTTTTTAAAAGAAAACAATACTTTAAAAGAGATAACTGTTAAATCTAAAAAGAGTGCTACTCAAAAATCATATTTGCAAGCTCAAAATGTAATGATGATTAACAGTGCCGAATTATTGAAGGCGGCTTGTTGTAATTTGGCAGAAAGTTTTGAAACCAACCCATCAATAGATGTTAATTATTCAGATGCATTAACAGGAACAAAACAAATTCAAATGTTAGGTTTAACAAGTCCGTATTTGTTAATTACGCAAGAAAATATTCCGTCTATACGAGGCGCATCACAAGCATTCGGACTTTCTTTTACGCCAGGTACTTGGGTAGAAAGTATTCAAATAACAAAAGGTGCAGGTAGTGTTGTAAATGGTTATGAGAGTATTTCGGGACAAATAAATGCCGAATTGGTAAAGCCATATACGAATCATCGTTTTTTTGTAAATGCCTACGGATCAGCTGGAGGAAGAATGGAGTTTAATACCCATTTAAACCAAGAAGTAAGTGATAAGTGGCAAACAGGTTTGTATGTTCATGGTAATTACCGAGGAGAAAAATTTGATAAAAATGAGGATAACTTTTTAGATAACCCGCTAGCAAAACAAATTAATATCATGAACCGCTGGCAGTATGTAGATGCGCAAAAAGGATGGGTGAGTTTTATTAATTTTAGATATTTAGATGATGAGAAGCAAGTAGGTGAAGTTAATTTTAATCCTGATTTAGATAAAGAATCTACTACTGTTTGGGGAAGCGAAATTAAAACAAAACGCTTTGATACTTCTGCTAAATTGGGCTATGTTTTTCCTGATTTACCTTTTCAAAGTATGAGCCTACAGGCTGCTTATAGTAATCATAAACAAGATTCTTATTTTGGATTAAGTGATTATAATATTCAACATCAAAGTTTTTTTAGCAGTTTTATTTTTAATTCAATTATCGGTGATACCAGAAATAAGTTTAAAACAGGACTTAGTTTTACGTATGATAAGTATGACGAGTTTGTAAACGTTACTACAGTAAACAATTATGATCGTAAAGAAAACTCTGTTGGTGCTTTTTTCGAATACGCTTATGATAATGTGGATGATATAAGTATTACCGCAGGATTAAGAATTGATACTCATAATATATTAGGAACTTTTTTAACGCCTCGTTTGCATATTCGTTATGCGCCTTGGGAGAAAGGAGTTTTTAGAACATCGATAGGAAAAGGAAGAAGAAGTGCTAATATTTTTGCTGAAAATCAACAATTTTTTGCATCTTCAAGACAAGTTAATATTGATGATGTAGGAGGAGAGGTTTATGGTTTAAGTCCGGAAACAGCTTGGAATTACGGAATATCGTTTTTACAAGGTTACAAATTGTTTGGCAAAAAAGGAGGTATTACTTTTGATTTTTACAGAACAGATTTCGAAAATCAAGTTGTGGTAGATTGGGAAAATCCGCAGGAAATATCTTTTTATAATTTAGACGGAAAAAGTGTTGCTAACAGTTTTCAGTTAGAAGTAAATCAAAATATAGTTCCATATTTTAACACTCGTTTTTCATACAAATACTACGATGTAAACACTGATTATAAATCAGGGAATTTAGATAAGGCATTACAGGCAAAACACCGGTTTTTTGCAAATGTTTCTTATGAGACAGAGAAAAAGGAAAATGTTGCACATTGGAAATTTGATGTTACTTATAATTGGATAGGGAAACAACGTTTACCAAATACACAATCAAATCCGGTTCAATATAGGTTGCCAGAATTTTCAAAAAGTTATAATTTGTTAAACACTCAGGTAACAAAAGTGTTTTCTAAAAAGTTTGAATTGTATGCGGGAGCAGAAAATATAACAAACTATAAACAAAAAAATCCGATATTGGGAAGCGATAATCCTTTTGGTTCAAGTTTTGATACCACAATTATATATGCGCCCGTATTTGGAAGTAATTATTACGCAGGTTTAAGATTTAAAATAGATTAAGATGAAAAAAATAGTATTAGTAATAACGGTTTTGTTGATGAGTATATCTTTATCAGCGCAAGAAAAGAAGAAGAATGCCAAGATATCTATTGATGTAGACGGTGTTTGTATGATGTGTAAAGGACGTATTGAAAAGGCAGCTTTAAATAGTAAAGGTGTAAAATATGCGCAGTGGAATGTAAAAACACATGAGTTAAAATTAATTATTGATGAACGTAAGACGGATGTTAAAACGATTCAGCAAAATGTAGCAAATGTTGGTCATGATACGAAAGCAGTAAAAGCAACAAAAGAAGCTTACGATGGTTTACACGGTTGTTGTAAGTATCGAAATGAAGAGGTACAAGACGATCATAAAAAAGAAAAGAAGTAAATAAAAAAATCCCGAGTTTTAAACTCGGGATTTTTTTATTTATAACATTTTTAAAGAATTAACTTCTAAATCGGTTAACTCACGCCATCTACCACGAGGTAAATTACGTTTAGTCATACCTGCAAAAACAACACGATCTAGTTTTGTTACTGCATATCCGAAGTTTTCAAATATTTTACGTACAATTCTGTTTCTTCCAGAGTGTATTTCAATACCAACTTCTGTTTTTCTTTCACCTTCTACATAAGAAACGGCATCAATAAAAACTTTTTTACCTTCAATAATAACATCACCACGTAATTTATCTAAATCAGATATTGATAGTTTTTTATCTAAAGAAGCATGATAAAGTTTACGTACATCATGTTTTGGGTGTGTTAATTTCTTAGCTAACTCACCATCGTTTGTAAACAATAACAAACCAGTAGTATTTCTATCTAATCTTCCAACAGGATAAATACGTTCTTTGGTAGCGTTATCTACAAGTTCCATAACTGTTTTACGACCACGATCATCCTCCATGGTAGTAATATAGTTTTTTGGCTTGTTTAATAAGATATAACGTTTCTTTTCGATTGAAATTAAAGTACCATCAAAACGAACTTCATCGGTAGGTTGTACCTTGTAGCCCATTTGTGTCATTAAATTTCCGTTTACAAAAACACTTCCGTGTTCAATATAAGTATCGGCTTCTCTACGAGAACAAATTCCTGAATTAGAAATATACTTGTTTAAGCGAATTCCTGCAGTATCATCAGAGCTAGTTTGCTTTTGCTTATTAGCAGCTGATTTTTTAAGGTCTCTATTAAATTGTTTTTTGTTGTCAGAAGAGCTAGTTGCAAATCTTGGTTTTTCAGATGATTTTCTAACGGGTCTATCGGTTTTTTCATTCCTGTCGCTTCTGTCAGATCTATCGGTTCTTTCAGACCTGTTATCAGATCTAAATGATTTTTTTTCACGAGGATTGCTGTTCCTATCAGCCTGTCGTCCTCTCGACGAGTTTTTTGAATTCATAATTAAATTTTAAAAGGGTGCAAATGTACGGTAATTATTTGATTTCTAATCTAAAGCGATAACTACTTTGTCTAGAATTAAAGACTTATCAATAAAAAGTAAACTAAATACTCCTATTAACAATAATATCTTTAAAATGTTGTGCAATAGGCGATATTGATCCGTTTTTGTTGCTTTCCAGGTGTAAAAACCTATAAAGAACAAAACAAGAGCTGCTAAGTAAAAATAATATTTCATGTACTCGATTGCAGGGTAGTAAAATAAAACACTTATCGGAATTAAGGTTAAAACCATTAATAAGATGATTAATTTTTTGGTATTTTTTTCTCCGTATTTAATAGGGAAAGTATTGTAGTTGTTGATTATAGCTCCTTTAATGTTTTCTAAGTTTTTGATTAATTCACGAATCATTATAATTAGAAAAAGAAAGATTGCGTGCACAAAAATTACTTTCGAAAAGTTTTTAAAATGCACAAAAACCACAAAAAAAGGAAGTATTGTTAAAACAGTAACGCTCAGTAAACCAATAAAAGGATTTTTTTTTAATTTATGAGAATAAAACCAAATCCCGAAAATATATATAGCAAAAAAGAAAGCAGCTCTCCAAGATACTAACCAGCCAAAACCAAAACCTATAAAGTTTAAGGTAAAGTATAACGATAATTTAGTTTCTTGTTTTATGTAAGAGTCTAAGTTAGATTTTATAGGTCTATTTATTTGGTCAGATTTTTTGTCGTAAAAATTATTGATGATATACCCTGCGGCTACAGTAGCTACCGTAGCAATAACTAAGTAAAGTAGATGCCAATCGAAAAGTACTGGTTTTACAGATTTTTGATCAGAGAAAATAAAAATAGCAGCCAAGTATTGGGCTGCTATTAGTACTAAAATGTTATAACCCCTAACGACTGATAGAAGGCTAACTATTTTTTTTAGAAACGTATTAACTTTTAATATACTCATCGTAGTATTTTAAAATCTATACACCAATTCTAATTTATAATCTTTTAAGCTTGTTTTAGCTTTTTCGAAATCTTCAGTAAAACCTAAAATATAACCACCACCACCAGAACCACAAAGTTTTAAGTAGTATTCGTTAGTTTGAATTCCTTTTTCCCAAACTTTATGAAAAGCAGAAGGAATCATCGGTTTGAAGTTTGTTAAAACTACTTTCGATAATTTTTTTACGTTACCAAATAATGATTTTATATCACCTAGTAAGAAATCATCAATACAAGCATCGGTATGTAAAGAAAATTCTTCGCTTAACATTTTACGAAATCCTTCGTTTTTCATCTTATTCATAAAGATGTTTACCATTGGTTCAGTTTCACCAACTTGCTCGGAGTCTAGTAAGAAAACGGCACCTTTTCCTTCTTTTTGAGATGGAATACCTGCTGGCTCTATATGTTCTTTTGAGTTGATTAAAATAGGTAAACTTAAGTATGAATTTAAAGGATCTAATCCTGAGCTTTTTCCGTGGAAAAAAGATTCCATTAAAGAAAAAACTTGTTTTAATATTAATAGTTTATCGCGTGTTAGGTTTTCTAAGACAGTAATTTTATTATTTGCATATTGATCGTAGATTGCAGCAACTAAAGCACCAGAACTTCCCACACCATATCCTTGTGGTATAGATGAATCGAAGTACATGCCGTTATCAATATCATTTTTAAATGAAAGTAAGTCAAAAGAAACTAAATCAGAATTTAAGCTATTTAAGTAATTATAGAACTTAATTAAATTAGCATTCGATTTTTTAGCTTCACCAGTTAAATTACTAGCAGATTTTAACACACCTTTATATGAGTTAAAAGGAATCGCTAGTCCTTTAGAATCTTTTATGATTCCATATTCTCCGAAGAGTAATATTTTTGCGTAAAATAAAGGTCCTTTCATAAATTTTAATTGCTTAGCAAAAGTACAAGTAAAAGTACTAGTTTACAAACTAGTATACGTTTTTGTAGAAAGTTTTCCAAACACCAACTTTTTCATTATCGCGGTACTTTCCTTTTGTTTCTATTTTTCCGTTTTTATAAAAGGTTTTCCAAACACCATCTCTTTGTCCGTTTGTATATTTTCCTTGCTCTTTAAGCTCGCCAGTTTTGTAAAATACTTTGCGGTCACCGTCTAATTTACCACTTAGGTAATTAGCTTTATGAAAAAGTTTACCATCAGCATGGTAATACATAACAAGGCCGTCAAACATTTCTTTATTAAGTTCTTTATTTTTACTGTACCCTTCCATTTGAACCTGACCATTTTTATAATAATCAATAATCCAAAATCCGTTATTGATTGCTTTAGGAATTGGTCTATAATATTCGTGACTTTCTTTTGATGTTTCTTGCCAGTTATCATCAAGCCAAATGGTTTGTGCTGTTACTGTGGTTGATAAAAACCCAATAAACATAACTATTAATAGTGTTAATGTTCTCATGATAATAGGGAGTTTAAGGTTAATGGGTTTTTGCGCCAAAACCCGTGTTATCACAAATATACTGATTTTTTTGGCAGTAAATAGCTAAGGTGTTCTTAATAAAATGTTCTACCTCAGTCTTTTCTGTATTAGGGTAAAGTATATGAACATTTGCTCCTGCATCGAGAGTAAAGCAAATATTACTGTTGTTTTGCGCTCTGTATTCCCAAATTTTATTAATCACCTCTAACGTATTAGGCTTCATTAATATAAAATACGGGTTACTTGTAAGCATCATTGCATGCAACGTTAATGCTTCACTTTCAACTAAATTAATAAACTCTTTTATGTCTCCGTTTTGAAGAATAGTAGATATTTTAGATAAATTTTCGTTTGCCTGTGTAAAGCGTTGTTCGGCATACGGATGGTTGTGCATTAAGTTATGACCAACTGTAGATGAAACTTGTTTCTCTCCTTTATCAACCAATAAAATAGTATCGCAATAGTTTTCGAAAATGGGGTGTATTTTATATGGAAATTTTACTCCGAATAAATCTGAACTTCCTTCAATTTCTGGGTGTTCTCCCCAAACAACCAAAGGACCTTCAATACTTCTACTGGCACTACCAGAGCCTAAACGGGCTAAAAAAGAAGCTTTTTTGTTAATAAATTCGTCTGTTAAATCAGAATTTAATTCTTTTTCAAGGTTTAATAAACACATTGCAATAGCACTCATTCCGCTTGCAGAAGAGGCAATTCCGCTACTGTGAGGAAAAGAATTCTCTGAAGAAATCACCATTTTATATTCTAAAATATAAGGGCAGTATTTTTCTATTCGCTTAAAAAATTCAGCAATTTTTGGTTTAAAATCATCCTTCTTTTTTCCTTCAAAAAACAATTCGAATTTTGCTTCGCTTGATTTTTCAATTTTTAAAAACTCAATCGTAGTAATTGTATGGCAGTTGTTAAGTGTAAAACTTATCGATGCATTTTTGGGAATTTGCGGATTGCTTTTTCCCCAATATTTGACTAAAGCGATATTACTTGGTGTTTGCCATGTATATGTAGCTTTTTCAATTGTTTTATTTGATTCTTTTGAAATAAAAAGTGCTGTATTCAAAGGTTTAAATTTTGCTGTAAAGATAAAATTTAGACTACACTTTTGCTAATTTTTGTAAAACGGATTCTTTGTAGCTTCTACTTATAGGAATTGCCTTTTTACTAATCTCAATAAATTCGTTTGTATAAGAGGTTATTTGCTTTGTAGATACGATGTACGATCTATGAATTCGAATAAAATTATTTAAAGGCATTTTTAATTCTAAATTACTAATACTTTCTCTCGTAACAACTGTGTTTGTTTCGGTAAATATTTTTACATAATCGCCTAGACTTTCTATATACAAAACATCGCTAAAGTTTATTTTAACCATCTTTCTGTCTGCTCTTACAAACATATAATCAGACTTAATTTCTTTAGTTTTTTCGATGATTTTAGGGGTGTTTATATCTAGCACTTTTTGAGTAGCTTGTAAGAAACGATCAAAAGCAATTGGTTTTAATAAATAATCTACCACGTTTAAATTAAATCCGTCTACGGCATAATCTCTATAAGCAGTTGTGAAAATTATTTTAGATTTTTTATTGATAATTTTTGCTAAACTTAAGCCTGTAATTTCGGGCATATTAATATCTAAGAAATATAAATCTACAGATTCATTTTGCATAAAAATAATTGCCTCAGCAGCATTTTTACACATTTTAATAAGCTCTAAGTTTGGTGTTTTTTCAATGAATGAAGCTATTATTTCTCTAGCCATAGGTTCATCATCAACAATAACACAGCGTAATTTATCAATCATTTTTTAAAGGCGTTTTTAATTCAACTCTAAAACTGTTTTTTGTTTGTGAAATATCTAAATGATACGATTTCCCGTATAGCATCTCTAATCGTTTTTTTATATTTTCTAGCCCGATTCCTTTTTTTGATGACGTATTGTTTTTTGTTGAATTTTTTATTTCAAAAAAAAGTAAATTGTTAGCTGTTTTTAATTTGATGTCAACTTTTAGAACAGCATCTACTTGTGCTCCATGTTTAAAAGAATTCTCTACAAATGGCAATAATAACATCGGGGCAATTTGAATGTTTTCTTGATGTATTTCTTTATCAAAACTCACGAATAAACTATCTTGAAAGCGCATTTTTTCTAACGAGATATAATCTTCAATATGATTAACTTCATCATTTAAAAACACTAATGGCTTTTCTACCTGATATAAAATATAATCTAATAAATTAGAAAGTTTTAAAATCATATCAGGAGCTTCATCAGACTTTTTTAAAGCAAAACCATATAAAGTATTAAGAGTGTTGAATAAAAAATGTGGATGAATTTGCATTTTTAAAAACTTTAATTCTTGTTCTTTTAGTTGTAGTTGCGTTGCTAAGAATTTGTTTTTTAAGTCTTCGTTTTTTAATACAGACTTGTAATTATTTATAATTAATCCAATACTAATTGCAACAAAAAAAATAAAATATACTGCTAAAGTTATAAATATAAGCCCTTTTGTAATTGGTGTGCCATCGCCTGTTTTTAAGTTGTCAGAAAAAACTAAGCCATAAAATATCGATACAAGAATAAAAAAGAAAGAAATTATAAAAGTGTACGCAGTATATAAAATAAATAGTTGCTGTTTTTTAAGAAGTAAATATTTAGGGATTAAATAAAAATAAAAAAAATAACTACTACCAATAGTAATTGGCATTAAGAACAGCGAAAAACGATTTATGTATGCGATGTTTTCACTTCCATAACCTAAAAAATAAGTATAAAATAAATATACGGCTATCCAAAATAAAAGATGGATTACTGTTTCTATAATAAATTTAGGTATAAAGTGTCGTTTTTTCATACGCTTGCAATATCTACTTTTTTACGTTGTTTTATGTTTTTTTGAGATAAAATTCGCTTATTTGTAGGTAGAATACCAATTTACCTATTTTTACTAAAATATGCTTTAAACTTGTTGTTTACGGTTTTTTTCTTTGCAATTATCGAAATAAATAGAAAGGTATAAGCTTTAAAGATACTTTTGAATCATAATAACTTTAAAACTTACTAATATGAATTTTTTAATTATCAATTTATTACAAGATGGCGGAACAATGTTTATGTACCCATTATTATTTATGTTAATTACCTGCATTGCTTTAATTATAAAAGCCTTCTTAAGAAGCGCTGAAAATGATAAAGTAGTTTTACTAATAAAACATATAAGTTTATTTGCGTTAGTTTATGGTTTTTTCGGGTTTATGATGGGGATGATTGAAGCCTTTGATGCTATTTCTAGAGCAACAAGTGTTCATCCTGCTGTCTTAGCTGGAGGTTTAAAAATCGGGTTACTTTCTCCTTCTTTAGGAATGTTTGTGTTCTTAATAACAAGATTGGGGCTTATCGGTTTAATATTAAAAAATAATAAACACTAAAATTATAATAGTATGAAAAAGAAATTTTTAATTATTATGATGGTTGTGTGTTCTTTTTTAAGTTGCGCAAAAAATCAGAATTTAGACGATTATTTAGCATCACTAGAAAAAGAAAAAAAGGCAATGGGAACTGTTTCTATTTTTAAAGAAGGAAAAGAGTTTTATACAAAGTCTATTGGTTATTCAAATATCAATTTAAATAAAAAAAACAATTCTGAAACAAAATTCCGAATAGGCTCTATTAGTAAAACATATACAGCAACACTTATATTACAGTTGGTAGATGAAGGTAAACTTTCTTTAAATACGAAACTAAAAGATTTCTTCCCTGTGATTCCTAATTCAGAGAATATTACAATTTCTGATATGCTGTATCACCGTAGCGGAATCTTTAATATAACAACTGATAAAAATTTTGAAGTTTGGATTAGCGAACCTCGAGATAGAGCAAAAGTGATTGCGAAAATCAAAGAGTATCAAAGCTTATTTACGCCAAATTCTATAACTGAGTATTCTAATTCTAATTATATTTTATTAGCATATATAGCAGAAGATGTAGATAAGGAAACATTTGCAGATATTATTCAAAATAGAATCGCCGAAAAAATAGGAGTATCTAAAACCGCATTCGGAAAAGATATTGACTTTTCTAACAACGAAGCAATGTGTTACTACCCAGAAAACAATAAATGGCATCCAATAACTTTTCATACAAATTTATTAGGAACCATGGGAGCGGGCGGAATTACAGCAACCGCAAACGAAGTAAGTGTTTTTTATAATGCGCTTTTTACAGGTAAACTGTTCTCAGAGAGAAGTATGCAGTTGATGATTGCCCCTAAAGATGAAATGGGTATGGGGATTTCGGTAAGTGATTTTAACGGCTTAACTGTTTATGGCCACGATGGCGCTATTGATGGTTTTAGATCGATGGCGGCATATATTCCGGAATTAAAACTTACTATTTCATTTACTTTTAATGCTTCTTCAGGATCATCGTCACAAAGATTAATTCAGCTTTTTAAATCATATCAATACACAATTAATCAAAAAAAATAATCGTTTTCTGGTTAGTTTATTTTAATGCCCATTTTTAGCACAGAAATGGGTATTTTTGTGTTTGTAAATAAGTGTTGATATGAGTAGGAAAATAAAGTTAATATGGGATTTTAAAGGCCCAGATGGTTTAGCAACCGCAAAACACCATTGTATTCATTTAAAAGAATTTGCACAAATAGATAGTTTAACGTATTATGAGGTAAATCATACGGAGTTAAACCCAATGCACACCATTGCTTTTATTGTAGTAGATGAAAGTGATATGAAAATTTTTAGAGACGCTTTAAAGCCTCATAGAGGGGAATTAGCTTAATTAATTTAAATAAAATAAAATTATGTTTTTAATAAACGCTTTAGCAAAACCAAAAAAATCGTCAGAACATTATAATGAAGTTGTAGGAGCTTATGTAAGCTTATATATCGATTATAAAGATATCGAAGGAGCTCTTAAATTAGCAAAGCATTACATAAAAGATGAAGGTTGGAAAGTATCAGAAATAGAAGAAGAATATTTTACTTTAGATTCTGCAGATGATGTTGACGAAGATCAAAAAGAATTTTATGAAGAAGCAATTGAGTACGGTTACACAATTGTTTTTAATTGTTACGAAGAGGAATAATCTTTGTTTTTAAAAAACTGTTATAAAATTGACTATCTTTCAAACAAAAAATGTTATGAAAGGTAGTCTTCTTTTTTGTACGACACTTTTAATGTCTATTGCTGGGTTTTCGCAGCATAAATTCTCCACATATACAGCACATAAATCAATAACAGAAGCAATTCGAATAAACAACGAATTAATAGCTGGTAGAACTTCTTTTTTTGAAAAACAGGCATTGGCAAAACCATTAATGTTTCAGAACACAAAAATAAAAATTGCAGAGTTTAATAGATTATCAAACAATGTTTCAAAATATATAGAAGTAATTCAGAAAGAGGTAAATACCGAGCAAGTTTTATACGATATGCTAACGCGAGATTTTTATAAAAACATCTTGTTTAAAAACGACAAAGATTTAAGTTTTAAAGGAATGAAGTTAAAAACTAAAATAGATAGTTTGTATAATCATGCCGTTAAAATTAATGTGCATAAATTATCTCAGCTTGATAATTTTTATAATGGCCACTTTAAAACAAATGATGTTTTTTATGATTTTGATGAAAATGAATTAGATTATTTTGAATATCGTTTTTATGATAAATCTAATTATGGCATTATGATGGCAATGAACTGTTTGCTTTTAGATGTTAAGACATTTCAGTTATTGTATTTTGGTACCGTTATGAGCTATTAAATATTTTTTTGAAATTTAAATAGCTTTCGGTCTCATATTCAGATATTTTAAGTAATTTCGCAGGCTAAATTATTTCATACAAATGAAACGTATTAAAGAATATAAAAAGCTTTTTAGTGTTGAAGGAGCTATCGATTTAAAGGACTTGAAAAAAACGTACCGAGGATTGGTAAAAGAATGGCACCCAGATAAATTTCAGGAAGAAGAAAAGAGGTTAGAGGCAGAAGATGTAAGTACTAAAATTATTGATGGTTATCATTTTTTAGTAAGTATTGCTCCTGAAACTAAAGAAGCAAATGCAGCAGCATATCACACCACTATTACTGAGTTTAAAGTAGCTGATTATCACCATAAAAGTATGTTGTTAGAAGTTACTTTTACTGATGGAAATACCTACGAGTATTTTGGAGTTACTAAAAAAATGTTCTTAAAATTTTTAAACGCTAAATCGATAAATAACTTCGGAAAAAGAAATATTTTTAATTCTTTTACCTACAGAAAATCAATGAAAGCGTCAGCTACAGTTTAATATAAAATTAAACGATATTATTAAAAAAGACCATTTACTATGTTTAGTAAATGGTCTTTTTTATGTGTAAAATAATGTTATTCAGCAATGCTTTTCGCACAAATATATCCGCCTGTCCAAGCGTTTTGAAAATTAAATCCGCCAGTAACGGCATCAATATTTAAAACTTCACCTACAAAAAAGAGGTTTTTATGTAGTCTGCTTTCAAAACGTTTAAAGTTTATTCCTTTTAAATCTACACCACCAGCCGTTACAAATTCATCTTTAAAAGTTGTACGACCGTTTGCATTAAACAATCCTTTTGTTAATTGAGTAGCTAAATTATTTAATTGTTTATTACTTAAATCGCCCCAATTCTGAGCCGTTTTAATTTCTGCAGCTGCAACAAAACGTTCCCATAAACGACGAGGAATATCTGCAAAAGGTGATTTTAAATTCACTTGTTTTCTGGCTTGTGCGTTTTTAAGATCAGATAATTCATCTAAAACACTATCAAAATCTTGTCCTAACCAATTTACTTCAACATTGTATTGATAGTTTTTATCAGCTAAAATTCGTGCACCAAAAGCAGAGAGTTTTAAAATTGCGGGTCCGCTTAATCCCCAATGCGTAATTAATAAAGGTCCTGAGTTTTCTAGATTTGTTCCCACTAATTTTACCCCGGCATTTGGCACTGATATTCCGCCTAAATCGATAATTCGTTTATCTTTTATATTAAAAGTAAACAAAGAAGGCACAGGTTCTATAATCGCATGGTCTAAGGTTTTACATAAATCCCAAACTTTCTTAGAACTACCCGCGGCGATAACTAAAGAATTAGCCTCAAATTGTTGTTCTTTTGTGTTGATAACCCACTTGTTTTCTTGTTGATAAACTGAATTTACACCGTGATTTTTTAACACCGTAATACCAAGGTTATCAACAGCATTCTGAAAACAATCTATAATGGCTTGTGAGGTGTTTGCTTCAGGAAAAACACGATTATCACTTTCAATTTTTAAAGGAATTCCTCTGTTGTCAAACCATTCAAAAGTATCACCAGTCATAAACTGATGAAAAGGTCCTAGTAATTCTTTTTCTCCTCTCGGATAAAATTTTACAAGTTCCTTAGGTTCAAAACAAGCATGAGTAACGTTACAACGACCACCACCAGAAATTTTTACTTTTTGTAAAACTTCCTTTCCTTTTTCGAGAATGGTAATGTCTAATTCAGGATTATTTTCTTTAGCGTTTATAGCCGTGAAAAAACCTGCTGCACCACCGCCAATTATAATTACTTTTTTCATTTGTAGAAAAACCTCTCGACTGCACTCGAGGAGACATTTTAAGATTAACTTGTCAGGTCGAGCGCAGTCGAGACCTGTTTTGATTTATAAAATCATTTCTTTGTAAGGAACAATTGTATTGTAGCCTTTTTCTTTAAAATATGTTGAGGTATTTTCATTACCCGCAGCTAAAACAAAATCGCCACCCCAAGCACCTAAACTTTTTATTTCACCGAAATAATCAGGAAAAAGACGTTTTTTAACTGGAGTTTGTTTAATAATTGAGCTAATTATTTGCTCATGCTCAATTATTATTTTAGCTAAACTCTTAGAAGAATTAGCCTTTAAAAACTCTTGAGTTAGCTCATTTATTTCCGGAATTAGCTTTTTAGCTTCTTCTCGATGTTCTTTATATTGTGCGATTCCTTCTCTGCTATTTTGCTTCTGATTTAAATACACAAAAAACAACTCATCTTTAAAATCGGGGTTGAATTTTACCTCACTAACAATAGGTGTCATCTCGAGCGCAGTCGAGAGGTTCTTTTTTAATTGATATAAGATAGGGTTGTTATTACTAGCGCAAGCAATATCATACCCACTACCAGAAAAGGCATTCCATAATAAGGTAAACGGATTCACATTTGCCCAATTAGCAATGTTGTTTATCAATGTAGATGAGCTTCCTAATCCCCAATTCTGAGGAAAAGTTAAGTTCGTTTTTACAATAAAACCACCGTCAGAATTTAAAAAATCAGGATTTAACTTTTTAGCTTCATGTAAAATATCAGATAAGGTTTCTGCAATAACTTCCGCATTTCCTTGTTTATCAGCATTAAAAGTAGCTGAGGTTAAACGCAACTTTGGTAAATCGAAAGTAGCTTCAAACCAGCATTCGCCTGTATTAGTAAAGCTAGCCCAAATAAGTTGTGATTCTTTTATCGGTTCGATAATTAAATCTTGACCAAACTTAGTAGGCACCGCTAAAGATGTTGCTCCGTCAAGAACTACATATTCACCTGTTAATAATAATTTTCCGTTAGAATAATATTTTCCCAATACAATTGTCAGGTCGAGCGCAGTCGAGACCTCTTTTAATGTTTGTAATCTGACCTCTCGACTGCGCTCGAGGAGACAATTAATACTATTTTCTTAACTCTTTAAATTTATCAACTACAGCGCTATGAGAAACGGTACTTTTATCAAAATAAGCAGTTATAGTATCTCTTTCTTCTGCAGTTGCTTCTAATTGATTTAAAATGTTTTGCAAGTGCATTTTCATGTGTCCATGCTGAATTCCTTTAGTTGTTAAAGCGCGTAATGCAGCGAAATTCTGAGCTAAACCAGCAGCAGCAATAATTTGCATTAATTCTCTTGCAGATGGTTTTTGCAGCATATCTAACGATAATTTTGCCATCGGATGTAAAGCTGTTAAACCACCAACGGTTCCGAGTGCTAAAGGAATTTCAATCCAAAATTTAAAAATGCCTTCTTTAATTTCACAATGTGTTAAACTTTTATACTGTCCGTCTTTAGAAGCGTAGGCATGTGCACCAGCTTCGATCGCTCTAAAGTCATTACCGGTAGCTAAAACAACGGCGTCTATACCGTTCATAATTCCTTTGTTGTGAGTAACGGCTCGGTAAGGTTCTATTTCGGCTATTTTTACCGCTTGCTCGAATTTCTGTGCAAATTTATGAGGGTCTTTACCTCCTAAATCTTCTATTTTACAACTCACTTCTGCTTTAACCACACAATCTGTAACGTAGTTAGAAAGGATGCTCATTACGATTTCAATATCATCACGTCTAAACTGATTAGCCATTGCTTCTAAACACGAATTAATAAAATTCGCGCCCATGCTATCTTTTGTTTCAAAAGTAACATGTAACTGGTAGTAATTTGCAAGTTTATTAGTTTTATCAACTAATTGAATGTCTAAAATACCTCCACCGCGTTTTTCCATGTTTTTTGTAATGGAAGCTGTTGCGTCGTATAATTTAGATTTTTGTTGATCAAAATAGTTTTCTAATTCCGTCTTATCACCTTCATACATAAAATGTACTTGTCCGATTTTGGTGGTAGCAATAACTTCAGTTTTAAAACCACCGCGCGTACTCCAATATTTTGCAACTAACGAAGCTGCTGCAACAACCGAACTTTCTTCAATAACCATCGGCACTACATAATCGCGATTGTTTATTACAAAGTTAGGAGCAATACCATACGGCATGTAAAAATTAGAAAGCGTATTTTCTATAAAATCGTCATGTAGTTGTTGTAATTTTTCATCTACATTCCAATACTGTTTTAGTGTTTGTGTAATTTCTGGTTGGTTGTTAAAATAAGTTTTAGCCAACCAATTTATTTTTTCCTCTTTAGTAAGTTTAGAAAATCCAGTAATAATTTTAGACATTGTCTATAAAATTTAGGTGGCTCAAAGATAAATGAATCTTGTTAAAATAGCTTTCATATTTAGTATTTCTAACTTTTTTGATGTGTTTTATGGCGATTTTTCCGTAAACTTGGCAAACTTTTTAGATAAACAACAACTTAAGATGAAAAAAATATTACTGCTTTTCATAGGATTATCTTCGCTGTTACAAGCACAGAAAAAAGATATTTCTTTAGAAGATATTTGGAAAAAAGGCACATTTAGAGCCGATTACATGAATTCATTAAACTCAATGAATGATGATTTTTATTCTTTATTAAATTACGAAAACGGAAATTCGTCGGTAGATAAATACAATTATAAAACTTTAGAAAAAGTTGAAACAATTGTTAATAGTAAAGATTTAAATGGTTTAAATACATTTAGATCATATAGTTTTAATAGTGATGAAACGAAGTTGATTTTAGGAACAAACTTCAAACCAATATTCCGTCGTTCTTTCTTAGGTACATTTTATGTATATGATATCGCTTCAAAAACATTAAAGTTAATAGGAGAAGATATTCAGCGACCAACTTTTTCGCCAGATAGCAAAAGAGTTGCCTATGCAAAAGACAATAACTTATTTATTAGAGATTTTTCTAGCAATACAATTGTTCAAATAACAAAAGACGGTGAGAAAAATAAAATTATAAATGGTATTACCGACTGGGTTTACGAAGAAGAATTTGGATTTGTGCGTGCTTTTGAATGGAGTGCTGACGGAAGCAATCTAGCTTTTTTACGTTTTGATGAAAGTGCTGTAAAAACATTTTCTATGGATGTTTATGGTAAAGGAAAATACCCAACTCAAGATGTTTTTAAATATCCAAAGGCAGGAGAAGATAATGCGAAAGTTACCTTACATGTGTATTCTTTAGATACTAACGGAACTGCTAAAATTATTTTCGGAGAGTATGAATACATCCCTAGAATTAATTGGACAAAGGATGGTAACATTTTAGCGGTACGTACTTTAAATCGTCATCAAAATGATTTGAAAATGTATTTTATTAATGCTAAAACATATGATACTACATTAATATTAACAGAAACGGATGAAGCTTATGTGGATGTAACGGACGATTTAACATTTTTAAATGATAATAGTTTTATCTGGACGAGTGAAAAAGATGGTTTCAATCATATTTATCACTACAATAATAAAGGTGAATTAATAAATCAGGTAACAAAAGGAAACTGGGAGGTAACTTCTTATTATGGTTTTGATGCTGATAAAAAAACAATTTACTATCAATCAGTAGAAAACGGATCTATAAATAGAGGTGTTTATAGTGTCTCTTTAACGGGTGAGAATAAAAATATAATAAGTAATCCTTTAGGAACAAATAGCGCATCGTTTAGTAAGAACATGCATTATTTTATAAATACATTTTCTGATGCGAATACGCCAAATGTATATTCTTTAAGAAACGATACGGGTAAAGTATTAAAAATAGTAAAAGACAATGCAGCTTTAAAAGAAGTTATTGCAGGATATAATTTAAGTGAAAAAGAGTTTTCTACCATTAATATAAACGGAAACGACTTAAATATGTATACAATAAAGCCTGTTAATTTCGATTCAAATAAAAAATATCCAGTATTAATGTATCAATATTCTGGGCCAGGATCTCAAAATGTATCAAATAGTTGGAACGGATCTAACGATTATTGGCACCAAATGTTGGCTCAAAACGGTTACATGATTGTTTGTGTTGATGGTAGAGGAACAGGTTTAAAGGGTAGAGATTTTAAAAAAATCACTCAAAAGCAATTAGGTAAATACGAAGTTGAAGATCAAATAGCGGTAGCTAAAGAATTAGCAAACTTATCATATGTAGATGCAAATAGAATTGGAATTTGGGGATGGTCGTACGGTGGTTTTATGAGTACTAACTGTATTTTAAAAGGAAACGATGTATTTGCGGCAGCAATAGCGGTTGCTCCTGTAACTACTTGGCGTTTTTATGATAGTATTTATACTGAGCGTTACATGCAAACACCTGAAGAGAATCCTACAGGTTATGATGAGAACTCTCCATTAAATTATCCAGAACTACTAAAAGGAAAGTACTTGTTAATTCATGGTACAGCTGATGATAACGTACACGTGCAAAATGCATTTAGAATGGCAGAAGCTTTAATACAAGCCAATAAGCAATTCGAATGGGGAGTGTATCCTGATAAAAACCACGGAATTTACGGTGGTAATACGCGTATACACTTGTATACGAAAATGACAAATTTTATTAAAAAGAACTTATAAAAATATAAAATATGAACACAGTTAAACAAGCACATGAAAAAGAACTTTTTGGGCAACCAGTAGGTTTGTATATTTTATTTTTAACAGAAATGTGGGAGCGCTTTTCTTACTATGGTATGAGAGCGTTATTAGTTTTGTATATGACAACATCATCTATGGGGGATGATCCTAGAGGAGCAGGTTTAGGATGGACAAGTAAAGAAGCACTTGCTCTTTACGGATGGTATACTATGCTTGTTTATGTAATGTCAATTCCAGGAGGAATGATAGCGGATAAAATATTAGGCCAAAAAAAATCGGTTTTATTAGGAGCAATTATATTATGTATAGGGCATGGGGTTTTAATTTTAACTGATCCTTGGGCTTTTTATACAGGATTAGGTCTCGTTATTTTAGGAGTAGGTTTATTAAAGCCTAATATTTCTACAATGGTAGGTGGATTATACAAAGAAGGAGACATTAGAAGGGATAAAGGATTTTCTATTTTTTATATAGGGATAAACTTAGGTTCTCTTTTAGCAACAATGGTAATAGGTTTAGTGGTCGCTAAATGGGGATGGCATGCTGGTTTTGGTTTAGCAGGTATCGTGATGGTTTTAGGATTAATAAATTATATATACGGGCAAAAATACTTAACGGAAGTTGGTAATTTCGTACCAAGTGAAAATGATGAAAACTCAATTTCATACGGGCAATTGTATTCTAAATTATTTAGTTCACCTAAACAATTGCTTTTTACAGGGTTGTTATTAGTTGCGTCGTTTTTAGGATGGTATAAATTAGGTTGGGGCTATGGATTGTTATTTATGTTTTTAACCGCAATAACTGCATTGTTAATGATGATTTACAAAGAGTTAGATACACAGGTGTTTAAAGACCGCTTTTTAGTTCTTTTATTATCTTTTATAATGGTTATTATCTTTTGGGGAGCATTCGAGCAAGCTGGAGGTTTAATGAATTTATATACAGAAACCAATACTGATAGAAATTTATTTGGATGGTTAATTCCAACAGTAATGTTTCAGAGTTTAAATGCAGGATTTATTATTTTATTTGCAACCGGTGTTGCAAGTTTTTGGGCTAAAAGAAAGTTGAAAGGAAAAGAAGCTTCTTCTTTATTAAAAATGGCTTTAGGTATTATTATAATGGGGTTTGGTTTTCTTTTTATGGTATTTGCTGCAATGCAATTTGAAGAATCAGGAACTTCTAGTATGGTTTGGTTAGTATTAGCATACTTATTTCATACGATAGGTGAATTATGTATTTCACCAGTAGCTTTATCATTCATTACAAAATTAGCGCCAGTAAAATACGCAGCTTTAATGATGGGAGTTTATTTTGCTGCCACAGGTCTAGGTAACAAAGTAGCTGGTATTATAGGTGAGTCTGCATCTGAGTTTGGTGAGTTAACTATATTTTCAGGGATTTTAATTTTTACAGTAATAATAGGATTATTGTTTATAGTAATGTTAAAACCTCTAAAGCGTTTAACACATGGAGCAGAAGAAAGAGAAAGAGATTTAAGTAGTGAGCAAACTGAAGGCTTCGAATTAGCGGAAAATAACTAAAAAAGAACTTGTAAAAGCATTGTAATAATTATTGTTACAATGCTTTTTATTTTTATTAAAATTTATATTTTAAACATGAGTACAGATATTGAAAATCTATTTAAAGACAAAGTATTAGGGCATCCAGCAGGGTTATTTGTGCTGTTTTTTACTGAAATGTGGGAACGCTTCTCGTATTACGGAATGCGTGCATTATTAGTTTTATTTTTAATTAGTTCTATAACAGATGGTGGTTTTGGATGGGCAAAAGCAGAAGCCTTATCATTATACGGAACTTATACAATGGGGGTTTATTTAACTCCTGTTTTTGGTGGACTTATAGCCGATAAACTTTTAGGTTACAGGTGGGCTGTAATTATTGGAGCTTTAATCATGACGCTAGGTCATGGAGCAATGGCTTTCGAAACACCAATGATGTTATATGTTGGTTTAGCTTGTTTAATGATTGGTAATGGTTTATTCAAACCTAATATGACATCAATTATATCTAATATGTATAAAGATCATGAAGGTAAAAAAGATGGAGCTTATTCTATTTTTTATATGGGAGTAAACGCAGGTGCATTTTTAGGAATCATGTTATGTGGTTATATTGGAGAAAACTATTCTTGGTCTTTAGGTTTTGGTTTAGCAGGTATTTTTATGTTTATTGGAATGTTACAATTCTACTTTACACAAAATATTTTTGGTAATATCGGTCTTTCACCAAAACAATTAAAAGAGATTACTTTAGAGGAGATAGGAAAGGATGGCGATCAAGATTTAGTAGAGAAAAATACTGAAGAAAAAACACCTCAGAGAGTTGTAATTGATAGATTAATAGCAGTAGGAGTATTTTGTATTTTTACTGTGTTTTTCTGGGCGGCTTTTGAACAGGCTGGTGGTTCTATGACAATTTTTGCAGGAGAATATACTCAAAGAAATTTAACTGGAACTTATGGTACTATTTTTAAATATGTTGATGCTTTACTAACAATTTTACCATTGGGTATTATTACATATGTATTGTATTTATTATTCAAAAAAACATTCGCAAAATATGCATTAGGTAACATTGTTTTATCTTTAAGTTTTATTGTGATATGGGGTATTGTAGGTTGGAAAATTCAAAGAGATTTTTCTCAAGAAAGTGTTGAGGTACCTGCAACTTGGTTTGGTATTTTAAATTCTTTGTTTATTATAACGTTAGCACCATTCTTTTCTAAGTGGTGGGAAAGTAAATACAATATGTCTGGACCTTTAAAATTCGGATTAGGATTATTATTACTAGGTTTAGGTTTTGGGTTTTTATCAATGGGGTCTCAAAGTATTGTAGCAGGAGAACCTATCGTTAAAGTAAGTATGTTTTGGTTAATTGCAGCTTATTTATTCCACACTATGGGTGAGTTATGTATTTCACCTGTAAGTTTATCATATATTAGTAAGTTAGTACCAGCAAAATGGATTGGCTTTATGTTTGGTGTTTATTATTTATTTATAGCAATGGGTAATAAATTAGCCGGTACTGTAGGTAGTTATATTGAAGATATTGAAAAGGCATATTCTATCTCTGGTTTTTTCTTAATTTTTACAATTATACCAATTGTAGCAGGTTTAATTATCGCAGGTTTAAATCCTTTAATGAAAAAGCTAATGCACGGAGTAAAATAATTTTTACAAACGTTAAAATATATATAAAGCCTATCAAGAATAAAAACTTGATAGGTTTTTTTGTAAATTTGGAATACTTATTGAGACCTAAGAAGCATGAAGAAATTAATTTTAATAGCCGTATTCGCATTTATTTCAGTTGGTGTAAAAGCACAGCAAGAAGTTAATTGGTTAACTTTTGAAGAAGCGATAGAGAAGAATAAAGAAACACCAAAGCCAATTTTAGTCGATTTATATACAGACTGGTGTGGTTGGTGTAAAAAAATGGATAAAACTACCTACAAAAACGATGTAATTGTAAAGTTTATAAATGATAACTTTTATGCCGTAAAAATGGATGGTGAAGGTAAGGAAGATATCAGTTTTAAAGGAAAAACATATAAGTTTGTTCAGCAAGGAAGAAGTAAATATCATGAATTGGCTGCAACAATTATGAAAGGACAAATGAGTTATCCTTCTACCGCTTTTTTTAGCGCAGAAGAACAATTAATTCAAACAGTTCCTGGATATTTAGATGAAAAGAAATTCGAAATGGTTTTAGCTTACTTTGCAAAAGATAATTATAAGAATACGAAGTGGGCAAAGTTCTCAAAGAACTTTAAAGGCTCAATCTAAACAATAACAGTTCGTCACTACGAGGAACCATGTAATCTGCTTACAGTTATTTTAATATATAAGCTCCGTTTTGTCCTGTGTGATGAAACGGAATTTTTTGCTTTTTACAAGTAAATTGCCATCTGTCTATATAACTGCTGTAATTACTGCCATCAGCAATTATTTGTATTGGTTTTAAGTTGTTTATGAGTCTAGTTAAATTAATTTTGGGAGAATTTTGTAGTAGTACAATAGGGTTTTTAATGGTAATATTGTAAACACCTAAACTATCAACTATTAAAATATCATCAGAATTAAACTTAAAATAATTAAGTGTTTTATTGATAGAGTAACTGTTTATATTCTCATTTATCCGATAATCTATAATTGCTTTATCATTAATTACTTTAAGACTATCTAGGTTGTGAAAAATATGTAATTGTTTTCCGTTTCTTATGCCTACCAGGTTTTTTCTGCTTTTATTAAAAACTATAATTTCTTGTTTTTGTTCTCGGTTCTTTTTTTCGAAAATATAAACAGTTTGTAGCATAACTATGGATGCTAGTAAAAATAATAATTGTGTTGTTTTTTTGATAATAATGAATTGATACGCAAATACGATTATAATATACCAACCAATCATTTCGTAAAAAGACATCGATATTTCTTGCCATAGAAACCCTTCTTGATTCGAAACCCAATCGACTACTTTATTCATTAAAGAAATAACGAACCCGTAAATATCAACAAAAATCTGCGGAAGTAAATTTAACAACGCAAGCAGTATTACTAAGATTCCGCCAATTAAAATTCCACCTAAAAACGGAATAATTAATATGTTTGTTAGTATAAAAAGTCCAGGAAACTGATGAAAATAATACAAGCTAATTGGTAATATTCCTACTTGAGCGGCAACAGAAACTGTAAGTAAACTCCAAATTTTATCGAGCAACCAAATTTTAGGTTTCCATAATTTATAGAGTAGGGGTTGTACCCAAATAATTCCGAAAACAGCGAGGTAACTCAACTGAAATCCTACATCAAACAAAAATAAAGGTTTGATTAATAATAAGAAAAACATCGAACTGATTAACGAATATTCTACGATTCTTTTCTTTTTAAAAGAGGCACCAACAGCAATAAAAGTAAACATAGTAACTGCTCTAACAACAGAAGCCGATAAGCCTGCGATAAAAGCAAACATCCATAGTAAAATAACGATTAGAAGAGCTTTTAGGATTACGCCATGATTTAATCGTTCTAAAGGTTTAAATAACGATGATAATACGAGTAAGATAATTCCGATATGCAAACCTGAAATTGCTAAAATATGAACGGCACCGGCATTGATATAGCTTTCCAAAAGGTTTTTAGAAATGTCTTGTCGTTGTCCTAATAACAGGGCATTAATCACCGAAAGTTCATCTTTGTTAAAAGAGTGTTTTTTTAAAGAAGTTTGAACCTTATTTCTGAATTGAGCTGATAATCCATAAATAGAAACAGTTCCTTTTTCTAACCTTTTGTATTCTTTTTTTAGGATAAAAACTTGTTGATAGATGTATTGCTTTGCTAAATAATCTTTGTAATTAAATTGATGTGGGTTTAAAGGATCAGCTAAGTTTTTAAACTCTGATTTCAAAAAGATACGATCATCAACATTTAAAACTCTTGCTATGCTGTCTTTTTTTAGGTTTAATAAAATAGTTCCGCTTGTTATTTTAGTATCAACCTGAATTACATTAGCAATAAATTTATGATTATAATTTCCTGATTTTAGAACTTTATGAATTTTTACAATTACTCCTGAGTTGTCATTAATATGACGTTGATAGTAGTTATCATTATTTTTAGGATTGTGTATGAATGAAGTAGAAACTCCAATAACTACAAAAAACAAAAGTGTAACAAAAGAAAATAATTTACGGTTGTTATTTCTCTTTAATAGATATAATAGAAGTAAAAAAAAGAAAATAAAAACAATTAAAAAGTTGAAATCAAAACTCCATAAGTTCGTGTAAAACTGTAAAACAATTCCGATTATTAAACAGCTTAAAAAATGGAAAGGAGAATATTGTAACAACTTTTTCATAACTCATTAAAGTTAATGAAAAATAATTAGTTAGATTTAAGATACCTTTTCACACTTTTTTTACATTTCATTTTCAGTAACTTAGAGATGCAAGTGTATATTTGTGGTATAGCATCTTAAAATAGTAGATTATGAAAACAAGAATAACCGTTGCCGCAATTTTAGTAATGATAATAAGTTTTGTTGTTCTCGGATTTGTAAACAAAAAGGAAACAAAAAAAGGAATTACTTCAGTAGCATCTGCAGATGCAATTTCTACAGGTTTTGAAAATACTATTTTAAAATCAGCACCTGTAAGAAAACTGACATACTATGTAAGAGGGGCGAATAACAAAACAATAACAGAAGGTGAATTAAGTAACGTAAAAACGTTAAAAGTAGTATTTGAACACTATCCTACTAGTTGGATTGAAGAATACGTATTCATAGAAATTACTCGAGTAACGAACAACAAAGAGATTAAAGAAGTATGCAAGAGTATTGTTTTAGATCTAAAACAACAAGCACTTTTTAGAAACGCTAAAGTTGGAGATGATTTACGAGTTAAAATTGTTTATAAGACTAAAAACGCAGCAAATAATTCTTTAAATACAAGTGAGATAAAAAAGATTTTAACTGTTGTTCCAGATGTTTCGGCTCGTTTTAAAGGAGCAGAAAACGCTTTAGAATCTTATTTAACAAACAATAGTTCTACAGAAATTAAGAATTGGAAGTTTAATCCAACACAAAGTGCTACTGCTACTTTTATGATTGATGAAAATGGAGACGCAATTAATGTAAATATTGTAGAATCTTCAGGTATTATATCAATTGATAAAGCAATAGAACAATTACTATAGCAAATGCCCAAATGGATACCTGCAAAAAATAGTGTTGGAAAATCAGTACAACAAAATTTTGAATTAACAATTGGTGATACTGGTTGTTAATTGGGATATATTTAACTTGTTCTGATATCTTACAAACCAAAAAAGCAACCTAAATAAGGTTGCTTTTTTAATATATTTAAAAAGGTATTATGCTATTTCAACAAATAAACCTTCGTCAGTTTTTTCAACTTTAGCTAATTTGTTTTTAGTTAAACCTTTAATAGTTTTGTCCCATTTCTTATTAGATAAACCAGATTGTGTTTTTAAATCATTTAAAGCAATCTTTTCAGCTTTTTCAATCAAAGCCAACACTGCTTTTTCATCGTCGTTTAATTCAACAGAAGGCGCTTTTTTCTCAGGTCTCATTTGAGGGAAAAATAACACTTCTTGTATCGATGCATTGTTAGTTAAATACATAATCAAACGGTCCATACCAATTCCTAAACCAGACGTAGGAGGCATTCCGTATTCTAGAGCACGTAAAAAATCATGATCTATAAACTCGGTAGCTTCATCATCACCACGTTCAGCTAATTTAAGTTGCGCTTCAAAACGCTCACGTTGATCAATTGGGTCGTTTAATTCAGAATATGCATTGGCAATTTCTTTACCACAAACCATTAACTCAAAACGCTCTGTTAATTCAGGATTATCTCTGTGTTCTTTACATAAAGGTGACATTTCCTTCGGATAATCAGTAATAAAAGTAGGCTGAATGTAATTTCCTTCACATTTTTCACCAAACATTTCATCAATTAATTTTCCTTTACCCATGGTTTCATCAACCTCAATTCCCATTTCTCTAGCAGCTTCAAAAAGCTCACTTTCAGATTTACCGATAATATCAAAACCAGTAAAATGTTTTATAGAATCTGCCATGGTAACTCTTGCATACGGCGCTTTAAAATCAACCTTATGTTCTCCAAAAGTTGTTTCTGTTGTTCCGTTTACAGCAATTGCACAATGTTCTAATAACTTCTCTGTAAAATCCATCATCCAGTTGTAGTCTTTGTAGGCTACATAAATTTCCATCGCTGTAAATTCAGGGTTATGAGTTCTATCCATTCCTTCATTTCTAAAGTTTTTAGAAAACTCATACACACCATCAAAACCACCAACAATTAACCTTTTAAGATATAATTCGTTAGCAATACGCATATATAAAGGTACATCTAAAGCATTGTGATGTGTCATAAATGGTCTTGCAGAAGCACCACCAGCAATTGGTTGTAAAATCGGAGTTTCAACTTCAAAATAACCAGCATCGTTAAAAAAGTTACGCATAGCGGTAAATAACTTCGTACGCTTTACGAAAACTTCTTTTACATGTGGATTTACCACTAAATCGGCATAACGCTGACGGTAACGCATCTCAGGATCTGTAAATCCGTCAAATGTATTTCCTTCGGCATCCACCTTTGGTAAAGGTAATGGTTTTAAAGATTTACTTAATAATTTAAACCCTTTTACCATTACTGTTTTTTCACCAACTTGAGTCGTGAATAATTCACCCTCAATACCAATGAAATCACCAATGTCTAATAATTTTTTATATACTTCGTTGTATAAAGTTTTGTCATCTCCGGCACAAATTTCGTCGCGATTAAAATAAACCTGTATACGTCCTTCACTATCTTGTAATTCGGCAAACGATGCTTTTCCTTGAATACGACGACTCATTAATCTACCAGCAATTACCACTTTTTTTCCTTCTTCAAACTCGTTTTTAATAACTTTCGAATTAGAATCTAATGGAAATAAATCAGCAGGGTACGGATTAATACCTAATTCACGTAGTTTTCCTAACTTTTCTCTACGTACAACTTCTTGTTCTGATAATTGCATGGGTTGTTTTTTATAATTTTTAATGAATCCGCAAAGATACAATCAATTGCAGAATTAAACAACGCTAAACAAATTCGTGTTTTTTGTAAAAAAATCAAAAAAGTTTGGTAGAGTGAAAAAAGGTTGTATATTTGCAGGCTGCTTTTTTTTAAAGGTAGCATTTAGTTGTGTTGTTAGGCACTTTAAATAGTGTCATGGTTTTGTTAACCAATGGAAAGCTTCCCTGAGATGGGTTGCTTTTTTTTTGCCCTAAATTTAAGGTTTCACTTTTTTTATGAAGCTATTTCCCGCTTTCCGCACTCGCTCTCTGCGAGGAGCTCAAACAAATGCTACAATCGGGGCTAGGTATATTTATTAAGTATAAAGCATTATATAAATGAGCTTTTATATTCCCAAAGTGTCGTAAAAAACAAGATAAAATAAATAAAAGCTATTGAGAATTTAATAGAAGCAGAGGTAAGAAAACCTAATAAAGCACCGAAGGAAGCTTTAATAGCTCTGTTGGTATCTTTGCTATCAAAAAGTAACTCGCCAATAAGTGCACCGAAAAAAGCACCAATTATAATTCCGAAAGGAATAGGAGACAGCAATCCTATAATAAGTCCGATCGTTGTACCGTACACTCCGTATTTAGTTCCTCCAAAGCGTTTTGTTCCCATAGCGGGAATAAAATAATCAAGAATAAAAATTATGATAGCAATCGCTAAGGTAATTCCAAGGAAAGTCCAGTTTTGCGGAACAGCGTTTGTTAAATGTAATAATAACAAGCCAATCCAACTTGTAATTGGCCCTGGCAGAATAGGCAGGAAAGAACCGATAATTCCTAAACACACAAAACAGAAGCCGAGAATGGCTAGAAATATATCCATAATTTAATTTTTTTCATTGTCTCTAAATTAATACTAATTCAGCTTGTGTTAATTTAAACTTTTTTTTCATCCCATCATAATATGCTATTTAGCCAATTTTACATTTTTATTTATAGACGTTTTTAAAATGTCAGTTCGAGTGGTTTTATAAAGTGATAACGGTATAAAATTGTATAGAGAACAAGCATGCGAAGTAAAAATCATATTCTCGATACAAATTTGACTCATTCCAATCGTAAAATTCACTTGAATTGACAGCGTTTTATAATAATGCATAATGAGTACGAAGTAAAAATCATATTCTCGATACAAATTTGACTCATTCCAATCGTGAAACTCACCTGAATTGACAGC
This sequence comes from Tenacibaculum sp. M1.3A, assembly GCF_057732375.1. Taxonomy (NCBI): domain Bacteria; kingdom Pseudomonadati; phylum Bacteroidota; class Flavobacteriia; order Flavobacteriales; family Flavobacteriaceae; genus Tenacibaculum; species Tenacibaculum sp. M1.3A. The sequence continues at coordinate 25,245 of NZ_JBYJEF010000003.1, read as the reverse complement.
GTTTTATCATAATGCACAATGTGAGTCATTTATTATGAAAGTTCATTATAGAATAAATATAGGCATTGGTTATTGTTTAAAAAAACAGGAGGCTGTTTTTTTAAACAAACCCTTACTTACACACTATAAGACGAATACAATAATTGTTTGTTACATTTACTTATAACTAAAAAATTAGTTTAAACTAATTTTTTAGTTATATTTGAAAAGTTAAACGTGGTAAAATGAAAATAATAGGGCAGCATAATATAGTTTTCTTAATGATTTTTTTAACAAGTTTTTGTTTTTCACAACAAAGAGCTGCTAATATCGATGTGCCGAAAATTAAAAACCCAAGGTATTTAAAATCAACAGGGCCTACAATATATATAGATCAAACACATCAAAATTTTCATCAAAAAGAAGGGAGGTTTAAACCTTTTACTGATTTATTAACTGCCGATGGTTATAAAGTAGATAGTATCATCAATTTAAAAAAATTAAAGAGTAATGATATGCTAGTAATTGCAAATCCTGTTCATCAAAAAAATGTTAGGAATTGGAGAAAGCCAATTCACAGCGCATTTACTAAAACGGAAATTGCCTTTATAAAAAATTGGGTTAAAAAAGGAGGTAGCTTATTATTAATTGCAGATCACATGCCTTTTGCCGGAGCAGCAAACAATTTAGCAAATGCTTTTGGTTTTAATTTTTGCGATGGTTTTGCTTATTTACAAAAAGAAGAAAGAAACTTACCTGATGTTTTTTCGGAAGATAACGAGCGTTTGATCAGCTCAGAAATTACAAACGGAATTTTAGGTGAAAAAATAAATGCGATAACAACTTTTACAGGCTCGGCTTTTACAATTCCGAATACAGCAAACGGAATTTTAAAATTTAAAAAAGATGATTATTGTTTAGCGCCAGCAATTGCTTGGCAGTTTAATGATGAAACTCCAAGACACGATTTAAGAGACAAATACCAAGGAGCAATTTTAACACACGGAAAAGGAAAAATAGCAGTTTTTGGAGAAGCAGCAATGTTTACGGCTCAGACAATAACAAATAATACGGGGACTTATAAGTTTGGATTCCATGCAGAAAGTGCACCCAATAATGTAGAATTTATCAGAAACTTAGTGTTCTGGTTAAGTAAAAAATAACAGATGAAACAATTAACAAAAGCAGAAGAACAGATAATGCAAGTTTTATGGCAATTGCAAGAAGCATCCGTAAAAAGTGTGATAGAAGAATTACCAGAGCCAAAACCGGCATACAATACGGTTTCTACAATTATCAGAATTTTAGAAACCAAAGAATTTGTAGGGCATAAAACGAAAGGTAGAGGTTATGTGTATTATCCGTTAATAGAAAAATCGTCATACAGTAACCAAAGTTTACATAAGTTAATGGACGGTTATTTTGGAGGATCATTTAAAAGTATGGTGTCGTTTTTTATGAAAGAAAACGAAATGAACATTAACGAGCTTGAAAGCATTTTAAAAGAAGCTAATAAAAACAAAAAGCCATGATAAACTATATAATTCAAGTCATCTTATTTCAAACATTGTTTGTTGCCGTTTATGATTTCTTTTTAAGTAAAGAAACTTTTTTCACTAAAAACAGGTGGTATTTATTAAGCACGTCGGTTATTTCATTTTTATTACCGCTTTTTAAAATACCAACCATACAAAAAGTAGTTCCGTTAGAATACACCATTTTATTACCCGAAGTAGTTTTGTCCCCACAAAGTGTATTAGAAAAAGCAGTTTGGTATCAATCTATAAATTATTTAGATGTTTTATTTGTAGCGGGGAGTTTACTGTTTTTAGCCATTTTTATTATAAAACTACAGCGAATAGTTCGTTTGATTTTTAAATACGGAAGTGAAAATAAACAGACATATAAGTTAGTTTTGTTGCCTAAAAACGCCAAAGCATTTTCATTTTTTAACTATATATTTTTAGGAAAAGGAATTCCGGCTGCGAAACAAGAAAAGATAATTGAACACGAGTTAGTACATAGTACACAAAAACACACCTTCGATTTATTGTTTTTTGAGTTTTTAAGAATATTCATGTGGTTTAATCCGATGGTGTATGTGTATCAAAACCGTATATCGTTGGTACACGAATATATTTCAGACGATGTAGTAACGAAATCAACTGAAAAAGAAAATTACATCAACAATTTATTATCTGATATTTTTCAGGTAGAAAATATCTCATTCGTAAATCAATTTTACAAACATTCACTAATTAAAAAAAGAGTTATTATGATGACAAAAGAAAAATCAAAACAAGTAAAGCAGTTAAAGTATTCATTATTAATACCGTTATTGGCAAGTATGGTGTTGTATACAGCATGTAGTGATAGTGAAGAGGTTTCTGTAGAATCTAAGTTAGAAAAAAGAAAAGTATATACGGATTTAGAAAAAGAGCCAAGTATAGCACCAGAAGAAACTTATATGGATGTTTATTTTGGAGGTAAAGGAATTAGTACAAAAGAATTAACAATTAAAGATCTTACTGTTAAAGAAAAAGAAGAATATCTAGAGTTAAAAAATAAACTAGAATCAAAAAACCCACCGTTAAGTCTCAAAATTCATGAGGGTTTTAATAATAGAAAAATGATTGTTTTTGATATTGTTGAGATACAAATAGTAGAAGAAACTAAAGAATACGGCGAAGACGTTCCGTTTTCAATCATAGAAAAAGCACCAACTTTTCCTGGTTGTGAAGAAGGAGATAAAAGTTGTTTGAATAAAAGCATGATGAAATTTGTAAGAGAAAATTTTGATGTCAAATTAGCAAATACTTTAGGATTGAAATCAGGGAAAAAAAGAATTTATGTACAGTTTAAAATAGATAAAGATGGTAGCATTACAGATGTAAAAGCAAGAGCACCACATCCGAAGTTAAAAGAAGCTGCAATGGAAATGATTAAGAAGTTACCACAAATGAAGCCAGGAGAACAAAGAGGTGAAAAAGTAAGAGTTGGTTATACATTACCAATAACATTTGTGATAGAATAATTTTAACTATGAAAAAGAAAATTTTAACTATTGTTCTTATTATTTCATTTTTAAAAGTCGGGGCGCAAACCTCGACTTTTATTTCTGTAGATAGTTTGGTACATATTGGGCGTTATCAAAAAGCATTAGTGCAACTTAAAAAATTACCAGAAAGTTATCAATCAACTAAAAGAATGGCAACTATTTATAGTTCGATAGATAACTATAAAGAAGCATCTAAATATTACGAAAAAGCACTGTTGCTAAACAACGAGTATTCGGTTAAAGTAGCTTTAGGAAAAAGCTATCAGAAAGAAAAAAAGTTACAAAAAGCGATTACAGTTTTTGAAGAAATTAGAACAGCCGATCCTGATAATTTATTAATAAATTATCAATTAGGAAAACTGTATTTACAAACAAAAAAACCTACGAAAGCAAAGTATATTCTTGAGAAGCTACTAAAAAAGGATGAGAGCAATGCAAATTATCATTACCAAATGGCAATTGTATATGCGTTATTAAAAAAGAGAGATTTAAAAATTAATAGTTTTTTAGCAACTTATAAAAACGACAACGAACATATAAAAGCAATTCATCAATTAGCGGTTGCTTACACGCTTTTAAGAGATAAAGATTCGGCAAGTATTTTTATAGATAAAGGCTTAAAAGTAAACTCGAAACATATTGCTTTAAATAAATTAAAAATTAATAAATTATATACAAGCAAAAAGTATGAGGATGCAATTGACTTGTTAGAGAAAATTGATTCATTAGAACCGAACGAACATTATACCAAAAAGATGTTAGGGCGCAGTTTTTTAAAGCTGAAAGATTACGAAAAAGCAAGAGATAATTTTAAGGAAGCATTAAAAATTGATAGAGCCGATTTTAAATCATACACATATTTAGGAGATATTGATTTTGCTGAAAAAGACTATAAAAGTGCTCGTTTTAATTATTGGTTTGCAACATATGTAGGTAAAGAAGCGCGTGATACAGAATATTATCAATTAGCAAGAGCTTATAAAGAATTAGGCAAGCCAAAAGAAGAAATGAATGCTTACCGAGATGCGTACGAAGAAAATTTTAAGAATTACAGAGCATTATTTCAGTTAGCAAATACTTCAGAAAGTTTTTATAAGGATAAGAAAATAGCGTATAAGTATTATAAAAATTATATGAAGAAGTTCGTAACTAAAGATTCTTTACTAACGAGTCAGGTAAAAGTGCGACTTAAAGAAATAAAAAAGTTTTATTTCTTAAAAGGAGAACTGCTAGAGTAAATCATTTTTTGTACTTTCATTTCAAAATCAGGGAGATGCGGTTTTTTTATGCGATTTTTTTTATAGTGATTTTCACGAGTTTAAGTTGTGATTTTTTATCAGAAGATGATGAAAATCACAACTTAAATACTGTTATTGATTATTTGACGGTAGATGTTTCTCCGACTTTTAAAAACTGTAAAAATTTATCAATTAAAAAAAATAGCGTTTGTTTTGGTGAAGAGATACATAAAAGAATGCAAGCTTCTTTAATAACGTGTAACTTTGTAACCGAACAAGCTATTAATGAAACTGTTTTAATTGATTTGTTAATTGACAACAAAGGAAGCTTTAGACTTAAAAAAATTACAGCATCGATAGCTATTAAAAATCAGCTACCTAAATTAGATAGCGTTTTAAGAAGCGCTATTAAGAAATTACCCAGAATTACTCCTGCTTTTAAAAGAGGTATTCCGGTGACTACACAATATCAATTACCTTTAAAAGTTGAGGTTTATTAAACTTATAAGTTTAACAATTCTTCAACAAAATCACGTTTATTAGATAAACGAGGTACTTTATGTTGGCCGCCAAGTTTTCCTTTTTCTCGTAGCCAATCGTAAAATAAATTTTCACGAGCTTCATGTATAATCGGCATTGCCAATGTTAAATTGTTGTAGCGTTTAGCCTCGTAATCTGAATTGATAGTTTTTAAAGAGTTATCTAGTAATTCGGTAAAATATTTAAGGTTTTTAGGTGCTTTACTAAATTCAATAATCCATTCATGACCGCCACTTTTTTTACCATCCATAAAAATAGGACCAACTGTGTAATCTTTAATATTTGCATCAGTTTTTTCACTTGCAGCTTTTAATGCTTTTTCAGCATTTTCGATAATTAGTTCTTCGCCAAAAACATTAATGTGATGTTTGGTACGCCCAGTAATTTTAATGCGATACGGATCTGTTGATGTAAACTTAATTGTGTCGCCAATTAAATAACGCCATAAACCACCATTTGTAGTAATTACAATGGCATAATTTACGCCTTTTTTAACTTCGGAAAGTGAAATTGCAGTTGAGTTTTCTCCGTCATAAGTGTTCATCGGAATAAACTCATAAAAAATACCATAATCTAACATTAGTAGCATTTCATCAGAATTATTTCTGTCTTGAATTCCAAAAAAACCTTCTGAAGCGTTATAGGTTTCATAGTATTTGAAATCTTTTTTCGGAATGAGTTTTTTATATTGTTCACGGTATGGACTAAAGTTTACGCCACCATGAAAATACACTTCTAAGTTAGGCCAAACTTCTAAAATATTGTCTTTTCCTGTTTTTTCTAAAACACGATTTAATAAAACCAACATCCAGCTAGGAACACCAACTAAACTCGTAATGTTTTCATCGATAGTTTCATCAATAATAGCTTCCATTTTAGTTTCCCATTCAGCCATTAAAGAAACTTCCTGACTAGGAGCAGAGCTAAAATCGGCCCAAAAAGGTAGATTTTCGGTTATAATTGCAGATAAATCGCCGAAATAAGAATTGTTGTCTTCGTAAATAGCCGTACTGCCGCCTAGTTTTAATCCTTTACCTTTAAACATCTGTGTGTCTTCATTATTATTAATATATAAACACAACATGTCTTTTCCGGCTTTTAAATGACAGCCTTCTAGTGCTTCATCACTAACAGGTATAAATTTACTTTTAGCATTGGTAGTTCCGCTACTTTTTGCAAACCAATGAATGGGTGTAGGCCAAAATAAATTTTGTTCACCTTTTCTGCAACGCTCAATAAGAGACTCTATACTTTCGTATTTTTGAATAGGAACTCTGGATGAGAAATCAGAATAATTATGTATTGATTTAAAAAAATGTTGTTTTCCGAATTCGGTATTCTTGGCAGTATTTAGTAATTTTTGTAGCAGTTCGTTTTGTACATCAATAGGATATTTTAAAAACAGTTCTACTTGATGTTTACGCTTTTTTAAAAACCAAGAAATGATAGAATTTATAAATGGAAACGACATAGATTAGCTCTTAATTTAATTTTTTTACTGTAAGTTTGTGAAGCTAAAAGTAATAAAATTTAAGACATGCAATACCAAGGAGTTTTAAAAAAAATGACAACTGAAAATTTAGACACAGTTCAGTATTATTTAGATATGAAATCTGATTTTATAAATATGAATCAGTTGCTACATAAAAGCATCACATTAAGTTTTGTTAACTATGAGTGTTTAAACTGTCATTTAGAAAAAGAGGTATACCGCCAAGGATTTTGTAAAAGTTGCTTTTTTGAAACACCAAATGCTGGAGATTGGATTATGCGACCTGAATTAAGTAAAGCGCATTTAGGAATTGAAGATCGCGATTTAGAGTATGAGAAAAAAGTGCAATTAAAACCGCATATTGTCTATTTAGCAAACTCTAGTAATGTAAAAGTAGGTGTTACTAGAAAACAGCAGGTGCCAACACGTTGGATAGATCAAGGTGCACATGAAGCAATTGAAATTGTTGAGGTTCCTAATCGTTATTTAGCGGGAATAACAGAAGTTGCTTTAAAAGAGCATGTAGCCGATAAAACCAATTGGCGAAAAATGCTTAAGAATGATGTTGTAGATGAAAGTTTAGTTTCTTGGCAAGAAAAACTATTAGAATTTATACCTGCAGAGGCGCAAGAGTATATTATAGAAAATAATAAAGAGACTATTATTAATTTCCCTGTTGCTAAATATCCATTAAAACCTAAAAGTTTAAATATTGTAAAATCACAAACTTACACAGGTGTTTTAGTAGGTGTTAAAGGGCAGTATTTAATTTTTGAAGATGAAACTGTTTTTAACGTTAGAGCTAACGAAGGTTTGGTTGTAAAATTAGAGTTGATTTAGTAAGTAATTACTGTTATGATGAGCTTCGTAATCGGTTTCAGAATGACGTTAGATTATAATTTGAAACAGCTATAATAAAAAAAAGCAGCCCGTAGGCTGCTTTTTTTATTGTTTTACAATGGTATAATTTTTATTCATTTTTAATTCACTCAGCACATTAAGTGCTTCGTTTAAATAAATATCTTTTTTTAAGTTCTTATGCCATACAACACGTTTTTCTTTTAAAACAGTATCTTTTGTAAATAAGTTTAGCTCGTATTTTGGTGAGTTAAAAGTTAAGTTAGAATCAAATTTATAAAGGTCTTTAAACTGTTTAGCTTCTTTTAATTTATCCTCACTTTCTTTTTTATAACTGCTATATTTTAAAGAATAGATTCTTTCTTCTTGATTTTTCTTTAACCATTTAGCATACTCATTAATTTTCTTGAATTTCTCATCACTAAGTACACGTTGTTGACTTTTATAAACAACATCACCAAAGTTACTGTAAGAGTTTGTTGTACTGTATTTAGCTTGTTCTACCTTATCCCAAGGTAAAGCACCATCTAAATCACGTTCACCAAACTTCATGTAACTATATCTTGTAGGTAATGATATATCTGAATACACACCTTCAATTTGAGTAGATCCACCGTTTATTCTATAAAATTTTTGAATAGTCATTTTCAACGCACCTAAATCACTCGGGTATTTTTCATAAAAACGGTTAATAGGCAACACGTTTTGTACGGTTCCTTTACCATAAGTTTGTTTACCACCTATAATTACACCACGCTTATAATCTTGCATTGCAGCAGCAAAAATTTCAGAAGCCGAAGCAGAAAATTCATTCACCATTACAACTAAAGGTCCGTTCCATTGAATTTTAGCATCTGTATCATTTTTCACTAAAGGAGCTTCATCTCTATACTTTACTTGTACAATTGGTCCTTTTTCAATAAATAATCCACCTATTTCAATAGCAGTTTTTAAAGAGCCACCACCATTATCACGTAAATCAACAATTAATCCTTTTACGTTTTCGCTTTTTAATCGCTCAATTTCTTTCTCCATGTCTTTTGCGGCATCTCTGCGGCTTAAGTCATTAAAATCAATGTAAAATCTTGGTAAATCTATAACTCCATATTTTTCACCATTTTTTTCAACAATACTCGATTTTACAAAAGTCTCATCCAATTCAACAACATCTCTAATAATAGGGATTACTTTAGTTGAACCATCAATTTTTTTCTTAACTGTTAAGCGAACCTCTGTACCTTTTTTACCTTTGATAAATTTAATTGCATCATCTAAACGCATACCAACAATATCTAAAGGTTCTGCATCTCCTTGTGCCACCTTTAAAATAATATCTTCAGGTTCTAAATCGCCTTGTTTCCAAGCTGGTCCTCCAGAAATTAGTTCAATAATATGTGTATACATTCCTTTTTTCTGTAAACGCGCTCCAATACCTTCTAATTTACCTGACATTTCTTGATCGAAACGAGATTTAGTACGAGGAGACATATATGTTGTATGCGGATCGAAACCACTAACGACACTATTTAAGAAAGTAGAATACCAATCTGAGTTTTCTAGTTCATCAATACGTTGGTATAATTCATTCATGTTCTTTAAAACATCTTTTCTTGCTTCTTTTTCAAGTTCTATAAATGTTTTCTTTTTAAAAGTTGTGTCTTTTTTAGCTTTACCATTTTGTAAGTCTTCAGCATCTTCAATTCTGCTTAAAATAGAAAGTTTTAACTGTTTTCTCCAATAATCAACTAATTCACTTTCATTTTTAGCAAATGGTATTTTGTCGTAATCAACATCAATAGCTTCATTTTTTTTATAATTAAAAGGTTGCGCTAATAATGCACGGTAATTATCCTTTGCGGTAGCTAGTTTTGCTAAAAATCGATTGTATACTAATTTATAAAAATCAATTTTAGTATCTTTTAATTGATTGTCTATTTGATATTTAAACTGAGAAAATTCTTTTAAATCTTCTTGCGTAAAATATCTTTTATTAGGATCTAAACCATCAATAAATGTATTGTAAACATGTTCAGAGAAATCATCATTTAGTTCTTTTTGAACATAATGATACCTGCTTAAAATATTTTTTAAAACATATACAATTACTCTGTCTTTATCAGGATCTGGATCGGAAGCCGTATTCGAATAAGTTGCGTTTGAAAATAATAGGGTAATTGCTAAAAAAGGAATGATAAATTTCGTCTTCATATATCTTCTGTCTTTTAATTATGTACTAGGTATTACTAAACTACTAAAATAATGCCAATTTTTAATTGCAGCATTTTTTAGGGTGTTTTTTTTAAATAATTTAATGGATTTGATTGATCTTTTTTAAAACTTAAATTATTAATAGAAAATGGTATTATTATAATTAATAGCTGTTTTTTAACTGATAACTATCGAAAAAAATATAGATATTATAAAAATAGTTAAATAAACAATAAATCGTACCATGTTGTTTGTGTTTGATTACTACAATTTTACGCATAAAATAAAGGATTCTGTCTTTAAAAAATGTTAAAATAATAGTGCTTTTTTTATGTTACATTTGTTGTAAAACTAACACACTATGCAAGAAAGACCCTTAATCTTGGTAACAAATGACGACGGAATTACCGCACCAGGTATTCGTATGTTGATAGAAATAATGAATAAAATTGGCGACGTAGTTGTTGTTGCCCCCGATAGACCACAAAGCGGAATGGGACATGCAATTACGGTAGACAATGTTTTACATTGCAATCCTATTACAATTGATGATGGTCCGCAGATAGAATACAGTTGTTCTGGTACACCAGCTGATTGTGTAAAAATGGCAAAAAATGTGATTCTAAATCGCACGCCAGATTTATGTGTTTCAGGAATTAATCATGGCGCAAATTCATCAATTAATGTTCTTTATTCTGGTACGATGAGTGCAGCGGTAGAAGCGGGTATTGAAGGAATTCCGGCAATAGGTTTTTCGTTATTAGATTTTGATTGGCATGCAGATTTTAGAGCAGCAAAAAAATATATAGAAAAAATAGTATTGAATGTTTTATTAAACGGCTTGCCAGATGGCGTGGTGTTAAATGTAAATATTCCGAAGTTAAAAGAAGACGATATTAAAGGAGTACGTGTTTGTCGCCAAGCAAATGGTTTTTGGAAAGAAAATTTCGATAAACGCAAGAGTCCGTATGGTAAAGAATATTATTGGTTGTCTGGAGAATTTGTAAACAGAGATAAAGGGCAAGATACAGATATTTGGGCGTTAGAAAACGGATTTATTTCAATGGTTCCTGTACATTTTGATATGACGGCACATCATGCAATTCAAAAATTAAACTCATGGGACATATAAGTAAAGAAGTTGTAATAGGCGTTTTAACATCTATAGTAGCAACTTTGTGTGGTCTTTTTATTTATTTAGAATTTATATCGGACGATACAATGGCAGAAACATTTAAAAAAGTTATAGAAGGTGGTGTTTTTGGACCCGTTTTGGCATTGGCTGCAATTCCTAATTTATTTGTTTTTTGGGTGTTTTTAAAAAAGAATCAAGATTATAGAGCAAGAGGAGTTTTAATGACAACAATCGTTGTTGCTTTAATAACCCTTGTTTTAAAATTTATATAACAATTACTACTCATGAAATATTACATTCTTGTAGGTGAAGCTTCGGGTGATTTACACGGTGCTAACTTGATGAAAGCTTTATTAAAAGAAGATCCATCCGCAGAAATTCGTTTTTGGGGAGGTGATTTAATGCAAGGAGTAGGAGGTAAGCTTGTAAAGCACTATAAAGAAAGGGCTTTTATGGGGTTTTTAGAAGTGTTAATGAATTTGCGAAAGATAGTGGGAATGCTGTCTTTCTGTAAAAAAGACATTGCTAATTTTAAGCCAGATGTGTTAATTTTAATTGATAATTCAGGTTTTAATCTTCGGATAGCAAAATGGGCAAAACAACAGGGTTTTAAAACCAATTATTACATTTCTCCACAAGTTTGGGCAAGTAGATCAGGAAGGGTAAAAGATATAAAGCGTGATGTTGATGCTATGTTTGTAATTCTTCCGTTTGAAAAAGAATTTTATCAAAAATATAATTATAATGTGCATTTTGTAGGGCATCCGTTAATTGATGGGATTGCAGGAAGAAAGCAAGTAAACATAAAAGATTTTAGAGAGCAACATAATTTAGGAAACAAAGAGATTATTGTTTTGTTGCCTGGTAGTAGAAGGCAAGAAATAACAAAAATGTTATCTGTAATGCTTTCTTTGGTAAGTGATTTTTCTAATTACCAATTTGTAGTTGCCGGAGCTCCGAGTCAGCCTTATGAGTTTTATAAAGAGTTTATAGGAGATGCTAACGTTAAGTTTGTTAATAATAAAACATACGACTTATTAAGTATTTCGCATGCAGCTTTAGTAGGATCAGGAACGGCAACTTTAGAAACAGCATTGTTTAAAGTACCGCAAGTAGTTTGTTATAAGGGGAGCAATATTTCATATCAAATAGCAAAACGTATTATTACTTTAAAGTATATTTCGTTGGTGAATTTAATTATGAATAAGGAGGTGGTGACTGAATTAATTCAGAATGATTTTACCAAAAAGAATCTTGCAAAGGAGTTAAAGCATATTTTAGAACCTAAACACCGAGAAGAATTGTTCTTGTCATATTTCGATTTAGAACAAAAATTAGGAGGTAAAGGAGCTTCTGAAAAAACAGCAAAATTAATTGTAAGCGGGTTGCAATAATGTATGTCTTCTCGAGCGCAGTCGAGAGATATAAAAATAGGTAGAATTAAATCTCGACTGCGCTCGATTTGATAATAATATGATAAAAAAATCAATCTATATAATACTACTTTCTTTTTTAATGGTTTCATGTGGATCATCAAAAAATATAAGTACTTATAAAAAGCCTAAAATAGTAAAGAATAAAACCGCTAGTTCACTAAAAAATCCAACAATTGCAGATAAAGTGGTTTGGACAGCAGTAACTTATAAAGGGGTTCCTTATAGGTATGGAGGAATGACCAGAAGAGGTATGGATTGTTCTGGTTTAATTTATACATCATTTAAACAACGTAATGTTACCGTACCAAGAACATCTGGAGAGTTGTACAGTAAAAGCCGTGATATTTCTTTGCGTAAAGTAAAACGAGGAGATTTATTATTCTTTAAAACTTCTAGAAAAAGAGGTAAAGTTAATCACGTGGGTTTGGTAACATCTATAGATAACGGCAATATTAAGTTTATACACTCAACAACTTCTCGCGGAGTTCTTGTTACTTCGCTGTATAGTGATTACTGGAAAAAAGCATTTATAAAGGCTAAAAGAATTTTATAAGAAATGAAAAAAAACCTACTATTATTTATTATGATTATGGTGTTTATTATTTTTAGATTTTCGATTCAAGGAAACGATAAAACAGCAAACACTAAAATTAATAAATTATTAGAAATAGCCAATTCGTATGCGGGTGTTTCTTATAAAGCAGGTGGAACAACCAAAAACGGAATGGACTGTTCGGGGCTTGTGCATACATCGTTTAAACAAGTTGGGGTTAAATTACCACGTTCATCAAAAGCCATGAGTGTAAAAGGGAAAGAGATTGCTTTAATTGATGTTAGAGTAGGTGATTTACTTTTTTTTGATATTGCACGTTTAAAAGGTAAAATAAACCATGTTGGCTTGATAACTTCAATAAAGAATGATGAAATATTTTTTATGCATTCTACCACATCAAAAGGCGTAATCACTTCTTCCATGAATGAAAGGTATTGGAAAAATGAGTTTGTAAAAGCGAGGCGAGTATTATAGATTGTTTTAGAAAGGTTATAAAGAACAATTATTATATTGATTGATAACTTCTATAATGTCTTTTTTCGAAAGTTCTCTATTTTTTAATTTTTTAACTAATGAAGGACAGTCATTAAAGTATTTAATAGCTCTTTTTCTAAATGACCTAGAAGGCCTAGCCGTAATTAATGGAGTGGCAATACTCTCATTATCTCTTTGGATATAAAATTCATTTATGCTATGAGAAGATGTCATTCCAGGGTTAGATGAAGTCGTGCCAACAGTTCTAGCATAAAGAGTTGCATTTCCTGAAGAAATTAAACAAAAGATTTCTCTCTTTTTTTTTGAAACAGCAATATACTTGTAGTAAGCTACTTCAGAGTCAGAATAGTTAAATTTTATTAACTCTACTTGATGTTCTTCAAATTTAGTTTTTTTACCTGTTATTTTGTTCTTTAGCTTAACTTTTGATTTACCATTAAAATTAACAAAGTTCTTAGAAATTATGGGGATTTTTATCAGTCCAGAAATTGTTTTTCCGTTTTTTAGATTTATTTCACCATCTGTCCAGTCATACTGAGAAAAGCAAAAGGATGAACTAATGCAAAAAAAAAGTAATAATAATTTATTCCTTGTCATTTGTTGTTAATTTTTCTTAATTTATTGTATGCTAGATTTAGGATCTAGCATACAATAAAACTATTATTTTAATTTAATACATCCCATAATTTATCTTTCAATTCTTGTAAACCTAATTGGGCTACAGATGATATAAATAAGGCATCGATACCTTCAGGTAAGTCTTGTTTTATTTCTTCTTTTAGTTCGTCGTCTAACATATCAGACTTAGAAATGGCTAATAAACGATCTTTATCTAACAATTCAGGATTGTGTTTGCGTAATTCGTTTAACAGAATTTCGTATTCCTTTTTAATATCATCACTATCCGCAGGAATTAAAAATAATAGGGCTGAGTTACGTTCTATATGACGTAAAAAATAATGTCCTAATCCTTTCCCTTCAGCAGCTCCTTCAATAATACCAGGAATATCTGCCATTACAAAACTCTTGTGATTACGATGCTCTACAATACCTAAGTTAGGCTTTAAAGTAGTAAAAGCATAATCAGCAATTTTTGGCTTTGCAGCTGTTAATACAGATAGTAAAGTAGATTTACCTGCATTAGGAAAACCAACTAAACCAACATCCGCTAATAATTTAAGTTCTATACGAAACCATCCATCTACACCATCAATACCAGGTTGTGCATAACGCGGAGCTTGGTTTGTTGACGATTTAAAGTGCCAGTTACCAAGACCACCTTTACCACCTTGTAGTAAGGTAATATCTTGATCGTGGTGCGTAACTTCGTGCAAAATTTCGTCAGTATCAGCATCACGAATAATAGTTCCTAATGGTACAGGAACAATAATGTCTTTTGCATCATGTCCAGTACTACGACTCGCACTACCATCACCACCCGGTTCTGCTCTAAAATGACGTTTAAATTTTAAGTGAAAAAGTGTCCACATACTTTTATCACCACGTAAAATAATGTGACCTCCACGACCACCGTCACCTCCATCAGGTCCACCTTTAGTAATAAATTTCTCACGATGTAAGTGTACTGATCCTCGACCTCCTTTACCAGAAGATGCGTAGATTTTTATATAGTCAACAAAATTTCCTTCAGTCATTGTTTCTAAGTTGTTTTCTGTTTTTATTTAAACAGAACTAAGTTAATTGACGCCATTACGAGAAATGCTAATTTCGAAATAAACTGTTTAGAGATTCCTACATTTCATTCGGAATGACGTTTGTCTTATAATGTATCAAATACGTCTGATAAACGTTGGGTAATCTCTTCTATAGATCCTACACCGTTTACTCCGTAATAATTACCTTGTTCTTGGTAATAGTCTTTTAAAATAGCTGTTTTTGTATTGTATTCGTTAAAACGATTTCTAATTTTACTTTCATCAGTATCATCAGTTCTACCGCTTGTTTTTCCTCTTTCTAATAAGCGATCAACTAATAAGTCTTCAGAAACCTCTAACGCAACCATTCCGTTAATTCGTTCGTTCTTTTCACCTAAAAAAGTATCTAAAGCCTCTGCTTGTGATTCTGTTCTAGGAAAACCATCAAAAATAAATCCGTTTGCATCTGCATTTCTTTCTACTTCTGCTTTTAACATATTAATGGTTACTTCATCCGGAACTAAATTTCCGTCATCCATATACGTTTTAGCAAGTAAGCCTAGTTCCGTTTTATTTTTGATATTGAAACGGAAAACATCACCAGTAGAAATATGAACTAAGTTATACTTTTCTTTTAATAAATCGGCTTGTGTTCCTTTTCCGGCACCTGGAGGGCCAAATAATACGATGTTTTTCATTTTAGGTTGTGTTGTTAATTGGTAAATAGCAGGCAAATTTCTACCGTAACCTTTGTAATCTAAACCGTAACCTACAATAAATTTATCTTCAATACTCTTTCCGATATAATTTATAGGTAGCTCTTTTCGGTATACATCTGGCTTGTAAAAAAGTGTTACTATTTTTAATTCTTTTATGTTTTTTGTTTTGAAGATTTCGTAAATCTCCTGTAACGTTGTGCCAGTATCAATAATATCTTCTAATATAATAACCGTACGGTTAGTTACATCTTCATTAATACCGATTAATTTTTTTACATCATCTGTTGATGTTGTTCCTTCATACGAAGCTAATTTTACAAAACTAATTTCACAATCGCCTTTGTATGCACGTAAAAAATCGGCAGTAAAAACAAAGCATCCGTTTAAAATACCAATAAATAAAGGAACTTCATTTTTTGGTAAATCTGCTCTTACTTGTTGTGCTAAGTTTTTAGCAATCGTTGAGATTTCATTTGAAGAAATGAATTCTTTAAAATATAAATCGTGGAGTTTTGTAATTTTCATCAGACTGCAAAGATAGTTGCTTGATTGTAAATGAAAAAACCGTTTTGAATATTATTCAAAACGGTTTTTGTAATCTATATAAGAATGTTACTCTTTGTCTTCTTTTTTAGAGGCATCAAACATAATTGGCGTTGCTACGAATAATGATGAATACGTACCTACAACTACACCTACGATTAATGCGAACATAAATCCTTTAATAGAATCTCCTCCGAAGAAAAAGATAGCTAACATTACTAATAATGTAGTTAAAGAGGTATTTATGGTTCTTCCTAAAGTGCTACTTAATGCTTTGTCTACTAAACCAGCAGTAAATGTTTTGCTTTCTCCTGCATATTCTCTAATTCTATCGAAAATTACCACGGTATCATTTAATGAGTATCCAACAACTGTTAAGATAGCTGCGATAAATGATTGTCCGATTTCCATATCAAAAGGCATGAACTTGTAACAGATAGAAAATACTCCTAATACCACTAATACATCGTGGAATACTGCTGCTACTGCACCAATAGAGTAAGACATTTTTCTAAAACGTAATAAGATGTATAAGAATACTACAAGTAACGAACCGATTACCGCCCATAATGCAGATTTTTTAATATCATCAGCAATGGTTGGCTCTACTTTCATGTAGCTCATAATTCCGCTACCAGCTTTTTCAAATCCAGGTTTAAAGCCTTCGTAAGAAGTAGTACCTAAATAAGATTTTAACCCGGTGAATAAAGCATTCTGAACTTGTTCATCAACCTCAGTACCTTCTTCATCAATTTTAAAAGCTGTAGTTATTTTTAACTGATTATCAGAACCGTACGTTTTAACTTCAGGAGCAGCTTCAAAAGTACCTTGTAAAGAAGCAGCAACTTCAGTAGCGTTCATTGGCTGATCGAAACGAACAACATAAGAACGACCTCCTTTAAAATCTACTCCTTGCTTTAATCCTAAAGTAAAGATAGAAACTAAACCAGCAAGAATAAAGAATCCAGAAATGATGTAAGCTAACTTACGTTTCTTTAAGAATTCGATATTGATATTGTTAAACCAGTTTTTAGAAATATTTGTATTAAAAGTTAAGTTCGCTTTTTTATTTACTGATCCGTCTATAAATAAACGAGTAATAAAAATGGCAGTAAATAATGAAGTTGCAATACCTAACATTAAAGTATAAGCAAAACCTTTAATTGGTCCTGTACCAAATATAAATAAGATAAGACCTGTTAAGAAGGTTGTAATGTTTGCATCGATAATTGCAGATAAAGCTCCTTTAAAACTAAATCCTTCACTAACTGCTGTATCTAAACTTTTACCACCTCTTAAGGCTTCTTTAATTCTTTCGAAAATAATTACGTTTGCATCTACCGACATACCTATGGTTAAGATAATACCAGCAATACCAGGTAATGTTAATACCGCATTAAATGAAACTAACCATCCGAAGATAAATAAGATGTTTACTAATAATGCAATGTTTGCATAAATACCCGCTTTACCGTAGTATAAAAACATCCATATTAATATTAATAAGATTGCTAATCCGAATGACCAGATACTTGCATCAATAGATTCTTGACCTAATGAAGGTCCTACAACTTCCATTTGAATAATTCTTGCAGGAGCAGGTAATTTACCAGCTTTTAATACTGTAGAAATATCTTGAGCTTCTTCAACTGTCATCGTTCCTCCAGAAATCTGAGTACTTCCTCCAGTAATTGCCCCAGGAACAGATGGTGCAGTATATACATAATCATCTAATACAACAGCTACAAAACGGCCAGTATTATCACCAGTTAATTTAGCCCATTTTTTAGATCCTACACCATTCATAGTCATAGAAACAACAGGTTTGCTTAATTCATCATAATCTTGTTTTGCGTCAGCTATTACATCACCATCAATAGCTGGTTTGTCGTTTCTGTTAGATTTTATGGCATATAAACCAATAATTTCAGCAGCTCCATCAGCACTAGGTTGTGCTTTATAATCCCATAAAAATTTAACATACTTTAAATTAGTAGGTAATAAAGCTCTTACGCTTTTATCAGCAAGTAAACTGTTTACTTTAGATGTATCTTGTACTCTAGCTTGTGCAACTAAAGAGCTCATTTGTTGTTGGTTTTGAGCTACGTTAGGAAACAAGTACGTAAATAAGTTTTTTTGATTTTCAACCTTAGTTGAATCAGCAGATGCACCTAATAAATCATCGATACTATCTGCTTTCGTAGAGTCTTTAACTTTTTCGGTAGTTGAATCATTTTTTAACAATTCAGCAACCTTTGCATTTGCAGCAAAGAAAAAGTTTTGAACTTCAGCATTGGTATATACTTCCCAAAACTGTAATTCAGCAGTACTTGTAATTAATTTAGTAACACGTTCTATATCTCTAGCACCTGCTAATTCAATTTGAATTCTACCAGAGTTACCAATACGTTGAATATTTGGTTGTGTTACACCAAATTTATCAATACGGCTACGTAATACTTCGAAAGACGTATTGATAGAGGTATTAATTTCTTGTTGAAGAACTTCTTTTACTTCAGCATTCGTTTTATTAAAGTCGATTTTTTCACGTAAAGACTTTGTTCCGAATATTGCAGGATCACTTAATTTAACGGTTCCGTTACTTAATGTTTCGAATTCGCTAAAAAATAAATCTAAGTAATTATCCTGACTTGCTTTTTGAGCTTCGTTAGCTTTCTCTAAAGCTTCTCTAAAAACGGTGTTATTAGAGTTATTTGCTAAAGCAACTAAAATATCTTTTACAGATACTTGTAAAATAGCATTTATACCACCTTTTAAGTCTAAACCAAGGTTCATTTCACGCTCTTTAATGTCGTTATATGAGTACTCAGCAACACCTAAATTTACTACTTTATCATTAGCAACACTATCAAGATATTTCCTCTCAAATCTAGCTAACTCTCTACCGTTGTTATCTTTAACGTTTTCCTTTGCATATACCTTTGCGCTATCTTCTACTTTATTAGCAAAAAATGTAAACGACAGTTGGTACAAGCTTACTAATCCGAAAAGGACAGCAAATAATTTAATAAGACCTTTGTTCTGCATCTATAATAGTTTAATTCGAGTTCTTTTTTAAAACGTGCAAATATAGTATTTCAAAAAAGATTTGCCAATTCTTTTATCATATTTATCTGAATCTACTAAGTTTAGTTATATAAAGCTAATAAATGTCAGTTTTTGTAGGGATTATATTATGTACATTTACTTTCTTGTTTTATAATAATCAATAACTAAAAATAATATAAGTAGCTATGGCAAATTTAAGCGATATACAAATTGCACAAGCAAAAGATTTACAGCATATTAAGCACATAGCTAATAAGCTAAAGGTACAAGAAGATGATTTAGAAATGTATGGTAAATACAAAGCTAAATTGCCTTTGCATTTAATTGATGAAGATAAAATAAAGGAAAATAATTTAGTTTTAGTAACTGCATTAACACCAACACCTGCAGGAGAGGGGAAAACGACAGTTTCTATCGGGTTAACAGAAGGATTAAATAAGATAGGCAAACAAACTACTGTGGTTTTAAGAGAGCCTTCGTTAGGACCAGTATTCGGAATTAAAGGTGGAGCTGCTGGAGGTGGTTATTCGCAAGTAGTGCCAATGGAAGATATCAATTTGCATTTTACGGGTGATTTTAATGCCATTGAGAAAGCAAATAATTTATTAGCAGCTTTGATAGATAATAATTTGCAAAGCCAAACGAACAATCTAAATATAGACCCGCGCACTATTTTGTGGAAACGTGTTATCGACATGAACGATCGTGCGCTGCGTCAAATAACGATTGGTTTAGGAGGTACTGGAAACGGTATTCCTCGTGAAGATGGTTTTAACATAACGCCAGCATCCGAAGTAATGGCAATACTTTGTATGGCGATGAATTTTGATGATTTAAAAAAGCGATTAGGAAATATATTTATAGGATTTACTTTTGATAAAAAGCCTGTTTTTGCCGCTGATTTAAAGGCTCAAGATGCAATGGCTATTTTACTTAAAGATGCCATTAAACCAAACTTAGTACAAACGCTAGAAGAAAATCCTGCAATTATTCATGGAGGTCCTTTTGCAAACATAGCACAAGGAACTAATACGATTATTGCGACTAAAATGGGCTTGTCATTATCTAATTATGTAGTTACAGAAGCAGGTTTCGGAGCAGATTTAGGAGCAGAGAAGTTTTTAAATATTAAATCTGCATACGCAGGATTAAATCCGAAGTGTGTAGTGTTGGTTGCAACTATTAGAGCATTGCGCCATCATGGTGGAGCGGAGAAAGAAGAATATAATACGCCAAACTTAGAAAGGGTTAAAGACGGATTTAAAAATTTAGAAAAGCATATCGAGAATATTCGTAAATTTAATATCGAACCAGTGGTTGCAATCAACTCATTTATTTCTGATTCTGATGAAGAAGTAAGTTTTGTAATTGATGCTTGCAAAAAACTAGGTGTTGAAGCTGTAGTTTCTGAAGGCTGGGCAAAAGGAGGAGAAGGAACTAAAAACTTAGCAAAAGCTGTGGTTAATGTTGTAGAAAACAAAGCAGCACAATTTAAACCTTTATATGATTGGAAAAGTCCTGTAAAAGATAAAATTGAAATAATAGCAAAAGAAATTTATGGTGCCGATGCTGTTACTTATGATAAAAAAGCAGAATTAAATTTAAGAAGAATTGATAGATTAGGGTTTAATGATTTTGCAGTTTGCATGGCAAAAACACAAAAATCTTTTTCTGATGATGATAAGTTGATAGGAAGACCAGAGGGTTTTACTATTAATGTTCGTGAAATAGAGATTGCAGCAGGTGCACAATTTGTAATTCCTATTTTAGGTAAAATGATGCGCATGCCTGGTTTACCGGCAACACCAGCTTCCGAGAATATGAGTATCGATAGTAATGGAGTAATTTCAGGGTTGTCATAAACAAGCCTCAATTAAAAACAACAAACCACGAGTTATTTAATTTGGGGTTTGTTGTTTTATATCAGACTGAAAATTAATTCACACCACGTTGTTTGTTAATTTCATCTTGTAACTGACGTCTTAACTTCTGTTCTTTATCAATAGAGCTTCTTTTGTACTGTTCAAATTCATGCTCAACATCAACCAATAAATCTTTTGTTTCTTTAGTAATAGAGTAGCTTCCGTTAAACTTAAAAATAAAAAAAGCCAACCCAATTAGTAAACCACCAATAATACTCCAAAGAATAGTATTATAGGTTGCTTTGTTTAAAGGAATTCCTAAAAAAGAAATAGCATCTTCTTTTTCAAGAGATACAGATAAATTATCCTTTAATGTTGTGATTTCTTCTTTTAAAGAATTATAGTTTTTTAATTGCTCGTTTATTTTAAGCTGTTTTGTAAATAGGTCTTTCTTAATAGCAGAAACACTATCAAGTATATTTTTTTCAAAACTCACAAATTGAGTTCTTTTAATCATTTTGTACTCTTGCCAGTTATTAGATAGTCTGTAAATTTTTGTAAACTGATTTTCTATAGTATTAGGCAAAGAATCTACTTGACTTTTAGATAAACGACTTTGTGCCGTAATGTTTTGTGTTATGATAATTAAAAATAGAATTCTTAAAGTTTTCATAGATGAGAATTTTATGTAAATATTGAATATTATAGGTTTAAAAAAACCCAAACGTTTAAGTTTGGGTTTTTAGTATAAGCAAGTATATGAAACTTATTTTACTTTTTCTACAATGGCCTTAAAAGCTTCTGGGTTGTTCATAGCTAAATCGGCTAAAACCTTACGGTTTAATTCGATGTTGTTAGCTTTAACTTTCCCCATAAACTGAGAATAAGACATTCCAAACTGACGAGCTCCAGCGTTAATACGTTGAATCCATAATGAACGGAAGTTTCTCTTATTGTTTTTACGGTCACGATAAGCATATGTCATCGCTTTTTCTACCGCATTTTTTGCTACTGTGTAAACGTTTTTACGTCTTCCAAAGTAACCTTTTGCTGCCTTCAAGATTTTTTTTCTTCTTTTTCTTGAGGCTACTGAATTTACTGATCTTGGCATAATTCAAATGGTTTTTTGTAGTAGGCGACCGAATATCGACACTTAATTGAGCCTAACTCCATGGTTAATAATTAAATTCCCTGGCTAACAAATTAGGTTAAGATATTATCTTAAAACTAATTGTTGCTTAATGTTTGCTACATCAGACTTGTGTACTAATGTTGCATGAGTTAAAGCAAGCTTACGTTTTTTAGACTTCTTTGTTAAGATATGGCTTTTGAACGCGTGCTTTCTTTTGATCTTTCCAGAACCAGTTAACTTGAAACGTTTCTTGGCACTAGACTTTGTTTTAATTTTAGGCATCTTTGTTTTTTAGTTTATCTTGCTTATATATTATGAACGATTTTTAGTTTACTTACTCTTTTTAGGAGCAAGAAACATAATCATACGTTTTCCTTCTAACTTAGGCATTTGCTCTACCTTACCGTAATCTTCTAATTCTTGAGCTAATTTCAATAATAAAATTTGCCCTTGTTCTTTAAAAACAATCGAACGTCCTTTGAAGAAAACAAATGCTTTCAACTTTGCACCGTCTTGTAAAAACTTAATTGCATGTTTCTTTTTAAACTCATAATCATGCTCATCAGTTTGAGGTCCGAAACGAATCTCTTTTACAATAACTTTAGTTGCTTTTGATTTTAAAGCTTTATCACGTTTTTTCTGTTCGTATAAAAACTTTTTATAATCAATAACTTTACAAACAGGAGGTACGGCTTTAGGTGAAATTTCAACTAAATCTAACTCTTGCTCACGTGCTATTTCTTTGGCTTTTTCCAAAGCATAAACACCTACTTCGATGTTTTCGCCAACAAGACGAACTTCCTCAACATATTTAATTTTATCATTAATTCTATGTTGATCTTCTTTGATTACTCTGAGCGGTCTACGTCCGCCTCTTCTTCTAATTGCTATGACCTATATATTTAAATTATTATTTATTTTTTAGTTTCCAAAAGGAACCAATACTTCACTAACTTCTTTTTGTATTAGAGATATAAACTCTTCTATTGTAAATGTTCCTATATCTCCTTCTCCGTGTTTTCTTACAGATACCGTGCCATCTTGTTCTTCCTTTTCACCAACAATTACCATAAACGGAATTTTGCTTACTTCAGCGTCACGAATCTTTCTTCCAGTTTTCTCACTTCGGTTATCTACCAGGGCGCGAATTTCGGAATTTTCTAACAAAGTTAAAACTTTTTTAGTATATTTTTGATATTTCTCACTGATTGGCAGTATAATAACCTGCTCTGGAGTTAACCAAAGAGGGAAATTACCCCCTGTATGCTCTAATAACACAGCAATAAATCGTTCCATCGAGCCAAAAGGTGCGCGGTGAATCATCACCGGACGATGTAATTCGTTGTCACTTCCTTTGTAATTTAAGTCAAAACGTTCTGGTAAATTATAATCAACCTGAATAGTTCCAAGTTGCCAACTTCTACCTAAAGCATCTTTTACCATAAAGTCTAATTTCGGTCCGTAAAAGGCTGCCTCACCTTCTTCAATAACAAAATCTAAACCTTTGTCTGTTGCTGCATTTATAATTGCCTGTTCAGCAAGTTCCCAAGTTTTAACATCTCCTATGTATTTATCAGGGTTCGCCATGTCTCTAATAGAAACCTGCGCGGTAAAATCTTCAAAACCTAAAGATTTGAATACATATAGTACTAAATCAATAACGTCTTTAAATTCTTGATCTAATTGCTCTGGTGTACAAAAAATATGAGCATCATCTTGTGTAAAACCTCTTACACGAGTTAATCCATGTAATTCTCCACTTTGTTCGTACCTATATACAGTTCCGAATTCAGCAAAACGTTTTGGTAAATCTTTATAAGAGTGTGGTTTAAAGTTGTAAACCTCACAGTGATGTGGGCAGTTCATAGGCTTTAACAAAAACTCTTCATCCATTTTGGGAGTTTTTATTGGCTGAAAACTGTCAGCTCCATATTTTTCATAATGTCCAGAAGTAACATATAGTTCCTTTTGTCCGATATGCGGAGTCATTACCATTTCGTAACCAGCTTTCTTTTGAGCCTTCTTTAAAAACTCTTCTAAGCGATTTCGTAAAGCAGCTCCTTTAGGTAGCCACAAAGGTAAACCAGCTCCTACTTTCTGAGAGAATGTAAATAACTCTAATTCTTTACCTAGTTTTCTATGATCACGTTTTTTAGCCTCTTCCAATAACTCTAAATACTCCGTAAGCATTTTTTGTTTCGGAAAAGAGATCCCATATATACGTGTTAATTGTTTATTCTTTTCGTCGCCTCTCCAATAAGCACCAGCAACACTCATCACTTTAATGGCTTTTAGTATTCCAGTGTTAGGAACATGTCCACCTCTACATAAATCAGTAAAGTCACTATGGTCACAAAAAGTAATGTCACCGTCAGTTAAATTTTCAATTAATTCAACTTTGTATTCATTTCCTTCCTCTTTATAGTAGGCTAGGGCATCTGCTTTAGAAATAGAACGTAATTTAAACTCATGCTTTCCTCTAGCAAATTCTAAAAACTTCTTTTCAATAGCAGAGAAATCCTTATCAGAAATAGTTCCCTCTCCTAAATCAACGTCATAATAAAAACCATTATCAATTGCTGGTCCTATTGTTAATTTAGCATTTGGGTGAAACTCTAAAATAGCCTGAGCTAACACGTGCGCAGAAGAATGCCAAAAAGCTTTCTTACCACCTTCGTCATTAAAGGTATATAGTATTAAAGAACCATCTGTCGTAAGCGGAGTAGTGGTTTCAATAGTTATACCATTAAAATTCGCAGAAATAACATTTCTAGCAAACCCTTCACTTATACTTTTAGCAACATCCATTGATGTGCTGTTTTTCTCAAATTCTTTGACGCTTCCGTCAGGTAATGTAATTTTAATCATTATATATTAGGTTATGTTTAATTCCCTTACAAGTGAGAATTTTCAAAAGACAAAGATATTGCAAAAGCATTTTTAATACAATATATATGAGTGCTATTTTTATGGCGTGTCAATTTCTTTAAAATTGTCGGGCTTTCACTACTCGCTTTTTTACCAAAAAAGGTAAAAAGAGCTCAAACAAGTCGTTCAATCCCTCACGCGAAGTACAATTTAATAATAAAACAATAAAAGACAAGATTAAAACAGGTGTTAAGTAACTAGAAAACAGCGCTAAAAATAATACTTAAAAAAAAGGTAGATAAAGGTAGTTGTTATGTAATAAAAGCAGTCTATATTTGCACCCGCTAAGGGAAAAACGAGTGTTATAAAGCACGAGTGAGATACTCTAAAAGTTCTTGAAAATAC